>JAMOTA010000039.1 GCA_027068435.1 Sulfurovum sp.
CCCTCCAATACCTTTTCCTGCTTTGAGCTGTGTTGCAAACTCTGTAACGTCTATTTCCATTTTCATCTTTAAATCCTTCTGTGTTTAACATTTTATCTAATTGACACAGAATTATTTACACTCCCGTTGTATAAGCAGACGACTACGCTAACGTAATCGTCTGTTGTCCTATCTCTTTATATTTTGCATAGTACGCTTCTACAAAAGCTTTAATCTCTTGGTTTTTAGGTAGGTAAACACCTGCTTCTTTTATGGTGTATTGACTTAAATATATAGATGCATCTACTTTTTCTAAGTAGTTTTGAACCAAATTTTTATAGGCATGTTGATAGAGCTTTTTCATCTCTTCGTACTTACTATAGTCTATCTCTATTTGCGTACTGTATGTGATGACTCCTGAACCAAATAAAATATCTAAGTGAATAAGCCCTTCACAGTAGTAAGGTAACACTTCTCCTACCTCTCTCCATGCTATAAGTCCTACAGCACGTGAGACTAAGTCATCTACAATATGGTTTTTAAGTGCTTCTCTTTCATTATGGAAAAATGCCATCAATCCACCCGCAGTTGCTTTAAACTCTTCTATATTTTTAAACTGCCCTGAACCGTTCATCTTGGTTTCCGTATCTGAGTCTATCCAGAGTATGTGTCCATATTCATGACCTACAGTGGAGATGTCATAAATCTCTTGCCATAGTTTAGGCTCATTCTCTACTAACGCTTTTTGTTTTTTTACAAAATCTTCACCCATCGTCTCAACACTTAGTCTCATAATAGGTTTAGATTTTTTAGATGCCATCACAAAGTCTGCATAAGCAAAGATTTTCTTTCCTAACTCTGCTGATACCTGTTCATCGTTAGGTACAACTTGTGCAGAGAAAAGTCCATTGAACTCTGCTGCATAGTAGAGTATAGGTTGTCCTATGTAGAGTTGTGTCTCATCTACTTGTGTTAAGTTTTTACGTAGGGTGTTTTGTGCAGTCTCATCAAATGCTTTTACCATAGTAGAGGCAAAGTTTTTAATGTTCTCTCTTGTCTCAGAACCCTCTTGTAACTGAGGGTTTACGATACGTAAATCCCACTCTAACGCTACAGCTTTTCTGTAGTGGTCTTCGTAGTACTCTAAAGGGTGTCCTACTTGAAGTGGAGTTGTAACTGCCATCCATGCTCTGTCTACATCTGCCCATTTACCTATAAGTTCATTTGGTACGGTATGTGCTAACGCTTCTTTAATACTCTTAAAGTAGTGTATCCACTCTGCTTTTTGACCAAAAACTTCATCTTCATGTTGGTTTAAAAGGGCAATGAGTTGCTCAAGAGCTGTTGTAACTTCTGAAACTTCTGTAGGAAAAGCTTCTGCGTAAGCGATACTTTTATATCCAGTATCCTCCTTTTTAAGTACAGAGTAACATCTGTCTCCTACACAACCACTCTCATCTTTGTCAAGTAGAGACTCACCTTGGAGCATTTCAAATACTTTGGCATCGTCTGCATTAAACATTTTAGAGAGTTCAAGATTTACAGAGTGGATAATATGATATGTCCAGTGGCTCTGCCATACACTCATTTTTACCCCAACAAAATGTACACCTAAAATAAGTGAACGGTAAAAAGGAGTGAGTAGTTTATGCTCTTTTACCCATGTAATAAAACTTTCATGACGGGTAATGTGCATGGTACTTGCAAACCCATATGCCAACTCTTTTTTCATCGCTATCTCTTCTTGTGTAGCACCATTTTTCTCTAACACTTGTTCTAAAGCATCTTCTCTTAGATTGATAATACGTGTAAGAACTGCCATCTCTGAGTCTTTATCTCTAGGTATGTCTATTAAAGATAAAAAGGCATCTACTATTTTATCAGCATCTTCATGCCCCTTTTTTTCATCTAAAAGATCATAATACTTATTGAGTTTTGCTTGTCTAAATTGTAGCTCATCATATATCTTTTGTAAGTCTTGCATAAATTGTTGTTTGTTCATTATATACCTTTATTTTTCATTTAAAGTGGCGTATGTTACTCTAAAACTTTTGTAACATCTCAATAATAGGCTTTGCTAGTGCTAAAGCCTTTCCTCGATGAGAAATCTCACTTTTTATTTCATCATTTAATTCACCTAATGTTAACTTCATTTCAGAAGGAATAAACATCGGGTCATACCCAAAACCTTTCTCTCCTCTAGCTTCATCTATGACATTGCCATGCATCCATCCATGAACCACGTACTCACCATATTTTGAAACTACAGCAATTGCTGCAGTATAGTAAGCAGGTGTATATTTTAAACCTTTCTCTTTGACTGCATCTATGAGTTTATAGAGGTTATCTTTATCTGTAACACCCACTCCCGCATAACGTGCAGAGTAGATACCAGGGCTACCATTGAGTACAGGTAGAGAGATACCTGAATCATCTGAAATTACCAAATAGTTCTCTTGAGGGTATTGCTTACATAATTTTTCATAAATGGTACGGGCTTTAATAAGTGCATTCTCAGAAAAAGTATGCCCATCTTCTACTATCTCAAATTCACCTAGAAGTTCAGAAAAAGCAACTACTTCCTCTGTACACATCTGTTTAAACTCACGTAACTTGCCTTTATTTCCTGTTGCCAAAACTATTTTCATCCGTAGTTAACCTTTAAGTACTATAATAAGACAAATTTTATCGTATTAAAGGTATTACTATGATTAAACAAATCATGCCCCTTAGTCTCATCGTAGCTCTAAGATTTTTTGGACTCTTTATCGTTCTTCCCGTTCTCTCTATCTATGCACTTGACATGCCAGGTGCTACACCATTTTTAGCTGGTCTTGTTGTTGGTGGGTACGCATTAACCCAAGCGGCTTTTCAAGTACCATTTGGAATGATGTCTGACAAATTTGGTCGTAAACAAGTTTTACTCTTTGGATTACTTATCTTTATTGCAGGTTCTGTAGTTGCTGCGATGAGTGATAACATCTATATGCTTCTTATCGGGCGTTTTTTACAAGGAGCTGGAGCTATCGGTTCTGTAGTCTCTGCGATGATAGCCGACCTCGTAAAAGAGGAACAACGTGCTCACGCTATGGCTATCATGGGTGGAACTATCGCTATGAGCTTCGCCGCTGCGATGATTATTGCACCTATTGTGGGTGGTAACTGGGGAATAGACAAACTCTTTTGGCTTACAGCTATTTTATCTGTGATGGCTATAGGGGTACTCTTTACCTCTGTACCTAAACCACCTCATATTGTACACTCATACTCAGAAGAGGAGTCTAAGTTTTTTGAAGTCTTTAAAGACAAAGCTCTTACACGTATGTATATCACTTTTCTTTTCCACTCTAGCATTATGACAATGGCATTTTTTATTATCCCCGTGGTAATGACACAGTCCATAGCTGAGGGTGGTTTTGGTTGGGAGAAAGCAGAACTATGGAAAGTCTATTTTCCTGCGATGATATTTGGTTTCATCGCTATGGCTCCTGCGGCTATTTTTGGTGAAAAGTACGGTAAAGGTAAAGAGATATTTATGATCTCTGTGGCTGTCATCTTCTTAGGGTTCATCGCTATGGGCTTTGCTACTACACCATGGGTATTTATCTTAGGGGTAGTGTTGTTCTTTATAGGTTTTAACATGTTTGAACCACTCTTACAAAGCTTTGTTGCCAAGTTTGCTAAAGTACACCAAAAAGGTGCTGCTCTAGGTGTGGCAAATACCTTTGCTTACACAGGTATCTTCATTGGAGGACTTTTAGCAGGTTATCTCATGCAACACTACGACAGAGCCACACTTGCTATGGTAGTAGCGGGAATCTCTGTTATATGGTTCATCTGGGTAGCAACAATGCCAAGCCCAAACAACAGAGGAAACGTCTACTTGCCACTAGACATCTTTGACAGAGAAAAAGTACACGCACTCACAGCACACGACGCCATTGTAGAGTCTTACGTCAATGAAACAGAAAACATTGCAGTAGTAAAATATGACAAAGATAAAATAGATGAAGATGAAGTGAGAGGGATGTTAAGCTAATTTCATCTTATGTTATAATAAATAAAAAAGAGGGTTTCTATGGGTGCAGTAAAAGAAGAAGATTTACCATATTACTCTTATGATGATTATGCCCTTTGGGAAGGTGATTGGGAGCTTATACATGGGGTACCCTATGTTATGGCTCCTGCACCCATGATAAAACATCAAGCCATTAGTAATAAAATTGCGTGGCATCTGCATGAGCTTTTGCAAGAGTGTAAAACATGTCAAGCTCTACTTCCTGTAGACTGGAAGATAGACAACCACACCATAGTAGAACCAGATAACCTCATTATCTGTCATGAACCACAAAACGAAGCCTATATCACACAAGCTCCAACAGTCATCTTTGAAATCCTCTCAAAATCTACAGCCCATAAAGATAAAAATCTCAAATACTCTCTTTATGAAAAAGAAGGGGTAGATTACTATATTATTGTAGACCCCACAGAATCTATAGCTAAAATCTATAAACTACACGAAGGCAGATACATTAAAGTTTGTGATACTCATAATGAGTGTGTGGATTTTGAGTTAGATGAGTGTGAGTTTTTGTTTGATTTTGGAAAGATTTGGTAAAGCAGTAGGGTGGATTTATCCACCAATGAGGCTATCCATTTTAGATTTAACATTCGATAAAATAGAACCTACATTAAGCTAATTGGGAAAAGTTCCCAATTAGACTTACAACTAACACTTCCCTAAATCTACCACTTTATACTCTGCATCTACTAAAGCACATGCACGTTTTGTGATGTTTTGAATGGTAAATCCAAACTTTTCAAAGAGTAAGTCTGCTGGTGCTGAAGCTCCAAATGTTTCCATACCTAGAACGTCATCTGCATAACGGTAGTACTCTGTCGCTGTAGCAGCTTCAACAGCAAGTACTTTGGTACTTAGGTCTATAACTGTCTCTTTGTAGGCTTTGTCTTGTTCGTTGAAGAGGTCAAGACATGGCACAGAAACAACATTTGCATTGACACCTAAAACTTCTAAGTGACATGCTGCTTGAAGACAAGGCATAAGTTCTGAACCACTTGCCATTAGTGTAATGGTAGCATTATCACGTTTTTTCACGATGTATGCACCGTTACTTACTTCACCAAAGTCACGTTTTGGTTTAAGTGTTTTTAGTTTTTGACGACTTAAAACAAAACCGTGTGGTGCTTGTATAGTAAGGGCTGTTCTCCATGCTTCTACATTTTCTGTTGCGTCTGCTGGTCTCCATACGTAGAAGTTTGGTAAAGCTCTAAATTGGCTTATCTGCTCTATAGGTTCATGTGTAGGACCATCTTCACCTACACCGATGCTATCGTGTGTCCATACAAAGAAGTTTTGAATCTTAGTTAACGCTGCAATACGTGCAGAGGGTTTTAAGTAGTCAGAAAATACAAAGAATGTAGCATTAAATGGAATTGTAGTTCCATAGAGTGCCATAGCATTTGTTACTGCTGCCATAGTATGCTCTCTAATACCAAAATGGATATTTCTTCCTTTAGGGAAGTCTCCCATATCTTTTAGTTCTGTTTTGTTAGATGGAGAGAGATCAGCAGAACCACCGATAAATGATGGAATAGCTTTTGCAATGGCATTTAATATTTTACCATTTGAATCTCTTGTTGCTACTTCTGCTGCATCTGAAAAATCTGGAAATTCAATGTTAGAGAAGTCAGGGTTAAGTAGTCTTGCTAATGCTTCATTTTGCTCTATAAGTGGTGCTTCTTTTTGTCTGTGTATCCACTCTTTCTCAGCCAACTCTCCCTCTTCTATAGCACATCTAAAACGCAATAGTACATCTTCAGGGATTTGGAAGGACTCATCTGGGTTAAAGCCCTCTTTTGTTTTAGATTCAGCGATAATTTTATCTCCAAGAGGAGCTCCATGTGTATGGTGTGTACCCTCTAGTTCTCCTGCACCTTTACCGATAATAGTATTGGCGATAATAATAGTAGGTTTTGTAGCAGTTTTTACTTCCTCTAATACTTTGTTAATATCATCATAACAGTGACCATTAATCTTTTTTACATCCCAGTTTTGTGCTAAGAAACGTGCCTCTACATCTTCACTCCAAGCGATACTTGTATCACCCTCAATAGTAATACAGTTAGAGTCATAAATCAGTACCATATCTTTCAGTTTAAGGTGACCAGCTAATGCACACGCTTCGTATGAGATCCCCTCTTGTAAATCACCATCTCCACAAAGACAATAGACTTTATGGTCTATGAGTTCACACGTTTCAGAGTTTACTTGGTTTGCTGTGTACGCTTCTGCCATAGCAAAACCAACAGCATTGGCGATACCTTGTCCCAAAGGACCAGTAGTAATTTCTATCCCCTCTGTATGTCCATACTCTGGGTGTCCAGGAGTTTTAGAGTCTAGTTGACGAAAGTTCTTTAAATCTTCAAGACTTAAATCATATCCCCATAGGTGTAGAAGTGAGTAGATAAGTGCTGAACCATGTCCACCAGAGAAGACTAAACGGTCACGGTTAAGCCATTTAGGATTTTTAGGATTATGGCTTAGTTTTTCACCAAGAACTACAGCAATATCTGCAAGACCCATAGGTGCACCTGGGTGTCCTGAGTTTGCACGTTGAACCATATCTGCTGCTAAAAATCTTATAGTGTTTGCCATTTTCTTACGCATAGCGTTTTGCTCTGTCATTACCATGTGGTTATCCTTTATGTCTTGTTAAGTATTTTGTTATTAGGGGTTGTAAAGCTATTTGTAACTTCTCATCAAAGTCTTCAAATCGTCTTTGTAAATCTTTTGCTAAACTGTCTGCTTCTGCTACAGTTTTTTCTAATCCTAAAAGATTGACAAAGCTATTTTTATCTCCATCGTTGCCTGTGGGTTTCCCCGCCTCTTCTTCACTCTGTGTCTCATCTATAATGTCATCTTGTATCTGGAACAGTAATCCAAGATCTATCCCAAAACTATAAAGGGCATCTTGTACCTGTTTCTCAAGCCCTATGATGACTGCACCCATTTGTAAAGAACATGCTATGAGCTTAGCTGTTTTGTTGGTATGAAGTACTTTTATCTGCTCTATATTTAGGGGTTTGTTTTCAAAGTAACAGTCTATGGCTTGTCCAAGAACCATGCCTCTTCCTCCACCGTTAAGGGCTAAAAGTTCTATGAGTTTTATCTTGATATCTTCTCTTAGTGGAGCTTGTGCTAGTTGTAAAAAAGCATCTGTGTTGAGTGCATCTCCTGCGAGTATAGCGGTAACTTCATCATAGCGTTTGTGTAGGGTAGGGTGTCCACGACGTAAATCGGCATTATCCATACTTGGTAAGTCATCATGTATTAGAGAATAGGTATGTAACATTTCAACCGCTAAAGCTACAGGTAAAGAGGAGGTATAGAGCATAGGTTCATAAGCTTTTACAATACTAAGCAGTAACATAGGGCGAAAACGTTTTCCCCCCGCTGTTAGCATCACACCTAACGCATCTTCATAGACAGGGTGAAAGCTTGGTACTTTAGGTAAGTTTTCATTTAAATACGTTTCAAACTGTTGCATAGGAACCCTAAGATTTTTATTGGTGAAATTATATCGAATTTAGGATAAAATAAATACATGAAAACAGAAACTATATTTACACTTATCACTTGGACTAAAAGATTACTTGGATTTATCGCTGGATTACTTTGGATTTATGTGATTTTTACTATCTCTCAATCACCTACCCCTTTTATGGAGCAAGCTCCTTATTGTATGGGAAGTACCATGTTAATATTTGGACTTTTAACAGCACTTCATAAAGGCTTAGATTATTGGAGCTTAAATAGATAGTCGAAAATTTATGGATTTACAACTATTTAGCTGTCACTTTACACTTTTTAGCTATAAAATCTATCTGCTCTTCTAGGGTTAAATTCTCTACATCTACGATTACGTCTGCTAATGCTTTGTAGGCTTTTTCTCTCTCTTTATAGAGTTTTTTAGCCTCTTTTTCTTGTGAAAAGAGTGGGCGTTTTGCTAACTTAGCTTTAGAATTTTTTGCTGTTTTTAGTCGCTTATGTATCCACTCAAATGAGGCATCCAGTAAAACAACTGTACCCAGTTTTTTAAGGTTATCTACTTTATAAAAGCCTCCACCACAAGAGATAAATGTACCATTTATAGAGGACTCTATCCAGTTTGCAGTACGTTGTTCTTGTTTACGAAAATATGCTTCACCTTTTTTTGCAAATATCTGTTTGACCTCTTTATTCTCTTTAGACTCGATAAGGTCATCAGTATCTATAATATAGATACCATATTTTTTTGTAAATGCACGGGCAGTTGTCCCTTTGCCAACACCCATAAATCCTATAAGAATAATATTATTTTTCAATTTTTAGTCCTTTAAATTTAGCTGTTATTATACCATAGTATTACACTTTTATCTTCTGCCATTCGCCTTTATTGAAGGTAATCCAGAGCCATGTAGCTTTTACAAAAGTATCTGAAATCATAGCAATATAGACCCACATAATATCTCCAAAATACCAAGAGAGTGTAAATGCAGGGATAATCCGTACAAACCATAAAGAAGTTAAGTTGATTTTGAGTGTTTTTTTACTGTCTCCTGCTCCACGTAAAGCACCAGAGAGTACAAAGTTAAAGGCAAGAGGTATTTGAGAAAGTCCCACTATGCGTAAGTAGATACTAGCCTGTTCAATAGTTTGAGGGTCATTTGTAAATAGCCATACAATTTTTTCTGGCATAAATACCATAAAAAAAGATAGAAAAAACATAAGCCCTACAGTGTATTTTAATACAAGTAAAACATCTTCTTTTGCTTGCTGAGGTTTCTTTGCACCTAACCCTTGTCCCATAAGAGCCATAGCTGCGATGGTAAACCCAATACCTGGCATAAAAGCTAAGCCCTCAATACGTAGTCCTATCTGATATCCTGCTAAAACTTCTGTACCGTATTGGGCTATAATCATCGTAAAAAGCATAAAACTTCCAAATGTTAAAGCACGCTCAACAGAAGCAGGAATACCCACTTTTAATGCTCGTGAAAGTAGAGGTTTAGAGTAGTGCCACATAGGAAGATAAGGTGTTTTATGTTTTAAATATAAAACTACATAAACCATAAATTCTAAAATATTGACAATAACTGTACCTATAGCAGCCCCTAGTACACCAAGTTCTGGAAAACCCAAATGACCAAAGATAAGAAGATAATTTAAAATGATATTGAAGATAATAGAACCTATCTTTACTTTCATAGGTGTTTTGGTATCTCCTGCGGCGTTGAGAGCAGAGACAAATACTAACTTTATAAAAACAAAAGGTAACATCCATGTAAGCATTTGAACATAACTCATACCTAAGGCTACAACTTGAGTGTCTGTCCCAAACCATATATAGATATTTGAAGCAAGAAAATACCATGCAAACATAACAGGTAAACTGAGGAAAAAAGCAAATCTAAGTAAGGTTGAGAGTCCCACAGAAGCACGTTTTACTCTATTCGCACCTATAAAACGAGAGAGTAGTGCCGAAGTTCCTACATGCAGTAGTGTCAAGACAGCAAAGACAAACATCAGTGACTGTAATCCAAGTCCTACGGCAGCAACTGCAAATGCAGAGATACTTCCAACCATAATAAGATCTGTAATTACTTGTAGCATATCCATAAGTGAATTGAGTGCAGCAGGAATAGAAATTTTTAATATTTTTTGATGTTTAGGAGGGAAAAATCGTATCAAGGTATCTCTTTTTTGTGTATTATACTAAGCGTAGCTGAGAGACCTCCTTGAAATAACTTTTAAAAGATGCTAGAATAGGTAAAGGGAATTTTTAAATATAAAGGATTTTAATGAAAAATTTAGGAATGGTATTACTTTTGTTATTGAGTGCTTCTACCGCGATGTTAGCCTCAACAAGTACGCAAGAGAAAGATGGATTGGTAGCGCTTTATAATAGCACCAATGGAGATGATTGGACAAACTCATGGAATACTGATGATGGTCCTTGTAATGATATAGAACCTTGGTATGGTGTTACATGTAATGATCAAGATGAGATAACAGAGTTAGATTTAGAAGATAATAATCTTGTAGGAACTATTCCTGAGGGGATAGAAAATGTTATTAATTTGGTTACTTTAAATTTGAGTAAAAATAGTCTTAGTGGAAGTATCCCCTCTTCTATCGGAGATGGAGAAGGTGATGGTGATTTAAAGAAGTTGGAAAGCTTAAATTTAAGTAATAATAATCTTACAGGAAAAATTCCCAAAGAGTTAGGAAATTTAGGAGAGTTAACTCTTATTCAATTAGATGGTAATAAATTGACAGGTAGTATACCTATAGAGCTTGGAAAATTAACAAAATTAAAATACTTATATCTTTGGGTAAACCAACTTACAGGTTCTATTCCTTCAGAAATTGGAGAGATAGAGAGTTTAGTTAATATTGACTTTAGTGAAAATAATCTTGTAGGTGTTATTCCTTCTAAACTTGGGAGTTTATCAGAGTTACTTGAGCTAAAATTAAATAATAATATGCTTACAGGTGTAATCCCTCAAGAGATTACTAATCTAACGTTAGAGAATAATACAAGTCTTAACCTTACTACAAATTGTAGTTTAAATTCATCTAATAGTGATGTTCAAGATTTTATTGTAAATAATTCTGCAGTTGACTCTTATGACCCTGATTTCTTAGCAACTCAAGGGAGTTGTATTAATATAACTCCTATGATTACTTATATTTTAAATTAATGATAGAGTTAAGTAGATAGCATGAATAAAATTTTAATATCACTGTTTTTCCTACTCTGTATTTTTACCAAAGGATTTGCAGTTACAGAGAGTGAGAGAGATGGGCTAATGGCTATTTACGATAGCACAGATGGTGCTAATTGGGGTACAAATACTGATTGGAATACAACAACTGATCCCTGTTCTTGGTTTGGTGTGAGTTGTGATGATGACAATAATATTATAGGATTAGGATTAACAGAGAATAATCTTACAGGAAGTATCCCCTCTGAGATAGAGAACCTTACGCATTTAGTAGAATTTGATTTAAGTTATAATAAACTGGTAGGTAATATCCCTTCTCAAATAGGGTTATTATCTCAATTAGAGATACTTTATTTAAATGCAAATGAGTTAACAGGTACTATCCCTGTAGAGATAGGAAGTTTGTCTCTCTTAAAAGAGATAGATTTAGAGTGGAATAAGTTTGAGGGAAGTATCCCTACAGAGTTTGGTGATTTAGAAAATTTAATATTTTTAGATTTTGCAGATAATAATCTTACAGGTACTATTCCTGCAACTTTTATAGCGTTAACTAAATTGGAATATCTCTCTTTAGATTTGAATCATTTAAATGGAATAATTCCTAAAGGTATTGTTGATTTAACACAATTGAAAGATAGTAAAGGGCTTTATCTCAATAATAATTACTGTTTAAACTCTTATAACAATAATGTGAGAGATTTTGTAGTCTTAAAATCTGAAGTAGATTCTTTTAATGAATTTTTAGCTACACATGAAGATTGTAAGGTATTGTTAACACCTATTATTACTTATATATTAAACTAAATAATACGTAACTTCTCTAATATTTACACACTTTTAACCTCTTTTTAGATATAATCCTCGTAGTTACGCCGTCGTCATGATGGCGATTGCGAGGATAATTTATGTTACTTTTTACACCAGGACCTACACCCGTACCAGAGTCTGTACGTTTGGCTATGGCTGAACCGACACTTCACCACAGAACTCCAGAGTTTGAAGCTATTTTTAAAGAGACTAGAGAATTACTTTTTAATCTCATGGCGACTGATGAAGTTATCATGCTTGCATCATCAGGTACAGGGGCTATGGAAGCTGCTGTAACTAATCTTTGTCATAAAACACTACTCTCTATAAATTCAGGAAAATTTGGTGAGCGTTTTGGAAAAATTGCATTAGCAAGTGGACTTGAAAATATTGAAATTAAACACGATTGGGATACACCTGTTACTGTAGAAGAGGTAATAGAAACAGTAAAAGCTAACCCTTCTATTGATGCTATTGCTATTCAGATTTCTGAGTCAGCAGGGGGACTTCGTCATCCTGTAGAAGATATAGCAGCAGCAGTTAAAGAGATAAACCCTTCTATTATGGTTATCGCTGATGGTATTACTGCTGTGGGTGTTGAACGTATTAATGTTGAATATATAGACTGTTTAATAGCGGGAAGTCAAAAAGCATTAATGTTACCACCAGGTTTATCTATCTTAGGTTTAAGTAGTGCAGCTATTGAGACTATAGGGGCAGGAAAAGGGTATTATCTAAATCTCGCTTCTGAGATTAAGAAGCAAAAACAAAATACTACAGCTTACACTGCAGCAACAACGCTTATTATAGGGTTACGTTCTGTGCTTCAAGAGATAGAAGCAAATGGTGGTATGGGTCTGCTCTATTGTAATACTGCACGTCGTGCAAAAGCTACACGTTTTGCACTTGAAGCCTTAGGTTTACATTCGTATCCTTCAACTCCAGCACGCTCTATGACAACAATAGATGATAAAGATGCAAAAGAGATAAGAGATTTACTTAAAAATGAGTTTGGAGTGAATGTAGCGGGTGGACAAGATCATCTTAAAGGAAAGATTTTCCGTATTAATCAAATGGGGCTTATCGAGATTCATGAGATGGTATGGGTAGTCAATGCAGTTGAGTTGGCATTAGCAAAGCTTGGACGTAGAGATTTTGATGGAACAGCATCTCGTGTCTTTAATGAAGAGTATTTTAAAACAATATTAAAAAAAGAAGAGAAATAATGGTTTATGAACATGAAATCCCTAGTGGGTCTAAGCTCTACTTTGGGGCATCGGCTAAAGTAAAAAGAGAGATAGAATTTGTCTCTGCAGAGTTATTAGATAATTTGGGTTTTGAAGAGATAGTTACGCCACTTTTCTCTTACCATCAGCATGTATCATTTAATGATAAAAAGCCATTGGTAAGATTGAATGATGAAGAGAATCATGAAGTAACATTACGTGCAGACTCAACAGCAGATGTTGTACGTATTGTAACTAAAAGACTTGGACGTTCAGCAGAATCTAAAAAATGGTTTTACATCCAACCTACAGTAACCTTTCCAACAAAAGAGCAATATCAGATAGGTGTAGAGGTACTTGATGGTAAGTTTGAAGAGGTGGTAAAAACATCTATAACACTCTTAAAAGAGATGGATATAGAACCTGTTATGCAGATAGCAAATATACGTATTCCTCATCTTCTTAATGAAAAGTATGGAGTCTCATTAGAGGTGCTAAAATCTATGCACGTAGAGCAGATACTCTCAGCAGACTTACCATGGATAGAGCAACTTGTTAGAGTTAACTCTGTAAAAGATTTAAATGACTTAACTGCATTTCCTTTTGATGTAAGAGAAGAGCTTGAAAAGATAAAAGAAGCAACAGAAAAAGTAGAATATAACTCTATGGTTATCTCACCACTTTTTTATGCAAAAATGAGATATTATGACTCTTTAACCTTTAGAATGTTTGAAAATAATGCACTATTGGCAATGGGTGGGATTTATACCGTAGAGGGTATTGAAGCAGCAGGATTTGCACTCTATACAGATGAGTGTATCAGCAATAAAATGATGAGGGAAAAATAGATGAGTAAAGCAGATTTAATTGTAGGTCTCCAGTGGGGAGACGAAGGAAAAGGTAAGATTGTTGACCATATGGCTCAAACACATGACTATGTATGTCGTTTTGCAGGTGGACACAACGCAGGACATACTATTGTAATTGGCGATAAAAAATATGCACTACACCTTATCCCCTCTGGTGTACTAAATGCTAGTGCTAAAAATATTGTAGGTAATGGCGTGGTTCTTTCTCCTAAAGATTTTATGATAGAGATGGAGCAGTTTGATAATTTATCAGGAAGACTTTTCCTTTCAGATAAAGCACATATCATTTTACCTTACCATGCTATGATAGACCAAGCAAGAGAGCGTATGAAAGGTGATAAAGCCATCGGTACAACAGGTAAAGGAATTGGACCTGCATATGGTGACAAAATTGCAAGAATTGGGCATAGACTCGGAGAGTTATTGAACCCAGAAAAATTGACAGCTAAAATCGTAGCCTATTTTGAAATGAATAAACCTGTTTTTGATGCTATGGGTGTAGATGCACCTATAGAAGCAGAACTTTTAGCAGAGCTAGAGAGCTACAAAGCAGTTTTAGGTGAATTTATTACCGATACAACACAGCTTATGTGGGAGATTATGGATAATGATAAAAAGATACTTTTAGAGGGTGCACAGGGTACAATGCTTGATATTGACCATGGTACATACCCTTATGTAACCTCCTCTTCAACTGTTAGTGCAGGTGCATGTACAGGGTTAGGTATTAACCCTAAAGATATAGGACGCGTAACTGGTATCGCAAAAGCTTACTGTACAAGAGTAGGAAATGGTCCTTTTCCAAGTGAAGATTTTGGAGCAGAGGGTGATTTACTTCGTAAAAATGGACATGAGTTTGGTACAACAACAGGTCGTCCAAGAAGATGTGGTTGGTTTGATGCCGTTGCTATGCGTCACGCAGTACGTGTAAATGGTGTTGACCAAGTCTCTTTAATGAAACTTGATGTACTTGATGGATTTGATGAAGTCAAAGTATGTGTTGCTTATGAAGTAGATGGTAAAGAGATAAACTATGTTCCTTACGACTTAGAAGATGCAACTCCCATCTATAAAAGTTTTCCAGGATGGGATAAAACGGAAGGTGTAAGAGAATTTGATAAGTTACCAGAAACAGCAAAGTCATATATCTTAGCACTTGAAGATATGATAGGGACAAGAATGGGAATTATCTCTACAAGTCCAGAGCGTGAAGATACTATTATTAGATAACAATATTTGAGCAAAGCCACAGATGGCTACGTCAACACTAGGTTCTCTTCATCAGAGAGTCTAAGCGACTTGTCGCTTTAAATAATAAAAAATTGAGGAGTTCATAGCATGAGATTAAAACCACAACAGACAAGATATGTAGCTAGTAAGATTGGTATTGATTTGGCAAATGCACCTTTTGTTACTATGCCTAAAGGTAAAGAAGCTGTAGTTGAAGCTGCAAAGAAAATAATAGATGAAAATCTTGCACTAGAGTATGCACTTGATGAAAAAGTAAAAAATATTTTAGATGAAAACTATGATGAGATAGAGTTTCAACATGCAGATGAGAGACAACTATTTTTTATGATTAAAAAGAAAATGGCAGCAGAACATGGGGTGATTATGAACTATGATGACCGCTATAATGACTTAGCACACCTTATTTTAGATGAACTGTACGAAAATTATTTGGCTGAGTATGATGTAAATGAAAATCAAGTTAAAAATGTAATCTTTAAAGCATTTAAAGCTTTTGCAGATGCATATGATACTATAGATGATATTGTGTATGCAAAAATTAGAGGTATGGAGAAAGAGGTTGTTCCTGGTTCACAGGATTATGAACTTCTATATGAACGTTTTTACCAAGAAGAATTATCTAAAAGAGGGATGTTGTAATGAGTAAAATATCTTTATATTTTGAAAATGGATTAATGCTTGAAGCAAAAAGTTTTGGAGCAGAGGGTACTTCTGTAGGTGAAGTAGTATTTAACACCTCATTAACAGGGTACCAAGAGATTGTAACAGACCCATCGTATGCAGGGCAATTTGTAACATTTACGATGCCTGAGATAGGTAATGTAGGTTGTAATGCTCAAGATATGGAGAGTAAAGGGGCTTACTGTAAAGGTATAATCGTTCGTACGTATCAAGATAGACCTTCTAACTTTAGATGTGAAGAGACTTTGGATACATTGTTAAAGAAGAATGGTGTACTAGGTATCTCAGATATTGATACAAGGTTCATTACAAAGATGCTAAGAGAAGAGGGTGCTATGATGATGGTAGCTTCTACAGAAATTCATAGTAAAGATGAACTTAAAAAAGTATTAGAGAACTCACCACGTATTGAAGAGGTAAACTACATCGAAGAGGTGAGTACAAAAGAGAGTTATATTCATGCAGAAGCACGCTATAGTACAGATACTTTTAGTTATGAGACTCCTAAAACAAGTAAAAAAATACTAGCACTTGATTTTGGTATTAAGAGAAATATCTTAAATGAACTTACACATGCTGGTATGGAAGTTACTGTAGTCCCAAACTCTATTTCAGCTGAAGAGATTATTGCTAAAATAGATAGTAAAGAGATTGATGGTGTATTTCTTTCCAATGGACCAGGTGATCCTCTTATCTTAAAAGATGAGCAAGAGAAGATTAAAAAACTTATTGCTCATAAAGTACCACTGTTTGGTATCTGTTTAGGGCATCAACTTCTCTCTATTGCACATGGATATGATACGTACAAGTTACAGTTTGGTCATCATGGTGGAAATCACCCCGTAATGAATGCAATAACCAATACAGTAGAGATAACAGCACAAAATCACAACTATAATGTACCAGATAACATTACTGAAGTAGCAATTGTTACCCATACAAATCTTTTTGATAATACGATAGAGGGGTTAAAATATAATGACTCTCCAAGTATGTCAGTACAACATCACCCAGAAGCAAGTCCTGGACCACATGAAAGTGCATATATCTTCGGTGAATTTGCAAAAATGTTGTAGGGAGAGAAGATGAATATAGCTATTTTATTTGGTGGATCAAGTTTTGAACATGAGATAAGTATTGTCTCTGCAATTACAATGAAGAAAGTTTTAAAAAGAAGTACACTTACCTATATATTTGTAACACCTCAAAGAGAATTTTATCTGATAGATACAGGTAAAATAAACTCTAAACTATTCTCTTCAGGAGAGTATAAAAAATCTAAGCAACTTTTTCTAAAAAAAGGTGGTTTTTTTACAGAGAGTATGTTTGGAAGTAAAAAAGTTAGTTTTGATGTTGCATTAAACCTTATACATGGTAGAGATGGAGAAGATGGGAAAATATCATCACTCATGGAATTTTTCTCTATTGATTTTATTTCACCACGCATGGAAGCTTCTGCACTCTCTTACAATAAACTCTATACAAAGTTTTTAGCTCAAAGTTTAGGTGTGAAAACTGTAGCATATGAGTATCTCTCTAAAAATGATGAGAGAAAAATCAGTATGGATTATCCTGTAATTGTAAAACCTGTACGCTTAGGAAGTAGTATAGGGGTAAGCATAGTAAGAGCTAAAGATGAACTTGATTATGCCTTAGATGTAGCATTTGAATATGATACTGATGTAATAGTTGAACCTTTTATTGAAGGGGTAAAAGAGTACAACCAAGCAGGGTGCTATACAGACAGATGGGAACTCTCTATAATTGAAGAGCCACATAAAGAGGAGTTTTTAGATTTTGAGAAGAAATATATGGATTTCTCACGTGACTCTCAAGTACTTTCTGCAGATATCTCAACTGAAATAGAAAGTAAAATACAAGAGTGCTTTAAAAAGATATACAATCCACTCTTTAACGGAAGTATAATTCGTTGTGATTTTTTTGTTGTAGAGGGTGAAGTACTTCTTAATGAGATAAACCCTATACCTGGATCTATGGCAAATTACCTTTTCTCAGATTTTGAGGGTATGGTAGAGAGAGTAAGCAAAAACTTACCTAAAGAACAAAGTATTACTGTGGATTATCAGTATATTCACTCTATACAAAGTGCTAAAGGTAAAGCATAGAATTAGCGTTATAAGAGCTTAAATAGGAGTAATAGACTCTTATTTAAGAGAGCAAAATTATCATCTACTAAGTAATTATTTACAATTTTACACTTATTATTAACATTCAGTTAATAAATCCTTTTTACTCTTCCCTTTTTAAGCTTTATGTGTGAAAAATAAACCTATAATTAATACGAATGTTGTCAAATAATGTCATAAGTTGTCATTACTAAACGACATAGAATTTATATAAGGGGGTATGCATGCAATCAAACGCAGCATTGGAATACGACTATACTGTAGCAAAATTGTTCACATTTACAACAATTTTGTTTGGTATATTAGGTATGATTATCGGTACGCTTATCGCGGCCCAACTAGCATTTCCAGAATTGAACTACTTACTAGGTGAGTACGGTACATTCTCAAGATTAAGACCTGTTCATACAACAGTAGTTATATATGGATTTACTCTAAGTGGAGTTTTTGCTACATTCTATTATGTATCACAAAGAGTACTTAAAGTATCTATGGCAGAGTCTAAATTTATTATGTTCATGGGAAAATTTCACTTTTGGCTTTATTTTGTAGGAGCCTTATTAGCAACTATTTCTTTACTTCTAGGATATTCTCAAAGTAAAGAGTATGCACAGTATGAATGGCCAATAGATATAGTTATTGTAATTATATGGGTATCTTGGGGTGTAGCAATGTTTGCACTTATTGGTATTAGAAGAGAGAAAGCACTATATATCTCTATGTGGTATTATATTGCATGTTTCTTAGGTGTGGCTATGCTTTATCTTTTCAATAACATGGCAGTACCAACATATTTTGCTTCTGGTGGACTTGGCAGTATTATGCATTCTGTTTCTATGTACTCAGGAACCAATGATGCACTTGTTCAATGGTGGTGGGGACATAACGCTGTTGCATTTGTCTTTACTGTGCCTATCGTTGCAATGATTTATTATTTCCTTCCAAAAGAGTCTGGACAAGCGATTTATTCATATAAATTATCACTTCTCTCTTTCTGGGGATTAATGTTTATCTATCTTTGGGCTGGTTCACACCACCTTTTATGGTCAACTGTTCCAGACTGGATGCAGACAATGGGATCAGTATTCTCAGTAGTACTTATTCTTCCATCTTGGGGTTCAGCGATTAACATGCTTCTTACGATGAAGGGTGAGTGGAATCAATTAACTGAAAATCCACTAATCAAATTTATGGTACTAGCATCTACATTCTATATGCTATCTACTCTTGAAGGTCCTATTCAAGCGATTAAATCAGTAAATGCAATTGCACACTTTACAGATTGGATTCCTGGACACGTTCATGATGGTGTACTTGGTTGGGTTGTCTTTATGATTATGGCTGGACTTTTCCACATGGCACCAAGAATGTTTAAAAAAGAAATTTATTCTAAGAACCTTCTTGAAGCACAATTTTGGCTTCAGACAACAGCAGTTGTTCTTTACTTTACCTCTATGTGGATCGCAGGTATCACACAAGGTATGATGTGGAGAGCAGTTGATGAATATGGTAACTTGATGTATTCATTTATTGACACAGTTACTGTACTTCACCCTTACTATGCGATTAGAGCCCTTTCAGGTGTACTATACCTTACTGGTTTCTTGATGTTCGCTTACAATATGATTAAAACTATGACTTCTGGTAGAGAATTATCAGAAGAGCCACAGTTTAGATCACCTATGGCATAAGGAGGTAGGTTATGTTTCATTGGTTGGAAAAAAATCCATTCTTCTTTTCAGTAGGAGTATTTATAGTTATAGCGTTTGCAGGTCTTATTGAGATTCTGCCTAACTTTGCGGAAGCATCAAGACCAGTTGTAGGGCTTAAGCCTTACACTGTACTTGAACTTGCAGGTAAAGAAGTGTATAAAAAAGACAACTGTATAGCTTGTCACTCACAATTAATTCGTCCATTTAAATCAGAAACTGATAGATATGGTCAATATTCACTTTCTGGTGAGTATGCGTATGATAGACCATTCCTTTGGGGTTCTAAAAGAACAGGTCCAGATCTTCACCGTGTTGGTAATTATCGTACAACAGATTGGCATGAAAACCATATGTGGGAGCCTACAGATGTAGTTCCAGGTTCTATTATGCCAGCATATAAACACCACTTTACAAATATTGCTGATATCGAAACAGCGTATGCTGAAGCGGTTACAGTTAAAAATGTATTTGCTACACCTTATGGTGATGAATTCCAAGCAACGAAAGAAGCATGGGAAGCACACAAAGCAGTAGTATTAGCAGAAGCTAAAACTATTACAGCAGATATGAAAAACAAAGATGTTAAAGAAGCAGTTGCAGCAGGGAAAATTCCTGAAATTGTTGCACTTATTGCTTATCTTAACAGATTAAAGTAAGTAGAAAAGATGGAAATTAGAGAACTTCAAGCTTATGCTAGTTTCTTTATGTCCATTTTTCTAGTGGTGATATTATATTGGTATATTATATACCTTTATAGAAGTGAGAAAAAAGGTGATAAGGACTATGAAAAGTTAGGTAATATTGCTTTAGATGATGAAATCGATAGCAGACCTATCAATACCAGTTCTGTCACACCAAGTGAAAAAAAGGAGAAAGATAAATGAATGCGTTAATGATAAAAGGACTTCTCTTCGCAGCAATCCTTATCGGTGCTACAATTTATGTAGTTGATTCGATGAACATTGATTTGAGTGATCCTATTAATATGATCACAATGATTGGTGCTATAGCGATTGCAGTACTTACGGTAGGTGTATCTATTAAGTACATCAACCAGATGAAAAGTGATACTGCAGGTGGTGAGCTTTGTGAAGATAAGTGGGATGGCATTGGTGAGTATAAAAACGAACTTCCTGGTGGATGGGCATACTCATGGTTAGGAACTGTAATTTGGGCATTTTGGTATATGATTTCTGGTTATCCAGTAAATGCATTTAGCCAAATTGGTCAATACAACGATGAGGTAAAAGCTTATAATGTTAAGTTTGAAGAAATGCATAATAGTGCAGACGCATCAACACTTAAAGAGATGGGTGAGTCAATCTTTCTTGTACAATGTGCTCCATGTCATGGTTCAACAGGTGATGGGCTTTCTGGTAAAGCACATGACTTTACATCAAGAATGTCTAAAATACAAATACTTGACGTAATTGCAAAAGGTTCAAATCAACTTGGTTACCCAATGGGTGCTATGCCTAAAGATATGGCTACTGGTGCAGATGCTGAAGCAATTGCAATTTATGTAGCTGGTGGTATGAAGGGTGAACAACCTGCAGCATTTGCAGCGTGTGCAAGCTGTCATGGTGCAGATGGTAAAGGTATGAGTGGTATGGCTCCAAATTTAACTGTGTTTGATGAAACATTAGTAGGGAATGTAGTTAAAAATGGTAAAAAAGGTGCACTTGGTAAAATGCCAGCTTTCAACGATAGAATGACTCCAGTACAAATCAAAGCACTTGCAGCGTATATCGCTACATTGAAAGGATAAGAGATGGCAGAAAATACAAATAGAGGCGTATTTAGTATTAATGGTGTAACTGGTATGCTTATTGCTACAGTTTTATTATTGTCTATTCTTGTTGTTTTAACAGTATGGGGTATTGGTGTGCAACAAAAGAGTGCTAGTAACTTTTATGATCCATCTTCTATTACAAGTAGTTTAGATAATGTTCAAGAAAATAGCCAAGCGAATAAAGATTTTGCATTCCAAGATGCTAAGTAATTCATAAAGGATAAATAATGATTAAAGTTATGGATAAAGTATTAGGATTAACTATTGTTCTCATGGCTGCTTATACAGCGTGGGCGGTACTTACACCTAACCACCTTTTTATAGGATAATTTATGTTCAAAGTTCAAGTAAGGCTCGCCTTGCTTGCTTTGTTACTTCCTCTTCTTCTAAACGCAACACATATTCTCAAAGATGACATTTTAAAACCAGAAGCTTCAGTACTAATTGAAGATATGGCAAATGAGTTATTCTCAAAAACGGGTATAAATGGATATGTTGTTGCTACTAATGAAAATTTCCCACTAGGGTTTAACTTAGTAGAGTATAGTATGAAGTATGAAGTTAACATGAGCAAGCCGTATGTTATGTTGATATTTGCACCCAATTCAGTGATTACTGAAAAATCTAAAAATAGAGGAAGAGTTGCTCTCATTCCTTCATCAACAGAGTTAGTATCACTTTATGATAAAGGTGATGTTATGGATGCAACGATAGATGTAATAGCAGCAAAAGATAAAAACAGTAAAGAAGATAAATTTAATATAGGTGTGGTTCAAGGTTTTTCAGAATTGGCAGATCAAATTGCATCTTCAAAAGATATTGAGTTAACAACAACACTTCCTAATGACACTCGTATTGTAGTAAATATATTACGTGTTATTGTTATTTTTGGTGGAATATTAGTCTTTTGGATGTTTATGTTTAGACCACTATATATGAGGATAAAAAATGGCAAGCAATAAAGAAAAAACATATTGGCCACACATGATACTAGGTTTTCTTTTTCTAGGATTAACATTGAGTTTTTGGACTGTGAAGTCTGTCTCTTTAATGCCTGTTCAAGAGGTTAATACCTTTATGCTTAAGTACCAGGTAGCAGATAAAAATATTAATGAAATTATGGAAAAAAAGATTGCATTTGATAAAAAATATACTATTGTCATTCAAAATGTTGAATTGATGGAGATGAAAGATAATATCCATAGTAAAACTAAAAATGTTAAACATGTAAAACTTTCACATGGAAATAATACATTTTATTATAGTGTAGAGAGTAAAGAAGGAAGTCCAGTAGAAGATGCAAATGTAACTTTTTTCTTAACACAACCTCATAGTGTAGCTGAAGATCAACTACATGATAATATTCCTTTTATAAATGGAAAATTTCAGGTAAATAATGTACCTATCGTACATGCAGGTAGATATACACTTCAGCTTCGAGTAAAGGTTGGAGAGAAAATAGGTTACTTAGAGACACCTGCATATTTGAACCCTCAGTAATCTTTTAGTCTGTTGTTAACACAGTAGACTTTTTAGAATGCATGGAAGAATTATGTTATAATTCTTCCATGAATAAACTCCACATATATCCCACATCAAGAGCAATTAGATCTATTGTTAAAAGCCAAAAAGAGGTAGATACTTTTTTACCTGCACTTATGCGTATGGATGAGTTCGAACATCGTGCAGTTCTTATAGAAAATAGAAAACTTATAGATCCTCTTCAACGTATATTATTTTTAAAAGAAGCTGCAAATTTCAATGCTTTTACACACTTAAATCTTGACCTCTCTTTAGTGCGTTTTTTTACTAAAAGTGATGCCCTTTTTAAGTTTTTTGAAGAGTTGTCAGCAGAGAGAGTTGACTTTTTAGCCTTAGCTGAAGCAGATGCTTATGTGGAATTTGAAAAACATTTACAAATCCTAGAACAACTTTTAGAAAACTACGAGAAACTATTGGATGTAAACAATTTAACAGATAAAGCTTTTATCCCAAACAGCTATAGACTTAATGATGGTTTTATAGAGAGTTATGAGAGTATAGAGGTTCACTTAGAAGGGTATTTAAGCCATTATGAGTTAGAGCTTTTAGAAAATATCTCTAAAAAAGTAGAGCTTGTACTACACTACACCACTAGTAACTTTAACCTAAAAATGCAAGAGCGTTTTGAGACTCTAGGTATCACTCTTCCCAATCATAGCCATGTAAGTTTTTCTATGAGTCAAAAGAGCGTGCTTAGTAGAGAAAAAAATGAAAAAGTTATAGAGAGTAAACTCTTTAGTGTAGAGGAGCGTGAAGAGCAGGTAGCTGTAGCATTTGTTGAGATAGAGAAGATGATAACTACCCAAGGCATACCACCTGAGGAGATAGTACTTATTCTTCCCGATGAGAGTTTTAAAGAGCATTTTACCCTGTTTGATACCCACCATAATTTAAACTTTGCTATGGGGTACGACTACAGTAATGGGTATTTTTATAAGTCACTTCATATGCTCTATAGATATTGGCAAAGTTTTGACGATGAGAGTAAAAAGATACTTGAACGGTATGGATTTAAGCAAGAGATACTTGATAGCTTAAAGCCATCATCTCCATGTAAATTAGAGGCTTTTTTTAGCACCATAGAAGCGTTAGGTTTATTGGATTGTCCTATAGATGATAAGATGAAAAAAGAGAAATACAGTGAAAGAGTCTATGAAGAGTATCTGCATTTTTTAAAGATATTTGAAAACAAAGAACTCTCTCAAAAAGAGTGGCTCTTTTTATGGCTTAAAGCCCTCTCCAAAATCACCATAGACGATGTAAGAGGTGGACTTGTTACAGTTATGGGTGTACTAGAGACTAGAGGGGTTAGTTTTAGGGGTGTGGTTATCGTAGACTTTAATGAGGGGGTAGTACCTGCTAGTTCAAGTAAAGATCAGTTTTTAAACTCTACAGTACGAGCGTTTGCAAACCTACCTACAAAGCAGAACCGAGAAGCGTTACAAAAACAGTACTATAAACGACTTTTAGAAGAGGCAGAGACATCTGTGATACTCTATAGTAGCAGCGATAACAAACTCCCCTCAAAGTTCCTCTATGAGTTAGGGTTAAAAGATGCAGTAGCTACACAAGCACAAAAAAGCCTACTCTATAACCAACCATCACAACTTGTAAAGACACAAGACCCACAAGTAGATGCGTTTGATGCACACAGTATAGTATGGTCTGCTTCACGTCTTAAAACCTACTTGGAGTGTAAACGTAAGTACTACTACCGATACATTCAAAAGATAAAAGCAAAACAAGAAGATGAGTTTAATGAAGGTGCATTTCTACACTTACTGTTAGATCATCTTCACCGTGAGAAAAGCAGTTACAAGAGTAAAGAGGAGATGCAAAAAAGCATAGACATGCTCTTAGAGGAGTTACTCCCACTAAAAAGTGCCAAAATAGCCTACCAAAAGCTACTTTGGAAAGAGAAACTCCAAGGATATGTCACATCCCAAATAGAGCATTTTTCGCATGACTGGAGAGTAGTAGAGAGAGAAAAAGAGTTCCAAGGAGAGATAGGAGGACTCAAGTTTAAAGGACGCATAGACCGTATAGACCAAAATGCAACTGATACTTTAGTACTTGACTACAAAAGTGGCTCTACTAAAGATGCACAAAAAACAAAAAACCTAGAGACACTCACCGACCTACAAATGAGCATCTACCACCATCTACTCACCCCCAAATACCAAAACCTAACTTTTGCCTTTGTAAAACTTTTTGAAAATGGAGAGAGAGAAGAGATTACCGCTTTAGAAGAGAAAAACGAACACCTAGCCCAACACATCATAGAATTAAAACAGACTAAAAGTTTTGTAGCAGAAAAATGCGAAAACCTACAAAAGTGTAAATGGTGTGAGTTTACATTGATGTGTGGAAGAGGGGAGTATGTGTGAGAAATAAACAACTTATAAATCATATGAAAAGTTTTACAACCTATCAATGGTTAGTTTTTATTAAAAAATTAGAAAATAAATCTGAAGAAGAATTATATAAATTTGCAAAAGATAAAATTCATTTAAATATGTTACAAAATACAAACTGGCATTTATTGATTTTAGATTTATCAATTCGTATATCAGATGACAAAAATACAAAAGTAAACTTTAATGATTTACCGACAGAAGATGACTATTATATCTTCATTAAATTATATACTAATAGTTATGATGTAGATAATGGAATAAATTTTTCAAAAGATTTAGATTATTCAGTACCTTATGCAATGTCAAAAATGACATATGAACAATTAAAAATGTATTCACCTATTGGCGGAAGATTAATAACATTATATGGCAGTATAAAAAATAAGATTAAAGAAGAGTTTGGGTTATTCCCCAATCAAATAGCAATATTTTATTTATTAAATGATATCAAAAATAATATTTATGTGCCTTTTAATTTTAATGAAATATTTAAATATTTGGGATAATACAATTAGTGAAAAAAACTTAAAGAAGTTTATTGTAACTTTTTCTATTACACTTAAAGAATATAAATTAAAAGCAGAAGGAATTACAAAAAATAATATTAAATCAAAAAGATTAATAAGTAATATACCTATATTAGATTTAACTAATAATTATTATTTTATTCCTTCAAAATCTATTTTACAAGAAGCATTAACTTATAGAATTTTTGAAACAATAGATAAAAGATATAAAGGGTCTGAAACTTTTAAAAGAAAATTTGGAGATACATTTGAAAACTATATTAGAGAATTAACTCAAGTGTCACATGGGAGTTATTTTAATGAATGTAATAAGCTTATGCAAGATAGACATGAAAAAAAGAAAGCAGAATTTTTTCTTTCAAAAGGTAATTCAAGTATAGTTATAGAGTCTAAATCATTATATTTAGATGAAGAAATAATTCTCCATGATAGTGCCTTGAAACTAGATAAAAAAATGAATAATCGAATCAAGGATGCAATATTACAAATAGAATCATGTTTTAATTATTTATGCACCAAAAATAATTACGGAATCATCGTTATACATACCCATATTCCTATGCTTAATTATATGCTTAGTAAAAATAAAGTTAATATTATACTTATGTCTATAATAGATTTTGAAATTATAATTCATAATCCATATGAAAAAATTATTGAATATTTTAAAAAAGAAAATAAGGATAAAAACATAACTTTGTTTTTTAAAAAAGAAAATCCATATTTAAAAGAAATATGGATAAAATTACTTTCTGATGTGGAAAAAAATCAAAAATCATCTAAGGATTTTAAAAATGAAAAATGAATTAGATAACTTCAAACCCTACCTAGCCTACTCAGCCTCAGCAGGAAGTGGGAAGACTTTTGCTCTTTCTGTTCGTTACATCTCTTTGCTTTTTATGGGGGAGTTGCCTAGTTCTATATTGGCTGCTACTTTTACTAATAAGGCTGCGGCTGAGATGCGTCAGAGGGTGGTGGATTCGCTTCGTAACCTTGGGGAGAATGAGGCGTTTTTAGATGCCATAGTGGTTCAAACAGGTATGAGTAGAGAGGAGTTGTTCTCTAAACAGCCAGAGGTGATGGCTCGTTTTCTCTCTTCTAGTTCGTACATCGTGACACTTGACAGCTTTTTCTCTTCTATCTTACGTTCTGCTTCTTTGGAGTTGGGGCTTGAGCCTGACTTTGTAACTAAAGAGCAGGGGCATGAGAAGTTAGAGATGCACTTTTTAGAAGAGGTACAAGCTGAGGGGTTACTCTCTAACCTTGTTAAGTTAGCCATGAACATAGAAGACAAACGCTTTGGTAAAATGTTTGATCTGATGCAAAACTTTTACAAGGTTGACCCTCTTTTACCTAAGCAAGAGGAGTGTCTCTCTACATTGGCAGAGCAAGAAGAAGCGTGTGAAGCGTTACGTCTAAAGATGTTAAAAGCCCTTAACGATGCGAGTGCAACAGCACGTTGTCTTAAGCAGTTTAGTACACATAACACAAAAGAGTTGTTTGGTAAAAAGCTTTTTGAAAAAGAGACACTAGGCGAACACTCATGGTTTAAAAAAGTAGCCAATGACGAGATAGAGGGGCTTTATACCTATTTGAAATTGGCACTGTCACAGTGGGCTAAAACACGAGAAAGCATAGTCCTTCATGCACTTTTTAACATTTACGACTACTATAAAAATGCCAATATCTCTAATGCAAAATCATCAGGGATACTCTCTTTTGATGACTTGAGCTATTTTACTTATAGGCTTTTGCATGAGAGTATTAGTAAAGAGTTTTTGTACTTTAAGATAGATGCGAAGTTTAAACACATTCTACTTGATGAGTTTCAAGACACCTCTACTTTACAGTTTTTACTACTACAACCGCTTATAGACGAGATTTTTGCAGGGTATGGACAGAGTGAATTTAAGAGTTTCTTTTACGTAGGAGATACCAAGCAGTCACTCTACCGTTTTCGTGGAGGAGTAGAAGAGCTTTTTGACAAGGTTGCAGAGAACTACGGGGTAAATATAGAACAGATGGATACCAACTACAGAAGTTCTAAAAATGTAGTAGAGCAAGTGAACCGCTGGTTTGAACCCACAATGGAGGGCTATGTTCCTCAAAAAAGTAGAGAAGATGCCTCTGAAGGGTATGTGGAAGTGCTAGAGTCTGAAGAGCTAATAGAAGAGGCGGTGACACAGGTTAAAAAGCTCATAGCCTTAGGGGTAAATGTAGATAACATAGCCTTTTTAGTAAGCACCAATAAAGATGGACAGAGTCTGCAAGAAGCGTGTCAACATGAGAAGATAGAGGTACTGTTAAAAACCTCTAGTTCATTAAGAAATATGCCTAAGATTGCTGCGGTAGTAGCCATGGTATCTTACCTCTTTTATGGGGAGAAGATAGACGCTCATGCACTGCTCTTAAGGGTAAATGTCTCTTTGGAAGATATAGACGTTTCATGGTTCTCCCTTTTTATGTCGCCTCTTCAAGTAGTCGATAGACTCATACGTGAGTTTGGTTACTTTGATGAAGACTTAAATGTGTTGAAACTCCTGTCGTTTGCTTCAAACTATGCTGACATACCAACCTTTATAGAGGAGTTTGAGACTTCTAGTATAGCAGTGGCTTCAAACACGGTACATGGTGCTAAGATTATGACGATACATGGCTCTAAAGGTTTAGAGTTTGAGTATGTCATACTTTTAGATAAGCTCACACGAAAAAACAGCGATAAATCAGCACTTATTTACCACTACAATGATAACTTAACGATAGAGAAAATACTCTACCGTACACAAGGAAGAGAAAACTTTGACGATGAGTATAAGCAGATTATGCAAGCACGTAAAATCTCTGCACTAAAAGATAGAAAAAATGTACTTTATGTAGCGTTAACTCGTGCTGTTGAAGGGCTTATTGTGATTAGAAAGCCTAAAGATTCTGTTTTTGATGAAGTGGGTATGGAGGTGTTGAGTCTTGGAGTTTTAGAAGCAAAAGATGAGAGCTTAAAAGCTAAAAGCACACAAGAGAGAGTAGAAGAGATACAGATAAGTAATTATGGCACACAAGAGATAAAAACGCAAGAAGATGAAGAGGAGAAAGATTATGAGGCTATTCTCTTTGGAACAGCTCTGCATTACACTTTAGAGATGCTAGGAGATTTTACTAAAAAGAGTCTCAAAATGGCTATGACTTCGCTACAAAACCGTTATGGACAACAGCTAAGTTCTCAAAGCATGGCTCAGATAGAGCAACGTATTCTTCTACTTTTGGAGCATGAAGCATTTTTAGGCTTACTAGAGGGTGCAACCCTAAGAAAAGAGCAGTCTCTTAGTTTTGAGGGAGAGAGAAAACAGATAGATTTACTCTTAGAGTACAAAGAACACTATCTGGTCATAGACTATAAAAGCTCTAAGAAATATGCCCTTAAACATCAAAACCAAGTAGGGTATTACAAAAAAGCTATTGCTAAAATAACAGATAAAAAAACAGAGGGAATGATAGTTTATATGTTAGATGATGAGGTGTGGTTAAAGAGGGTATAGTTTGAATACAGAATCAATATTATTTTGATATAATACATAAAATTCAACAAAGGAAACTCTTATGCGATTCCTAAACATAAAAACAGACTACGCCTTCAAAAAAGTGTTTGGTTCTGAAAACTCTAAAAATATCCTAAAAAGCTTTTTAAATTCTACATTAGACCTAGCATCTCCAATAGAT
>JAMOTA010000040.1 GCA_027068435.1 Sulfurovum sp.
GTTTAGTGTCGCTTTTGTCTTTCTTTTATCCTATTATACGCTACTTCCTCTTGTTTGGTGTTTTTCTATTTCGTTATTTGGGGATTTATGTTAAGATAGTAAACATATATCCCATACCATAAATACTTTTTATCGAATTATTTGGTAATTTTTTTCTCAATTTAAATACTAAATTACGAATACTATTCTCTTGTATATCTATATTATCTAAATAGAACATTTCCATAATATCTGCATTGGTACTAATTTGATTTTTTTTATCTATGAAAAATTGAAGTAACAGTAATTCATGTTTTGTTAAATCTACTACAACTTCATTATAAAATAATAATCCTAACTCTTGGTTCCAGATATATGCTTCATCTAAATAAGTTAATTCACTATGTTTATCTTTATTTAATTTTTCTAATGGCTGTAAGTTTTGACTTATACTATTTATAGCATCCATAAGTTCATCATATTTTACAGGTTTAATTATAAATTTTGCCACGCCTAGATTTATAAGACTTAACAAGTACTCTCTTTCTGTATAAGCAGAGAGTACTATAATTTGTTGTTTTTTATTCATGCCATAGAGTAACTCACATAATTCAATACCATCTATTATTGGCATCTCAATATCTGTAATAACTACATCAAAATATTTTTCATGTTCTTCAAAGTAACTTTGGTACGTATCAAATGCTTCTTTGCCATTAGAAGCTACATGTACAATAGCAAAGAAATCTTCAAGCATCTCTGCCATGTCATTACGTAAAGGTTCATAATCTTCTACTAAAAGTAATGTAAGTGTTTTAGTTTTAGAAAAAAGTAGTTTAAAATCTACGATAACAGCTCCTTTGATAGGGGGAATTTTAACATAAAAGTAACACCATTATTTTTATTTTGAACAAAAAGTTTACCTAAATGATGCTCTTCAATAATCATTTTAGACATATATAGTCCTATCCCTGTTCCATTTTTATCCATCTTTGTACTAAAGTAAGGATCAAAAATCTTCTCTATTATATTTTCAGGTATTCCTCCTGCATTATCATTAATTGCTATAATCACCTCATTACTTATATCATAAGTATAAATTAATATTACTCTTTCTTTTATCTTATTATCTATAAATGCTTCACTACTATTTTGTAAAATATTTAATATTACATGTATCACTTCATTGTTAAGAATAGATATCTCTTTTTGACTTTTTAATTTACAAGACACCTTAATTTTATTTTTATTTAAAGATATACTTATCATTGATAAAGCTTTTTCTACCACTAGATTAACAGACAAGCATTCTGTTTTATCTTGTTTTTTAAAAAAGTTTCTAAAATCATCTACTGTCTCTGCCATCGCAGATACATATTCATCTATAATATATAATTTATTATCCAAATAATCAATACACTCCTTTTGTCCTTTTACACTAGCAAGGTTAAATTTATTTAGTGCAATTTTAGAATGAATACCCATTACTACAGCAGATACTGCCCCTAAAGGTTGAGACCATTGATGGGCTATCATATTTATAGCTTCACCCATTTGAGCCAATCTTGACTGTTGCTGTAGTTGTTTCTCTTTACTTTTTATCTCTTTAACTACTGTATCTATTTTACTTTGTAGCATATCATTGGCTTTTTTTAACTCTTCTTTTTGTACGATTATTTTTATTTTTTCTATTTCACTCTTTTGTAGCAGCCGAATACGATACAAAATAACAAGTGCTAGTACTAATGATTCTATTAATATACCTATAAGTGCTGAGTTATAGGTAAACCAATTATAAGGAACAATTCCCAGAAAAAAAAGAAGATTTATTAAAGTAAACAGTAAGAAAAAACCATTTCCTATAAGAAATATAAGCGCTAAAGCATTTCCTTTTCTATAGATAAAATAGGTAGATAAAATAAGTGCAAGAAACAGGTATGTGTATGTATATGAAGCTATATTTAATGCCAATGAGATATCAAATACTCCTATCATTATATTGAGTATAAATAACCATATAATACTGTTTAGGATTCTCTCTTCTCTTAAGTATTTATATTTTGTATTAAATACTTTTTGCGTAAATAGTACTAAAAAAATAGGTATAACCAACACTATAAGTAATATATATTCTGTATTAGGAGTATAATAAAAACGATATTCACTAGCTAAGATTCCTGAAAGTTGAATCTCCCATAAAAATGCACTTCCCAGATAGAGAATATAATAAAGATATTCCTTATATGTTGTTACAAAATAGAGTATACTATGATATAAAATAAGTGCAATTAACATACCTAATATCAATAGATAATAGGTATGTGTCTGTTTCATTCTTTCATCTGAAGCCTCTTCATCATACAAAGCAATATTAAAGTATTGATAATCTAACATTTTATTTTTAATGTAAATTGTCTTTTTAGTATGAGCATTAAGTTTAAAAGGAAAAATTGCATCTGTGCCATGCATAATCTCCATATTTATCCCTTTAGATAAAGTAACTTTATATTTTTGATATGTACCATTATCGTCTATATCAATAACCTCCATCTCTTCAGAGAGGTATGAAATTTTATTATGTAAAAAAAGTGTTTTATCTTCTTTTGTACGATTTTCAATATTAAACCTCAACCATGTAGTAACAGCTTTTTTACCTAAACTACTTTGACTGTTTACTCTATGAAAGTTTTTTTCTCTTACTTCATCAAATAACATATTTTCATCTTTATCTACAAAATATTCCAGTTCAAAATTATCGATATTGGTATTTTTGGTATCTAATGTTACTAAAGGTATGGCAGTTACAGGAAGCGTAAAAACGAATAGTGTAAAGATAAAATAAAAAATTCTATACATTAATTTGGCTCTATATTTATTTTAGATATTTCATTGCTGTAGCAATAATATCATCATCATCTTTACTAGGTGACTTTAGTGTCACTCTCTCTTTGCTCTCTTCTATAAACTCTATAAAGACATTTTCACCATAAGAGGAGACTTTAGATATACCTTTTTCACGTGCTAAAACTTTCATGACTATCACATCTATAAACTGTCTTGTTATCGTATCTAATTTACCAAAACGATCTGCTATTTCAGACTCTATCTCATACACCTCACCCGTACTTTCACAAAGGGAGAGACGACGGTAAAGTTCTAAGCGTAACCTATCCTCTTCTATCAGCTCTTCATTAAGGTAAGCATCTATAGAGAGTTTCATATCTATGTTTTGTGCCACCTCTTTGTCTTGTCCTGAAAGCTCCTTAATGGCATCTTCAAGCATACGCAAGTAGAGTGAATATCCTATCTGTTTTATATGCCCACTCTGTGCTTCCCCAATAATATTACCTCCACCACGTATCTCTAAGTCATGAAAAGCAAGTACTGCACCACTTCCTAAGTCTGAATGTGACTCTAAAGCGATTAAACGTCTTTTAGCATTGTCAGTTAAACGCTCTTTATCACTTACCATAAAGTAACAGTACCCCTCTTTTCCTCCACGTCCAACACGCCCTCTAAGCTGATGTAAATCTGCGATACCAAAATTATCGCTTCCATCAACTATCATAGTGTTGGCATGAGGCATATGTATCCCTGACTCTACTATAGAAGTAGCTAGTAGGACATCATACTCTCCATTTTCAAAAAGCATCATCTCATCTTCTGTCTCTTTAGCAGAGATTTTGGAGTGTAGTACAGCGATACGAAGCTTAGGTAAAATCTTTAGTAGTACCTTTTTCTTCGCTTCTATCCCCGCTATGGAGTTAAAAACATAAAATATCTGTCCCGCACGACGCATTTCACGTAGTATCGCCTCTTTTATGACTTTATCATCATAAGATTTTACAAAAGTTCTTACCCCTTGACGCTCTGTTGGTGGTGTGAGTATTTCAGAAAAGCTTTTTACATCTGACATCGCAAGATTTAAACTTCTAGGAATAGGTGTAGCAGACATAGAGAGAAGATGCACGTCTATGGCTATCTCTTTCAGTGCCTCTTTCTGTTTGACTCCAAACTTATGCTCCTCATCTATGATAACAAGTGCTAAATTTTTAAATTTTGCTTTAAGTAAAGCGTGTGTACCCACTACTACATTTAACCTACCATCTTCAAGTGCTTCGAGCGTAGCTCTTCGCTCCTTTGCTGTAGAGAATCTATCTAACTTCCCCACCTTAATATCATAAGTAGCAAAACGCTCTTGCAGACTTTTAAAGTGTTGTGAAGAGAGCAGTGTTGTAGGGGCTATCATCATCGCTTGGTATCCATTTTTCACAGCAACAAACATCCCATTCATCGCTACTTCAGTTTTACCAAAACCTACGTCTGCTGAGAGTAATCTATCCATCATACGACCACTTGACATATCATCTAACATACTGTTTATTGCTTTTGCTTGGTCTTCAGTATGAATAAAACCTGCTTCTGACATAAAAATAGCATGCTCTTCCATGTTTCGCTTAAACTTAATACCCTTTTTCAAGTGACGTTGAGCAGAGAGGTTAATAATCTGTGAAGCTATAGCAAAAAGTTTCTCTTTCACTTTGGCTTTAAGCTTTTTAAAACTAGCTTTCCCCATACGGTCAAGTACAGGCAACGCCCCACCCTCTGCTACATAACGGTCTATAACTTCAAGACTAGAAACTGGTATAAGGAGTGCATCTTCATTCTGATAATGCATCACTACAAACTCACTCAAAGAGCCTAAAATCTCTCTTTTTTCTATACCTTTAAAGATACCTACTCCATGGTTCTCATGTACCACATAGTCACCAGGTTTGAGTTCATCAAGTATAATACTAGCTTTTTTTACTTTTTTTCGTTTAAGTGGTTTGTTGAGTGAGAGTATCAGTATCTCACTACCAAGTATGTTAACAATCCCCTCTTGATAAACAAACTCTATATTGGCAAAAGAACC
>JAMOTA010000041.1 GCA_027068435.1 Sulfurovum sp.
TTGACTATATCAATAATTTAGGATTTAAAGGAGATAAACTGTTACAATCAGTATCGTAGCGAGGTGGAATAAGGAAAGTTATTTTACTGGTCTAGAAAATGGGGAGCATTATAATAAGAACATACGAGCTAATGAATACAATAAGGATCAATAATGTTATTTAAAAGTAGATAGCTTTACAATTATTTCAAAAGAGTAGTAAATGGTCACAAGAAGAAATTGTATCTTATGAATATCAGTTACAAAATAGTATTGATAGGATTGATGTTGATATGAAATTTGAACTCGATAACCTTAAAAGACAGATGTTTCAATCATTGCCAGATGCAAAATATGGACCTCAATATTCTCCAGGTTCAAAGATTCCTAATTATTATTTTCAAAAACAATGGGATGACTATCGTCAAAAGAGTGAAAAATATGTCAAGATAGCAAATGCAAAAATTGGTAAGTTACTATTCAAATAAACAGGACTTCTAATTAAAAAAAATATTATTAGTAAATATAGAAAAATATTAAATAAGAAAAATGGGTGTAAAAAGTTATTGAAAGTGCTAAAAGAGAAGTGTAATAAAAAATCAGTAAAAGAAAAAAAATAATGAAAAAATAATTTTTTATTTCATTATATATGTATCACTTGGATTCACATCATAAGCGAATACGGAAAAAACCAAATTCTACAGAAATAGGTAGACTCTATAATGCTAATAAAGTAGAAATATTAGATAGAAAAGGTAAGTGGTATAAAATAAAAGATATTAAGTCCAATATAGTAGGATGGTCACATAGCAGGATTGTTTATCTTTCAGAGTATAACTCACTTCAAATATTTATTTACCATTAAATCTCAAAAGAGGCTAATATATAGAGGAATAGTATAAATATGCTATAATTTGCTTAATCAAATAAGCAAAAAGGTATTAAAATGCTTGAACAGATACAGCAATATTCCCTAATGTTACTTAGAAATTTAAATATTGAGACTAAAAGATATTTTTTTAATGAAGTAGATTTTGATAATAAACTCATAGGTATTATAGGAGACAGAGGTATAGGAAAGACAACTTTTTTGTTGCAGTACCTTAAAGCGTTGGATTTACCACTAGAGCAAAAGCTTTATGTAAGTGCGGAGTTTTTACTTATGGGGTCTGTAGAGCTTTTTGAACTTGCAGGTGAGTTTGAAAAAATAGGGGGCAAAATACTTATTATAGATGAGATACATCAAATCCCTCATTTTGAGAGACATTTAAAGATGATATATGATATGTTTGAACTTCAAGTTATCTTTAGTGGAAGTAATGCTATAAAGTTAGAACACGCAAAAGCAGACTTAAGTAGAAGAGCTTTAATGTATAGGTTTGGAGGGCTTAGTTTTAGAGAGTTTTTGGAGTTAAAAATAGGAGAAAAATTTGAGACTTTTTCTTTAACCGAAATAGTAGATAACCATACGCAAATAGCTTCAGAACTTAGTAGTAAGTTTAAACCATTTGCTTTTTGGAAAGAGTATTTGGAGTATGGGTATTATCCATTTTATTTTGAGACGCAAAAAGAGAGCTTTTTGATACGTGTCAATGAAACTATTAGTACTACCATAGAGCATGATTTATCATATATCTTTAACATCGAGCCTAAGTTTGCTATAAAGCTTAAACAGCTTGTAGTACTTATCTGCTCTTCTAAACCGTATGAGCTTAATATCTCAAAATTAGCTACTAAAATAGGGATAAATAGAAATACACTCTATCAGTATATCTATTATTTAGAGCGAGGAAAAATATTTAATATATTACATCATAAGTCAAAAGGTGATAATATCTTTTCTAAACCAGCAAAAATATATCTTGCCAATACCAACCTTAACTATGCGTATTGTTCTAATATAGAGATAGGAACAATAAGAGAGGGGTTTTTTATAAATCAACTTCAAAATTATTTTGCTTTACATAAAAATAATCATTTTTTAGATGAACAAATTTTAGCTTCTAAAGAGGGTGATTTTTTGATAGATAGTAAATACACTTTTGAAATAGGTGGAAAAAATAAAAGTTTTAAACAGATTAAAGATATAGAGAACTCTTTTGTAGTAGCTGATGACATAGAAGTGGGGTTTGGGAATAAAATACCTTTGTGGTTGTTTGGTTTTTTGTATTAGTTTAACCCCAATTTCACGTAATCTTTGCTATATTAAATCCTTAATATTAAAAGGTAAGCTATGTCTGAAGAACCAAAAAATATCCCACAATTTACACACCTTCATCTCCACACAGAGTACTCACTATTAGATGGTGCAAACAAGATAAAAGCACTAGCTAAAAAGGTAAAAGAGCAGGGGATGACGTCTGTGGCTATGACAGACCATGGTAACATGTTTGGAACGATAGACTTTTACAATACCATGCGTAAAGAGGGTATAAAGCCTATTATTGGGATGGAAGCGTATGTGCATAACCAAGAGGAGCTAGGGGACAAGTCTGTACGTCAGCGTTTTCACCTCTGTTTGTATGCTAAAAATGATGTAGGATATAAGAATTTGATGTTTTTAAGTTCTCAAGCATATATCAAAGGATTTTACTACTACCCACGTATAAACTGGGACTTGTTAAAAGAGAATAGTGAGGGGCTTATCTGCTCTTCTGCTTGTTTACAAGGTGAAGTGAATTGGCATTTAAATCTTTCTGATAGAAATGTTAAAAACGGAGCTAAAGGGTATGATGAAGCTAAAAAGGTAGCGTTAAAGTACAAAGAGTTATTTGGTGATGATTTCTACTTAGAGATGATGCGTCACGGTATAGGTGACCAACACCGCATAGACAAGCAGATTATACAGATTTCTCAAGAGACAGATATTAAGATAGTTGCTACCAATGATACACACTACACTATACAAAAAGATGCAGATGCTCATGAGGCGTTTATGTGTATCGCGATGAATAAACTCTATGATGACCCTAAACGTCTGCGTCACTCTGTACATGAGTTTTATGTAAAGAGTCCTCAGCAGATGGCAGAGCTGTTTGCTGACATACCAGAAGCGTTAGAAGCAACACAAGAGATAGCCGATAAATGTAACCTTGAGATTAAGCTAGGTGACCCTACACCTCCTAACTTTAAGTTTGCAAGACAAAGAGCAGAAGAGTCAGGTATTGTTATGCCTGAACCTACTATTGAGTACTCTCTTGAAAATGATATTGTACTGTTTGAAGAGGAGTCTAAAAGAGGGCTTGAAAAGCGTCTAAAAATAGTTCCTAAAGAGAAGCATCAAGAGTACAGAGATAGACTAAAAGTAGAGATGGATATTATAAACTCTATGAAGTTTCCTGGTTATATGCTTATCGTTTGGGACTTTGTAGATGCTGCAAAGCAGATGGGTATTCCTGTAGGACCAGGGCGTGGTTCTGCTGCTGGGTCACTGGTGGCATACTCTCTTGAGATTACCGATATAGACCCGATGCCTTATGGACTACTGTTTGAGCGTTTCTTGAACCCTGAACGTATCTCCATGCCAGATATCGATATGGATTTCTGTCAAGCTCGTCGTCAAGAGATACTTGACTATGTTGTAGAGAAGTATGGTCGTGTGAATGTGGCACAGATTATTACTTTTGGTAAGCTGTTGGCAAAAGGGGTGATACGTGATGTGGCACGTGTACTAGATATGCCGTACTCTAAAGCAGATGCTATGGCGAAGCTTATACCTGATGAGCTGGGCATAGACCTTAAAAACTCTTATGAGAAAGAGCCTAAGATTAAAGAGCTTTTAGAGCGTGACTCACAAGCAAAACGTACTTGGGAGTATGCTTTAGCCTTAGAGGGGCTTAACCGAAACGCAGGAACACATGCCGCAGGGGTAGTTATCTCCAATGAACCACTTTGGCAAAAAACACCACTTTTTAAGCCTACAGGGCTTGATACCCTAGCAACACAATACTCTGGTAAGTATGTGGAAGATGTGGATCTTATTAAGTTTGACTTTCTTGGACTTAAAACACTTACAGTTATAGAAGAGGCGTTACAGTTAGTGGAGAGAAGATACGGTAAACGTATTAACTTTGTGGAAGAGAACATTGAAGATAAAGAGGTCTATAACTACATAGGCACAGGTGAGACACTTGGACTCTTTCAGATAGAGTCAGCAGGGATGCAAGAGCTTGCTAAAAAACTTAAACCAGATGGTTTTGAAGATGTTATTGCGATGCTCGCTCTGTATCGTCCAGGACCTATGGAGTCTGGGATGCTAGATGACTTTGTAGAGCGTAAACATGGACGTGCTGAGATTACCTATATGTTCCCAGAACTTGAAGAGATACTGAAACCCACCTATGGGGTTATTGTCTATCAAGAACAGGTTATGCAGATTGTTCAGACTATTGGTGGTTTTAGTCTAGGTGGGGCAGACTTGGTACGTCGTGGTATGGGTAAAAAAGACCAAGAGTTACTTGATAAACTCAAAGAGGAGTTTGTAGAGGGAGCTGTGAAAAATGGTTTTGATAAGGGAACATCAGGTGCGTTATTTGACCTTATTTTAAAGTTTGCGGGGTATGGGTTTAATAAGTCTCACTCTGCAGCATACGCGATGATAACCTTCTATACTTCATATTTGAAATACTACTACCCTACAGAGTTTATGGCAGCTATCTTGACACTAGAAAAAAATAATACCGACAAAGTGGTACGGTATGTAGATGAAGTAAAACATATGGGTATGAAACTTCTTCCACCAGATATTAATAAATCTGGATTGGTATTTGAAGCACGTAATATCGATGGTGAAGAGGTAGTTATGTTTGGTATGGGTGCATTGAAAGGTGCAGGGGATATTGCTATCAATACCATGTTAGAGGCTAGAGGAGATGTAGAGTTTAAAGATTTATCTGATTTTGTTTCACGTATTGATTCAAGTAAAGTGAACAAAAGAGTCATAGAAGCACTTATCAAAGCAGGGGCATTTGACAGTTTTGGGTACAGTAGACAAGCGATGCTCACACAGTTAGAAGATATTATAGATATGGCTAAAAAAGCTGGAGAAGCGAAGAAACAAGCACTAAACTCTCTTTGGGGTGATGATGCTGAAATGACCTCTGTGACTATTGAACTGACACCTATGGATGAGTTTGAAGATATGGAAATCTTAGAGATGGAAAAAGAGTCTTTAGGCTTTTATGTTTCAGGTCACCCTTTAGATAAATATCGTGAAACACTCGATGAGATTAACTACACACTTAGTTCTGAAATAGATGATTTAGCAGATGGCTCTCAAGCGATGTTCATAGGCAAGATAGAGGGAATTACTGAGAAAATTTCTAAAAAAGGGAATAAATTTGGTATAGCCAATATTATGGATTTACATGGAAATATAGAGTTGATGCTCTTTGAAAACCGTCTGAAAGAACTTGATGAAGAGTTTGACCTTAGTAAACCCATAGCCTTTAAAGTAAAGATTACAAAAGATGGTGATTTTACGCGTATGAATATTTTAAAAATTTCATCTATTAAAGATGCAAAGAAAACCAAAGTAAAAGTACAAAAAGAGGAGAAGATTGTTCCTGAGGTAATACAACCTAGCTTAATATTTTCTATCAATCTTGATACGCAAACAAAAATTATAAGAGATTTTAAAGCTTTAGTGGAGGAGTACCCAGGGAAACACCCTTTGGAGTTACATATTAAGTCTAAATTGGCAGATGTTATTATTGAGAGTAAACTAAAAGTGAGTGCGTTACTCATAGAAGAAGCGAAGCAGTTAGGTGTGTACTTAGAAGAGAGTTTATCTGTAGAAACGTAACCGTATTACCATAAAATAAAAAGGATAAAAATGTCAAATAATCATGATGATAAAGCTATGGAAATTTTAGAAAAAGCTATCTATTATGCTCAAGAGCAGTTAGAAAAAAGACAAAAATTTCAGCCTTTTGCTATGGTACTAAATGAAAATGGGAATATCGATACCATTGAAAACAGTATCAAAGATAGTAATGAATGTTATGAGTCTTTAGGGGAAACTGTTAAAGGGTGTATAGCTAAAGATAATATAGAGATTATGGTTATGGTAGTAGATACACTGATACCTGACAATTTTTCAAAAGAAGTACCAAACAGTATCCGTGTACATTTAGAGGAGCGAAGCCAAATAGATAAAAAGATAGCTGCAAGGTTTCTCTATGTCCCTTATACCTTACATAAAGTAGAAGAGAAAATACTTACAAAACTACATATCCCTATCCCCGTAGGTTTTCCAGCAGAATATATTGTTAACTCTAAGTAGTAGTATAATTTACGTTCACAAATCATTAATACTTATATGTTAAGATTTCTACTATCTTAATACAAAGGCGTTAATAGATGAAAAAATTACTACTTATACTAGTTTTGTTTACAGGCTCACTCATGGCTTACAGTGTAGGAGATGTTATAGACAAAAGTATAGTTAAAAAGTTGCACTTAAAAAAAGATAAGTTATACCTTATAGACTTTTTTGCCTCATGGTGTCGCTCTTGTAAAAAAGAGTTACCTCTTATCTCCAAAATTCACAATGAAAATGTGGTTGAAGTGATAGGTATCAATGTAGATAAAGATGAGGCTAAAGGAAAAGCTTTTGTTACAAAATCCAAAGTCTCATTTTCTGTTATATATGATACCGATAATAAACTCATCTCTCTGTTTGATCCTATGGGGATTCCTGCACTTTTTTATGTTAAAAATTCCAAAATATTAGCTTCTCATATCGGTGCAGTAAAAGAGATAGATAAAGTTATAAAAGAAGAGGTGAAGGGATTATAATGAAAGCATTTTTATGGTTCGTATGTGCATCCATACTTATGGTAGGGTGTACAGGTATAGAAGAGGTAAAACCTTGGGAAAAAGAGGTCTTGGCTAAAGACATTATGCAATTTGAGGGGCTTCATCCTGAAGTGAAAAAATTCGAGCAACATATCTATTTCTCTAAAGAAGCTTCACGTGGTGGGTATGGTGTATCTGGAGGAGGTTGCGGATGCAATTAAAAAAAACGATATATCTTTCTACTATAACAGCAGCTATCTTAACTAGCTCATTCCTTCATGCGGAGAATTACGTAAGCGTAGAGTATTTACAGTATGATGAGAGTGATGATAGGGTAACGGTTACTGCACCTATGCTATCGGTAAGTTATGATTTTAATGCAGATTACAATTTAAAAGCAAGTATCATGTACGATGGTGTGAGTGGTGCAACACCGAGTTATATGACCAATGAAGATGGGGATTTATTTAAAGGATTGCAAGATTTTGAGGATGATAGAACCGCAGCTTCACTTCTTTTAACTACACGATTTGAAAATAGAGATGAACTCTACACAGGAATAGATTTTTCAAGAGAAGAAGATTATCAATCCCTTACGGGTTCAGTGGAGTATATGCACTACTTAGATGCTACACATAATACAGCAGTTAATGTAGGTCTCTCTATAGCCTATAATGAAATCTTAGTCTATGATGGAGATACAGGTGCGAGTGCTTATGATGGAGATAGTGGAGCGAGTCATACTGAGGACTCAATGAATTATTATCTGCAAGGGGGTATTACACAAGTACTTACTAAAGACTCTTCTGTAAAGGTTGCTGCATTTATTGGTTCTGATGATGGATATTTAACCAATCCTCATGGGCGTATTGTAAGAGATTACCCAACACAAGATGCGATACTAGATGTTGAAAATAGACCTGACAATAGATTGATGTATGGTTTTACACTAAAGTACAATAAAATGCTTACAGAAAATATCTCATATATTGGAGCGTATAGACTCTATGCTGATGATTGGGATATTATGTCACATACGATAGACAATGATATATATATAAAGTTAACAGAACAATTTACACTAGGAGTAGGGTTACGCTACTATACACAGAGTCAAGCAGAATTTTACCATGAAGAGATAGATTATTTTACTGATGAAAAGTATGCATCTAGTGATGAACGTTTAAGTGATTTTGATGCCTTTACCTATAAAGTAAATATAGACTTTAAACAAAACGATACATTTAGTTATAATATCGGAGCAGAGTATTATGATACCTCTACCGTTACTGAACTCTCAGCAACGATATTGACATTAGGAATGAAATATAAATTCTAAACAATATGTATTTAAATTTACTGTTATGACGACACCTTGTGAAGTGCATCTCTATTGTGCTTCACAAGAAAAAGCTAGAAAAGTTGCTGCTTCTATTTTAGATGCTTCTAAAAAGTTAGAGAGTAAATATAATTTTTTTGACAAAAACTCTTACCTCTGGGCATTAAATAGACGAGAAATATCAACTGTAGATTATCAGACTAAAGAGATATTGAAACAAGCAAAGTATTTTTACAAACAGACTAAAGGTATTTTTGATGTCACTATGGGAACATTAAAAGAGAGTATGAATCTACAGAGTGTTCAAGAGGTAGAAGAGCGTAAAAGCGTACTCAGTTCGTATGTAGGTTGTGACCATTTTGAGGTAAAAAAAGACAAACTGCACTTTAGTAACCCCTACACTCAGATAGACTTGGGTGGGTTTATCAAAGAGTATGCAGTAGATAATGCTATAAAAATAGTCAAAAAGGCTAAAATTACCTCTGCGTTAATCAACTTTGGAGGAGATATCTATGCATTAGGTTCTAAACCAAATGGTAACCCTTTTAAAATAGGTATCAAAAACCCTTTAAATCCCAAACTCTATATCTATGATGTACTCTTATCCAATCAAGCATTAACCACATCAGCATCTTATGAAAGAAATAAAAAGATAGAAGGTGAAAGTTATTCGCACATAGTACATATAGATACACTACAAAAAGAGATTATCTCTTCAAGTGTTATCTCTACAAGTACGTTACAAAGTGGTGTTTACTCTACTGCTTTGATGATTGACCCTACATTAGAAGAACCTTTCCAAAAAATCCTCATAGATAGTGAATTGAAAATTAGAGACTAAAAGCGTATAGATGGGTATATATAGTATGCCATATCTCTTTTAGTGCTATATTATTGTGTAGTATAGAAACAAATAAATAATATAATTTTTCACTAACCTAGTGTTTAAATAGCATCAGCATCAAAAAGTGTTACACTTTAAGTATTAATAATCAAAAAACTAAGGAACATTAATGTCAAAATTACCAAAGATCATATGGTCAAAAATTGATGAAGCACCAGCTTTAGCAACCTATTCACTACTACCAATCGTAAACGCATTTACTCAGGCAGCAGGTGTTTCTGTTGTTACTTCTGATATTTCATTAGCAGGAAGAGTACTTTCTGCAATGGGTCTTGCAGAAGATGAGTTAAGTAAACTAGGAGAAGTTGTTCTTGAAGCAGATGGAAACATCATTAAACTTCCAAATATCTCTGCGTCTGTTGGTCAGTTAAAAGATTGTATTGCTGAGCTTCAAGGTCAAGGTCATAAAATTCCTGATTTCCCTGAAAATCCAGCTTCTCCTGAAGAAGAAGCAATTAGAGCAAAATACAACACGTGTTTAGGTTCAGCAGTTAACCCAGTGCTAAGAGAAGGTAACTCAGACAGAAGAGCAGCAAAAGCTGTTAAGAAATTTGCACAAAACCACCCACATAGACTTAAAGCATTCCCAGAAAATGCAAAATCTTATGTAGCACATATGGAAGGTAACGGAGATTTTTACGGAAACGAAAAATCAGTTACTATGGACAAAGCTCAAAAAGTAACTATTGCTCTTAATGGTTCAGAATTAGCAACTATTGACGCTATGGATAAAGAAGTTTTAGATGGTACATTTATGTCTGTTGCTAAACTTAAAACTTTCATTGCTGAAACAATAGAAGATGCAAAAGCAAATAATGTTTTATGGTCAATCCACCTTAAAGCAACTATGATGAAAATCTCTGACCCTATTATGTTTGGTCACGCATTTACAGTATTCTTTGCTCCAGTATTTGAAAAATATGCAGATACATTTGCAGAGTTAAATGTTAACCCTAACCAAGGTATGTCTGATTTAGAAAATAAAATTGCTGGTCACGCTTTAGAAGCTGAAATCAAAGCAGCATTCCAAGCAATTGTTGAGTCTGATAACCCAGAAATCGCAATGGTTGATTCTGACAAAGGAACAACAAACTTTAATGCTTCTAACGATGTAATCATCGATGCTTCTATGCCAGTTGTTGTAAGAGAAGGTGGTAAACAGTGGAACAGAAATGGTGATGCTAAAGAGTGTGTTGCTGTAGTTCCTGACTCTACTTACGCTATGTTCCATGCTGAAATGGTAGCTGATTGTGTTGCAAATGGTCAATACGATGTTACAACAATGGGTTCAATGGCAAATGTTGGTCTTATGGCTCAAAAAGCAGAAGAGTATGGTTCTCACCCAACTACATTTGAACTTGCTGAAGCTGGAACTGTTACAGTTACTGCTGAAGATGGTACAGTTCTTATGAGTTTTGAGTGTGAAGCTGGAGATATCTGGAGAATGTCACGTGCAAAAGACATCCCTATTAAAGACTGGATAAGATTAGCAGTAGAGCGTGGTCAAATTGAGCAAGTTCCAGTTATCTTCTGGTTAGATGAAAATAGAGCTCACGATGCTGAAATGATTAAAAAAGCAAAAACTTACTTAGCTGATTTAGATACAGATGGACTAGATATTCAATTTATGAATGTGACTAATGCTACAAGATTTACTAATAAAAGAATCAGAGAAGGTTTAAATACTATCGCTGTTACTGGTAACGTTCTTAGAGATCACCTTACAGACATGTACCCAATCTTAGAGCTTGGAACATCTGCTAAAATGCTTTCTATTGTTCCTCTTCTGGCTGGTGGTGGATTGTATGAAACTGGTGCAGGTGGATCAGCTCCTAAGCATGTTGAACAATTTTTAAAAGAGGGTCACTTAAGATGGGATTCACTAGGTGAGTTCTTGGCACTTGCTGAGTCATTAAGATTTATCGGTAACAAACATAAAGACGAAAAACTAGCGGCCCTTACAGCGGCACTTGATGTTGCAAATGATGGTTACCTTGACAACAACAAAGCACCTTCAAGAAAATGTGGAGAGCCTGACAATAAAGCGTCTCACTTCTTTGTAGCTCAGTACTGGGCAGATGCACTAGCAAACGGAGCAAACGCAGAACTAGCTGCTAAATTTGCACCAGTTGCTGCTGAACTTAAAGAGAAAGAAGCAACTATTATTGCTGAACTTCTTGCAGTAGAAGGTAAAGCTCAAGACATCGGTGGTTACTTTAACCCTAATGAAGAGTTAGCAGAGAAGGCAATGAGACCTTCGGCTACACTTAACGCTATTATTGATGCTATATAGTATTCACTAATATTATTTCACCCCTTTTGGGGTGGATTTCTTTCTATTTTAAATCTTAAAATAGATTTCTTCATCTCTCTCTTTTCCTTTAACACCTTTTAAAATATCCCCATCTCACATAAAAACTGTTTCAACTCTTCTCACACATCAAAAATAAAGCAATTTTTATTTCAATAGTCCCTATTTTGTTATATTGCCTCGATATACTCTATCATTCTTGGGAATTTTTTTGTTTTCAAACTGTGTTTGCTAATATATATCGTTACATATATATCAGCAAGCTCTATATTGAAAACATAATGAACAAGTAATTTTTGTGTATGAAGGAATAAAAATGGCAAAAGGTAAAAAAGTAACGGTTATTGGTACTGGTAACTTTGGTTCTACAGTAGCATTTATACTCTCAATGAATGGTTCATGTCATAATATAGTATTTATGGGTAGAAACTATAATGTAGCTAAAGGTAAAGCACTTGATATGTCTCAAGCTGCTAATGCAGCAAGACAACACACTATTGTTAAAGCTGCTAAAGGTCCTGAAGATATGGCTGATTCTGATATTGTTGTTATTACTGCTGGTGCTCCACGTACACCAGGGATGAGTAGAGATGACTTATTAATAAAAAATGCAGAGATTGTAAAAAACTATGCAAGACAGATTAAGGAGCATGCTCCTGATGCTATAGTTGTGGTCGTCTCTAATCCTTTAGATGTTATGACTTATGTTGTACTTAAAGAGACAGGTTTTCCTAGAGAGAGAGTACTTGGAATGGCAGGTATCTTAGATGCGGCGAGAATGGCTCACTTTATTTATGAAAAACTTGAGTATGGTGCAGGTCAGATTCGTGCTACAGTAATGGGTGGGCATGGTGATACTATGGTACCTCTACCTAAGTTTACTACAGTTGCAGGTGTACCTATAGATGATTTACTTGATTCAGAAGAGATAGGTGAAATCGTTAGAAAAACAAGAAATGGTGGAGCTGAGATAGTTAATCTTTTAGGTGATGGTTCAGCATACTATGCACCTGCAAAGTCAACAACAGTAATAGTAGAAGCTATTTTGCAAGATACTAACCAAATACACTCTTGTGCTATTATGTTACAAGATGATTATGGGTATACAGGTATCGTCTCTGGTGTACCTGTTATGATAGGTGCGGGGGGTGCTGAAAAAGTGATTCCTATGACACTTAAACCATTACAACAAACTAGGTTTAAAAACTCTGTTGCTTCTGTACAAGAGATGGTAGATATACTTGAAGAGATGAATTTTTTTGATAAGTAAAATCTTCTAGTAAAAGGATTGATTCCTTTTACTACTTTCTTTATAAAAGTAGTAATAAATACTGTTACAAATTCTCACATATATCGTCATTAGACAACTAAAACTTCTACTTATTTGAATTATAACTTAAAAAGTGTTATGTTTATTAATGCTTGATTTAGAATTTTGATTGTTTTAATTTAAAATACTCATTAAGATATTAACCTAAGGGTATGTAAAATATAGGTTCAAGTGATTAATAAATAAGGGAGTGTTTAATGAGTAATTGTGATGTTATTTTAACTGATGTGCTGATCGTTGGTGGTGGACCCGCTGGATTAGCAACAGCTATAGAACTAGCTAACAGCTTAAAACAAAAAGGTGAAGAGAAAAGAATAATGCTTATTGAGAAGGGAAGCTCAATTGGTTCACACATACTTTCAGGGGCGGTGATAAGACCTAAAGTATTTAAAGACTTATTGACACAAGAGGAGTTTGATGGTGTTCCCTTTGATTCTAAAGTATCAACAGATGTAACAGTGAAGTTGAATGAAAATGGAGAAATAGAATTACCATTTCACCCACCTTATATGAATAATGAAGGTAACTATATTGCTTCTCTTGCACAGGTATGTAGATACTTAGCAGAGCTTGCTGAAAAGAAGGGTGTAGAGATATATACTGGATTTTCTGTAGATGATATGCTTTATAACGAAGATGGTAAAATCGTTGGTGTAAAAACTAAAGACACTGGTATAGATCATAATGGAAAAAAACTTAAAAACTTTCAAGCTGGTACAGTAGTAGAAGCAGGTATTACTATTTTAGCAGAGGGTACAAGAGGAAGTCTTACCAAAAAAGTAACTGAGAGATTTACTCTTGATTCAGGTAAAAATCCACAGATTTACTCTTTAGGAGTAAAAGAGATTTGGAAAGTACCTGAGGGTAACATAGAAGTGGGTGCTGTTTACCATACTTTTGGTTATCCACTTCAAGATAAGTCTGAGTTTGGCGGTGGATTTATCTATGGATTAACAGATAACAGAGTAGCACTAGGTCTTGTCGTAGGTCTTGATTATGCAGATCCTAGTTTTGACACACATGCAGCGATGCAGATTTGGAAAACACACCCTTATGTTTCTAAATTTTTAGATGGTGGTAGTCTGCTTGAGTTTGGTGGAAAAACACTTCCCGAGGGTGGATGGAACTCTATTCCTAAATATTATGAAGATAATCTTATGATAGTTGGAGATAGTGCAGGGTTTTTGAGTACAGCTAGACTTAAAGGGGTTCACTTAGCTGTGCGTTCAGGTATTTGTGCAGCTAGAACTGCTATGAGTGCTTTTGAAAAAGGTGACACAAGTAAGAAAACGCTTTCAGAATATGAAGAGAGAGTCAAGAATAGTTTTATCTATAAAGAGATGTACCCTATTAGAAATATGAGAGCTGTCATGAATGATGGTATGGTGCTTGGTGGACTTAAAATGGGTGTTCAATTAGTTACAGGTGGAACTTGTCTATTTGTACCTAAAACTATTGCCGATGCTGACGAGACGCAAAAGCTTAGTGACTATAAAGGTGTGCCGTTCAAAGAACGATTTGCAGGTAAATTAGAGTGGGATAAAAAACTCACTTTTGATAAAGTAACAGGGGTTTATCACTCTAAAGCTATGCATGATGAACATCAGCCTATTCACCTTGTAATTAACAATAAAGCACAGTTTCAATCATCAAATATAGAAGAGTATGGTTTAACTGTAGCTGCTGCTTGTCCTGCTGAAGTGTATGAACTTCATATAGATAGAAATAGCGGTGATAAATCATTAAGACTCCATGCAGAGAATTGTGTACACTGTAAAACTTGTGACATCAAATCACCAAATGGTGGAATAACTTGGACTACACCTTATGGTGGAGATGGTCCAGAATACACAAATATGTAAGCAGGAGGAGAATATAGTATGACAATAATTAGTTTAATGAAACAAGTCCCATTACCATCTGAGATGAGAATGGGTGATGATGGTTTAATGGATAGAACAAAAGCAAAATCAATTATCAATATTGACTGTCAATATGGTTTAGAAGCAGGGCTTCAGATTAAGAGTGAGTATCCTGATGCAAAACTTATCGTATGTTCTATGGGACCTCCCTCGTTTACAACATCATTAGAGAATGCTTTAGCAATGGGGTATGATGAAGCATATCTTTTAAGTGATAGAAAACTCGGTGGGTCAGATACGTATGCCACAGGTTTAGCTATCTCTCATATGTTAAAGCATTTAGATTTTGGAAAAGGCAAAGATGAAGATTATATCATCGTTGCTGGTCGTCAAACATCAGATGGTGATACAGCACACGTACCTTCACAAGTCGCTGAGTTTATGGGTATCCCACAAGGAACTTTTATAGAGACAGCTGAGTTTATAGATGGGCGTGTACATGCAAAAAGAATCATCGAAGGTGGTTACCAGATGATGAGCCTTCCTCTACCTTGTGCAATGAGTTTTACTCCAACAGGTATAGATCCAAGAAGATCAACATTAAGTGGTGCAGTAAAAGCAAGAAAAGCAGAGATTAAAATATTTAGTATTGATGATGTATCATTAACCACAGACTTCATTGGTATTGGTGTACCAGGCGAGGGAGGAAGTCCTACTATTGTCTCTAAAGTAGCAACCATTAAGAGTGAAAGAGCCCCTGCAAAAATGGCAGAAGGACATAATGAGGTTGAGTTAGTAGAGTCATTATTAGCTCAAATGAAAGAGGGGAAAAACACCCTTGAAGTAAAAGAGAAGAAAGCCAAAAAAGCTAAAAAAGTAGATGATACACTTAGACGTATTGACTTTAGAAATGGTGCTTCAGGTATCTTAACATGGGCAGAAGTGGTAAAAGGTGAAATTTCAAGACCATCTTTAGAGTTACTAACTCCTGCTAGAGATCTTGCAAACTCTCTTGAAGATGGAACTACCGTAACTACAGTTATTATTGGTAAAAATGTAGGTGAATTGGCAAAAGAGCTTATTGCTCATGGTGCTGATGAGGTTATTGTTATTGATGATGATAGACTTGAAGAGTATCGTATTTTACCATTCTCTGAAATCTTTTCACAAGTTATAGCAGAGAAAAATCCTGAGATTGCACTTTTTGCAGCGACAACTGCTGGACGTGAATTGGCTCCAAGAATTGGTGTTAAAAGAGGTTCAGGTGTAACCGCTGATTGTACGCAACTTATTATAGGTGAGCATAAGCATAGAAATAAAGAGACGAAAGAGCAAGTGATTTATGCTCCTATCTTAGAGTCAAGAAGACCTACGTATGGTGAATCTAAATTGGCAACAATTATTGGTTTTGTCTGTCCTCAAATTTCAACAGCAAGAGCAGGAACTTTTGAGGTTCCAGTAAGAGATGAGAGTAAAGAAGGAAAAATCACAGCATTTACACCTATTTTAGATGAGTCTGAATTTGCCACTGAGATTATTGAAACGGTTATTGGTGAAGGTGGTATGCAAGGTCTGTTTGAAGCTGATGTTATTATTGCAGGCGGTAGAGGTACTACAAGTGATGGTATGCAGATGGTTAAAGAGTTAGCAGAAGCACTTAAAGCACAAGGTATAAATGCTGAATGGGCTGCAACACGTGTTATGGTTGATGAAGGTGTTTCTGAGTATGCAAGACAGATAGGACAAACAGGAAAAACTGTAAGACCAAAAGTCTATATAGCCGTAGGTATTTCTGGGGCAGTTCAGCATATTGCAGGAATGAAAGAATCAGAAACAATTATTGCTATTAACAGTAATGCAAAAGAGACTATATTTGCAAATTCAGATTTTGGAATTGTAGGTGAGTATCAAGATATTATGCCTGAGTTGATAGAGAAGGTTAAGAGTGGCTTTACTTTTGGATTAGAAGTTAAGTAAAAAAATCAATATTTGGAGAAAGTATGACAGGAAAAAAAGTAGCAATAATAGGAGCAGGAGCAGTTGGTGCAGCAGCAGCATATAGTTTAGCATTTACAGGAACATGTCATAGAATATTACTTTATGATATTTTCCCAGAAGTAGCGATAGGTAAAGCTATAGATATCGCTCAAGCAACAAACTACTCTCCCAGAGGTACAGTGGTTGAAGCAGCGGTAAAGCCTGAAGATATTAAAGATTGTGATGTAGTAGTTATTACCGCAGGTGTACCTAGAAAAAAAGATATGACTAGAGCAGATTTACTCAATATTAATGCAGGTATTGTAAAAGAAGTTACAGGACACATTAAGAAGTATTCACCTAATGCTATTATTCTTTGTGTCTCTAACCCACTTGATGTTATGACTTATGTTGTACACAAAGTGACAGGTTGGGATAAAAATAGAATTATTGGTATGGGTGGGGCATTAGATGCTTCAAGAATGGCATATCAGATTAGAAGAAAAACAGGTTTTGGTGCATCACAGATTAAACCGATGGTTATTGGTGAACATGGTGAAAATATGATACCTTATCCAGAGATTACCAATGTAGGTGGAGTTCCACTAGATCAGATAGTCTCAAAAGAAGATATGCAAGATATTATTGCCAAAACAAAAGATGGTGGGGCAGAGATAGTTAAGTATCTTAAAACTTCAGCATTTTTTGCTCCTGGACGTGCTATCTCTATTATGGTTGAAGCTATTCTAAGTGATGAAGAGAAAGTCATACCTAGTTGTGCAATATTAAGTGGTGAATATGGTTATGATGATGTTGCTGTAGGTGTACCGTGTGTTATTGGTGCAAATGGTATTGAAAAAATCATAGAGTTAGATCTTGATGATGAGACAAAAGCAAAGTTTTCTAAAGCTGTTGAGTCTATTAAAGAGAACATAGCTATTTTAACAGATAGTGGATTTTTTGACAAATAAATTACCATACTTCCCATAGGCTTGAGGTTTCCTCAAGCCTCCCTCTAATTTCATATACATTTATACACTTTTAATTAAGCACATTGTAGAATAATTTATATTATACACTTAGGAGATATTTTAATGAGAGAAATTGAATTTGACGTAGTTGTCAAAGCAGTAAGAGATATTATTGTTCACTGTGGTACTGATTTGCCTAAAGATACTTATGAGGCATTAGAAGAAGCGATGAATAATGAAGCTTCACCTGTAAGTAAAGAGGTTATTCGTCAAATACTTGAAAATGCAAATATCGCAAAAAATGAAAAAAGACCACTCTGTCAAGATACAGGTTTAGCAGTCTTTTTTGTTAATGTAGGTGATGAGGTTAAGATTAAAGGTGGACTACTTAGAGATGCCATCAATAAAGGTACAGAGCAAGGATACACAGATGCCTATCTTAGAGCATCAACTTGTGAACCTTTTTCTCGTGCAAATCTTAAAGATACTCTAGGGTATAACTTACCCGCTATCATTCACTTTGATATTGTTGCAGGAGATAAAATAGATATTGAATATGCTGCTAAAGGTGGTGGTTCAGAAAATGTAAGTAGAGCAAGAGTATTCCCTCCTGCTGCAGGTAAAGAGGGTATTATGAACTATGTAAAAGAGGTTATCTCTGATGCAGGTGGAAATCCTTGTCCTCCTATAACTGTAGGTGTAGGTATCGGTGGTACGTTTGAAAAAGCGTGTATCTCTTCTAAGCATGCACTCTTTAGAGATATCGGTTCTGTACATCCTAATCCAGAAATGGCTGAGATGGAAGCAGAGATGATGACACTTATCAATAATCTTGGTATTGGTGCTATGGGTATGGGTGGAACTAAAACAGCATTGGCTGTACATATAGAGTCTAATCCTTGTCATATCGCTTCGTTACCTGTTTCAGTAAATGTTCAGTGTCACTCTTCAAGACATACACATATCACAATATAAGGAGATAAAATGGCAAATTATACGTTAACTACTCCATTAAGCAGTGAAGATACAAAAAAGCTTAAAGCTGGAGATACTGTGTTACTGAACGGTACTATTTTTACAGCAAGAGATGCAGCCCATAAAAGACTTACAGATCTTATTGCAAAAGGTGAAGAGCTTCCATTTGATTTAGAGGGTTCTATTATCTATTTTGTTGGACCAACACCTCCAAAACCTGGTGATCCTATTGGGAGTGCAGGACCTACTACTTCTTACAGAATGGACTCTTTTTCACCTACTATGTTGAAAAATGGTTCAAAAGGAATGATAGGTAAAGGAAAAAGAAATCAAGCGGTAAAAGATGCTTGTGTTGAGTATGATGGTATCTATTTTGGTGCAACAGGTGGTGCAGGTGCATTACTTGGTAAGAAAATTACATCAGCAGAAGTGATTGCTTATCCAGAATTAGGACCTGAAGCTGTACGTAAAATTACTGTAAAAGATTTTCCTGTAACTGTTATCAATGATACACATGGAAATGACCTCTATCAAATGGGTAGAGCAGAGTATGAAGTAAAAAACTAACTACATACTTTTAGAGTGGGAAGAAATTACCCACTCTTTTACTTCTCTCTTCTCACTTTTTAGCTTCTTCTTTTTTTAACTGTGTAAAAATTTACCACATCATCTAATTTACCATTTTTGATAATAGTATTAATCGAGTATTATCTCTTATAGGCATATAATAAAGGAACTTATTGTAAAAAAAGGAGTCTATATGAATATTCATGAGTATCAAGCAAAACAAATTTTTGCTAAATATGGTGTACCAACACCAAAAGGTATTATGGTAGAAAGTGTTAAAGATGCAGTTGTAGCTGCTGAAACTTTAGGGGGACCTGTTTGGGTTGTTAAAGCACAAATTCACGCTGGAGGAAGAGGACTAGGTGGTGGTGTTAAACTTGCTAAGTCTTTAGAAGAAGTAGAAGCATTAGCTAATGAGATTTTAGGAATGACTTTAGTGACGCATCAGACAACTGCTGAAGGTAAATTAGTTCAAAAACTATATATAGAAGATGGTGCTGATATTCAATCAGAGTTATATTTATCTGTTGTCTTAGATAGAAAATTAGAGATGCCTCTAATTATGGCTTCTACTGAAGGTGGAATGAATATTGAAGATGTAGCTGAAAATACACCTGAAAAAATTGTAACTATTCCTGTTGATCCAGCTATAGGTTTTCAAGGTTTTCATGGAAGACAATTGGCTTTTGGTTTAGGTATTACAGATAAAAATGAACAAAAAAATATTATCTCTTTTGCACAAAAATTATTTAAACTTTATATGGAAAAAGATGCAGAGATGATAGAAATAAATCCACTTGTTAAAACAGGAGATGGAGAATTCTTAGCACTTGATGGTAAAATGGGATTTGATAATTCAGCACTTGGACGTCAACCAGAAATCGCAGCTATGAGAGATTTAAGTGAAGAAGATGCAGATGAAATTGAAGCTGCTAAATATGGTTTATCTTATGTTGCACTTGATGGTGAAATTGGTTGTATGGTAAATGGTGCTGGTCTTGCTATGGGTACTATGGATACTATTAACCATATGGGTGGAACTCCTGCAAACTTCCTCGATGTTGGTGGAAGTGCAAATGCTGAAACTGTTGCAAAAGGTTTTGAAATAATTCTTAAAAATCCAAATGTAAAAGCTATTTTTGTAAATATCTTTGGTGGTATTGTAAGATGTGATAGAATTGCAAATGGTATTATTGAAGCAACTAAAATAACAGATGTTAATGTACCTGTAATTGTAAGACTTGATGGAACAAATGCTCCAGAGGCTGCAGAGATTTTAAAAAATGCTAACATTGCAAATTTAATCGTTGGTGATGATCTAGGTGATGGTGCAGCAAAAGCTGTAAAAGCAGCAGCAGAGTTTAAAGGAAAATAAGAGATGTCAATTTTAGTAAACAAAGATTCAAAAGTAATCGTACAAGGTTTTACAGGTAAAGAGGGAACTTTTCACGCTGAGCAATGTATTGCTTATGGAACAAATATCGTTGGTGGTGTTACTCCAAATAAAGGTGGTCAAACACATTTAGAAAAGCCTGTATTTAATACAGTAGCTCAAGCTGTTGCATCTACAGGTGCTACAGTATCGATGATATTTGTACCACCTGCATTTGTTGGTGATGCAGTGATGGAAGCTGCTGAAGCTGGTATTGAACTTGCTGTAATCATTACAGAAGGTGCTCCTATTAAAGATATGCAGATGGCTAAAGCTCATGCAAATAAACACGGGATGATGACTATTGGACCAAACTGTCCAGGTATTATTACGGCTGAAGAGTGTAAAATTGGTATTATGCCAGGTTCGATTTTCAAAAAAGGAAATGTTGGACTTATCTCTAAGTCTGGTACACTTACTTATGAAGGTGCAAACCAAGTATGTAACGAAGGTTATGGTATTACAACGGCTGTTGGTATTGGTGGAGATCCAATTATTGGTCTTTCATATAACCAAATTTTACCAATGTTTGAAGCAGACCCTGAAACAAAATGTATCGTTATGATTGGTGAAATTGGTGGAGATCTTGAAATTCAAGCTGCTGCTTTAATTAAAGAACAAATCACAAAACCAGTTGTTGCTTTTATCGCTGGGCAAACTGCACCTAAAGGTAAAACAATGGGTCACGCAGGAGCAATCGTAAGTGGTTCTGCTGGAACTGCTAAAGAGAAAATGGAAGCATTAGAAGCTGCTGGTGTTAAAGTTGTTGTTTCTCCTGCTGATATTGGAAAAGCAGTTAAAGAGCTACTTGGTTAATATTATATCTTTTTTGAAGTAAGGCACTCTGCCTTACTTCATGCTTTATAACTTCTTTATCTACTCACTTTAATAAATTTTAATTTTAATTCCCTATACTATAACAAGCAAATATGACTCTTTTTCTAAATAAGTGTTCAAATAGTCTTAAATAATGTATAAAAGGTAACTAAATGATACAAACATTTCAAGTTATTAATGTTAAATGTGGTGGTTGTGCTAGTACACTGAAGGAAAAGCTTTTTGAAGAATTTGGAAAAGTAGAGGTTAATCTTGATGTAAATCCTAGAGAAATTACATTAGATATAGCAGAAGAGAAGATAGATAGCTTAGGTGAGAGCCTTAAAAGCTTAGGGTACCCATTTGTAACAGAGAAAATGGGATTTGTTGATGGAAGTTCTGCTAAAGCAAAAAGTTTTATCTCATGTGCTATAGGTAAAATTAATACATAAAATCATTAGATTTATGTTGCTTCAAAAGGTAACAACTACAGTTATAGTACTAGTAAATCTAGCTTATTCATATCAACCTTACAAAAAGTAAGTTATTCTCATCTTAGTGAATAGGGTAATACCCTAACAAATCTCACTTAAATTTTAACAAATAAAAAGGGGAAAATATGGCAGCAATGGTAGCTCCTGAGAATACTCCAGTATGGGTAGATACGGCTAGATGTAAAGCATGTGATATTTGTGTGGACTCATGTCCCGCAGGTGTACTTTCAATGCAACAAGAACCAACTTCAACTTTAGGTGCAATGATTAGCGTTATCGCACCTGATTCATGTATCGGATGTAATGAGTGTGAACTTGTATGTCCTGACTTCGCTATTTATGTAGCAGAGAAAAAAGAGTTTAAATTTGCAAAACTTGTAGATGCATCAAAAGCAAGACAAGAGGCAATAGCAAATAATGGGTATAGAATCCCTACAGATTATAAGGAGGCAAATTAATGTCAGAACTTAGAGAAGTAATATCAACAGGTAATGAACTTTCAGCAATTGCAGCCGTTGATGCAGGATGTACTTTTTTTGGAGGATATCCATTAACACCATCTAGTGAAATAATGCATGTTTGTTCTGACCTTTTACCAAAGGTTGGTGGAGCATCTATCCAAATGGAAGATGAAATCGCAGGTATTTGTTGTGTAATTGGTGCTTCTATGTCAGGTGTTAGAGCTTTAACAGCAACATCAGGACCTGGTGTATCACTTAAAGCAGAAAACCTTGGTTTAGCACAAATGGCAGAAGTACCAATGGTACTTGTGAACGTTATGAGAGGTGGTCCATCTACAGGTCTTCCAACTCGTGTATCTCAAGGTGATATTAAACAAGCATCTAATCCGTCACATGGTGATTACCGTTCAATTACTTTATGTGCAGGTAACCTAGCAGAGTGTTATACTGAAGTAGTAAGAGCATTTAACTTAGCAGATAGATTTATGCAACCAGTTATTGTACTTACAGATGAGACTTTAGGACACATGCATGGTAAAGCGATGTTACCAACTCAAGAAGACGTAGCAGCTGGAATAGTACTTAGAAAGAAATTTGAAGGTGCTCCAGAAGACTATAGACCTTATGAGTGTGGACCAACAGAACCAGCAGTACTTAACCCAATGTTTGAAGGTTATAGATACCACTTTACTGGTCTTCATCACGATGCTATGGGATTCCCTACAGAAGAGATTGAAACTTGTAGAAAACTTATTCAAAGACTTGAAGATAAAGTTATGGCTCATCAAGATGAGATTGAACTTAACGAAGAGTTTATGATGGATGATCTTAATGGTGAAGAGGGTGAAGTACTTATCATCGCTTATGGTTCAGTATCACTTGCAGCTAAAGAGGCTATTCGTCACCTTAGAGCAGATGGTATTAAAGCTGGACTATTTAGACCTATCACTATTTGGCCATCTCCTGCAAAAAGAATCAAAGAAGTAACATCTGTAACAAAAAATGTTCTTTGTGTTGAACTGAATATTAGACAATACACAGAAGAGATTGAGAGAGCTTCAGGTAGACTTGATTTAGAAGGACTTTACAAAGTTAACGGTAGAGCTATTTCACCTTATGAAATAGTAGAAAAAGTAAAAGAGGTATTTTAATATGGCATTTAATTACGATAAATATTTAAGACTAGAGAAGATGCCAACACTATGGTGTTGGGGTTGTGGTGATGGAGTTATTTTAAAGTCGTTCATTCGTGCTGTAGATAAGTTAGGCATCTCTCAAGATGATATGTGTGTAGTATCTGGTATTGGGTGTTCAGGAAGATTCTCTTCTTATGTTGACTTCAATACAGTTCATACAACACATGGTAGAACAGTAGCTTATGCAACTGGTATTAAACTTGCTAACCCAGATAAATATGTAGTATGTGTTGCTGGTGATGGCGATGCACTTGCTATTGGTGGTAACCATACTATTCATGCTTGTAGAAGAAATATTGATATTACATTTATTATTATCAATAACTTTATTTATGGATTGACTAACTCTCAGACATCTCCTACTACTCCACAAGGTATGTGGACAGTTACACAAAAAGTTGGTAACATTGATCCTACTTTTGATGCATGTGAACTTGCTATCGCTTCAGGAGCTTCTTTTGTTGCTAGAGAGACTGTAAATGCACCTAAGAAAATGGAAAAATTGATTATTCAAGCATTAGAACATAAAGGTTTCTCTTTTGTAGAACTTAATTCTAACTGTCATATTAACCTTGGTAGAAAGAATAAAATGGCTTCTGCTATGGCTAACCTAGATTGGATAGATAGTATTACAGTTTCTAAAAAGAAATATGATGCAATGACTCCAGAGGAGCAATTAAACCTACTTCCAACAGGTATCTTGAAACAAGATAAAGAGGTAAGAGAGTATTGTGATATGTACGAAGATATTAAAAAAGTTCATCAAGGTCAAAGAGCTAAAATTACTCAAGACGACTTTGTGAAAAAAATATAAGGAGAGACATCATGGCTAAAACATTAATGAGATTTACAGGTGTTGGTGGACAGGGTGTTCTTCTTGCTGGTGAAATTTTTGCAGCTGCAAAGATTAAAACTGGTGGATTTGGACTAAAAACAGCAACATATACATCACAAGTTCGTGGTGGTCCAACAGTGGTGGATATTCAACTTGATGATAAAGAGATTTATTACCCATATGCAAATGATGGTGAAGTAAACTTTATGCTTTCAGTAGCAGATGTATCTTACCAATCATTCAAAAATGGTGTTAAACTAGGTGGTACAATTGTTGTTGAACCAAACTTGGTACACCCTACTGAGGAAGATAGAAAAAAATGGAATATCGTAGAGATACCTATTATTACTATTGCTAAAGAAGAGGTAGGAAATGTAATTACTCAATCAGTAGTTGCACTTGCTATTGCAAATACTTTTATGGATGCTATTGATAAAGAAACACTTATTAATACTATGCTTTCTAAAGTACCTGCTAAAGTACATGCTATTAACTTAACAGCATACGAACTTGGTGAGAAATACGCAAAAGAAGCAATGAAGTAGTCTTTACTTCTTGCTTTACTGCATCTTTGGGGCGATGGAGTCAGTCATATACTGACATATACTCCCTCGTCCAAACACTTAAATCTACTTACTTCCTTTAATTTTATCTCTTTTACCTTTTTACAATATTTCTATGATATAATTCTTTTAGGTGCAATAGGTAGTTGCTGGTGACATTAGGTCACGAGAGGAAAGTCCGGGCTGCAAGTGAGACAGAACTCCATTTAACGGATGGCCAGAGTAATCTGAGGGCAAGTGCAACAGAGAGAAAGTAGTCCATGTATTTATATGTGGTCAATGTGAAAGGGTAGGGTAAGAGCCTACCAGTACTTATGGTAACATAGGTAGCTAGGTAAACCCTGTTCGCAGCAAGAAGTATATGGTATAAGTCTCACAAGCTGTTTAGTCAGCACACATACTTCGCTTGAGCGTATTGGCAACAATACGCCTAGATAAATAACTACCCAAGACAAAACCCGGCTTATCGTTGCACCTAGCTAATACTATGGAATCTTCGGACTTCAATTAGTTCTAAAATTAAGTCAAATTTTCTCCTTTAAATACCTAACATAAAATTAATCACTACTTTAAAGAAATTGCACTTACTGTTATAATTGGCGATCTATATGGATACAATACGCTATGTATGAAATAAAATCAACAAAAACTTTTTCTCAATGGATTCAAAAGCTCAAAGACATGAAAGGTCGTATTGCTGTAGCTAGACGAATTGAAAGAATGGAACATGGTAATTTTGGTGATGTGAAATCTATAAGTGCATCCATTTCTGAATTGAGAATTCAAACGGGTCTGGGATATAGGGTTTATTTTACCAAGAGATAAGAACAGATTATTATTTTATTGGTGGGTGGAAATAAATCTACCCAGACAAAAGATATAGAAAAAGCAAAGAAAATACTTAGGGAGATAGATAATGAACAATGAATTGATACATTTTGATATTAGTGAGTATCTTGATAGTGAAGAAGCAATGGCAGAATATCTTTCTCAGGTACTTGAAGATGGAGATAATGAAGAGTTCTTAAGAGCTATTGGTCATATCGCCAAAGCAAAAGGAATGGCTCAAATAGCAAAAGATACTGGGTTAGGCAGAGAGAGTCTCTATAAAGCATTCCGACCTAATGCGAAGCCAAGATTTGATACGGTCATGAAAATGATAGATGCTTTGAAAATCCAATTAAATGCTACACCTCAATTAACATAATAGCTGTGTTTTACCAAGTTATACTACTTAAAATAGTATAATTTATTGAAAAAAGTGTACCTTATTATACCCCCAATAACGAAGTAAATAATGATGAGATGTTTGGTATGTGGGCAGATAAAGAAGAGTCTGTCGATAAGATGGTACGTGGCATGAAAGCAGGGCGAAGTTTTACACCCTCTTTTTGAGCCACTCCATGCAGTTAGCCGATGCATTAATAGGAGCAACTTGTTCAAATTATGGATTGGCACTTTGTACGGGAGTGTAAATAATTCTGTGTCAATTAGATAAAATGTTAAACACAGAAGGATTTAAAGATGAAAATGGAAATAGACGTTACAGAGTTTGCAACACAGCTCAAAGCAGGAAAAGGTATTGGAGGG
>JAMOTA010000042.1 GCA_027068435.1 Sulfurovum sp.
AAAAAGAGTGAACTCACTTCTGCAATGTTTACATCTAATGATACAAAAAAATCTATCGCACTTGCAATTACGCAAGATTTTTACAACATTAAAAGTTTAGAAGCTTCACTTAATGCACGCCAAGAAGCCTCAAAGGTTCTTAAAGCACAGTTAGAGAGAATGCTCCAGTTTTTTGATGCAAAACTAGCAACGAGCGATGATGTAGATAGACTCCAGTCAGCTTATGACAGTAATGTATATGCCATAGACTCTCTAAAGTTTCAGATACTCTCACTAAAAAGTGCACTTGAACTTAAAGTTGGTAAAAACATAGACTCACTTGATGACTCAAAGTTTAAAAAAACTCTCTCACAGCAGAGTGCTGAACTCGATAGCATTGCCGCACTGCGTGCAAATAAAACTGCCATCCTAAACTTAAGCCAAACGGTAGATAGCTACTACTATCCAAATATCCGCATCGAAGATACTTATAGTCTCTACGGTTATCAAGATGAACCTACTATGGCAGGTATGCCGATTGAGATGCTTGACAATCAAAATAAAATCATGGCAACACTCAACATGAGACTTGTTGACTTTGGTGCTATTGGAGAGCAAAAAGCAGCTATTGCCCTACAAGCAGAGGCTTTAAATGAGCAGATAAAGTATAAATCTAAAGAGCAGAAAATGCAACTTACTCTTGCCATAAGAAGAGTGGAGACAGTAAAATTAAACATAAAAAGCTCACAAAGTGCTCTAAAATCTTCACAAAGTGCGCTTGAAACTATTACAAAAAAATATAATGCAGGCATAGTAGATAATGTTGTTTATCTTGATGCTCTCTCATCACATACAGAGGCTAAAGCTGCTAATAAAAAGTCTATAAATGATCTTGAAATAGCTTATGCAATCTACTACTACTACAATTCAAAAAATATAGAGGAATTTTTAAATGATTAGAACTAAAATTACTAAAATTTTAATAGCCTTAATGGCATTAGTATTTTCATTAAACGCGGCAGAGGTATATGCAACATTTACAGTTGAACCTGAAAAAAAGGCGATGTTGGCGTTTGATGCTAGTGGAATTACTCAAAAAGTAAATTATGAGATAGATGACAGTGTAAAAAAAGGTGCTATTTTAGCCTCTTTAAAAAATGCAGACTCTAAAGCAAACTTAGAGAGTGCAAAAACTGTTCTAAAGTTTGCTAAAAAAGATTACGAGAGACAGCTAAAAGTAAAAAATCTGATTGATGAGGGGAAGTTTGACCAGTATGCATTTAAGTATGAAAATGCAAAAAATCAACTAGCCTTTGCACAAGCAAAATACAACAAAACATATCTTAAAGCACCTTTTGATGGCGTTGTTTATGAGAAGAACATAGAGGTTGGAGATACAGTAAGTGGTATGATGCTCAAAACTGTATTTAAAATCCAAAGTAAGAGTAGAAGAAAACTTATCCTAGGATTTGACCAAAAGTATCATAAATCTGTAAAAGTTGGACAGAGTTTTAGATACGGTGTTGATGGAGATGACAAAGAGTACAAAGGTGTAATCACTAAAGTATATCCATTTGCAAACAGTGGAAATAGAAAAATAAAAGCTGAAGTACAAGCAAAAGATTTTATAGTTGGACTCTTCGGTGAGGGGTATATAACTATCCCTGATGCTAAGTAGGTTTTTATGTATAAATTAGCGATAAAAAGACCAATAACAACACTAATGTATATCGTTACATTAGTGATATTTGGATACATGAGCTTTAAGTCTATGCCCTCAGCTCTCTTTCCAAACATAGACTTCCCTATGGTTACCATCAAAACTATATACCCAGGTGCAGAGTCTTCTACTATTGAGTCGCAAGTAACGGACAAGATAGAAGAGGCAATCTCTCGCATAGGTGGAATAGATAGCATTACATCAACAAGTAGTGAGGGTGTAAGTGTTGTTATGGTTAAGTTCTTCTTAGAACGCGATATTAACGAAGCAACAAATGATGTTCGTGACAAGGTCTCTGCCGTTATACTTCCAAGTGATGCAAAAACGCCACTTGTAAGTAAACTTGACATCGGTGCTGCTCCAATAATCAACATCTTTTTAACAGCAAATGAGGGAGTAGCACTTAAAAACCTTATGATATTCGCAGATGAAAAAGTAAAACCAAAACTCCAAAAGATTAACGGTGTTGGTGCTGTAAATATTATTGGTTACAAAGATAGAGAGATAAAAATATTTCCAGATCCAAATCTCTTAAATAAATTTGGCATAACAGTAAGTGAATTAAACGCCATTGTAGCGAGAGAAAATGTAAAAATTGGTGGGGGTAAACTTATCTCACAAAGAGAAGAGTTTATCTTAAAAACTAGAGCTGACGCACTGAGTGTGGAGCAGTTAGAAAATATAAAAATCAAAGACAACATCAAACTCAAAGATATAGCACAAGTCAGAGACACAATGAGTGATGCTAAGAGTTATGCCTCATATAATGGTGTTGAGGGTGTTATGCTTGAGGTTCAAAAAATCTCAGGAACAAACACTATAGATATTGTTGCAAAAGTAAAAAGTGTTATTCCTGACTTAGTGAAAATTGCAGGGGACAAGTACAATGTTAAAGTGCTTAACGATACCTCTCCTTTTATCATTAACTCTCTTGAACATGTTCAGTTTGACCTTATATATGGTGCATTTTTGGCTGTTGTGATTATCTTTTTCTTTTTAAGAAATATTACTATTACTTTAGTGTCGGCTCTCTCTATTCCAGCTTCTATTTTTGGTACTTTTGCTCTTATGGATTATATGGGCTTTGATCTTAACAAAATGACACTTATCGGGCTTACACTTGCCATCGGGATTATTATCGATGATGCTATTGTTGTCATAGAAAATATCTACAAAAAAATGGAACAAGGTATGCCTAAGTATCAGGCGGCAAACGAGGGAACAAAAGAGATGGCATTTACTATCTTAGCTATCTCGGCTATGCTTCTGGCTGTTTTTATCCCCGTATCTTTTATGAGTGGAATAGTTGGAAAATTCTTTGAGTCTTTTGCTATGACAGTAGGGTTTGCTGTACTTATCTCCTACACAGTTGCACTAAGTTTCATACCAAGTTTGGGTGCAAGAGTTTTACATAAGGGCGAGAGTAAGTTTTATAATTTTACTGAGCCACTATTTAAAGCTATTGAGAGAGTTTATGATGTTCTGCTCAAATCGGTACTGCGTTTTAAAATCATCACTCTTATTATTGTATTTGCTGGTTTTGTAGGAAGTTTGAGTCTCTTTCCTCAAATAGGAATGGACTTCATACCTAAAGAGGATAAGGCAGAGTTTGAGATAAAAATAAAAGCAGATGCAAGTGTCTCTTTAGAGGAGATGATAAAAAAATCTAAAGTTATAGAAGATATGGTAAGAGAAAATAAAGATGTTCTCTACACAACTCTAAGTGTTGGTTATAACACAGCACAAGAGAAGCATAAATCTATGATATATGTAAAACTTGTTCCTAAAACCGAGCGTAAAGAGAACCAAGAAGTTATTATTCAGAACTTTAGAGGGGAGATTAAACCTTACCAAAAAGATATGTTTATAACTGCTGCTGCAATTCCAAATATTAAAGGAGCAGGTGTTTCCGTACCGTATCAGATAGTGCTTAAGTCTGACTCGTTTGAAAAGCTTAAACTGGCTTCTAAAAACTTAACAGAGTACTTAGCAAAGAAAAAAGGTTTTGTAGATATAGACACAAATCTTGATGCAGGAAAACCTCAAATAGATATAAATATATTAAGAGGAAACGCCAATCGTCTTGGTATCTCAGCATCTCAGATAGCACAGGCGATAGCTACTGCGTTTAGTTCAGATAAAGAGATATCTTACTTTGAAGAGAATGGAAAACAGTACAATATTACGCTGCGTTTTGATGATGAGAACAGAGTCTCTTTAGCAGATATTAAAAAGCTACAACTTAGAGATAGAAATGGAAATCTTGTCTATCTTGATGGTCTTGTTAAGTTTACAAAAAGTAAAGCACTCGCTACTATAAACCACTTCGATAGAGAACGCCAAGTTACAGTCTATTCTGACTTGTTTGGTCTTGACTTAGGTGGTGCTGTGAACTACACTAAAGAGGGAATTGATGCACTGATGCCTGCTGGTGTAGCTTATAGATTTACAGGATTTGCAGAGGAGATGGAAAAAACAGGTAAAGCATTTGGAGCGGCTCTTGGACTCTCTGTTATTTTGATGTTTATCATTTTAGCGATTCTCTATGAGTCCCTTATTCAACCTATTATCATTATGTTTGCTCTGCCTTTGAGTATCATCGGTGTTATGGTTGCACTTTTTCTTTCACACCAACAGTTTAGCCTTTTTGTTATGATTGGCTTTATGCTGCTGATGGGAATGGTTGGTAAAAATGCAGTCCTACTTGTTGACTTTGCAAATGGGGCGATGGCTAGAGGAAAGAGTGCAGATGATGCACTTTTAGAAGCGGGAGAGAAGAGACTTCGCCCAATTTTAATGACAACTATCGCTATGGTTTTTGCAATGCTCCCACTCGCTCTTGGAGATGGACTAGGAAGTGAAACAAAAGCACCAATGGCTATAGCAATTATCGGTGGACTAATTAGTTCAATGATATTAACGTTATTAGTAGTGCCTGTAATGTACAGACTTATAAACCCACTTGATAGATGGCTTCGTAAGTGGTATGAAATTAAAAAAGAAAAGGAGAGTAAAAGATGTTAAAAGGTTTAAAAAATTATATTGCAATGATATTAGTTGCTGTGTTAGTTGGAGTTTCTGGATATTTTATATATATCAAGATAAATGGTAAAAAGTTACCAGAGGGTTTAATAGCTAGTAGTG
>JAMOTA010000043.1 GCA_027068435.1 Sulfurovum sp.
TTATTCTTTTTACTGTAACTGCTAGACTCCAATCTTTTGAGAGTAACTCACTCCTGCTTGTAGGTATCGCCCTCTCTTTTTTCTACAATGCTGTACTGATGATACTCTTTTACATTAGCGATGAGTCACAAAGTTTTGAAATCGTCCGTTTTACCATGGGTAGTTTAGATGTAGTAGGTTGGAGTGAAACACTACTTATCACACTCTCAGCCCTACTCTTACTTAGCCTCTCTCTTAAATACAAGTATGAACTACGTTTACTACTTACCTCTAATGACAATGCATTTTTAAAAGGCATTGAGGTCAAAAAAGTAAATATCGTACTGCTTTTTAGCGTCTCTGTAGCCGTTGGAGTCTGTGTAAGTATTACAGGTCCCATAGGTTTTGTAGGACTCATTATTCCTCATATGGTAAAGATGCTCTACAGACAGAGTGCAGACAGACTACTTCTCCCTACCTTTTTGTATGCAGGGGTTTTTCTAGTTTTGAGTGACTTCATCTCTCGTAACCTTGGCACAACCTCTGACATCCCCATAGGGATAATCACTGCATTTGTAGGTGGTCCATTTTTTATCTATCTTATTATGCAAAGAGGTAGATAATGGGTGTTAAAACTTCCATAAAGCATTCGCAGATTCCTAAAGCATACCATGCATACCCCTTAATAGCTACAAAAAATGGCGTAAGTGACTCTGTTTACCTTTTAGGAGAGTGCTATGTTCTTAAACATTTTGAGCATACCCATAACAAAGAGATAGAGAACGAAAAGAGACTTCTTACTCAGCTCAAAAGCCTCTGTGTACCCCAAGTTGTAGAGCAGTTTCAAATCAACAGTAAAGAGGTAGTCATCTACACACAACTAAAAGGTGAAAGCCCTGTTGAACCTACTAAAGAAGAGGTAGCACAAGTAGGAGCATTTCTTAAAGCTTTACATAAAAAAACCAAAGGGCTAAAGAGTAGTAACAACAAGCTCTTTGAGACAAGTAAACTCCAAAAAAGCATAGATAGACTAGATTATCTACCACTTAAAAAACACTTTAGTAGCTTAAACATAACCCTAAAAAATGATGGCATCATACATGGAGATCTTTTTGTGGACAACGCAAAGTTTGAAGCAAATAAACTCTCAGGAGTGTATGACTTTATAGAGGCGTGTGAAGGTGACTTTCTATTTGACATTGCAGTTGTTGCTGTCTCTTGGTGTTTTAAAGATGAGATACTTCATAAAAAACACTTAGAGGTACTACTTAAAAGTTATGATACGCATCTTAGTAGAAGCACCCTTCTACCTTATATGCAGTATGCACTACTTTACTACGCGACTACCCGTTATATCCATAAACGTAATTACGTTACACTACTTAAACAATATGAAGGACTAAAATGATACAAACACTACTAGGTCAAAAAGATTTTATAGAGTCTCTAAGAGGAAAGAGTGCTACCTTTATGTTAGCACTAAGTAACACTCAAACCGTGAATATAGAGGGCATTACACAAGCAGGAATACCAGGGATGATACACTTAACCCCTACCCTTGACAGTGAGTTTATCTGTACAGGAGAGGTACGAAGCTTAGAGAATATCGCTGAGACACCAAAAGGCGTACCTACCCCTGCACTTATCAGTAGAGCTGTACATCTTTTAAACCCTTACCACCATATAGAGCTACTCAACCTAGGGTTAGAAGTCACTCCTAAAGTAGCCTACTTCAAACAACACACTTTTGAGCTTACACCTAGTGCATCCATAGCCACAGGTGCAAACATAGACGCAGAAGCACTCTTTCAAAAAGGGGTAAACTTTGGTCAAACTTACAGTTGTGAGAGTGACTATCTTATCTTGGGTGAGTCTGTACCAAGTGGTACAACCACAGCTACAGCCACTACTTTAGGCTTGGGCTATAGTGAAGCAAAGGCTTACTTTAGCAGTAGTTTTAAAGACGTACCAAACTCCATAAGAGAAGAGACCATAGCCTCTGCTCTTAAAAACATACAAAACAAAAAAGACCTCTTTGAGATACTAGGTACTGTCTCTGACAACATGCTCATCTTTAACGCAGGGTTTATCTTAGGCTTAAATAACCGTTTAAAAGTCGTACTTGCAGGAGGTACACAAATGGCATGTGTTCTACTCATAATCAACTCTATTTTAGAGTACATGGGTGGAAAAGTAGAGAGTTCAAACCTTGCTATATGTACCACCAAATGGGTAGCAGAAGATAAAAACAGTGACATAAAAGCCCTACTAGAGATGCTAAGCTTCCCAGTCAATGCTTACTACGCAAACTTCGACTTTACACTAAGCAATCACCCCTCCCTAAAACTATACGACGAAGGCGAAGCCAAAGAAGGAGTAGGAGCAGGAGGAGCTTTAATGTATGGATTTTTAAATGATCTAAACAAAGAAGAGATTACTCGTAAGGTTGAGGGGTTTTTGGGGTAATCTATAAGGAGCTAGTAAACTTTATCAAACCCAAAGTCTATATCTTTGATACCTACATTTAAAGCCTCACTCATCCAAAGCCCACAACCGTACATCAGATATACTATAAGTTGATACATTCCCGTTAAATTGTCTATTACTTTTTTAACTTCATCTTTTGTAAATACCTATATATTCCATGTACTCATATCTATACCTAAAACTTCTTTATAAAGAAAAAGTATTGCTGAAAATACTTGATTTTTAGTACTTGAAGAAACTTTCCTTTTCACTGCAAGATGAGTCAAAAACTGCTATATCTCATCTTTTTCCATTTCAATTGGGTGCTTTTTATTATGAAAAAGATGTAGTGTTTTATCCAATGCACGTAAGTTCGTTCTGTAGATATACTATAGTGTTTAAATCTAATTTTATCTCGTACAATATCAAGTAGTTTTTTCTTTGGTTGTTGCATCATATCCTCCAAAATTAAAAGGACAAAGTGTCCGTTATTGCCCTATATCGCTATTTAACAGACACAATGTCCAATTAATGGCATATTTCGGACAAAAAGGACATAAGTAATTTTTATAATTGTAGGGAATTTTTAGAAAATAGGTTAAAAATATGACAAATTGACATACTTTTTATTTTTAACGGACATTTTAAATGTTTCTTTAATCCCAAATCACGAAATAGAGATTCCAACATTTTCATAATTCACTAAAAATACATTAAATTGACGACAGACAGATATATTTTAAAGAAACCGTATTACCAAGCCCAAGAAATATCACATCATTAAGCCATTAAACGTAAATGAGATTGCGTTTCCTAGATTTTTGACAGAACTATTGTTTTGAAAGTTTAATTAAGCATAGTTTTTTCAGGCTATATCTTTGACTATTCTATGCTTATTTCATAACTCTTAGTACGTATACTCTCAAGCACTTCAACAAACTGCTCATTGACCTTAAGTATAGTTTGTCTTGCATGTGTGATGACTTTACCTGCGATATTGTATAGTTTATATCTTAGTGTCTGTATCGTGTGATGTTGCCAGCTTTCTTTGAGAGTTTCTTTGAATAATACAAATAGATTATAAGCCAATATGCCTACATAGAAATAGAATGCATTACCTGTAAAGTCTGATGTAGGCAGATACTTAAGATTAAATCCATTTTTAAGTTCTTTGATACGGTTTTCAGAGGTGTCACCACGTTTACGGTAAAACCTCACAGCATCTTCTGCTGACATATCATCTGAATTGGTAGCAATAACATGATAACGTTCAGATGCATAAGAGAGTAGTTCTTCTTCACTTAAAATATTTTCAAAGCCATGAAGTATAGGTGTGGTTGTTTTTTTCACTACAATGAGTCTAAAAGAGTGATTGGTGTGTTGCATAGTGTGTATGAACTCTGCTACTTCTTCTTTCACGTGATGTGTTTTACCATCCTCTGATCTCATTGTCTCCCATTGTTTTATCTCCTTGATACTATTTAAGACAGAGCGGTCAAGATTGGCACCAATAGTATACGTTATGCCATTATCCTGACAGTAATCAAATAGTTTAGCTTGGTAAGAAGCAGAGTCTGCTCTTAGGTATTGTAGTTTACTCTCTTTGGGAAGTTGCTCTTCACAACGTTTGACGAAAGTAAGGTTATTATCAGCAGGTGCTATATTACCTGAACGAAATTCGCTATGGATTATATACCCTCCATTCATATGTCCTATCATAGGTGTAAATCCTGGGAACTTTTTGTATGTATATTCTGCTATAGATTTATGGCTCTCTATCACTGACGCATCTATATCAAGTACAAGAGGTGATTCTATACGTTTAAGGTAACGTTTTAAAAGTACTTTATTCATATCTTCTAATCCATACATACCAATTAACCCATGACGCTTTAACCATTTACCTGTACTATCTGCTGTGGGTACTTTATTAATATGCAGTACTTCTTGCATAGCGTTATCACTTTGAACCATACGTATATCATCAAGAGAACGTCCTCCTCCATGCATCATTAAGAGAAGTGGTTGTATAAAATTAAAAGGTGCATAACCTTGATTACTTTTAGGTTGTGGCAAATATCTATCACAGAGCTTATCTACTCCTATGGCTTTAAGATATTCTCCAAATACAATCTCACCTGATTGTGATGTAAGTCTCTCATCTGTTGAAGCTATGCTGAAATTTAATACACTTTGTGCCATACTTTTACTCCTTGGCAAAAGCTTCACCTAATGGGTGAAAGTGTTTAGTGTCGCTTTTGTCTTTCTTTTATCCTATTATACGCTACTTCCTCTTGTTTGGTGTTTTTCTATTTCGTTATTTGGGGTTTAATTTAGCACCTTGTAT
>JAMOTA010000044.1 GCA_027068435.1 Sulfurovum sp.
AGTGGTGCAACGCCAACTGTTAGTGGTTTAGCTGAAGGTGACCATACTTTTACACTTACTGTTACAGATGACGATGGTGCTACTGCTACTGACACAGTAATTATCAAAATAAACGTTGCTGCAAATGTACCACCAGTTGCAGATGCAGGTCCTAACCAAGAGGTAACATTAAGTGAGGATGACACCTTTGAACTTACACTAGATGGTAGTGGAAGTACAGACAGTGATGGAAGTATCACTAGCTACTCTTGGACAGATAGTAGAACCACATGGACAGGTATAAGCCCTAACTTAACGCAAGCAGATTTTGGTGAAGGTGAACACACTATTACCCTTACCGTAACAGATGATGATAATGCCACAGAAACAGATACTGTTATTATCACTATTCTTTCTGCTAATAACGTACCTCCAGTAGCCGATGCTGGAGATGACCAAAGATATAACATAGGTGATCAGATTATCCTTGATGGTAACGGAAGTACAGATAGTGATGGTAATATTACAGACTATAGCTGGACTGACGGTACAACCGTATGGACAGGTGTAAACCCTGATTTAACTGGTTTAGCTACAGGAGAGTATGATATTAACCTTACTGTTACAGATAATGGTGGTTTAAAATCATCAGATATCGTAAACATTAAAGTAAATGCTAAAGACAACGAAGCTCCTATAGCAGAAGCAGGTCCAGCTCAGACTGTTGTTTTAGGTGTAGATGTTTCCCTAGATGGAAGTGAAAGTAATGACTCCGATGGAAACATCACAGCTTACAGCTGGAGTGAAGATGGAACAGAGTTAGCTACAGGAGTAAACCCAACTGTAAGTGACTTAACCGAGGGTGAACACATTATTACCCTTACTGTTACAGATGATGATGGTGCTACTGCTACAGATACTGTGATTATAGATGTAGTACGTGGAGACAACACAGCACCTGTTGCAGATGCTCAAAATGTAGCACTTGACAAAAATGGCTCTCTTGACATCGTGCTTACTGGTTCTGACCAAGAGAATGACCCACTAACCTTTATAGTTGTAGATGAACCAATGTACGGTACACTTACTGGTACTGCACCTAACCTCACCTACACACCAAACATTAACTTTGTAGGTGATGACAGCTTTACATTTAAAGTAAATGATGGCTACGACGACTCTGAAGTAGTGACTGTTAGTATAAGTGTTATTGACCCTAACCCTCCTATTATCTACGAAAATGCCGATGACCTCTGTTATGAAGACAATACTTACGCAGGTAGGATGTGTATGGATATGGGTATATGTAAAGGTGGTATAGGTTGTACAACGGCTTATCCACTAAAAAATATCAACCCTGAGGGGCAAAGCCTCTCTAATGTTAGTGTCTTTTACGAAGAGAACGGTATGGGTGGTACTATGGCTGGAGATTGTAGTATAAGCCCATCTGGAGACTGTAATCAAGAGAGTAATATAGAAATGGGACCCATGGGAATGCTTGGTAGTACTACCGCCTTCTATTTTGCCGATGATATTGATACGGATCAAGATGATGCTTCTATCGCAACAAAAGCTCTTTTTGCAATGTCTTGTCTTAACAGTAGTAACCTTTACGCTTACTACACAAGAGATGGTAACCAGTACCGTGGTGCAGTAAAATCTTGTGACCCTGAAAAAATAGGAGATGGTGCAGACCGTCCATTTACGATAAGAAACCCTAAACATACAAGAAACATTACAGGTAACTATGCCATTATCGGTAACAGTAACCAGTGTACACTACACAGTAACGATAAACATAAGCCTTGGACAGGAGAGTGTTACGCTTCTTACAGTAATGACAGACCATCTAAGTTCTTAAACATAGATAGCAATGACACAACAGTTAACTCAACTAAATCTACACTAAACATCCCTAGTGATGCTACTGTGGTATTTGCAGGTCTCTACTGGCAAGGAGTGGTACATAACTCTAACCAAAATACAGACTTTATGGATGACCAAACTATTTCAGGTAAACCTACCTTTGGTAGTCATATGCAACTTAACTTTGCAGAAATCGGAGACACTTATGGTGCAGATGAAGTACAGTTTAAAACTCCAAATGGTAGCTACCAGACAGTAAGAGCAGATAGACAAGGAAGTGGTGGGAATGCAAGAGGTTTTGACTACTACCAACTAGGTTATGCTGGTTTTAAAGATGTTACCTCTCTTATAGATATAAACAATCCAAATGGTGACTACTATGTAGCCGATATCAAATCTCACCAAGGGATAGATGAAGGAAGTAGTGGTAACCATGGTAACTATGCTGCATGGAGTCTTGTGGTTATCTACACTAAAGATGATGAGAAGTTTAGAAACATTACCCTCTTTGATGGATATGCTACTGTAAATAGTCATTTTGATGAAGACTTAGTGATGGAAGGTTTCTTAACATCCAAAACACTACCTATTAACTCTAAACTTGCAATGTTTGCTATGGATGGGGATAACGGTGAAAATGAGTTAAAAGTAGTCAATGAAGCAGGTGAAGTTACAGAGATTCTAAACCAAGAGAACCCAGAGAACTCTCTGTTTGATTCTACAATATCTAGTAGTATTGAAAGAAGCCTTACTGACCCTATAACAAGTCTAAGAACTGACCTTAAAGTACTAGAGCTTGAAGATGTACTTAACCCTCTTGAGACAAAAGCTACACTAAAGCCTCGTAGTGGTGGAGACCGTTATACACCTTCATACTTTATTATGTCTGCTGAGCTAATACGTCCTGATCTCTGTTATGACTACTCTTACAAACAAGATGGTAGTTACTTTACAGAAGAGAATGATGGTAGTAAAGATCCAAGATTAGAGGGTTCACTCTTTTCACAAAATCCTATTACTGTTTCTCTCTACCTTAAAAACAGAGAAAACTCTGACTTTACTATTACAAATATGAGTGTAAGTGTTAAAGATATAGACACACTACAAGCTAGCTATATAGACAGTACAACTCAAGTGATACTTAATGATGAAAATAGACGTAAAGATGTAACACCTAGAAGTTCAAATGAATCTTCTATTACAGATATACCTATTGGACCTGTAGGAGGAGATGAAGACTTCTACCTTTACTACAACCTTGACCCTAAAGAGTACCATATAGATATGCCAATCAATGCATACTTAAACTACACTGCAACATTTAAAATGCCAGATGGAACTATACTTGAGTTACCACCATACAGTAACCAAAAAGTAAATAGTGATATTCCTCTATGTGTAGAGGGTGACTTCTCATATTCACCAATACTAGGTGCATTTAATGTTCAACATAAAAACTTAAACAAATACAACCTCTACACACAAGTAGCAAGACGTGTAGATGATTTTGAAGTAAAATCTTACGACATCAACAACACAGATACAGCAAAAACTGTAAGTACTATTGTTGCAGTAGAGCTTATAGATGCTGGTTCTTACCATGAAACACAAACTTCTTGTCAAGAGCCTGAGAGAAGTTTAACACCACGTGTATGGGTTGTTTTAGATAACACAGACAAAACAGACTTTACAGATGATGTTATTGCTAATGCTATAAACATGGGGCTAGTATCTGATGCTATACTTCATGAAGATGTAACGATAGACTCTCCTGAAGACTTCTATGATGTTGCACGTAGAAACACTGCCTTTAGAGTTTCATCTACAAACGTAGGAACAGATAGTCTTATCAAGCTTACACCTAGTACATGTAGAGGAAACCAACATGCACCTTGTTACGAGGTTGAGAACTTCCCTGACTTAGTAAGACTTGATGTAGGTGCAGGAGCTGGAAATTGTGGTCAAGATATAGATGGTAACCCTAACAGTACCGACAAAATCCCACAATACTGTGGTAATGCAGGAAGAGCAGGGTTAGATAGTACTGAGTTAGCACAATGTATGGAGTGTATTTATGGTTATGACTTAACCTATGTATGTTCACGTGACAACTTTGCTATTAGACCTAAATCTATCAAAATCTCACTAAGTGATGATAACAATGCTACAGATAATGTGGATTTTGCAAACAATACAGACAAAGCAAGAAGTCAAAATTCACCAGTTAACCTTGTTGTAGGGTATCCATACAAATTTGAAATCAATGCTACGAATTTTAAAAATGAAAACCCTGTAAAAGGATACATTCAAAAATTTGACTCAAGCGATAAACTTAAACGTGCATTTATGCAATGGAGTCCTAGTTCAGATAGAGATGTCTCAGATTGTAATGTTCCAGAAGATAGAAATATGACATTCTTTGTTCTACATGGTATGAATACTAACCCTAGTCCATTGAATACATGGCAAGATAGTCACGATACACTTGACAATGTAGGTGAATATGTATTTAAAATTGTAGATGATGAGTGGACAAAATTCGATTGGGACATTAACTTTACACAACACCACAACAGTGCTCACTTTATATCAAGTTCAACTCCTGACTGTATAGTAAACTCTACTTCTTCAGCCAATGCACCAGCTAAAGCAGGTTGTACAACAAGTAGTATAGATGGTGATGTATATAAACCAGTATATATCCAAAGTTACCCTTTTGATATAAATGTTAATGGATTAAGTGCAACATCTAAAAATGGAAAATTTGTATATATCAATACACTAGATAAATCACTCTATCCAAATGGTATAGATGAAAATATGTCTTATAATGTTCAAGGTAGTTTCAGTGCAATGAGTTATGACCATAAAAGATTAACAAACTTTGTAAACAACTGTTATGCAGAAGATGTTGATATGTTATTAGATTATAGTTACACATTTGATGCAGACGAAAACAATACTTTTGCTTATGATATTATGGACAATAACGGTAGTAGTACTGTATATAGAGAAAGAGAGAATCATGAACTTAGAACTGATAATATTATTACACAAGGTAAAGAGTATTTTGCGAAAGAGATGAATGGTAGTATAACAATGGACTTAGGATACAACTATCCACGTACAAACAATACGCCTATGAACCCTATATCTGTTAAAATGAATAACTTTAGCATTGGTTATACTACTCAACCAAATACACTTTATGTAGAGGGTCTAAATAACCATAAAATTCTTGGAAAGAAAACAATAGATAAAACGGTAAACTTCTTCTATGGTAGAGTAAAACCTGCACAAGAGTATTATCAGACAGCAGAGGCATCTATGAAAACACCTATCTCTACAGTTATCTACTGTAACCTTGGTTATCAGAAATGTCAAGATAGAGGGATTATGGCAAAATATGCTCAAACTAATGAGAAAAATTGGTGGAAATCATTAGATCATGACAACCAAACAAATAAAGATGGAAATATTGAAGTAGCAAGTACACCAAGAAGTGCCATAAGTACAACTAATATTTCTATTATGAGTAAAGGTGAAAATGATTCAACAGTGATAAGTAGAGGAGATGCTAACCCTCCATTAATAGTACCAGTGAAGTTAGTAGCTTATGACAAAGAGAACACCTATGCATCTGTAAACTATACAGATAGATGGCTTATCTATAACCCAACAAATGCGACAAAAGCACCTTCAAGATTTTACAGAGTGAAATTTACAGGTCAGTCAGGATGGGCAGGTCACGGTAAAACAGGTCACGTTGTAGGTGGCTCAACCAATACAAATAAAAATAGACGATTGGAGTGGTAAATGATATATAGCAAAAAATTTCGCCCTGCTGTAGCAATGGTAGAACTTATCTTTGCTATAGTCATAATGGGCATTGCTATGATGTCCGCACCTCTACTTATAAGTACCGCGGGGAAAGGCAGTACTGTTGCCATTCAACAAGAAGGGATAAACGAAGCATCTACACGTATGGCTATTATCATGAGTTATGCGTGGGATGAGAATGATACAGATGAAATGTATATTCCTCCTATTTTACATGTCACAAATGGACATACTGACTTAGATGAATCGGGAGATTCAGAAAGACGTGTAGGGACACCAGATGCTAGTCAACGAACCTTCCTTATTTCAGATTCAAACAGTAGTGAATTAAATGCAAGTACACTACTTGCAATGGATAGCAATGACAATAATGAAGAAGATGATATTGATGATTTTGTAGGTAGTATTTCACTTACTCTTGTAGGTAGTAGTACCGATACAGATTACATTGAAAAAGATACCATTAATATAAAAACAGAAATTTCCTATATATCAGATAATGTAGATGGGGGATATAGTAATGGACATACTATCAATTTTATACCATTTCAAGCTAATGCTGCTACAACAAACATAAAAGAAATTACAGTTACACTCACAAGTACAAGTGATATTGAAGAGCTTAACAAAACTATTGTACTTCGTGCTTTTTCTTGTAACATAGGTGGATACAAACTAGAAGAGAAGGTATTTTAGTCATGAAAAATTTTAAAAATAGACTTGGATTTTCTATGATAGAGGTTATTTTTGTTATTATTGTTTTAGGAATTATCTCTTCAATAGGTGCAGAGATAATCGCTAAAGTATATGAAAACTACATTGTTCAAAGAGCACAACATCGTGCCTCCATAAAAACCCAACTTGCACTTAATCAAATGGTCAACCGTTTAAAATATGCTATTCCAGATACAATAGTACGTCGTAAAAGTAGAAACTCAGATAATGAAAATATCGATACACTTATGAGTAATGATTCTCAAGACTATACTGTATTACAATGGGTAGGAAGTGATAAAGAGAGCTTTAATGCTATCTCAGCAGATAACAATAGAAAACCTGGTTGGAGTGCTTTTTGTGATTTAAATGCTAGTGATGAGACACATATTTCTACTCCTGGATCAAATTTAGCATTGGCTAATACTATTATAAAAAACCTCTCAAATGATGTTGTAGATATAGAAAAATCTAGTATCTTTTTTCCTAACGATGATAATACTTCGCATGCTATAGATAGTGCATCTGGAGAGATGATAACACTAGAAGATAATGCATTACGTATTGCAGAACGATATAAACTAGCTTGGACATCTTATGCACTTGTTGTTGAAGAGGAGGAGTTGAGACTCTACTATACTTTTGACCCTGTAGTAGGTGTAGATATAGAAGATGATGTACCTCACCAGCTTCTTCTAAAAAATGTAACTACTTTTAAATTTGAAGGTAGAGGTAGCACTATACGTATTAAGCTTTGTGCCAAAGAGAAAATATCTGAGAATGCATATATCTCATCATGTAAAGAGAAGGCGGTATTCTAATGAAATTTTATAAGCTAAAAAGAGAAGCATTCTCTATGATTACAGCTATTGTAATTATTGTACTTATGTCAAGTGTGGCTATTCTTATCATGAATATGTCAGGTAAGATGGTTAAAGAGACTACGGCACAATACAGACAGGAACAAGCTATACTCTTAGCAAACAGTTACACAGAGTATGCTGTTATGGCAGTTACCGCAAACGACAGAAATGGATCTAGCTGCTTAAGCACTATCACTGGACTAGTAGGCGATACTGCACTAGGGTATGATATTACCGTGCAGATAGCCTATATAGGTACATCAGATGAGATGGGTGACTGTGAGGGGACACGAAAGTTAAGTGACACCGTAGCCAATACAGATACCCCTCTTACGATCATTGTAGATGCTTATGTTAAATATAAAGATTTAGAGAATAGTGCTGCTGATACCAATGACATACCTAATATTGTCTATCATAGACGTACAGTCCAAAAGATATAATGATGCCATATAAAAAAGGATTTAATATGAATAGAGCCGCTTTTACACTTGTTGAAATCATTATGGTTATCGTTGTTCTTGGGATTCTTGCTTCTTTAGCTTTACCTAGATTAGATAGAGATGTCAAACAAGAAGCAGCAGATAGCATACTATCAGATATACGTTATACACAGCATTTAGCACTAACAGATAATAAACATAAATTCAATGAAGCAAAATGGCAAAGAGCCTTTTGGAAATTTAGTGTAGAATCATGTGCCAATGATACTGGACTCTTTATGGCTATTGGTACAGATCTTGACTACTCAAAAGAACCCTCACGTGAAGAGTCTGCTTTAGACCCTATTAATGGTAAATTTATCTTTTGGGAAAATACAAGTGAATGTAGTGAAGGTTTAGAAGATTTAGATACTAGTAGTCGTATTTTTCTTACCAACAAATATGCGATTATCTCCGTAGAAGGTACTGGTGGGTGTGATGGAGTTCAACACATTGGTTTTGATAACACAGGTCGCCCACATGTGAGTTTCTCCAACTCAGATCAACCAAACTATGCTAGTGTTATGCACGAAACATGTACCTTTACCTTTACTATGGAAGATGACACTACTTTTGCCATAGATATACTACCTGAAACAGGTTATGCCTATATTGTAGGTCAAGAGAACTCTTAGCCCTCTCATTTACCCTTCATTAAGCTTCTTAAGTTACAATTAAGTATGGATTTAATTATCCATACTTTAAAACTAAAGGAATTATCATGAAAAGAAGTATTACAGGAAGACATTTTGAACTCACTGAATCTATAAAAACACATGTTGAGGCTGCTATAGACGTACTAGATAAATATAATCTAGATATCACTACAGCCAATACAGTTATTTCATCAAGTGAAAAAAAAGGATTTTCTGTTGAATTTATAGTGAACCTCAAAGATAGAAATACTATTGTAATTACTCAGAATGATAAAGACATTTATACAGCAATTGATCTTGCTATTGAGCGAATGAAAAAATCTTTAAGACGTCATGCAGATAAGATTAAAGGTCATAGAATTATGAGCTTTAAAGATATGGGAACTGAAGCAGAAGCAGTTATGGACTTAGATACAGCAGATATTGAGTTAGTACCTATGGATTTAGAACTTCACAAACCACTAGATTTTGATGAAGCAATAGATGCACTAAAAGCAGAGAAGAAAAGACAATTTATTGTTTTTAATGACACTGAAGGTCTTATGAGAGTTATGTACAAAAGAGCTGATGGTAAATTTGGACTCTATTAATAGTTATACCTACGTACTAGAGTACCCTACTCTAGTACGTAGTAGTTAGTTGCGATTTTATTTTAACTCTTTTTTTATTTTAACTCTTTTTTTATTTTAACTCTTTTTTTATTTTAACTCTTTTTTTGGCATACGCCACAACCTCTTCATCTTCAGCCATATCTAGCCATTTAAACTTTTGACCACTCTGGATAGTACCATCTAAAATATCACCACTGTCACGAAACTTCAAATCTAACTTAGCGATGTCAAAACCGTTAGTGGTCTGTGTAAACTGCTGTAGTCTAAAGTTCTCTTTTTTATTGCTGTAGAGGTAACACCAGCTCTTTAAACCATTACGTCCTACTCTTCCCCTTAACTGATGTAGTGTTGCCAATCCTAAACGCTCTGCACCTACTATAACGATGAGTGTAAGCTTTGGAAGTGAGATACCTACCTCTACCACGGTAGTTGCTAAAAGGATACTCCCCTCTTCTCTAAACTTTAAGAGTACTTCTTCTTTATGTTTGTCTTTACCATGGGTTACATAGACCTGTTTAAACTTCTTTTCCCAAAACCCCCTACTCTCCTCTAAAGACTGATACGGTACTTCACTACTAGCCTCAACTAAAGGATAGATAATAAGCACTTGATGCTCTTGAGCTATCTCCTCTTTTATATGCCCTAATAAATCTGGAAAATCCTCTTTGCTTATGGTTTGTGTTAAAACTTCACGTTCAAAAGGAGTTGTAGTAATAAGACTAACATCAAGAAGTTCAGACTGCATCATCGCTTGGGTTCTAGGTATGGGGGTTGCAGAGAACTGTATAAAGTGTGCTTTATGAGTCTGCGAACTAACTAGCGTCTCTAAACTCTGTCTTTGTTGTGTACCAAAACGATGCTGTTCATCTACCATAACCAAAGAAGCTCTAGGTAAATCTTCTTTATATAAGAGTGCATGCGTACCGATAACAAAATCTGCCTCTACATAGTCACCCTTGTCCCTACCCTGCATGACTAAAGCCACTTTAACCCATGAGGGAAGATGTTTATACGCCTCTTCATAAAGCTGTAGAGCAAGTAGTGAGGTTGGTGCCATCAAAATACTCTTATGAGGGTATGCCATCATCACCGAAGCCAAAATAACCATAGTCTTACCAGAACCAACATCACCAACTACCATACGTTTACATGCTTTATCCTCTTTGGCTACATCTTTTCTAATATCAGAAATAACACTCATCTGTTCAGCTGTTAGTGTAAAAGGCAAGTTTGAGATAAAAGGTTCAATATCACCATTTAATGCTCTTATTGCAGGAAAATCTACCCTTTTACCTTGTAGTTTTTTTAGATGATTAAACGCTTCAATAAATTTAAGTCTATCTTTTAACTCACCCTTTAAGCTGTTGTTTTCATAAATCTCATCTATACTTTTAGGAAAATGCAAAAGCATAAGTGTAGCTACTTCTTTAGAGTCTAACCCCTCATTGTAGAGGTTTTTCTCTGTAATGTAACACTCCATAAGTGAAGCAATACTAGACTCTTTTAAAACGGTTTTATATTTAGGTGTTATCTTTCCTATCTGTTTAATAGATTTGGGTTGAGACATTTGTAAGTAACCTTTGTACTCCTCCAACTTACCCTGTATCACATGAGAAGAACCTACACTAAACTGTTTATGATGGTAGGGTGTTGACCTAAAAAAAGTAGAACTTAAACGTCTTCCTGAGTCTGTTAAAGTAAAGGTAACACGCAATTTTCCTCCGTAAACACTACTCTCAATAACTTTAGCTTCAAGTGTATGTACTTGACCTAAAACTAGTGACTTAGAGAGTGTTGTATCGTTGTATGAAGTAGGAATAATAAGTGCCAAATCTAACAGTGAATAGATTTTAAGTTTTGTAAATAGTTGTTTTGCCTCTTCCATATCTACTCCTTTTATCTGTGTATTATACAAAAATTTGAAAAAGAGTGAAAAAAGTATGTCAAATTGACATACTATTTTGTTTTTGTAACGATGGCAAAGGAGAGTTCAGATAACTCTTTATGAGAGAGAATAAAGCTATTCATCTCTTCTAATGTCACAGATTCTATCTTTTTAAGTTGTTCTCTTGAGAAACCTAAAGTACGTCCATAGTAGTACTCATTAAAAGCACGGCTTAGTCTTTGGGAGAGTGTTTCAGTACGTAGAGGTTCACTTCCTACAAGAAACTGCTTTGCAGAAGTTAGCTCATCTTGGGTGATACCTTTAGCAACAAATTCATCTACTACACTCTGGATAAGCCCTTTAGCTTCAGTTTGTGTACTGAGTTTTGTCTGCATGTATCCACTTAGGTAAGAAGCAGATTTTGTACGTCTTAAAGAAGCATACACCCCATAAGTCAACCCTCTTTTTACACGTATCTCCTCCATAAGACGAGAACCAAACCCTGCTCCACCAAGTAAATACTCAGCTATTTTTGCTTTGTACTGCTCTTTATCTTTGTAAGAGTAGTTAAAAGGTGAACCAAAAAAGATGTAAGCTTGTTGTGTCTCTTCATCTAGGAGTACTGTCTCTTTTTTGTTAGAGACTTGCAACACTTCAATGGTAGTGAGTTCAACTTTTGGTAAGATAGCTAAAAGTGACTCTGTGTAATTTTTGGCTTCATCAAGACTTATATCTCCACCTACTACAGCTACAGCGTTGTTGTAACCTACATGTGTTTTCACAAATTGCTTAATATCTTCAAGCTCTATACTCTTAATACTCTCTAGTGTTCCATCATAAGGTTTTGCTAGTGCAGTACCTTTAAAAAGTATCTCCCTAAGTTTAGAAGCTGCGATATAGTCAAAGTCACTCTTTTTTTGCGTAATCCACCCAACTTTTTGATGTTTTATCTGATTGAGTGCATCTTGTGTGTAGTTAGGGTCTTTAAGTAAATCTTTGAGTCTCTCTACTGCATAAGGGAACTCAGCTTTAAGTGCAGAGACTTCTATCACTAAACTCTCTCTACCTACATGGGTACCTATCTCTATTGCGTGGGCATCTAGTGTTGTTGCAAACCCTACACTTCCCTCTTTAGCTGTACCCTCATTGAACAACTTTGCAGACATATCAGCTAAACCATCTTTAGTGTTACTCAAGTGTCCAGAGTTGTTAAATACAAGTTGCATGGAAACAATAGGAATATACTTTCCCTCTTCAAATACCATAGGTACCATCGCATCTTTTATCTTAATCTTTTCAACTATTTCAGCCATTAACACTCCTTGTAATACTATTAACAATATTAATATTTTTTTCATCTACTCAAACCTCTCTAAAATCTCATAAGCAGTATTACGTTTAGCAGGATTTTCACCTATATCGTGAATAAGTCTTATCATCTCATCTTGGTTCATCTCATTTTTAGCTCCTGCAGCAGAGACAACATTCTCTTCCATCATAGTAGAACCTAAGTCATTTGCTCCAAAAAGCAGTGCCATTTGCCCGATGTAGCTTCCTTGGGTAACCCATGAACTCTGTATATTTGGTACATTGTCCAAAAAAAGTCTTGCAACAGCTAAGTAACGCAGATACTGGTTTGATGTTGTCTTAGTAAGCATAGGTAGTTCTCTTTTAAGCTCTGTATTATCACTCTGGTATGACCACATGATAAAGGCTCTAAATCCACCTGTTTCATCTTGTAGCCTACGTATATGGTCAAAATGTTTAACAATCTCACGTGTTGTTTCTACCGTACCATACATCATAGTAGCTGTTGACTTAATACCTAGTTTATGGGCTTGTCTATGTACCTCTAACCACTCATCTTTGTCATGCTTTTTAGGCGCAATAATATCTCGTACTCTATCTGAGAGTATCTCTGCACCTGCACCAGGAATGGAGCTAAGTCCTTTAGCTTTAAGACGTGTTAACACTTCAGAGATACTTATATTGGAGCGGTTAGCGATGTAGTTTATCTCTATAGATGAGAAACCATGAATAGTCACTTGTGGATACTTCTTAGAGATATGCTCTACTAACTCTTCATACCACTCTATCTCTAGTTTAGGGTGTACACCACCTTGAAAAAGTATCTGTGTTCCTCCAATAGCCAAAAGTTCATCTATCTTATGGTCTATCTCATCAAAAGTAAGTATGTAGGCATCTTCTTTTTTTTCGTGCGTATAAAAAGCACAAAATTTACAATCTACCCAACAGATATTAGTATAGTTAATATTTCTATCTACCACAAAAGTAGTTACACCTTTAGGGTGCATCTGCTTCTTACGTGCAAGTGCCATCTTCCCTAAAGTCTTCAAATCAGCATGTTCAATAAGCTCTACAGCTTCGTCTATAGTCATACGTTTTGGCATGGTTGTTGTCAAATCACTCTCCATATATTCGTAATATAAGGTAGTTCTACCTACCCTATTTCTCTTTACCTATTGAGTCAAGCACACCATTGATAAACTGTGGTGCTTTTTCATCTGCTAGCTCTTTTGCTAGTTCTACTGCTTCGTTGATGATGATAGCTCTATCTGTTTTAGCAATAATTATTTCATAAGCACCCAATCTCATAATGGCTTTTTCTACTTTTCCTACAGTTTCATAATCCCAATCTTTAAGATGTGAGATAATCTCTTTATCAAGTAACTCTAGGTTTTCAATAGTTCCATCAAAAAGTCCGTGTGAAAACTCTCTTTGTTTATTACGGATTTTACCCTCTTCTAAAATATCATCTTTAAAGTTTCCAATATTTTCATTTCCTAAGTCATACGCATACAGTAGTCCTACAACTGCTGTACGTGATTGGTGTCTTGTTGCCATTTCTTTCCTTTGTCTTGTTTAGTCTAGTTCAGAGTATAAGTTGATAAGTTCTATAAGTCCTACCATCGCTTCTGCACCCTTATTACCTGCTTTTGTACCCGCTCTTTCGATAGCTTGTTCGATACTATCTACAGTAAGTACACCAAAAGTTGCTGGTTTAGCATGTTTAAGTGTCACAGAAGCCACACCCTTTGTTGCCTCAGCTGATACATAATCAAAATGTGGTGTAGCACCACGAATAACTGCACCTAAACAACAGATAGCATCGTATTTTCCTGAAGCAAATGCTTTATCTAATGCAAGAGGAATTTCAAATGCACCTGGAACTAAAATAAGATCTAAATCATCTGCATTTCCACCATGTCTAGCATACGCATCTACTGCACCTTCTACAAGTCTATCTGTAATAAAGTGGTTAAATCTTGCATTAATTATCGCTACTTTTTTACTCTTATCTACTTGGAGGTTACCTTCTACTGTTGTCATCTATGATTCCTTTTGTTTTTTTCTAATTTTATTTATCAATTCTTTTTTGAAAAAGCTACAAGTAGCCCAGACAATATAACCAAGATTATACCCAAAACTGTCCAAATATCAGGTACGGGATCACCTAAAATTACTCCAATAACTACTGCAAAGACAATATTGCTATAACTTATGGTTCCTACTATTCCTGCTTTTGTCAACTCATACGCCTTAGTCATGAGTAGTTGAGAAATAGTTGCAAAAATACCTACAGCAGTAACATATCCCCACTCTACACCTTGAGGCATAACAAACTCTGCAAACATCCAGTCAAAATCATCTGATACACTTACATAGGGAGTAATAAGCATAAGAAAAAGTGGTGCGACTGTTCCTACTGCCATAAAAGACATAACTATAGCTCTCGTATCGTAGTACATTCTTAACTCTCTAATTGAGGTATATGCCAATGCTGCCCCTATCCCAGAAAAGATACCTAATATGTCATACTTGTCAAATGAACCCCCTTGAGGTTGAGCAACAAGTACAATACCAATAAATCCTAAGGCGATAGCAAAAAGTGCATTTTTATGTAACTTTTCATTTAAAAATAGATAAGCAAATATTGCTACAAAGATGGGTGAAGTTTTGTTATAGGTTACCGCTTCACCAAGTGGTATATGTGCCATAATGTAAAAGTATGCTAATAGTGCAGCAAAGCCCATAGAACCACGGAAAAGCAGTAAAAGTGGTTTTCCACCTGTCTGCTTTAATGGAACTTTCCATATAGCTATTCCTACTAAAAGCACACCAAAAATATTTCTAAAAAATGTGACTTCTACAGGAGGCAAAACTTGGCTCACCACCTTAGCAAAACCACCCATAGCAGCAAAACTAAACGAGGCTAACAACATAAGAAGGATACCTCTATCCATATTTTTAATCATCTGTTTCAAATCATTTATCCTGACTTTTTGCGAAGTGTAGCATAGTTTATCAATACTACAGATACTCAACTTACTTAATACGTTCTATTTTGGCATCACCATAGAGTAAAATATCTTTAATCACAGACTTTTGAATATAGCCATCAGATGCAAGAGAGATAAGTATATCTCCTTTTTTCTTTCTAAAGTTTTTTTGATAAATAAAAGCTTTAGCATACAAACTAGCTCCCTTACCTAAATCTTTAACATAGGGTGCTTCTTGTTTTTTACTAGGAATGGTTATCTGTACTTTTCCATTTTGTTTTTCTAGCCCAGCCACTCTAAAGTTGTATTTTTTACCCCTTGTGGTGACTGATTTACCTAAATTAAAGTAGAGCGTAAGCAGGTCATCTTTTGTGTAAAACTTTAGATTTTTAGTTTTATTTTTAACAAGCTTACCATTTTTCCATTTTTTATATACTTTAGTAATCACTTTAGTTTTATGGTTGAAAATATACTCTTTTCGTATGGTTTTACTTTTACTTTTTTGTATAGAAATATAGCTATCACTTACCATAAGTCCATTGACTATGTGACCTTTAGAGATGTGGGTCTCTTTTTGTCCATTAAGTAACAATTTTGCGGTTCCCATTACCTTTATTTTAGTCTCTATCTTATAGGTATTTGTATTTTTAGTAATCTTTGTATATAGCTTACCTACTGTACCAAAAATCCCAAATGTAGCCTTATAATTGATGGTATCTACAGTTGCTACTGCTTGTGTAGTTATAAACCCTACTATTAAAAATAGTAAAAAATTTCTTTGAATCATGTTAAACCCCTTTACTAACAAAATTTTACTATAATATTGTGTATAAAACATAAAGGAATTATAAAATATGCCAAAAACAGTATCTCCCGAGGTCAATGCAACTGAAGTATTGGATGTAATTAATGATTTAGATTTAGGATTAGCAGATGTTGTGCAACACTGGCTTACCCCAGTATATACCTCTAAATATGGTGATTTTTTTCAACAAATTATTTTTGATATTCCTCTTGCAAATTTTATTTTAGCAGTAGCAGTATTTTTATTTGTACTAGTATTGAGAAAGTTTTTTACACTTGTTGTTATTATATTTTTACAAAATCTTACTAAATATACAAAAAGCTATTACGATGACCGTATTATCTCTGCGTTGAAGCAACCATTACGTTTTACATTTATTATTGTGGCACTTCATCTCTTCTTTTTACTTATATTTAAAGAGACACAATTTATTAAAAATATTTTAAATACCATGGTTGTCTATACAGTTTTTTGGGCTGTACTCTCTATTGTAGAAGCACTACGTGAGGCTGTTTACAACCTTATAGGTAAGTTCAACAATGAACTCTCTAAAGAGATGGGTAACTTTGTTTTAGCGATAGTAAAAATACTTATTATGGGAGTAGGTTTAGGTGCTATGCTTCAAGTTTGGGGTATTAATGTTACTGCACTTGTTGCCTCGTTAGGTATAGGGGGGCTAGCTTTTGCCTTAGCTGCAAAAGATACTGCTGCTAACCTTTTTGGTTCTTTCTCCCTTCTTGCAGATAAGTCAATACGTATTGGTGAGTGGATAAAAGTCAAAGGTGTAGAGGGAACGGTAGAGAACATAGGTATGAGAACTACTAAAATACGCTCTTTTCAAAAATCTTTGATTACTGTTCCCAATCACATTGTGGCAAATAATCCTATAGAGAACTTTTCACGAAGAGGTATTAGACGTATCAAAATGCATATTGGGCTGACATACGGTATTACAAGCGATCAAATCTCACAAATTATCAAAGATATTAAACATATGCTTCAAGACCATAAAGGTATCTCACAAGAGGACTCACTTATGGTTAACTTTGACTCTTTTGGTGAGAGTACACTTAACATTTTTATCTACACATTTACAAACACTGCAAACTGGGCGATTTACCTAGAGATACGTGAAGATATTCATTTAAAAATCATGAAAATAGTTGAGGGAAATAACGCTTCATTTGCTTTCCCTTCACAATCTATTTATATAGAACAATCACCTACTGCAAACAACAGCTGTATTTAAAGTGTCTTTGAGGGGGTTACCCCTTCAACGATACTAATCTATACTATGAAATTTAAAGTTATTACGACCTGAACTCTTTGCTTCATACATCGCTTCGTCTGCATATTTTATCATCTCATCTGCATTATTTGAGTTTTCAGGATAATAACTAATACCTATACTACAAGAGATTATTATCTCCTCACCTTCTATCTGCATAGGTTTGCTTAATGTACCTACTATCTTCTTTGCAAGTAAAGAGATATCTCTACTTTTAGGTATATCTTCTATGACTATGGTAAATTCGTCTCCACCTAAACGTGCAAGTGTATCTTGAGGTTCTAAGACTGTCTTAAAACGCTTAGCTACGGTTTTAAGTACCTCATCACCTATGGCATGACCTAGTGTGTCATTTATCTCTTTAAAGTGATCCAAATCTATAAAAAATAGTGCTAATCTACTATTGTTAAATCTTGATTTTTCAATACCATCTTTTAGTCTATCATTAAAAAGCATTCTGTTTGGTAACCCTGTAAGTGAATCATGGTAAGCTTTATAACTAAGCTTATGTTTCTCTTTACGTAAGTTGTTTTGTACTTCAACATGCTCTGTAATGTCTCTAGCAGACTCTATAATACCAATACAGTTATCTTTAGAGTCTAAAAGAGGAGTTGCAGAGAGTTCCAAATACTCTGTATTGCCTTTTTTATCTAATAATTTATGTACTACGCTGTAATGTTTTTTTGTCTCCATCACTTTTTTTAGTGGACAGGGGTGTGAACTTCCATCACAAGGAAGAGTTCTTCCATAAGATACTTCATAACATTTTGGACTACACAAATCTGCTATATTTGAACTCTTCATATTCTCTTTAATCTTATTGTTCATAAGCTCAACGCTATAGTCCTCTTTTATCACCATAATAGGGTCATTAACACCATTTAAAACAGACTGCAAATACTTATGTTGCTCTTTGAGTGCTAACTCAGCTTCGATACGCGTTGTAATATCTTTAGCATAAGCGATAATACCTATCACATTATCTTTCTCATTTTTAAGTAAAGAGAGTGTGAGTTCAACATCAACTTTTTCATTAGATTTTTTATGTAATTTTATAATAGATTGATGTTTACCTTTAGACTTTAACATATCAATATTGTTACAAAGTTCATCAAAATCATTATCAGCATAAATAAGCTTTATATTTTTACCTATTGCCTCTTGAGCTGTGTACCCTAAAAGTACTTGAGAACCCATATTCCAACTCTGAATAACACCTGAAAAGTCCATAGAGATTACACTATCATGTACTTGATCAATAATCTGTGCTTGTTGTGCATACTTAAGCTGTAACTCTTTCTCTTGTGTAATATCGGTGTGTGTACCTATCATACGAATAGCTTTACCCTCACTATTGTAAATAATTTTTGCTCTACCTAATACCCAAATCCACTCTTGATTTTTCTTTTTAAGACGATGTATATTTTCATAAATTTCTTTTCTCTCTAAAATAGATTTTTTCAATGAAGAAAAAACCTCTTTTTTATCGTCTTTATGGACTCTTCTTTTCCAGCTCATAATATTATTTGGTAATTCATTCTCTGTAAACCCAAGCATATTCTTCCATACAGAAGAGATATAAAAACTATTATCTATAAAATCCCAATCTAATACAGCTGTTTTACTCTCCATTAAAGCTAGCTCTGTATGCTCCTTAAGTTTTTTAATTACTTTATAGTCATCATTTAAAGATTCTTTCATATCAAAAAATTGCTTTGTCATTAAACCAATCTCATCTTGATAATATGTAGTTTTATTCTCTTCAACTTTTCCATTTTTAAAATTTAAAATACTTTTTGTTAAACTCTCAACAGGCAATAAAATCTTTTTTCGTATCATAATTACAATAATAATAAAAAGAAGAAATGAGAGAAAAAATAGTAGTGATATATGGTCAAATAGCACTTCTGACTCTTCCACATAGTTATCTATACGCTTTTTTAGTAAAGCGTTTAATTCATAATATAAAGTTAGGTTAGAATCTTTTTGAGTCTTTGCAGCTTTTTGAAGCATAACATAGTGTGTTTGAGGTATCTCTTTTAAGCTACTATTGTTTACACTTAACTTATAGATGTCGTGTGAGACAAAGCTTATAATAGCCAATACACAGATACTCACTATGGTAAAAAAGGTTTTTATTGTAGTATTCATATTTATCTATTATCACTATTTATCTAACTCTTTACCACCATAAACCATATCTGAAAGAATTCCTCTTTCATCTTGATTTTCAGCAATAAAAACACCAATCATATGCATTAGTACAAAAAACACAAAGGAATCTAACCAGTGCCAAATTCTAAAATCTAAACGCCATTTTTGCATGCTTTCTCCTCTATTTATCTGAAATCAATTGTACTATATCATTGTCATTGAAATGTTATTAATCTCTTTATTTAGAGCTGTTCTAGGAAATTAAGGTTTTAGAGTTAACGAAACATTTTACTTAACATATCCATAGCACCTTGTGGTCCACCTACTTGAGCTAACATCTCATCCATTATAGTACCTTCACCAGAAGTTGCTTTATCAACTACCTGTGGAAGAGCATCAACTAACGCATTTTTTGCACTCTCTTCAGAAAGTCCTAGTGAAGATGCAAATGAAGCAATTTTATCTGAACCTAAAAGATCAGTAATCTGATCTGTAGAGATAGATTTATTTTCTCCATTACCTAACCATGATCCCACAATCTCACCCAAACCATTTTGTGATAAACCACCTACTAATGCACCAAGATTTAATCCACCTGCTCCATTACCAAGCATACTGTTAAGTGCTGAAGCGATACTATCTACATCTAATCCTGTTGTTGCGTTATCATTGTTACCTTGAATAAGTGACCCACCTACTTTTAAAAGATCCATTAGTTCCATATTTTATTCCTTGTATTATTTAATCATTTAGTATAGCAAAAACTACAGTAATTTAATAGAACTCTCTAAAAGCTCTATTTTCTCACTCTCTATAAGTTCTGTCAATGTACGTTTAAAATTTTTCTTACTCATTGCAAAGACTTTTTTTATCTCATCTGCATCACTTTTATAGGTAAAAGGAAGTGTACCATCTGCCTCTTTAAGTAGTTTAACTACCACCCCTTCTATTTCATCTTTTTTTGCTTGAACACCAATAGCTTGAAGAGATAAATCTAACTTAAAATCTTTTCTAACAGATTTGATATATGTTTTTTTACGATCACCTATTTTGATAGGTTCAAAAATCTCATTATTGAAAAGCATACCTTCATATTGATTATCTGCTATTACCTTGTACCCTAAAGGTGTTTGTGCTAAGACAATAACATCTAGTACTTTATTTTGATGTAAACCTTTCATCTCTCTGTTAAAGTATTTACCTATCTTTTGTGTAGCAAAGAGTCTTCCTGTCTGCTCATCAAGACAGACACGCAGAAGGTACTTTTTTCCTATAGTAAAATGCTCTTTTTGTTGTGAAAGTGGCACAAAAAGGTCTTTTGGTAGTCCCCAGTTTACAAATGCACCGTACGATTTGTAGTCAACAACAGTAAAATAACCATACTCCCCTAGTTTTGCATAAGGCATCTTAGTTGTAGCTACAGGTCGGTCTTCAGAGTCTGTATAGACAAACACTTCTAGTAGTGAACCCATGGGCATTTCATCTTCCATAATATAAACATTAGGAAGAAGCACTTCGTTAAAGTCTTCAGCTATAAGGTAGTAACCAAAGTCTGTATCACGTGCAATTTTGAGAGTATTAACTTCACCAATATTAATGGTTTTATTTTGAATTTTTTCTGACATTATGTTTTTCCGTTTCTATGTAATGTTTTGTGATATACTCACAATTTTAGTAAATGTATTATACCCTAATAAAATCTTTTGCTATAATTAAAAAATATTTATATAAAAACAGATAAGGAGAACACATGCTTCCAGCATTTCTAACAAAAACTTCAACTACCAAATTAGGTAAAAAAGAGAACCATCTACAGTGGTGGGTAACATTTATACTTTCACTTGCATTAGCCATAGGTACATGGAACCCTACAGGTAGCCATTTTATCAACTATATCTCTCATTCAGAGAATATTCTTTCAGGATTCAAACCTTTTGGTATTTTACTGATGCTCGCACTTTGGTTACTTGCGATTAAATCTATTTTTCAAAGTTTAAAACTTTATGGTGCCATACTTACGGTTATTATTATTGCTGCATTTATCTGGGGTCTACAAGAGTATGGCATCATAGACATTAACCAGTTTCAACAAGTAGGATGGGCAGCAACTATAGGTGTTGGGGTTCTTATTTGGTTTGGACTTAATGCTTCTATTATATGGAAAAAGCTTACGGGTGTCTATACTACAGACTTAACAGAAGAGGAGTAATTTGTACCTAGAGCAAATTATAGATATACAAAACCAAAGGAAGATAAAATGATACCCTTAAAAATCATCTCAAAAGTACTCTTTTTTGTAACTATTATACCACTTACAAACATCTATCTTCAAGCAAATGTAAAGAACATAAAGCTTGACAAAGGTGAAAAAAAATTTAAAGTGTTAAATGCCTATACATTAAAAGATTTTCACTTTAAGTGGAATATAACCTATATGGATATAGTAAATTTTGATACTGAAAACTCTGATGGTATGCACTTTTCACTTCCCTCAAAAGTTATATTTTACACCCGTCTTAAAGTAGGTAAAGCGTTATCTTTTCCACAGCGTAAACAGCTATGGCTCGCTAATGCCATTTTAAAAAAGCGTTATTTCTGGAAAGAACCTCTCTTACCTTCTACCCTGTATAACTTTTCATCTATGCGTTTTTTGGAAAAAGGAGACCATCACTTCAAAGCTATTACTAAACTTAAAGATATAAAAGATATGTTCGGTGATATAGACACCGAAGCAGAACTACACGTATGGATAGAAGCAACCATGCATCATGCTATGGGTATTTACAGTTATAAAAAAACATCTAAAGGGTACAGAGTTCGTTTTGCAAGTACAAGCTTAGGTTGTCAATACAGTGAATACTTTAACTACTATGACAAAAGAGGAAAACTTCTTAAAATAAAAAAAATAAAATCTTACAATGTTAAGGGTTGTTCTGTTATTTGTTTGTAATAGATTCAAAATTACTGTTTTATTAAAGATTTAGATACAATAATAGATACAGAAAAAGGATTTAAAATATGAAATTTGCAGACCCTAAAAATGACTTGGCATTTAAAAAAATATTTGGTGATGAGAATCATAAAAATATATTAATCTCATTTTTAAACTCAATATTGGACTTTAAAGAGCTTCAAACTATCGTTGACATCTCTTTAGCAAATCCTTATCAGGTACCAAAAATACCTGAATTAAAAGAGACTATACTAGATATAAAAGCTACCAATAAAAATGGTGATGATTTTATAGTAGAAATTCAGAAAAAAGACTTAGGTGACTTTACTAAAAGAAGTTTGTACTACACATCTAAAGCTTACATAGCCCAACTACCAAAAGGGACTAACTACACTGTACTTAAAAAAGTATATTTTATAGGTATTTTAAACTTTAATATATTTGACAATAAGAAGTTTATATCAAGACATCTTATTATCAATCAAGAGACAAATAAACAAGATTTAGATGATTTTGAATTTAGCTTTATAGAGTTACCAAAGTTTACAAAAGAGTTAAAAGATTTAAGCTCTGTATTGGACAAATGGATATACTTTATAAAAAATGCATCAAATCTAACAATGATACCATCACAATATCAAAACCTAAAAGAATTCAAAGAAGCATTTAATATAGCTACGCAAACCACATGGAACAAAAAAGAGTTAGAAATCTATGACTACATAAGTCTAAAAGAGTTTGATGAGCTAAATGCATTAAAAACAGCTGAGAGAAAAGGAATTGAAAAAGGAATTGAAAAAGGAATTGAGAAAGGAATTGAGAAAGGAATTGAACAGGAAAAAATTAATATAGCCAAAAGTCTTTTAGATATTCTTGATGATGAAACTATCTCTTTAAAAACTTGCCTTAACATAGATATTGTTAAAAAGCTTAGGGGAGAGAAGATTTAAAATCTTATCTTGTTAAAGGTTGTTCTATTATCTATTTGTAGGAAGGTTTACAATATACTTTGCTACAATTCAGTATGGAACAAAATATAAAAATAGAATTTAAACAAACCACTGTTGAAAACTTACAACTCTTTTCTAAAATGCTCAAAAAAGATATTAATTTTATGCTTGAAGAGGCTTTAGAACAGTATTTTGACAATGAGCAAAAAAGACTTATGGAAAAAAATATTAATGATGAAAATGCTATGACAAACTTAGACTTTAATGAGTTTTGGGATGATGTGGATATTTAAATGAAAAAATGGAATATAAAAAAAGTACTTAAAGAGTTAGCTATAGGAGTACTCATTCTATTTGTCATTAGCAACCTTTTTAGTTACTTACGTAAACCCATATTAGATAGTAACACCTTACCACAGATGCAAATTAGACTCCTAGACAACACTCTATTCTCTTCAAAAAATCTAAAAGGCAAACCAGTTGTTATTCATTTCTGGGCAACATGGTGTCCAACTTGTAAACTTGAAGCACCTAATATACAAAACATTTCTGAGCATTACAATGTACTTACTATTGCCGTACAGTCAGGAAGCAGTGCAGAGTTACAAGCCTATATAAGAGAGAGAAACTTAAGCTTTAATGTCTTAAACGATAAAAAAGGCATATGGTCAAGAAAGTTTCATGTTCAAGCTTTTCCTACTAGTTTTATCTATAATAGTAAAGGTAAATTAGCATTTACAGAGGTTGGATACACAACTACAGCAGGATTGTTGGCAAGATTAAAAATAATAGAGTAAAATACGTACTCTTATTAAGAACATTAAAGGATAAAAAATGAGTATTGATAAAGCCTTACTAGAAAGAGCCGAAAATAAATGTGAACTGTGTGGTTCTCAAGATGAGCTAACTGCATATGAAGTAGCACCTAAAGATGAGTCTATTGTAATCTGTGGAACTTGTGCTAAAAGCATAGATGAGCCCACATCTGATGAGAAACACTGGAACTGTCTTCATGACAGTATGTGGAGTACAGAACCAGCTGTTCAAGTAGTTGTGTTTAGATTACTAAATAAGTTAGCTGCTCAAGATCAACTTGACATGATGTACCTAGAAGATGATGTAAGAGTATGGGCAGAAGAGGGCTTAAACGAAGAGAAGCAAGAGCCTACACAAGATGCAAATGGTACAATACTAGTAGAGGGTGACGCAGTAAGTATCATCAAAGATCTTGTCGTTAAAGGTGCTGGTTTTACTGCAAAACAAGGTACCACAGTAAAAAATATCCGTATGGTTCAAGGTGACCCACTGCATATTCAAGGACGTGTAAATGGAACAATGATTTTTATCATTTCTGCTTATTTGAAAAAACTTTAACCTTAGATTTGGAGTGTAAAACTCCAAATCAAACCTCTTCGTATCTCATACTAAACCTTAAAATAGTTAAATATATGCTACAATTATTTAAATTATACTGATGAGGAATATCATGCAAACTATCACATTTATAGGTAACGGAAATATGGGACTTAGCATCGCTAAGGGTCTAAAAAATAAATACAACATTGAAGTAGTAGGTAGAGATATAAAGAAGCTTGATCTCTTTGAACAAGCATTAAATATAAAAATAGATAAATACCTCATGGAGGGTTTTGATATTACTGATAAAACATTACTTCTATGTGTCAAACCTGCCAATGTAGAAGAGGTAAGTACAAAACTTATCGGAGAGGCTAAAGTACTTTTTTCTGTCTTAGCAGGTACAAAAGTAGAGAAGTTAAAACAGCATTTTAAGACTCAAGCCGTAGTAAGAACAATGCCAAACCTAGCAGCAAGTGTAGGTGCTTCTATGACTACACTAACTGGTGATATAGCCTTTAAAGAAGAGGCTAAAGAGCTTTTGGGTGCTGTGGGTGATACATTATGGTTAAACAGTGAAAAAGAGATAGATATCGCCACTGCATTAGCAGGATCTGGTCCAGCTTACTTAGCTCTTATGGCTGAAGCATTAGTCGATGGTGCAGTAAAACAGGGGCTTAAGCGTGAAGATGCAATGGCAACTATGAGAGGTCTTTTCTCTGGCTTTGGAACACTTATACAAGAGATACATCCTGCACTACTTAAAGATGGTGTAATGAGTCCAGGAGGAACAACAGCAGCAGGATACGCTGCACTAGAAGAGGGAAATGTACGCTCATCATGTATTAAAGCCATAGATAAAGCGTATGAAAAAGCACAACAACTTTAATATTATTTAGATAGATAAATCTTTTGTAAATCATTTTTTGCAAAAGGCATATAGCTATGTCTGGTAATAACTATTTTTGTTTTATATGTTGCCCACTTAAAGAGTACAGGAATATCTTTTGGATCAATATGTATGCATCCATGAGACATCCAATCTACACTTCCTTTATGTAGTGCATGACCATAATGGGTAAACTTCATCATATAATCCATGTTATTTACTCCTGATTCATCTGGATAAGATGTGGACATATGAAAACGCTTTTTATGAATAATAGGAAAAACCCCTGATGGGCTTCTAAACTCTAAGGCACCTGAAGTTACAACTCCACTCCACCAAACTGTACCATCACTATCTACAGCATAAAAACGTCCATCGCTACCAGCTTCTCGTACAGAAACAATTATAAAGTTTTTACCCGTTAAATCAATAGTCTTCTCTTTTAGAGTTTTTAAATTTATCTGCTTAAAAGTTGTTTTAGAGAGAGGCATAAGCTCTGTAGTTAAAGGCTTTAACTCTACAGTTTCTTCTTTAGTACTCTTCTCGTCTGCACTTATATAACTAAAAAGTAAAACACTTAGTAAAAAAATATGTATTATGTTTTTCATTCTATAACCTCTCTAACTTTTCTTGTGCAATCTTAGCACTATTTTTACCTTGATAGTTCTCAATAATATTTTCATAAAACATTTTTGCTTGCTCTTTGTCTCCTATATATGATAAAGAGATACCTGCATGTAAGAGTAAAACATCCATATAACTAGCCTTATCATATAAACCTGCACTCTTTTTAAAATAAAATATTGCATCATCATAATTTTTAGTATAATACGATATCTCACCCATATAGTAGTTAGACGCTGCTGGCTTGTGTCCTTTTTTATCGGTGATTTCAAATCTTTTTCTTGCTTCATTGTAACGTTTTTTTTGAAATAACCTTACCCCTTCACTATAGACTTTAGAGATATCTTTTTTATCTAAAGTAGGTTTAGTCTCAATAGCGTTTGGTTTTGAAGTAGTAGTAAGTGTTGAGTTAGAACTTAAAGCTTTTTCTAATGTCTCCTTAGTAACATACGTGTCATCAATAGTATCTACCCTACTCACTAAGTTTTGAAGCTCAATACTACTACTATTACTGCTACTCACAGATGTAGAGTGACTACTGTTTTGTAGTTCAGCTATACTGTTATTTAACCCCTCTATTAGTGAGATTAAACCATCTATTCTCTCATTTTGTTTATCTATCTCTCTTTTAAGTGAGGCGATACTTCTTTTGTTCTGCTTTACACTAACTCCAGTATTAGAACCTTTGTTATAACTATTGTCAAATCCATAAACAGAAGGCTCAGCTAAGAGCAGTGTAGAAATTAAAAAAAATAAAAAAGAGACATTCATCTAAGGAACCAAACGAAGATCAACTCTTCTATTTTTAGCATAACACTCATCAGTAGGACTACTACACAATGGACTACTCTCACCAAAGGTAATCATTACTATTCTACTAGCATCTACACCTTGTGCAGTAAGTCCATCTTTAACTGCTTTTGCTCTTTTTAAACCTAGAGCATAGTTATACTCATCTGTACCAAACTCATCACAATTTCCCTCTATCTTAACCCTTTGACTTTTACTGTTAGCTACTTGTCTATTTCTATCCATACTATTTTCCATACCTGATGAGAGAGTGAAATCATCAAAATCAAAATAGATACTTTGAAAACCATCACTACTACTATTCATACCATTGCTTTCTCTATCGATACTCTCACTATTACCCTCACCATTACTCTCATCAACACTTACTGTGTCTCCTGCTATTTCATTTACATCTGAGACATTTCCATAACCATTAAGGTCAGGAGCTTTTTGACTACAACCTACTAAAAGCAACGCGGTAATTACTGTTATTATCATATTTTTTTTCATTATTAAAATCCTTATTTTCATTACCAATCAAGAGATTGTATTTTTTTGACACCAAGAGGAAAAAGTAAACTTTGATGTGATTGAAGATTTGTATAGCCAATAGAAGAGCCATAATCACTATGTTTTATAAAAAGTACAACAGAACCATCTGTTGAAAATCTAGGGAATTGATTGGTACCTGTAGTTGTCAAAGGTCGTGTTCCTAAACCATTTGAAGAGGCTAAATAAAGATTAAACTTATTATTACCAAAACTTTTTGTACTCTCTCTACTTGAGTAAACTAGTTTATCTCCATGGGTATCACAAGCATTGTTATTTCTGCCATGATGTACCACTTGAGAGATAGCTGTACCATCTATAGGTTTTTTAAATATATTAGCATATCCTAGTCTGTTAGAGACAAAAAGCACTGCATTTTCACTATGATTATATTTACCACTTACATCAATACCATTAAACTTTGTCACTCTTTTTTTTACATTAGAAGCAACATTAAACTCATAAATATCTGGCTGACCATTAGGTGCCATTGTGAGTAAAAGTTTTGTGCCATTATTACTAACATCAGTACATACAAGCATCCCCTCAGAAGAGACTATCTTCTTTTTTACCCCTGAATAAATGTTAATCTTATACAGTGTAGGATATAAGCTAGCATAAGAGGTGTAGTAAAAACTCTTCTGTTTCTCATCTGCCCATTTAGGAAAAAGATTAAGTCCCCCTCTTATAATCACTTTTGTATAATTAAAAGTATAATCAGCTAAAACAATTTCACTCTTTCTTGAAGCTGTATATCGAGAAAAAACCACATAACGATTTAACCAACTTATATCAGTATAGTTTAAAGCATTATTAATATCAGAAACTGCTTTATGTGCCAAAAAAGGTATTTTACTTTTACTAGGTATGCTATAATTTTTTTGAAATATCTCACTACCAGTGGAGGCTTTAAGAAGACGTATACTTAACTTACTACCACTACTTTGATTTAGTGCATACTTTACAATATACTCTTTACTTTTCAATGCAGGATCCATAAGATTACTACCTATCTCACCTTTGTATTTTGTGCTATCTGCTAAAAAATGACCTGAGATTTTAAAGTCGGAGAGTAAAATACTAAAGAATTTAGGATTAACCACTGAAGAGCCATCTACTAAAGCAATACGAGAACGTTGCTCAACATCTTTTTCAATCTTCAATACTGCATCCACTGCAAAAAGATGCACAGATAATAATACAATTAAAATATACTTCAATATAATTCCTTCTGTTTTAGTATGCATTGTATCAAGGCTGAGTTGAATTCTTCATTAATTAATATTAATTATATTTTTATCTATTACTTTCATAAATACCTAAAATACGTACTTCATCTGCAAAAAAAGCCAACTCTTTTAGTGCAAGTTTTAATATACTAGAGTCTATATGCCCATCTATATCTATATGAAATTGGCTACCAGGAAGCATATGTGTTCCCATATAGCTCTCTATTTTTAAAAGGTTTATCCCGTTTGTAGCAAATCCACCAAGAACTTTATACAGTGCAGAAGGTATATTTTTTACTCTAAATACCAATGAAGTAATATACTTTTTAGTAGGGTCAAATACTGGGATATTTTTCTCTTTAGAGAGGATAAAAAAACGCGTTGTATTGCCTTTCTTATCTTCAAAATTCTCTTTGAGTATCTGTAAGCCATAAATCTCTGAAGCAAGCTTTGAAGCGACAGCTGCTCTGTGTTTATCATTAAGTACAAGCAACTCTTTTGCTGCACCAGCAGTGTCTAGTTTAGCTTCAGCTTTTAACCCTAAAGCCATAATATTATTATGACATTGAGCTAATGCCTGTGGATGAGAAGCCACATATTCTAAATCATCAAGATTGGCTTCAGGTAAAGCAAGTAAACAGTGGACTACAGGTTCAAAATGTTCAGCAACTACATGTAGTGCCATCTTTGGAACAAGCCTATATATCTCCTCTACTCTACCTGCTGTTGAGTTCTCCAAAGGTATCATAGCTAACTCTGCATCACCTTGTTCTACAAGCCACATAGCTTCATGAAAAGTATCACAAGCAATACTTCTATAGCTACTATAAGCATTTTTACATGCTTGCTCTGAATAAGCCCCTTGAACACCTTGGTAAGCTATGGTTTTTTGCATTATTTTCCCTCTATTCTTTTGCTATAAATTCTGCTTCAAATTGATATGTTCTTTGCCCTCTATGAGGTCCAAAACCTATACTTTGAAGTTGTTCTAAATAGTATGCTAGTCCTACATTAAAATCCTCATTATATGAAACTGTTTTAAGTTCAAACTCAAAAGTTCCATCTGTCTCTATATATAATAATACTTTAACCTTTTCACCAGTATATTCACTCTGTGCTGGCCATCCTTCTAACATACTCTGTACTTTAGCTAAGTAGGCATCTTCTACACCACTTTGACGTGCTTTCTGATTTTTTAGAGCATTACTATTATGACTACTCTTAGGCTTGTTACTAAGTTTAATTAAGTTATTTTTAGGCTTACTCTTTTTAGGTTTATCAGTTAATTCTATAATATTTTTTTTCTTTTTTGTCTTAACATTAGCAAATAAATCTATAGGTTTCTTTTTATGTTTAGTACTGTTTGTATCTTTTTTCTTTTTTAACTTTTTAACTATTTTCTCTTTGATAACTCTTTTTTTTACCACTTTTTTCTTTGCAACTTTTTTCTTTTCTACTTTTTTCTTTAAATGTTTTTTAGGCTTAGGAGTTGGTTTATTATCTTTTACTTTTTTTTTAACTATTTCTTGAGGTTTAGACAATGCAACTTGTATTACTTTTTCATCTTTTTTAACATAATTTATAGGCTTCTTTTCTTCTTTTGTATTAAAGTAAAAGAGAAGCAAACCCATAAGTATAAAGTAAATACCAAAAGCCAATAAGCCAGAGATAAATGTAGAATAGTTTTTCTTAATAATCATAATGTTATAAGTGATACTTTTTCAAAACCTGCTGCTTTAACACTTTTAAGTAAATACATAATATTCTTATATTTTAACTCCTCATCAGCACGTATATATACTTCTGATTTTTTGTTAAACTTGACGGACATATTTACAAAATCATCAGCAAATGTTTTTAAATCATAAACATCGTTGTTTAGATAAATCTTTTGATTTTTATCCATACGAATAGTAAGTGTTTTAGGTTTAACAACCTCTACACTCTTAGAACCAACAGGTAGCATAATTTTCTCTTGAAAAGTAATAGTAGGTGCAGTAACCATCAAAATAGCCATAAGTACTAACATGACATCTACAAGAGGTGTAATATTCAGATCTGGACTATCATCCCACGAAAACATATTAGTCCTCGTTAAGTTGAGATAAGATTACTTCTGATTGAGAAGAGAGTAGAGAACTAAGCTCATAAGCTTTACGTTTTAGAATGAGATGAAAAGTATAAGCAAAAATCGCTACTGCTATACCCGCAGCTGTAGCGATAAGTGCTTCAGAAATAGCAGGAGCAACCACACTCAACGAGGCAGAAGATTGTGAACCCAATTTAGAAAATGTCTCAAGAATACCTATAACTGTACCAAAAAGACCAATAAAAGGAGAGGTTGAAGCGATAATAGATAACCAAGTAAGTCCCTTAGTTGAAACTCTAATAGCATCTGAAGAAGCGGCTTCTAAAATAGCTCTATTTGGCAAGTTAACACGAGACAGATAAGTAAAAATAAGTGAGCTACTAGCCACTGTTTTTGACTGACCTGTATAGAGTGCTTTAAGTGATTTTGATTCTGAAGTGATACGTATATTGATAATATAAAATCTATCAATAAATACCCAAAATGTAGTAATAAAATATCCAGAAAGCAGCAGCAATACAAAAATAGTAATTGCACTGCTTTCTATGAAATAATCTAGGAGAGATCCCAATTTAAAAAGACTTTCCGATTTGCTCCACTTTACTTACCGCTGATGCGATAGCTGCATTTGAAGCTTCTGTACTCTTGAGCAACTCTTTTGCTGCTTCAAGTGCTTTAGCAAGTTCACTATCATTACCAGATAGAGCAACTGCACCATCAACGATACAAGTGGTTTTTTCTTCTTCGACTTTTACATATCCAGAGTTAATAGCAACTGCTAATTCACTTGAATCTGATTTTTCGATAACGATTACACCTGTATCAAGTAACGAAACCAGACTAGCGTGGTTGGCTAAAACACCAAACTCACCTTCACTACCTGGTAGAGTTACCTGTTTAACTTCAGCGTCAAAAATCACACCGTTAGGTGTGACTATTTCTAGCTTCATAAGTTCCATAATTATCCTTTAAAGATTTGCTTATTTAGCGTTAATCTTATCGTTTTTAGCAACAGCTTCAGCTATATTTCCTACCATGTAGAATGCAGCTTCATTCATGTCATCATATTTACCTTCAAGAAGTCCTTTGAACCCTTCAATTGTTTCATCAAGTGTAACATATACACCTGGAGAACCTGTAAATACTTCTGCAACGTGGAATGGCTGAGAAAGGTATTTTTCAATCTTTCTTGCACGTTCAACAACAAGTTTGTCATCTTCAGAAAGCTCATCCATACCAAGAATTGCAATAATATCTTGAAGATCTTTATACTTTTGAAGCATTTGTTGAATACCACGAGCCAAGTTATAGTGATCTTCCCCAACAATTTGTGGAGAGAGCATTCTTGAAGTTGAATCAAGTGGATCAACCGCAGGATAGATACCTTTTTCAGCAATAGATCTGTTAAGAACTGTTGTTGCATCTAAGTGAGCAAATACAGAAGCTGGAGCTGGATCCGTCAAGTCATCCGCAGGAACATATACTGCCTGAACAGAAGTAATTGAACCTTTAGTTGTTGATGTAATTCTCTCTTGAAGTGCACCCATCTCTCTTGCAAGTGTTGGTTGGTAACCAACAGCTGAAGGAATACGACCAAGAAGTGCAGACATCTCTGAACCTGATTGAGCAAATCTAAAGATATTATCAATAAACATCAATACATCAAGACCCATCTCATCTCTAAAGTACTCAGCCATTGTAAGACCAGTAAGAGCAATACGGTTACGTGCTCCTGGAGGCTCACTCATTTGACCGTAGCACAGTGCAACTTTGTCCAGAACGTTGGATTCTTTCATCTCGTAGTAAAGGTCATTTCCTTCACGAGTTCTTTCACCAACACCAGCAAATACAGAGTAACCTGAATGCTTCAATGCAACGTTGTTAATAAGCTCCATGATGATTACAGTTTTACCAACACCAGCACCACCAAATAGTCCTACTTTACCACCTTTTGAATAAGGTGCAAGAAGGTCAACTACTTTAATACCTGTTTCAAAAACTTCTGTTGCTGTACTTAGCTCATCAAATTTTGGTGGATCTCTGTGGATAGACCAATACTCTTTAGCATTAACATCACCAGCTTCATCAATTGCTTCACCAATAACGTTGAAGATACGTCCAAGAACTTCTTCACCTACTGGGACTTTAATAGAGTCACCAGTTGCTTTAACTTCTTGACCCCTAACAACACCTTCACTCATATCCATAGCAATTGTTCTTACTCTGTTATCACCAAGTTGTGCTGCTACTTCTAAAACCAATCTTTGCTCTTTACCATCAATAGTAATCGTTGTTTCCAACGCTTCATTAATTTCTGGTAAGTAATCTGTAAAATCCACATCTAAAACGGGACCTAAGACTTGTACTATTTTACCTGTCATTTCTTCTCCTCTTATTATTTCATTGATTCCATACCACTGATAATCTCAATGAGTTCAGTCGTAATGGATTCTTGTCTTGCTTTGTTATACTTCACAGTAAGCTCTTTTACCATCTCTTTAGCATTAGTTGTTGCTGCATCCATCGCTTGCATACGTGCAGAGTGCTCTGCCGCTAATGAATTGATGAGTGAGTAATACATTGTATACTCTACATAACGTTTAACCAATGCATCAAGAAGTGTATCATCATCATCTGGTTCTACTTCTAATTCAGAAGTAGCAACAGAATTAAGTTCTAATTTTGATGTATCAACTGGTAAGATTTGATCTTGCTTAATCTCTTGCGTAATCATATTTACATAACCATTGTGTACTAAAATTATCTTATCTGTTTCACCATTAACATATGACTCAGCCACTTTGGAGATAAACTCTGCTGCTTGCTTAAAGTCAGGTGCTGCAGAAAGTCCGATAATTTCATCATTCAATTCAACATTGTTAAATTTAAAATAATCAATACCTTTTCTACCTACAGCTCTAAGACGTACTTTTACATCTTGTTTCTTATACTCAGCAATCAGAAGATTAGCTCTCTTGATTGTCTGTGAATTAAAACCACCACAAAGACCTTTATCTGCAGTAATAAAAATAATATCAACGTTTTTCACGTCTTTACTCTCTTTAAAGTAGATATTATCAATACCCTCTGCACTAGACTGCTGCATTTTTTGAGCGATCTCTTCTATGAGTTCAGTCAATTTTGCAGCATATACTCTTGAACGTTTAGCAAGCTCTTCTGTTCTTTTCAGTTTAGCAGAAGAGACAAGCTTCATAGCATTAGTCGTTTTCTGTGTATTTTTAACAGAACCGATTTTACGCTTTATCTCTTTTAAATTAGCCATTCTAAGCCTTTCTTATGCTGAAAAAGATGCTTTGAAATCTTCGATAGCTTTACGTAACTGAGCATCAGTATCTTCAGTAATCTTTTTATCATTTCTTATAGCATCAAAGATATTTGCATATTTTGCTTCTAAAAATGGCATAAGATCTGCTTCAAATTTAGTCACTGAACTTACAGCAACATCATCTAAGAATCCATTTGCACCAGCAAAAATAATAACAACTTGCTTCTCAATTGGAACTGGAGCATAAGGTCCTTGTTTAAGAACTTCTACCATTCTTTGACCACGTTCTAGTTGTCCTCTTGTATAATCATCAAGATCAGATGCGAACTGTGCAAATGCTTGAAGCTCTCTAAATGAAGCCAAGTCTAGTCTCAATGTACCAGATACCTGTTTAGTTGCCTTAATTTGAGCAGCTCCACCAACACGAGAAACAGAAAGTCCAACGTTAATTGCTGGTCTAATACCTGAGTTAAATAAGTCAGTCTCAAGGAAGATTTGACCATCAGTAATAGAGATAACATTTGTTGGGATATACGCCGCAACATCACCTGCTTGAGTTTCAATAATTGGGAATGCAGTAATAGATCCAGCACCTAAGGCATCTGAAAGTTTTGCAGCTCTTTCAAGTAATCTTGAGTGAAGATAGAAAACATCTCCTGGATATGCTTCACGACCTGGAGGACGACGAAGAATAAGTGACATCTCTCTATATGCAACAGCATGTTTAGAAAGGTCATCATAGAAAATAACTGCATGTCTACCATTATCTCTGAAGTACTCAGCCATTGTTACACCTGCATAAGGAGCAAGGAACTGTAATGCTGAAGAGTCTGCTGCAGAAGCTGTTACAATAATTGTATAGTCCATTGCACCATGCTCTTCAAGTTTTTTAACAGTAGCAGCTACAGTTGATTGTTTTTGACCAATTGCAACATAAATACATACAACATCTTGACCTTTTTGGTTGATGATAGTATCGATAGCTAAAGTAGTTTTACCTGTTTGTCTATCACCAATGATAAGTTCTCTTTGCCCACGACCAACTGGTACTAGTGCATCAATAGCTTTAATACCTGTTTGAAGTGGTTCATGAACTGATTTTCTAGCCATGATTCCAGGTGCTTTCTCTTCAACAAATCTGTATTCTGCTGCTTCAACTGCACCTTTACCATCGATAGCTTCACCAAGTGGGTTAACAACTCTACCAATCATAGCATCACCAACTGGTGTTTTAAGAAGTTCACCAGCTCTTTTAACGCTCATTCCCTCTTTAATTCCTGTACTAGAACCAAGAACAACAACACCAACGTTTGCTTCCTCAAGGTTTAATACTAGACCTTTAGCACCGTTGTCAAATTCTACAACTTCACCTGCCATAACATTGTTAAGACCATAAACTGTTGTAATACTATCTGCGATACCTACTACTTTTCCTACTTCATTGATGTCAACATCAATCTCGAAATTTTCAATTCTCTCTTTGATAATTGAACTAATTTCATCTGCTTGCAATTTTACTGCCACTGATACTCCTTTACTTTTAGATAACTATAAAGATTTCTTAATGAAATCAATTAGTTGTTCTTTAACTCTCTGTTTAGAGAAGTTAACCTCAATACCTAAATCATCAACTGAAACACGTAATCCATCAAGATCCGTTTTTTCTTGTGTTAATTTAATAGTAGAACCTGTATATTTTTTAAGTGCCTCTTCTAACTTCTTAATCTCTTTTTTATCAATAGTATTTTTGCTTTTCAATATACCTTCATATTGATTTGATTTCTTTTGTAAATCTGCATTTAAAACTTTTGCTATAGCTGGGATTAAATTAAGTCTTTTATTTTCACCTAAAATTTTAATAAAATTAATTAAAGTATTATCAGTACTTTTATCAAGTGCAGATAAAATCATACCTGTCTTTTTTTCATCTGAAAGAATAGGAGAGTTTAATGTTACCATTACCTCTTCTGTATCAATAGCTTCAGTTAAAATATTAATAATTTCAGAAATTCCATCAATATTTTTACTTACAGATGAGAGTGCATGTGCATACCTTTTAGCAATTAACTCTTCCATTTATGCAACCTTTTTTGAAATAACATCTATAACTTTAGACTCACTAATCATAATATCATCATTAGTAATATATTCAGTTAATATTTCATCAATAGCATCTCTAGCTGAATTTCTCTCTTCTAAAGATATTTTCTCTTCAAGATATTTGTCCATAAGAGCCAACTCATTAATATTTGCTTCAGATATTTTATCTACTAAAAGAATTGCTTCTTTTTTTGCATCTACAATAATCTGATCTGCTTTTTTACTACTCTCATCTAAACGAGACTGAGCATTTCTTTTTTCATCTTTAGCAGCTTGAAGTTTCTCTTCAATTTCAGCAAGTTGAGCAGCAATACCTTCTTTTCTTTCTGCGAAAAAATTTTTAACTGGGTTAGCAATTAAATAATAAAGTAATGAAGCAAAAATAATAAAGTTTACTAATCTTGGTAAATAATCTGTCTCTCTACCAGTTTGAACAAAGTATCTTGTTGATTCTGCATCTACATGTCCACTTGCCAAAATAATAGCAGGTGCTATAAGTAAAGACAATAGTACTAATTTTTTCATATATATCCCTTTCCTATAACTTGCTAAATTTAGCTTTTAGACTCTCTTTAAAAAGAGGCATCTCTGAAAGTAAAGAATTTTTAAGATTCTCTTTATCTTCTGATAACTTCTTAATGAAGCTCCCATACTCTTTGTCTAATTCACTTTGTTTATTTTCGACTTTACTTGCTGCTGAAGATTTTTCATCATCAGTAGCTTTCTGTCTTATTGCTGCAGCTTCATTCTTAGCGTCGCTAATATTTGCTTCTGCTTTAGCATTAAGTTCATCTGTGTTTCCAGTAAGCCCTTTTGCTGCTTCTAAATCTTTTGCTATAGAGTTATCTCTATCATCCATAAAACTAACCAATGGCTGAAATAGCATCTTATTTAAAATGACAATTAGGAACAGAAACAAAACTAAGACGAACAACATCAATGGTAAATGTATGTCAAGCATTAAAACTCCTCGTGTAATTTCACATTATTTTACCATTTTAGAGATGATATATTGATTAAAAATCATACTTTTGAGAGGAATGTTAAAAAGTTTTCAATATCTTTCTTATCAGTTAAGCTTATCTCTATGCTTTTAGCTTTAATTTTATACTTAAAGGGGAGTAGATTTTCTATCTCTTGGGTATAATTATCAAATATTGATACTTTACTATTTTCAGTAACAGTAGTTGGGCTATTATCTTTATATTTTTTTACAATTTTTTCACTCTCACGTACACTAAGTTTTTGACCTATGATACTGTCGATAATAATTTGCTGTTGCTTCTCTTCAAGACCAACTAATATTTTTGCATGCCCTTGTGTAATTTTATCCGAAGAGATTTTATCTTGAACATACGCTGACAAGCTTAAAAGACGCAGTGTATTTGTAATTTGAGATCGACTTTTATGTACTATAGATGAGAGTTCATCATGAGTAATAGCATGTACTTCAATAAGTTCTGAATAAGAGTTTGCTAACTCAATGGCATTAAGATTTTCTCTTTGAATATTTTCTATAAGTGCAAGTTCACGTAGTCGTACTTCATCTATGTCAACATCAGCTATAATAGCTTTAATCGTCCCTAGTCCAGCCAATTTATGTGCTCTTAAACGACGTTCACCTGCTATAAGTAGATACCCTTCCTCTTTCTCTATAATAACAATAGGTTGAAGTAATCCATGCTCACTGATTGAACTGCTTAACTCTTCTAAACTTTTTTCATCAAAATGTTTACGAGGTTGAAAAGGGTTAGGTGTAATAATCTCAACATCAACCTCTTCTACTCTTGCACCTTGCTTTTCTAATTCAAAACTATCTATGTCGCTTAAATCTTTTTCATATGCTTCTTCAACTTCTGAGAGTATATCTCCTAAACCTCTACCTAATGCCATATTAACTACCTACTATAACTGTAGCTAAATTTTGATAAGCTAAAGAGCCTTTAGACTTTGCAGCATAATAAATAACTGGTTTACCAAAACTTGGACTCTCTGCTATTTTTACATTTCTTGGTACGACAATACACTCTTTTACTTTTTTCATATGAAATAGTTTATCTTTAAAATGATGACTTAAATCTGCTAAGACTTGCTTAGAAAGATTATTTTGTGAAGAGTACATTGTAGGAAGAAATCCCTTTATTTTAAGTTTAGGATTAATAGTTTTCTTTAATAAACTTACAGTATTTAAAAGTTGTGCCAACCCCTCTAATGCAAAAAATTCACATTGAATAGGAATAATTACTGAATCTGATGCACTTAAAGCATTTATTGTAATAGGTCCTAATGCTGGTGGAGAATCAATAATGATATAATCAAAATTTTTAGAAACCTCTTTTAGCTTCTCTTTTAAAATTAGCTCTCTATTTTTCTTTTTAGGGTTATAAAACTCTTTTTCTATACCAACTAAACCGATATTTGATGGTACCAATTTAAGATTAGAAATGCTTGTTTTAAGAATAACTTCTGAGAGCTTCTTTGTACCAATAAGTACATGATAGATATTAAACTCATAATCACTTCTATTGAAGCCCAAACTTGTAGTAGCATTTGATTGTGGGTCAATATCCATAAGGAGAACTTTTTTACCCTTTTGTGCCAAAGATGCTGCTAGATTTACAGCTGTTGTAGTCTTACCTACTCCACCTTTTTGATTGGCTATACTAATTATTTCACTCATCTTAAACTATACACTCTCTTACTCCCTATTATTAAAGATCCATCATTGCATAAAATTGCATTTTCAAGACTCTTTTTCTGATTTTCTATATGCACAGAAAATCTCCTACTTAATTCAAATTCTACCTCATACTCACTAAAAATTTGCTTCCATTTCGGAAATTTATCTACGGCTAATAGATAAATTTCAAGCAGTTTTTGAGGTAATATATCGTTCTCTAAGGCTCTATAGCTATTTTTATTTTTTTTTAAATTTATACCTATTCCACAAACTAGTATATTATCTATTTTTTTAGTAATAGTACCACCGACTTTATAATCTCCACTATAAAAATCATTTGGCCATTTTAGCCATACCTTTTTATCTAACTCTTTCAATACCTGCTTCATGATAAAAGAGAAATAGATTGAAGCTGATGAAAGAGGTAAATCTTTAGGTAACATCTCTAAGTTTAGAGCAATAGAAGCAAAAAAGTTACCTTCTCCACCAGACCAACTGTTGTCACGACTACCTACTCCTAATGACTGCTCCTTAGATATAACTGCGACAGGAGCATCTAATTTCTTCTGTTTTAACGCATCTAAAAGATAGGTTTGCGTAGAGGGTAAAGTACTAAAAGATAAAATCTCCAATTTTTAATCCTCTCCCTACACAGTAGGCTTTTGCACTCATAGCTTTTTTAGAAGCAGGTTGAAGTGTAGCTATTTGTAATGCACCTATTTCACACCCTAATATAACACTATCATCAACAAATGAAAGTATCTCGAAAGGCTTATGTTCTCTATTTTTATCTACAAGTGTTACACCATCTAATTTTGTACCATTAGAAACAAAGATACCAGGCCAGCCCTCAAATGCACGATATTTATTATACATATCTACTGCATTATCAAAGCTAACTTCACCATGACTCTTTTTAATCTTCTTACAAAGTGTAGCCTCAGATTCATTTTGTATTTTTGGTACAATATTTTTAAAATTTCGTATAGTACTTAGCGTAAGAATACAAGCATCTTCTGTAAGCTGTTGCATCAGTGCATTAAGTCTCATATAAGAGGGGATAGTAAAGAGCTTTTTTTCAAGAATATCTCCTGTATCTAAGCCCTCTTCCATCATCATAGAAGTAACACCTGTTTGTTTATCTCCATTGAGGAGTGACTGTTGTACTGGGCTTGCTCCTCTATACTGTGGTAAAATAGATGCATGTAAGTTAATACATGGAGCTATATCTAAAATAGACTTTGGCAATATCTGCCCAAATGCAGCAACTACTATAAAATCTGGATTAGCATCTTTTATTGTATCTTCTATACCCTCTTCACTAAGACGGTTAGGTTGCAACAAAGAGATGTTATGTTCAGTAGCTAATACTTTTACAGAGGGTGGCGTTAAAACTTTTTTACGACCTACTGGACGATCTGGCTGTGTTAATACCAAATTTACATTCATATCATCTGCATCTATTAATGTATCTAATATCTCTCTTGCATAATGTGGTGTTCCCATATAAACAATGTTATATTTCATTTATACCCTCCATTATTTAAAATTAAGTCTTTGAGAGCTGTCAAATCCATAAACATCATTAAAGAGTAACAGTTTTCCTGTATCATCTACATATGCTGTTAAATACGCTGTATGTACTGCTAATTTTTTATTAAGCGACACATGACGAGATTTTAAACTGTCATACATTTTTTTAACCTCTGCGTAACTTCTAGCTGTATAGTTTACTGTAATATGTTCTAGCATCTCTATTGGTTGAGAGAGTCTTACGCAACCATGACTATACATACGCACTTTTCTTTTAAACAGATGTTTTGATTGTGTATCATGCATGTAAACAGAGTGTCTATTAGGGAAAATAAATTTCACACGTCCTAAACCATTTCTTTTTGATGGTACTTCAATAAATTTAAACGGTACATGACCTTTTCCACCAGAGTATTTTTTCAAGTTTACAGAAGATGGTGATAGCTTTTTAGAGTTTAAATCATAACTAGAACGCATTACCATACGTTTACGTTTCAAGTAATTTGGATTTCTTATAAGCTTAGGGATAATCTCATTTCTTGCTATACTATCTGGTACACTCCATTGTGGGTTAAGTGTAATATATTTTAAGTCTGTACTAAAGATTGGTGTTGGCATCTTCTTTTTACCTACAACTACTGCCATAGAGACTGCTTCTATATTGTTTTCAATAATACGTACTCTAAATTCAGGAATATTAATAAGTGCATAATTTTTTCCATTATCTGGCTTCATTAACTTTATTCTCTCTATATTAAGACGAATTTTATAAAGTGTAGATGAAGAGATATTACTATCATTTTCTAAGGCTTTGTATCTAGTTAAAAGTCTATCAAATTCTCTATATTTTGGAACATAAGGTGCAAGTATCTGTTCAATTGTATGTCCTGCTTTTATTCTCATCATGATATTTGACTTACTTACTCTTTGTCTATAGACACTATAATCTTTTGATACATGTAAATTAATACATCCATTAGCAAGGTTTTTAGTATATTCTACAAGTAAATTACTCATAAGTAGAGAGTTTTTAGTACTTAAGACTTGTGCATAAAGTGCTTGTTGATTACAGATAGACGCATATTTATCTGTTTTTAAAATCTTCAAAAACTCCTCTTTTTGTGCATGTTTCCATCCCTCTTTATCTGGGATGATTACATCACTACAACCACTTATAAAAATGGCTACTAATACTGCTAGTAAAACTTTTATCTTCATATTCATTATCTCATTCCTTTTATTTTATCTCTCGTGAACAGGCAAAGGCACTTGAAAATGCCCATTGAAAGTTATATCCACCCAATCTTCCCGTAACATCTAAGACTTCACCAATAAAATAAAGACCATCAGTTTTTAAACTCATCATACTTTTACTGTCAATTTCATCTGTTGATACACCACCTTTTGTCACCTCTGCTTTTGAATAACCAAAAGTGCCTGCAGGTGAAAAAATATAATTATTAAGAGATTCTAGTTGTTTTAGTTCATTTGAAGTCAATTTAGATGCTACTTTATCTTCAATGCCAAATTGTATCAAAAATGCCTTAGTAACACGTTTAGGCATAGGTAAAAGTGAAGATATCTGTTTTTTACTACTTTTTAAATTATTCCAAGAAAAATTAGGTAGAAAATCTATACGTACCTTCCCCTTCTTCCAATAAAGTGAAGCATCAAGTACAGAGGGACCACTAATCCCTTTATGTGCAAACAACAAAGCACCCTTACATAAATTATCATCTACATGTATTTCAACCTCTGTTGAAGTTCCCGATAGTTCTTTAAAGAAAAATTGCTCTTTTTGTACAGTAAAGCCTACTAGTCCAGGTGCTGTATTAACTATAGTATGTTCAAATGACTTAGCGATCTCATAACCTATAGAACTAGCACCTAATTTTGGAAAACTCAAACCTCCAGAAGCAACAACAACGATATTTGCCTTTAATATTTGTTTATTTGTTTTAATAAAAAATAGTTCATCTTTTTTAGAAACCTCTATAACATTTTCATTTAAGAGTACTTTCTGTCTTTTACACTCTTTTAGAAAAATATCTAACAACTCTTTTGCTGAGTTTTGACAAAAATACTGTCCATCTTTACGTATAACTGGTACAAGATTTTGTCTCTCTAACCATTGAAGAAGATTTTTTTCTGTAAATATTTTTAATGCATCAGTAACAAAACTTAGGGTAGGTTTATCATCGCTGTTGGAGAGAAAATAGGCTTCTCCCATTTTACTGTTAGTAATGTTACATTTACCTCCACCTGAGACTAAAATCTTAGCTCCAAGTTTAGCATTTGATTCAACTATGGTTACTCTATTTTTAGGTAGTAAGGAAGCTAACATTAATGCACTAGCCCCTCCTCCTATAATTACAATACTTTTATTCATGGCGGCATTATACTATAAATATTATGATGCAACTCAATATAACACTTCTATGATATAATAGTAAAAAATATGATAAGGGTATTTATGTTTAAGATTTTTTCTTTTTTTATTGTGATTATTTCTTTTGGCTATTCAAATTTATTTACTATTACAGATATAGCAGGTAATATAGTGCATTCAGAAGATATGAAACCTAAAAATAATGCTTCAATTAAACAAAAAGATACAGAATACTCTTATCAAGCTATCTATAATGAGTTACATAAAGCTGAAAATCTTGCTCGTCGTGCTGCTATAGCAAAAGAGAAAATAAAACACATTGCACAAGCTCAGCAACGGGCTAAAGAAAGAGGGCAAACTTACCGTATAACTAAAGCTGATAGGAAAAAGTTATTAGAGTATGCCAAATATTTTAAAGGTGGTAAATATGTTTGGGGAGGTACAACACCACAAGGCTTTGACTGTTCTGGATATGTTCAGTATCTTTATAAAAAAAATAATATCAACCTTCCACGTACTGCGTGGGCACAATCTAAAAAAGGAAAACTTGTAGAGATACATAGTTTACAAAAAGGTGATTTACTTTTCTTTCTTACCGATAAAAAAAGAGGCATACCTGTCACCCATGTAGGAATATACTTAGGTGGAGGAGAATTTATACATGCTGCATCTAAAAAGAAGGGGATTATCATCTCCCCTATTTATTATGGATACTATGCCAATAAGTTTGTTTTAGCTAGAAGGATTATAGACCCTAGTTAAAAACTGTATCTCATCACTAAACCTATGTTTTGAACTTTTACATCTTTATTATGTATAGGTATCTCTGTGGCTTTTTGATAAATATATTTCAGATTTATATCTATATTATTAAAATGTCTTCCCAAACCAAACATATAGGTTTTATTAAACTCCATAGCGTGATGTTGTACTTTAAATCCATCATTCATCACAGCAAAAACACGTTCACCGAAAAATGCACCTGTTCCAAAGTGGTACTCACCATAATGTACATGCAATTTTATTCCTGGAGAAAAGTAACTCTCTTTAGCATTTTTAGAAAAATTATTACTCTCTTTGTTATTAAGATAGAAGTATTTACCTAGCAAAATAAGTGAAGCATGTAAAGTACCAAAATCTTTTTTTAATTTATATTTTATATCTGTTTGATAAACATCAAAATGATGATAATCACTTAAATATTGTGTGAACAAAAAATCTTTATATTGACACCCTAAACCATAAATATTTCCACCATCTGTCTCTTTCATCAAATTATCATCTATCGTAGCATAACTTAGAGAAAACTTTGTAGTATCATTCCATAAAGAGGTATATTTAAAATAATACTTATTTACATTTAAATCATCACTAAGAGGTGGTTGAAATGTATCTGTATTTGTTCTTTCATAAGCTAATTGGTAGAGTGAATCCTCTGTCTTATGATTTACAGATAGAGTATAAACCTTACCCTCATCTTTCTTTTTTGAATTATCGAAGTTTAAATTTTCATAACCTATTTTAATCGTTGTATTTTCTGAATGAGCTATATTTAAAAATACAATTCCCGATAGTACTAATCTTTTCATACGTAATTTTTCCTTTATTAATCTTAATTATTCTATATCTCTAGGTAAAGTGTAAAATTAACAAAATGGCGGAGCAGTACTATTGAAGCCTTTCAGTATTTTTTGAATAAAAAGATATTGATAAAATCTTACATTTTCATAGGCATATTCTATAGAGTCAATAATAATAAATATATGAGAAAGATCTCCACTGTGAAGAGTATTAATTACGACACATATATCACAATTATCTTGATGATTTAAGTCATAATCATGTATATGAGTGGCACTAATATAGGAGCTATTTAAGATAAGAAACACTATTATATAAAAGAAAAAATGCTTCAATACAACTCCCAACAATCAATTTTTCAAAGAGTATCATTATTTCTTAAATTCTTTCCTAAATTACTGTATAATAAGTACAAAGCGTGTTCTAATTCATAAAAACTAATTACTATTATTATATAATCCTATGAAAATAGTTATAAATCTTTCAATTAAAAGGCATAAAATGAGTTTAAAGTATCTTGGTCAAAAAAATATATTGGTTGTAGAGGATGATGCATTTAATATACAACTTATTCGTTCTTTTTTAAATAAAATTTCTGATATGAAAATTATCTCCTCCTCTGATGGTTCTGAAGCTCTACAAATTATCAATTCTAAAAAGTACACTATTGATATGATTTTATTGGATTTACGTATGCCAATTATGTCAGGTGAAGAGTTACTTACTCGCATTAGAAATCATGATGAGTATAATGATTTACCTATTTTAATTATATCTGTTGATGATGATAATAAAAATGAGTTACGTCAGTTAGGTGCAAATGATTTTATCCATAAACCTTTTAGGATAGATGACTTAGCACAGAAGATTTCAGAAAACTTTACAGAAAAAGTTTAATAGTTTTATGAATCTTCAACAAAAACAAGATCTGTTTATGGCTTCTATAAGCCATGAGCTTAGAACACCTCTTACTTCTATATTGGGTTATGGTGAACTGCTTAATAATACTCACCTAGATAGTAAACAGCAAGAGTACCTAAAACGTATGCTTCATAGTTCTAAATACTTACTCTCTTTAGTCGGTGACTTTTTAGACATTGTTAAATTTCAAAACAATGAAATAGATCTTGATTTAAAAGAGATTAGACTCCATACTGTACTTTCTGAATGTGCAGAAATTATCAAAACGAATCTTCATAAAGATATCAAATTTGAAACAGATATTCCTTTTTTAAACTATACTATCTTAGCTGATGATAGGCGTATTAAACAAGTCATGTTAAATCTACTCTCAAATGCAGCAAAATTTACCAAATCTGGTACGATTAAATTTTATGTAAAAGATATTATAGAGCTTGATAATGAGACTAAACTCACAGTCAATATAGAAGATAGTGGCATGGGTATGTCAGAAGAGATACAAAAAGCCCTTTTTAACCCCTTTGTAACAGGTGACAGTACACAAGGTTTTGGGTTAGGTCTTTATATCTCACAAGAGATTATTCGCCTTATGAAAGGGGAGATAAAAGTTACTTCCCAAGAGGGGAAAGGTAGCACGTTCTCTGTTACATTCCTTGTCAATAAGATTAAAAATAAAAATATCAGTCAGATACTTTTTAAAAAAAATATTTTGATGTTCTCTAATCAGAGTGTATTTAACCAAAATATTACAAATGCACTGAAAACCTTTAACAGTACACTCCAATGTTACAGTCCTAACCAAAATATAGCTTCAAGTTTTAGAACTATTTTTGCATCTACATTAGAGTACCACATAGCTGTTTTTGACATGAATCATGTAAACTATGATGTCGCACCTATGATTTCTACTCTGAAAATGCTACATCCCTCTATCAAATGTATAGCACTACTTAAACAATATAGCTCTGTTCGTACATCTTATTTTGATAAAATTGTTCAAACACCTATATCAGTAGAAAATTTAATGTATGAGTTTGAGGAGTTATCTGCTATAGATAATAACCTTAAAAAAAATAACCAATACATAGATTTTTCTCATCTTCATGTACTCATTGTTGAAGATGTAGAGATGAGTCGTGATTATATAAAAGAGATGTTCTCCATCTCTTTTTCAATAGAATGCGATACCGCGGTCAATGGAAAAGATGCCATCGAAAAAGTTAAACAGACTAATTACGATATTATTTTTATGGATGTAAGAATGCCTATTTTAAATGGTCTTAAAGCAACTAAAGAGATCCGTAAGTTTAATCAAAATGTACCTATTATCTGTATGAGTGCAGACGTACATGATAAAGATATACATGCAGCTAAAGACGCTGGAATGAATTCATTTATACAAAAACCACTAGACAAAGGTGAGATAATAGAGTGCCTACTAAGTCTTATTCCACAAGGAACAGCATACACCGTATCTCATACAGTATCATTAAAAGAGATAGCTCACAAATACTTAGCTCAAAATTTTAATGAGGAAACTATTTTACTACTTCTTGAAAAATCTTCTCAAAGTATCGCTCTTTATATTGGGAACATTAAAGAGCATAGCAAGACTAATAATTATCAAAGCTTAGCAGATGATTTTCATGCATTTAAAGGACTACTAGGAAATCTTGGTCTTACAGATGAAGCTAAAACTACTTCTGAGCTACAACATACTTTTGAAGATGAAGATTCAAGCTATGATGTAGAAGAGAAGGTCACTTCTTTCCTAGAGAAAATGGAAATATTTTTAAATGATATAACCTAAGCCATATGCTTCAAGCTACAGACGTTGTAGCTTTTTTAAACCCTCTTTTACTAAAGAAGCAGTATCTCCTGTAGAACCTAAGAGGGCTTTTCTTATCGCCTCTTTTTTAAAGCCTAAACTCTCTAACGCCATAGTCGCCTCACCTAATGCTCCACTGTTTTCACTCTCTTGTGTACCATCTACAATAAAGTCAGCCAACTCCACCAAGATACGGCTCGCTGCCTTAGGTCCTATGCCAGGAACTCTTTTAAGCATAGGTACATCTTTTGAAGCGACTATCTTAGCAAAAATACTAGGGGTAAAAGTAGAACAGATAGCAAGTCCCACTTTAGGTCCTACTCCATTGATTTTGATAACAGTGTCAAACATTCTCTTTTCATCCATATCTATAAAACCAAAAAGTAAATTGGCATCTTCACGGATTATCTGAGTAACATACAGTTTTACTTTTTTCTCTTGCATAAGCGAAGAGGTATTGACAGACACTTGCACTTCATACACTATACCATTTACATTTAAATGCACAAATGTTGGCTCTTTTCTCTCTACACTACCTTCTATACCTACTATCATATCTTCTCCTAGTATTGGAATGCTATTATAACTAACCGAATAAGAAAAAGAGGAAAAGTATGTCAAATTGACATACTTTTCCTCTTTTAGTAAAGATAGAGCTATCTAATAACAATCCTAATTGTTATATTTTAGTAGTCTATTTTATAGGGTGTTTTATGCTAAAATAGCTCAAATTATTTTAATGGTAAATTATGGCATCTAAAGAGATATATTATAACAATCAACCTTTTCAACTCTCCTATGAGTTAGTAAACCCTACTGCAAAACCTGTGCTACTTGTGCTTCATGGTTGGGGTAGTAACAAAGAGATAATGAAACAAGCATTTTCTAAAACACTAAGTGAGTACAAACATATCTACCTTGATATGCCTGGTTTTGGTAAAAGTAATAACGAGATGATACTTACAACGCAAGACTATGCAAACATAGTGCAACTCTTCTTAGATGAGCTTGGAGTAGAGGCAACCATAGCCATGGGGCACTCTTTTGGAGGTAAAGTCTCTACACTACTTTGTACTCCTTGTTTGGTACTTCTCTCTTCTGCTGGTATTATTACCCAAAAACCTTGGTCTGTAAAAGTGAAGATAGCTACTTTTAAACTACTCAAACCACTAGGTATGAAAAAGATACGAGAACTTTTTGTAGCTCCCGATGCTCAAGGTATGAGCCATGAGATGTATGAGACTTTTAAAAATGTTGTTGATGAAGACTTTGAAGCTTCTTTTGCCAAGAGTCAAAGCAGCGCGTTATGTTTTTGGGGTAAAGAAGATACTGCTACTCCACTCTACACAGGTGAGAAGATAGCTAAACTCATCAAAAACTCTAACTTTTATCCACTAGATGGCGATCACTTTTTCTTTTTACAACATAAAGACTTTATCGCACAGACTATCACAGAACAATGTAAAGGTATTCACTAATGTTACAGATTATCAACTCACTTTTTTACGCACTCTTTATTTTAGCTATGGGCTATTATTTCATCACTAACTTACAATGGTACAGTTACAAACTAAGCCGTGTACTTTTTCATCATACTAAAACATGGTGGCACTTTGTCTACTTTTTAGTACCTTTTTCACTCTACATTTTTATAGATGGCATAAGCGAATATAGTTTTGTAGTAGTCATAGCGTACCTTGCTCTGCTTTTTCAGTGGTACAAAGGACTTGACAAACCTCTTGTATGGACTGGAAGAGTCAAACGTTTTTACGCTGCGATGCTTCTTTTTACCATCTTTATGGCTGTAGCATTTAACCATTTTGCAGTTGTTATCCCTATATTTTTAGCTTACTTTATCTCTATGTTTATTGAAAATATGCTCTTTCATGGCTTTAAAGTAAAAGCTGAAAAGAAGATAGAAGAGATGAGAGATATGACGGTTGTGGGTATCACGGCTAGTTATGGAAAAACAAGTATCAAGAACTATGTTGAGCATCTACTTAAAGTCAAATACAGAACCTACGCTACTCCACGTTCTGTAAACACACTTGGTGGAGTGATGAAAGATGTCAATGACGACCTACCCCTAGATACAGAAGTTTATGTCGTTGAGATGGGTGCTAGAGGAGAAGGTGACATCGCAGAGATAAGTACCTTTGTAAACCCTCAATATGTAGTAGTAGGTAAAATAGGACCTGCACATATAGAGTACTTTAAAACCATAGAAAACATACGCAATACAAAAATGGAGATACTTCAAACGCAAAGACTCAAAGAGGCATGGATACATGAGAGTGCTATGGTTAAACCTGAATCTATGGTACATACATTTGGCGAGAAGATTGAACTCAACATTAGAGAGAACATCCCTGCACCTCAATACGTTATATCAGATATAGAAGCGACTTTAGATGAGACAAGTTTCACACTAGAGGGTACACGTTACTCTGCAAGTATCTTAGGTGCATTTAATGCTATGAACTTAGCAGCTGCTGTCTTAGTAGCCAAAGAGTTAGGACTTACAGATAACGAGATACAAAAACAACTCTCTACCCTAAAACCTGTAGACCATAGACTCCAACGCATAGACGCAGGTGGAAAAGTTATTTTAGATGACTCTTTTAACGGTAACATAGATGGTATGATGGCTTCATTTGACTTAGCAAGTACGTTTAAAGGGCGTAAAGTGGTTATCACTCCAGGGCTTGTAGAGGTGGACGATGCACTCAATATACAAGTTGCAAAAAGAGCCAATGAAGTGTTTGATGTAGTCGTAGTAACAGGTGAGTTAAACTATGCCATATTTAAAGAGCATGTAGAGTCAAGTAAGTTAGTAAAACTCGCTTCCAAAAGTGAGATGGAAGCGATGCTTATAGAGCAAACTACAGTCGGTGACCTTATACTCTTTGCCAATGATGCACCGAGTTTTGTTTAGCCCTTTATTATTTACCCATTTTTCCAAAAAAGAGTTCATGTGTTGGACTCTTTAGGGTTATCCCCTCTACTCCGTTTCTTTTAGCCTTACTAATACTAAACCCCTCGTTTATAGTCTCATGTAACCTTTGACTTACATAGCTCTGTATCTTACCTCTACACGCCATTTTTGTACTTATAAGTCGAGAGCTTATGTTTGTGTCGTTGTTTACTTTTAACACTCCAGAGATACGATTACACGCATCAAAACCACTTAATCTCATTTTATCTGAGTCAAAATCAAGTATCGCTCTTGCTTTTCTTACCTCCATACCATCCATAATACGCAAATGCCAGTTACCATTGATTTGAGATAAATCTATAGTTGGCACCTTTGCAAAAAGAGGCGAAACCATTAAAGCGGTGCAAACTGTTATGATTATCTGCTTATAAGACATATAAAACTTCCTTGTAAATCATTTTTTGATAGTATATTAAATATTATTTAATGGAGTATGTATGAGATTTATATTTTCTTTACTTTTACTATGTTCAACACTCTTCGCCCAAGAGATACACCTCACAAAAAAACAAGCCAATTATATAGCCAAAAAAGTGTGGCAAAATGAAGGAGCTGGTCTTGACAAATACCTTGTTCACTGGAACGAAGGCGAAGCATTTGCCTCTGTAGGTATAGGGCATTTTATCTGGTTTAGTAAAGGACATACCGAGCGTTTTAGAGAAGTTTTTCCTATGGTTTTAGCATTTATGCAAACTAAAGGCGTTAAGATGCCCTCTTGGCTTACACCTACAACCCCTTTACCGTGGAACTCCAAAGCAGAGTTTTACCGTGCAAAAAAGAGTCATACAAAAAAACATACCCAACTCTTCAAATTTTTAAAATCTACCATGCCCTACCAAGCAGAGTTTATGGCTAGACGTTTGAGTCAAGCTTTACCGCAAATATTGGACTCTATACACGACTCTCAAAAAAAAGCCCTTGTTAAAAAACATTTCAATGAAGTGATGTACCATAAAAATGGCACTGTTAACGAAAGAGGTCTATACATCTTACTAGACTACACCAACTTTAAAGGAGAAGGTACACTCAAAAGTGAACGCTATAAAGGACAAGGTTGGGGGCTACGACAAGTCCTAGAACACATGAACCCACAAGAGCCTAACAGACAAAAAGCCTTTGCCCTCTCTGCAAAAGCGATGCTAAGCAGACGTATTAAAAACTCTCCACCCACACGTGGCGAAGAGCGATGGCGTAAGGGGTGGAATATTAGATTAGACACCTACTGGAAATAATGCCGATGAAACATATACAATTCTCCTACTACCTAGACACTCTTAGTAAATATATGGGTTATCTATCTGCTATACTTGTCGTCTCTCTTTCACTTTTAGTCGCGTATGATGCAAGTATGCGTTACTTATTTTCAGCAGGGTCTATAGCTCTACAAGAAGTGGAGTGGCATCTGTTTGACATGGTCTTTTTATTAGGGCTTAGTTATGCTCTAAAACATGACAAACATGTAAGGGTAGATATCTTCTTTGAACGCTACACCCCTGATGTAAAAGCGATAGTACAACTACTCTCAATGTTACTACTTGTACTCCCCTTCTCTCTTCTTTTTCTAAGTGATGCGTTTAGTATGGCTCTACAGAGTTACCTACAACAAGAGGTCTCTTCTGACCCTGGAGGGTTAACACATCGTTGGCTCATTAAAGGTATGTTAGTTTTTGCTTTTTTATTACTACTACTTCAAGCCTTAGCAGAGATACTTAAAGCCTACCATCACATCAAAAAGCCCATGCTTCTTTGGCGTACACTTGGGGGTATCTTACTTTTTGGTATCTTCGTTTATGTGGCATGGTACAATAGAGTTGCTTTTTTGATAGACCCTGTTTTTCTCATGTTTCTCATGACTTTGGTTCTACTAATGGTAGGGTTCCAAGTGGCTTTTGTTTTTGCAGGAGTGGCACTCTTTTTTGCTCTCATAGCAGACGAAGTTGGCTTAGGTGTTTTAGAGATGCTTCCTTACAGAACGTATGGTATTATGGGAAATGTGACACTTATGGCTATCCCTCTTTTTATCTTTATGGGGCTGATACTTGAAAAGTCTAAAATGGCAGAGGGTTTACTTATCTCTATGGGTAAACTCTTTGGACAAGTAAGAGGTGGTTTAGCCATCTCTGTGGTTTTGGTAGGGGCTATTCTTGCAGCAAGTACAGGCATAGTAGGAGCGTCCGTTGTCATGATGTCACTCATCGCACTACCACTCATGCTCAAACACAACTACAGCCCTGCATTAGCCTCTGGAAGTATCGTAGCTTCAGGTACACTAGGACAACTTATACCTCCCTCTATTGTACTCATTATTTTAGGTGATCAGATGCATTTGAGTGTAGGAGATCTATTTCGTGCAGCAGTAGTACCTGGGCTTTTGCTCATTACACTCTACATCATATACATTTTAATCTTCTCTTACTTCAACAAAGAGGTAGCACCTGCCATAGTCTCAAAAGAGCCTTATGGTGACATCGTAAAAGAGGCACTCAAAGCCATCGCACCCCCTCTTCTACTTATAGCCGTTGTATTAGGCTCTATTTTCATGGGTATCGCCTCTCCCTCTGAGTCTGCTGCCATAGGTGTACTAGGTGCAGGACTTTTAGCTCTGTATAACCGTACCTTCTCTTACGAACTCATACGTTACGCTTCCATAGAGACCGTAAAACTCACCGCCATGATATTTATGATACTCATCGGTGCAACAGCTTTCTCACTGGTATTTGGAGAGTTAGGCGGGGGCGATATGGCACTTGCATTTTTTGCAGGAGAGCAAGGCGATGTTTGGACATTTATACTCCTCTCTATGCTTGTTATCTTCCTTTTAGGTTTCTTCATAGACTTTATAGAGATAGCCTTTGTAGTCGTGCCTATCTTAGTACCTATAGTCGCAACCTTAGGTATAGACCCTATCTGGTTTGCCATACTCATAGCCATGAACCTTCAAGCCTCATTTCTCACCCCACCCTTTGGCTTTGCATTGTTTTATCTTAAAGGAGCAGCAGGAGACAGAGTCACCACAAGTGCCATCTACAAAGGGGTTATTCCATTTATTTTGTTACAGTTGTTAGCATTGGGGATTATCGTAATGTTTCCTGAGTTGATTTATATTTTTGGGTCGTAGTTACTGTAGATAAATTCATAAAACTTTAATATTTTTTTTAATCTAAAAGTAAAAAAATACCGTTACTATTTTTAGTATAAATGATAATACTAGCTATATACAAGTTTACACTAAACAATTACTTTTTAATGTAACTATCGATATAATACTCTTAGTTTAACACGAAAGGGTATTATGATTAATTATGATTTTAACTCAATATCAGATTTAATAAATACTTTCCCCGATGAAGAAATATGCATATCACACCTAGAAGAGCTTAGATGGAATGGTCATGTGGTTAGTCCATTTGATATTTACTCTAAGGTATATAAATGTGCTAACAATAGATATAGATGTAAAGAAACAAGTAAATATTTCAATGTAAAGACTGCTACGCTCTTTGATAACACAAAAGTAAAACTTCAAAAATGGTTTATAGCTATTTGGCTTGTAACTTCTCACAAAAAAGGCATATCTTCACTTCAATTATCAAGAGATTTAAATGTAACACAAAAAACAGCATGGTTTATGCTTCAAAGAATTAGAGCTTGTTTTGATATTAATAATGATGTACAGCTTGATAATACTGTAGAAATAGATGAAACATATATAGGTGAAAAGAACAAAAACAGACACGCTAACAAAAAAGTACCACATTCACAAGGTAGAAGCACAAAAGATAAAACAGCCGTTGTAGATATGGTTGAGTGTGAATGAAGTGATTAGATTTAATATGCTTATAGCTAATTTAAAACACAGAACTACTTATAAAGGATTGATTAATGGGTAAGATTTTAAGGGCAACACATGATGGGGTGTTGAGTATTGATGGAAATGAATTAAGTGTAGCTGTACTTGAAGATGGTACAAGAGTGATAACACATAGTGCAGTATTTAATGCACTGGGGAGAGAAGCAAGAGGGAATAGTCGTGTGGTCAATATCCCTGCTTTTATGGATGCAAAAAACTTACAAAGCCTTATAGATGGGACTTTGAGAGACAAGATCAGTAAAGTAGAATATATTGGTCTGAATGGGAAAAATCAATCTGGTTATGATGCAACAATTTTGCCATTGGTTTGTGATTTATATCTAAAAGCTAGAGAACTAGGAGTAATTAAACAGAAGAGTCAACTAGAAACAGCACAAAAAGCAGAAATATTGGTGCGTTCATTAGCTAAAATTGGTATAACAGCACTTGTTGATGAGGCAACGGGGTATCAGTATAATAGGGAAAGATTCGAATTACAGAAGATTTTAAAATCTTACATATCAGAAGAAATATTAAAGTGGCAATTAACATTTACTGATGAATTTTATAGAGAGATTTACAGACTATGGGGCTTACCATTTACACCAAAGACTATAAAAAGAAAGCCTTCGTTTATTGGTGGTATTACTACAAAATATGTATATGACATGTTGCCTGATGGAGTTTTACATAAGATTAAGGAAAATACTCCAAAATCAAAAAAAGGTCATTGGAAATATAAATTTCATCAATCCTTAACCCCAGAGATAGGTAGAGAACATCTAAAAAAGCAGATTATAGAAACTACACTACTTATGTCTATATCAAAAAATAAGGAAGAGTTTAAAAAGCTCTTCAGGAATAAATATGGTAAATACATACAATTAGAAATGGAATTTTTAAACGATGACAAAGATAATAGAGACAAGGAACTCTCCTCCTACAATAAGAGCTTAGTAAAAACCCTAAACTTCAATCCTAACGCACCAAAAGAAGAATCAAAGCCAAAGAAAAAGACAGCACCTAAGCTATTCTAACTAAGCCTTTTTGAAAGGTTTGGTTATTCGTAGCAAGTGGTTTAATTTTAAATAGTGTAACTTTGTATATAGTTACCCAAATATATTTAAAATAGGTATAACAGAACATTGAAATTTAAAAGTTACTTATGTAAAGTATTAACCTAAATTATGCAATAAAACACAAAAAGAATCTATGCATAGTGTTAACTTAATTAAAAATATACACAACAAGGGATGTTCCTAAGTTTATTGTATATTCAATGCCTAAGCCAAAGAAACTTTGGGATAATATAGAACAATCAAAAAAGTAATTAATCTTAATACATACTAGTAATGATGAAAATATGTCTTGTAAGATATTTTTTTATTATGTACGTATTAATTACTGATATTCTTCCTGTATATTTAGGGAATAGTAAAATTGTTAGGCAAAATAAAAGCTTATATTTATAAGCAAGGATTGTACCATGTTAGTTCCTTTATTAAAAAATGTAATAATATTATTATTACTATGTAATATTTCAATATTATCTGCATCTGACTTTACAATTAGTTCAAAAGATGATATATGGACACAAATACAACTTCATGGTCAAAATGAAGTTTGTAATATTTCTGTTCGGGATTTTCAAATTCATGGAAATCAAATTTTAATAGATGATAAAAACTGTGTCTCTATGATAAATTCTAAAAAACAATCCATCATCTGTACAAAGAAAAAAACAATATGTAAATTAGATGATGAAATACTTAATTTTACTATGGGCATATCTACACCAAGTAGAGCTATATATAGAAAAAATATCTTTACTACTACAAAAGGAACACCATTCAAGTCTTCAGTAAATAAGCATGGAGCAGTACTAAAATCAAAAAGTTTTACAATTTATTTAGGAAAAGATTGTGATGTATCCTCTCCTCAGTTTGGAAAAGGTACATGGGAGCAAAATAATAATAATTTCAATATTACATTCTCTACTGGTAAAATAGTAAGTTTTGCAAATACTAAAGCACCAATAAAACAATGTTCAACAAATTCCAATAATACAGTAAAATTAAATAGTAAGAAAAAAATCATTCTCTAAAGTATATTTTGATGATTTATCTATTTTTCCAATGGACTACTATAATAAAAATATAGAAATAGAATGTGGTCTACGAGAAACACAAGTTAGTTATTTGGGTAGAGGAGAAGTTACAAAGGTAACAGACGCATTTATGGTTGATTCTTATTGTAAACTTCGAACAGCTATTAAAGGTAATACGCATAAAAAAGATTCTTCAAAATTACTACTTCTAATCTTAAATACATCTGACGGAGAAGGAAAAATTTTAGCAAAAAAAATCCAGCATAATACAGATAAGATGTTTATATTTAAAGGTATTTTTAAAAGAGCTGATAATATTTTCTTCTTATATCCTACCTTAGTTATTATTGATGTACAAATTATAGGAAAGGCACCAGCTACTGAATTTTCAGACTTATTTAGATAATAAATTATACTAGTAAAAGAGTGCTTAAAATATCACTTCCTACAAAAAGAAGAGCTTGGATGGATGGGCTATTTGAAAATATAAAACAGTGTCAAATACCTTTTAAATATACCTGATTTTTATCTTTTTTTAGGTAAAAATTAGAACTATTTATAGATTCTTTTTATGTTATTGGGTTTCTATATATAATTTAGGTTAGACCAATGCAAGAACTTAAAAAAATTATATGATAAAGGTGGATAAATCCACCCTACGGTATTTTATTTAGCTCTTATAACTCTTCAACTTCTATAGTGACACTTCTCATTTTAGCCCCTTGGTCAAGACAGTTTATTTGGTGTCTTCCTTGGCTAAAGTAGCGGTAGTATTTCTCTCCTGATATACTACGAAAAGGTGATTCATTGTCTATAAGCCAATAAATCGTAGCGTTATCTTCAAAAGAGAAACATTGTAGTGAAATCTTTTTTAAGTACTGAGGAAGCAGTCTGTTTTGTAGGTATGTTTGTTTATCTACAGGGTTACTTATAAGGGGGTTATACTGCTTCCACTCCTTGTAACACGTATGGTTTTGTAAAGCTGACATTGAGTTAACCATACCCTCTTCAAGCATCTTAACAAGTACCTCAGCACGTAACAACTTACAAGAAGTATGAAGCTTTACCCCCTCTATAACCTCATCTTTTACCTGACTCTTACACTCTCCTACTTGTATAACATCTTGACATATCTTTTTACTAACCACACCTTTTGGTTTTTTAAAATGCTCTTTGGGCTGAAGCAGTTTAAAAATAGCATGAAGCGTAGGAGAAGCAGCTTCAAGACCTGTCATACGCTTTGCATTTTTCCCTTCTCTTTTTTTACTCTTTGTTCTGTTGAAGTTACCATACCACACGGCTACGGTGTATTCGGGTGTGTACCCTACACAAAGCAAATCTTTTGCATGTGCAGAAGTTCCTGTTTTAAAAGCAACGCTAGGTACATCTTTCATATACTCCCATGAGCTACTAAAAGCATCTCTAGGTGCATCTACTAGCATCTTACTCACAAGGTATGAAGCTTCTTTACTAAGTACTTTCTTTGCTTTTATGTCTCTCTCTTCTAACAGATATGAAGCCTTACTATAGACTCCACCATTTGCAAGCATCGCAAAAAGTTCTGCAATATTTTTTAACGTTATGCCACACCCTCCAAGTGTTAAAGACAAACCATAATACCCTTTAGAACGGTTTATAGACTTTATATCTGCATTTTTAAGTACACTATAGAGTGATGCCTCTTCAAGCAGACGCTCAAGCTCAACAGCAGGAATGTTCAGCGAAAACTGCAACGCCTCTTTTGCAGTCACCTCTCCAAGGAAGCGTTTACTGTAGTTTAAAGGTTTATATCCTCCCATATAAAGTGGCAAATCATAAAGCTTTTTAAGCGGTGTTATCAACCCTTTTTCAAGTGCTTTAGCATAGACAAAAGGCTTGAGCGTAGAGCCTGGACTAAAAAGAGCCATAAGACCATCTATTTGACCACCATGCTGTTTATCTTCAAAACCTTGAGAGCCTACATAGGCAAGTATCTTCATTGTTTTGTTGTCTATAACTATGGCTGAACCGTTGTAAATCTGCAACTTCTTTAACGCTTTGACTCTTTGGCTAACGAGCGTTTGCACTCTCTGTTGTAGTTGAAGCTCAATACTCGTATGCACCCTCCCACCCGCTTTAAATTTACGGCTAAGATGAGGAGCAAAATGAGGTAAATCTCTTCTTTTAGGGCTAAGCTTCTCTCTTTTAGCTCGACTATAGACTTCTTGCGTAATATTGTGGTTGTTATACATACTCAAAAGTACTTTTTTCTTAAGTGACTCTACTCTGTTTAAAACTTTAGGTGTATTGAGATTTGGATTTTTAGGTATGGAGACAAGATAGGCTACTTGGGCTACAGAGAGTGCATCAACATCGACACCAAAATAGACAAACGAAGCCGAAGCAAACCCCTCTACATTTCCCCCATAAGGAGCATTATTGAGATACAGAGTCAAGATACTCTCCTTAGAGTAACTATACTCCAACTGTAGAGCCATAAAAAGTTCTATACACTTGTTTCGTAATGTTCTAGGCTTACGGTGCATCATACGAGCCAATTGCATGGTAAGCGTAGAAGCACCTATGAGATGTCTGTTACGCAAGTTAAACCACAACGCCCTTACTACAGAAAAAGGGTTCACCCCCAAATGTTCATAAAAGTATTTATCTTCATAACTCAAAAGTGCTTGTTTCATCTCTTTTGTGATTTCACTACGCTCTAAAGGCATACGCAAAAACCCATCTTCACTCAAATGCACCCTCAAAAGCTTATGGTTTCTGTCATAAACAAGTGTAGACCTTGGTTTAAAAAGACGTTTTGTATCTAGTGGAAACAGTTCATTTAAAAGAAAAAAAGATAAAACACTCACTACTAAAAAGAGTAAAACTATTTTAATGCTTTTTATCATTTACCACATCTTTTAGATACCTCAATGCATCTTCTTTAAAGTTTAGAACCCCCTCAAGTTGTAAAGCATACACTTCATCTAAAATGGTTTTAAACTTAGGAGAGGGCTTTAACCCTAGAGCGATAAGGTCACGCCCTTGTAGTAGGTTCTCTAAGGGTTTCTCTTTTACCTTTAGCTCTTTTGCTCTCTCTAGTAGCCACTCTCCTGCATGGTAAACTCCTGCTAAAGACTCTTTAGTCGTACGTCCTAAAAAGTCTGCCTTTGCTACTACTGTTAACTCCTCTATGTTTACTTTAGTGGCTAACCTTCGTATGGCAGAGGCTTTGGCTTTTGCTGTGTAAAACTGTGAGGGTTTTAAGTGGTGTGCGACTAGAGGTAAAATACTCTCTATAAAGTCGTGTTCATTCGTAAGCCTATACATAAACGTTTTTGTAAGCTCTACCCCTGCTTGTTCATGCCCAGTAGAACGTATGCGTCCATCTTCATCTGTGGTGGTAGTGGTAGCTTTACCTAAGTCATGACAGAGGATAGCAAACATATATTTTAGATTTTGCTTTTCATCGTTACCCAAGAGTACTACCATCTTGTCAACACACAGCATGGTATGCTTCCAAACATCCCCCTCAGGGTGCCATTTTACTGACTGAGGTATCTCTTTAAGTACCCCAAGTTCAGGAAAGTACTTTTCCAAAATGCCCAAGTCTTGCATAAGTGTAAAGCCCACAGAAGATTTAGGAGACTTAAGTAAAAGCTTTGTCCACTCTACATACACCCTCTCTTTGGGTAGCTCTTCTAACATACCTTCTGCTACCATAGCTTGACACAACTGTAAAGTCTCATCGGCTAAAGTGTAACCAAACCTTGCACAAAACTGTACGGCTCTGTAGACACGCAAAGGGTCTTCTACAAAAGTTTTATCTTCTATGTGTCTAAGTATTTTACTCTCCATGTCTTTACGTCCACCAAAGGGGTCTAAAAACTTTTGCGTCTCTACTTCGTACCCCATGGCATTTATGCTAAAGTCACGTCTAAGAGAAGCCTCTTTAAATGCTAAGTTACCATCTACAAACACATCAAAACCACGATGCCCCTGCCCTATTTTCTCCTCTTTACGAGGAAAAGAGAAATCATACTCCTCCCCCTCATAACAAAACTTTAACACACCAAAACTCTTACCCACAAGGTTAACAGAACCGTACTCTGAGAGTATCGCTTCAAGTTCCTCTATCTTCTCCAACCCATACACCTCTACATCATAGTCCTTAGACGGCAGTTGCAAAAAATAGTCACGAACCAAACCACCCACCACCACAGCCTTAGCATGATGTTCATCAAGTGTAGCAGAAATAGTTTTCAATATATTGGGTATTTTCATTACATATTGTAGCTAGTAGCCCCTTAACACCCTCATACTTTAAGGTTAAAGAGTTTTAGAACTTAGATAGTCCAAACATATAGTTTTAACTAAACATACATTATTAACAAACACTTTTCATGTTCTATGTAATAAGGGTTATAAAGGGGTTTATGCTAGAATGGGGTTTACTAAGTAGTTAGAATACAAAAGGAATATAATTGCAATTTGTAACAATTGGTAATGAAATTATAATACAGCCAAATAATATAAAATTAAATGATATAAAAAATTCTTGCAAAATAAATATTATGCAAAATTCAAATAAATTAAATATTGAATTTATTAAGCAAGAATTCAATTTATCAAATGAAGATTGGTCTTACATTAGTAAAGAAATATATGATGAACACCTAAGTGATGCAAAAAGAAAACGAGAAGAGGATTTAGCTAATCCTAATATACACATTTGTGCAACAAGTAATGATGAAATATCAGATATTATACAAGTTAATAATCAACTTTTTCAATATGCTTTATCGATGCCTACATTTTGTACAATGCATGAATTTAAAACTATAAAAGCATTCATAAATGACAAAAATAAAGTTATAAATTATATTAAAAAAATTACTATGGAACCAGATATTAGAGCAGCTCAACAAATAGGTAGATTTGAAAAAATTCCACTATTTAAAGAATTCTCAAAAATAATAAATGCTGGATTACTATCGTATTACAGAGGAAATTATATAAGTTCTTATATGACATTAGTCCCTGTAATAGAAGGAATAATACTAAGATGGTATGGCTATCCAAATAATATAGGTACTAATAAACCATCATTTGATAAAGTTAAAAACTTTATTAAAAAGACATATCAAAGACAACCCATGCCATCAAATATATTATTTATGGAAGTACATTCAAAAATTGCTGATAAAATATTAAAAGAGCATTTTTTCAAGCCATCAACAGATGGTGATGCTTATGATAATTTTAATAGACATTTAGCCTTACATTTCTTAAATAACAATAAATTTGTTACAGAAGAAAATATCATGAGGCTATTTGTTTTACTAGATTTATTATCAGAAATATATATTTATGAAGAATACCATCAAGACCCAAGATTTAATTTAACAAATAAAGAAAGAAAAATGTATACTGATATTTATAGAAATACTATTTTAATGAGTCAACTTAATATAAATGATTTTGAAAATAAATTAAATTTAAAGATGCATTAGGACTTAATATTCTAACAAAACAGAGTATCCAATAAATTACTTAGCGGAAATTTATTGACTATCTTCGACCGTTGCTCTGAACGCTACGCATTTAGAGCAATACTCCTATTATACATTGACAGCCAATAAGATATATGATATACTTTGGATATACAAATATAAAGGATATATCATGACTGCGACTATATCAAGTTGGGGTAATTCTCAAGGTTTAAGGTTTCCAAAAGATATAATGAAAGAATTACATTTATCAATTGGTGATAAGATGAAAGTTTTGATTGAAAATCAAAAAATTGTATTGGAACCAATAAGACAATCACGTGAAGTATATGATATTAATGATTTGATTAAAAAACTACCATCTGATTATAAAACTTATGAGGAATTTGATAATAAAACTGGATTAGAAGAATGGTAAAATATATTCCAGAACAAGGAGATATTGTAGCTTTAAGTTTTGACCCACAAAGTGGTCATAAACAAAAGGGGCGAAGACCTGCAATAATTATTAGTAATAAAATATTTAATCAACATATTGGTCTTGCTTTTGCATGTCCAATAACAAATACAAAAAGAGATTTTCCTTTTCATATTGAAGTTAAAAGTGAAAATATTACTGGTTTTATTATGGGAGAACAGATGAAATCAATTGATTATAACTCAAGAAATATAAAATTTATTGAAAAAGCAAACCAAAAAACAGTAAATCAAATATTAGGCATAATTGATAGTATCATACAATCTAGCTAAAGTCACTACTCTAGCTAGAGAATCTTAATTATGCAGATTTTTTATTGAAAAGTTTGAAAAGATCAGATAGCGTTTGCTTCATATCGTCACGATTGACTATCATATCTATAAGACCATGTTCAAGTAAGAACTCTGAACGTTGGAAACCTTCTGGTAAATCTACACCCACAGTTTGCTTGATAACTCTCTGACCAGCAAACCCAATAAGTGCATCTGGTTCTGCCATTATAATGTCACCTAGCATTGCAAATGAAGCTGAAACTCCACCCATAGTAGGGTCTGTTAAGATAGAGATAAAAGGTAAGCCTTTTTGGTGTAGTCTGTTAAGAGCTGCTGATGTTTTACTCATTTGTAAAAGTGCATAAGTACTCTCTTGCATTCTTGCACCACCTGAAGCAGAAACAATAATAAACCCACACTCTTTCTCAATAGCTCTACTAATACCACGAACTATCTTCTCTCCTTCTACAGAGCCAAGACTTCCTCCCATAAAAGAGAAATCAAAAACAGCTATTTCAACAGCTTGACCATCAATAGTACAAGATCCACTCATAACTGAAGAGGTTTTTCCCGTTTTAGCTTTTGCCTCTTCTAAACGTTTTTTATATGACTTTTTATCTGTAAACTTAAGAGGGTCTACAGGAACTAACGACATATCAAACTCTACAAAACTTCCTGCATCGGTAATAGCTGCTATTCTTTTTTCAGCAGAAATACGAAAATGGTGATTACATTTAGGACAAACATTTTGTTTTGCTTCTACCTCTTTGTAATACATTAGTGATGTACATTTAGGACATTTTATCCACTGATTAGGTTTCTCTTCTTTTGTCTCTTTTAATATATTATCAAAAAGGCTTCCAAACATATCTACTCCTACGTAACTTTTCTTTAAGCTTTATTCTTCTATAGACTATAGCATAATCCCACTCAACAATGACTTCATAAAGCATGAAACTTCTCATTTCATGCTAAAATGTTCACTTATGAAAAACTCTTTACCATCGCTTTCGCTGCTTCACGTCCATCTCTTACTGCGGTAACAACTAAATCTGCACCACGATGACAGTCACCACCAGCATAGATACCTGGTTTTGTTGTTTGGTAATTTTCATCTACTAAAACCCCACCCCATTTATCTGTTTCTATGCCATTACTTGCAAAGAAAGGATACTCAATTGTATCAAAACCAAGAGCAAAGATAACAACATCAGCATCTACATTGTAGTTAGAACCTGCTATCTCTTCTACTTTTTGTCTTCCAGATACATCGGCTTCACCTAGTTTTGTTTTTACCATCTCAACAGCGATAATCTTGCCTTTATCATTGGTTACTAACGACTTAGGAGAGACGTAAAACTCAAACTCTACACCCTCTTCTTTTGCGTTAATGTACTCTTTTCTACTTCCTGGCATGTTATGTGCATCACGTCTGTAAAGACATTTAACAGATTTTGCTTTTTCACGAAGTGAAGTACGTACACAGTCCATAGCAGTATCACCACCACCAATAACCACTACATTTTTCTCTTTAACTTCTATATTTTCTGTTCTTGATTCATCAAAGATTTTCTTTTGAATATCTACAAGAAACTCCATTGCTAAGTGTGCATTAGGTGCATCATCGTCATTGAGTCCAGATTTTCTACCTTTAACTGCACCTACACCGATAAAGACTGCATCAAAGTTCTCTGTAAGCTCTTCAAATGTTTTATCTTTACCTATCTCTACATTTTGATGAAACACTGCACCTGCTTCTTTAAGCAGTTTAACTCTTCTTGCGATAACATGCTTGTCAAGTTTAAAACCAGGAATACCATATGTTAAAAGTCCACCCGCTCTTGACTGCTTGTCAAAAATCTCAACATCTACACCCTCTCTAAGTAAGAATGTAGCAGCAGAAAGCCCAGCAGGTCCAGCACCCACGATAGCTACTTTTTTACCTACCTTAACTTCTGCAAATTTAGGTTTAAGCCCTTTTTTAAAGCCCTCTTCACTAATAAATGTCTCAACAGACCCAATAGTAATAGCACCATGTCCATCGTTGAGTGTACATGAACCTTCACAGAGTCTATCATGAGGACAGATACGTCCCATCACTTCTGGGAAAGGCGAAGTTTCATTAGAAAGGTCAAATGCAAATTCCAAATCGTTACTTGCAGTTGCTTTGAGCCAATGAGGTACAAGATTATGTAAAGGACAACCATTGTGACAGTATGGATCACCACACTGAATACATCTGTCTGCCTGTTCTCCCGCCTTAGCTACCTTAAACACTTCATAAATCTCATCAAAGTCTTTATTTCTAACTACAACATCTCTTTTTTTCGCGTCTATTCTCTCTAAATCAAAAAATCTTAACATTTTATTCTCCCTCCTCTATCTTTAAAGGACCCTTCATATCTTTTGGTCTTACCGTCCAGAAGTTTCTAATCTCAACTCTAAAGTTATCTAGTATCTGTTTAGCTATGACACTTTTTGTCTCTTTGTAGTAATCTTTAAGAAGTTTTTTAAGGTAGTATCTTTCGATATCTGTATCTTCTGTATCGATACGTCTAGCCTCAACAAGTTCTTGGTTGATATTTTCTACAAATTCATGATCAGTATCGTAAACAAATGCTACACCACCTGTCATACCTGCACCAAAGTTTATCCCCGTTTTACCTAAGATAACCACTGCACCACCTGTCATGTATTCACAAGGGTGATCTCCAGTACCTTCAACAATAGCAATAGCACCAGAGTTACGTACACCAAAACGCTCACCAACTTGACCGTTGATATAGAGTTTACCACCCGTTGCACCATAAAGACAAGTATTTCCACCTAGTGCAAATTCTGATCCATTTTTAACAGCGGTTATAACAATACGTCCACCAGACATACCTTTACCAATGTAGTCATTTCCTGCACCATTGATATGCATACTTACACCAGGGCTAAGGAAAGCACCTAGAGATTGTCCTGTTGTACCTGTAAGTTTAAGACAGATAGTACCATCAGGTAATCCTTTATCGCCATAATACTTAGCAATCTCACCAGAGATACGTGTACCAAAACTTCTGTTTAGGTTAGAGATTTTTTTCTCTAAAACCATAGAATCATTTGGATTCTTAATCGCTGGCATTAACTCTTTAAGTATCTCTTTTTCATACTCATTTTGGTCAAGAGGTTCATTAGATTCTACTTGACACGTGTTGTCACCATCTAATTTATAGAGCATTTTTTCAAAAGAGAATTTTTTAGCAAATTTATCATCTATCACTTCGAGTAAATCATTTTTACCAATAATCTCTTCTAATGAACTGTATCCTAACGATGCTAGGATTTCACGAACATCTTCTGCAAGAAGTGTAAAGTAGTTAATCACTCTCTCTACTGTACCTTCATAATGCTCTCTAAGCTTCTCTTCTTGAGTAGCAATACCCACAGAACATCTATTGAGGTGACAAATACGAAGGATTTTACACCCTATAACTGTCAACGCTCCTGTACCAAATGCGTATGACTCAGCACCAAAGATAGCTGCTTTTATCACATCTAGTCCTGTTTTAAGACCACCATCAGTTTCTAACTCTACTTGACCTCTAAGGTTGTTGGCTTTAAGAGCATTATGTGCTTCTATAAGTCCAAGTTCCCAAGGGTTACCCGCAAATTTGATAGAACCAATAGGTGCCGCACCCGTACCACCATCTGCACCAGAGATAATAATTTTATCTGCATAACATTTTGCTACACCTGCAGCGATAGTCCCTACACCAGCAGTTGAAACCAGTTTAACAGCTATCTTTGCTTCAGGGTTAATCTGTTTCAAGTCAAAGATAAGTTGTGCCAAATCTTCAATAGAGTAAATATCGTGGTGTGGAGGAGGTGAAATCAGTGTCACTCCTGGCATGGTATGTCTAAGTCTTGCGATAAGTGGACTAACTTTATGCCCTGGGAGTTGACCACCCTCTCCTGGTTTAGCACCTTGTGCTACTTTAATTTGAAGCTCTTTTGCTGAACGTAGATACTCAGGTGTTACACCAAAACGTCCAGAAGCAATTTGTTTAATTTTAGAATTTTTAATCGTTCCAAAACGTACTTGATCTTCTCCACCCTCACCAGAGTTTGAACTACCACCTATGGTATTCATAGCTTCTGCAAGACACTCATGTGCTTCAGGAGAGATAGAACCTAAACTCATCGCAGCCGTTGAGAAACGTTTAAAGATTTCACTTAATGGCTCTACTTCATTAACAGCGATAGCATCTCTGTCACTTTTAAGTTTATAGAAGTCACGAATGAACTTTCTATCTCTTCCATCTACAAGCTCTTTAAGCGTATCAAAATCTTTTTTCTTTCCAGTTTGAGAAAGTTTATGTATAGCATGTACTGTTGCTGGAGAGTAATCATGGAACTCTTGACCAGAAAGATACTTGTAGAATCCTCCGATATTTAGAGGGAAAATACGGTTTTGAGTCTCTTTAGCATACGCAGCAGTATGTGCTTGAGTGATACGCTCTTCAATATCATCGTAAGTAAGCCCTGTTAAAAATGCATGTGCACCTGTAAAACACTCTTCTACAATCTCTTTACTTAAACCAAGTACATCAAAGAGTTTTGAGTTTCTATAACTAGAGATAGTTGCAATACCCATTTTTGACATAATTTTAAGTAACCCAGAGTTGATAGAGTTACGTACTTTTTTAAGTATCGGTGCAAGGTTGACATTTGCATCTTTTCTACGCTCTATCATCGCTACAGATTTGTAAAGCATATAAGGGTAAATAGCTGCTACACCAAAGGCTAACATAGACGCTGCCATATGAGAGTCATATACTTCACCAGTTGCTGCGATAATACTTACTAAATGACGCTCACCTGCATCAAGAAGTGCTTGGTTTAGACGACCAACTACCATAAGCATAGGCATAACTTTCATAGTTGCACTTAACGCTCTATCGTCTAGTATGACGGTTCTTATACCCTCATTTTTTACATCAGATATAACCAATTCAACTAAATTATCGAGTGTGTCTTTAAGGTTAGTATCAAATGTAGTATCATAAGACTTTGCTTTATAACTTGCATCATACTTAGGATCTTTTTCGTTACCAAAAGCTTTAAGAAGTTCTAACTTCTCTAATGACAAAATAGGAGAAACTGTTTTTAGTCTTTTTGCATGTTCAGCATCATCTGAAAGGATATTTCTAATCTCACCAAACCCTGTATTTAAACTCATCACTACTTTTTCACGAATAGGGTCTATTGGTGGGTTTGTTACTTGAGCAAATTTCTGTTTAAAGAAGTCAGAGAAGTTTCTCTGTTTAGTAGAAAATACTGCTAAAGGACTATCATCACCCATAGAAGCTGTTGCCTCTTTACCCTCTTTAACCATTGGTTCAAAAACTTGTTCTATCACTTCTAAGGTAATACCAAAGAAACGTTGTCTAGCTTCTAAAACTTTTTTATCTGAAATTTCAACTGTAGAGAATGGATCATCCATATGCTCTTGCAAGTAAACCATGTTGTCATTAAGCCATTTATCATAAGGATCCATATTTTTCAAGTAGTTATCAATATCATTACTTTTTAATACTTTTCCATACTTTAAATCTACACCAATCATCTCACCAGACTGAAGTCTTCCTCTCTCTACTATCTCATCTTCAGGTGTTTCAAGAACCCCATACTCAGAAGAGATAAGAAGTCTATTATCTGTAGTAATGACATATTTAGAAGGTCTAAGTCCATTTCTATCTAAAACACAACCTATATAACGTCCATCTGTCATACTTACAGCAGCTGGTCCGTCCCATGGTTCAAAACAGGTACTAGCATACTCATAAAATGCTCTAAGTTTTGCATCCATGTGTGGTGCATTTTGCCAAGGAGCAGGTAAGATAGATCTAACTGCTTTAAAGAAATCCATACCATTAATACGTAAAAATTCAAAAAAGTTATCAAGACTTGCTGAATCACTCATTTGTGACTGGATAATAGGTACAAGTCTTTTCATCTCATCAGCTGAGAAAACATCACTCTCAAGAGCTTCCATCTTTGCAGCTACATTAAAGCGGTTTGCAGTTACAGAGTTTATCTCTCCATTGTGAGCAATAGTTCTAAACGGTTGAGCTAGTCTCCACTCTGGTAAAGTGTTTGTTGAGAATCTTTGGTGGAAAAGACAGAAAGAGATTTCAAAATCTTCTTGACCCAAATCTTGATAAAACTCTTTGATATGCGTTGGCATAACAAGTCCCTTATATGAGACTACAGAAGTAGAAAATGATGGGATATAGAAATCTCTATCATCAGGAATTCTTGTCTCTATCTCTTTACGAGAAAGGTAAACCAGTGCATCAAATCTTCTAGCACCCATAATAGAGTTTGGAGCAACAAAGATTTGTTGGATATTAGGAAGTGATACAAGTGCTTGCTCACCTAATGCATTGGTATCTACAGGAACTGTACGTGAATAGATAACTTTAAGGTCATTATTTTCACACACCTCTTTAATGATATTAAAATCTTCTTCATTTTTAGAAAAAACCATTGCAACTGCATAAATATCAGGTAGTGTTATGTTCTCTTTTTTTGCTACTTTGGCAAAAAACTTTTTAGGTATAGAAAGAAGAAGTCCGGAACCATCACCTGTTTTTCCATCTGCGGCAACAGCTCCTCTGTGCATCATACGTGAAAGTGCGGTTACAGCATCTTCTATATTCCTATGTGAAGGAGTATTGTCTATCGAAGCAAGTAGTCCGAACCCACAATTATCCTTAAATGAAGTAAATAAATCTCTCATAAGCCAACCTTTAATTTAATTTCGCTAGGACTACGTAAAATGCCCTATAAATAGTCTCAATTATAACTAAAAGGTGGTTAAAAAAAGATGAAATATTATAAAAGCGTTCTTCTATAAAAGCGACTGAATTGTTTGTCCATATTTTATACATAAAAACGCCTTTTTAATTAATAGTATAGTAATATTGATTTTTATTATATCACTACAAAGTAAAGGAGTGTAGATACATTTATGAAAGGTTTTGTGTTGGGGCTTCGTAAAGCCAAAAATGAGGATAGTATTGCAACTGTTCTTACTTCTGATAATATTAGAACATATTATCGTTTTTTTGGTGCAAGACACTCTATTTTACAACTTGGAAACCTTATAGATTTTGAAGTAGAGGGGGAAGATTCAAGCTTTCTTCCTCGTTTACGAAGTCTCTCTCACATAGGTTTTCCATGGCTCTTTGATAAAAACAGACTTCTTCTTTGGCATAATTTTATCAAACTTTTTGAACCTCACCTTAAAGATACAGAGGAGTTAGAAACTTTTTACTATGATTTACTTCTCAATGCTGCTAAGAAATGGGACAGACAAAACCCTAAACGGATTATATGCGAGAGTTATATTTTACTTTTAGATTATGAGGGAAGGCTCTATCATGAAAGAAACTGTTTTATCTGTGAACACCCTATAGAAGAGCAGATATCTCTTATGCAAGCTTTTAAACCTACACACCCCAAATGTATCTACAACCCTGCTCTACCTACTAAAAAAGTTTTAGATTTTTTTGATAGTAAAGAGACTATTTTTTTAGAAGACCATGAAGTAGAGTATCTGTTTGAAGTAGTTATGAAGGGTTTCTAAAAAGTGTGCCACCCACATGATTTTTGTCTATAAGATAAGAGTGTATATCTTTTAAGTTAAAACCACTTGCTAAAAACATCTCTTTTCCGTGTTTCATTAAAAAATCTGCTGATTGTAGTTTTGTTACTATGCCACCTGTTGCAAAGTCATTATTGGGTGTATGTTCAGCATTTAGCTCTTCATCTAAAATAGTAGTAACCACTGCTCTTCTTTTAGCATCATCATATCTGTTAGGATCTTTATCATAAAAAGCATCAATATCAGAGAGTATCACAAGAAGTTCTGCATCAAAATGGTGTGCAACGTGTGCAGAGAGTCTGTCATTATCACCAAAAACTAGCTCCTCTACACTGACTGTATCATTTTCATTGATAATAGGAACTACTCCATTTTTAAGCAGTGTATCTATCGCTACTTTTGCATGTCTAATATGCTTAGGAGAGTTAAAAACATCTGCACTAAATAGTACTTGAGAGCAAAGAACATCAAAGATAGCAAACTTCTCTTGATACATTTTAAGCAAAAAAGGTTGCCCTATGGCAGCTAATGCTTGTCTATTATCAAGAATTGCTCTATCTAGTGGTAACTGTGTAAACCCAGCAGCAACAGCTCCTGAACTTACCAATATCACTTCATACTCATGAGATTTAAGTTTCACTATGAGTTGAACAAGAGCTAACATACGTTTTTTAGCTATCTCACCATCTTGTGTTAAGACATGAGAACCCACTTTGATTACTACTCTTTTCATACTATTTCCTATGCTTCGTTTTCTTCTTCAACATTTTTAACAAAAGTACCTAAAGCATAACGTAAAGCTTCTGTATTGATATGTGCAACAGAAGAGATAGGAAGTACAAAAAGTGGTGCTTTTTCTGGTAGAGATATACCAAAATCTGTCTTGAACCCATAACTAATGTATTTGCTATCTGCTTTAAACTGTTTAAGTGTAGTATTAGCTTCTAAATTAATGTCATTTAAAAAGTTTTCTGTTAATACATTGACTTCATCAACTGAAAGTGCATCTATCTTAGTAATAGCTACTACATGTTTTCTTGTTGCAAGTGTTTCAGAATAACGCTCTAGCTCTACTAGCAATGTTTCATACTGATATTTCATCTCTCTATAGTTTGCAGCATCTATCATTAGCAGTAAAGTTTTTGTTCTCTCAATGTGCTTTAAGAACTCTAAACCTAAACCTCTACCATCACTTGCTCCCTCTATAATACCAGGTATATCTGCCATCATGTATGAATCAAAGTCACCCATATGAACTACACCAAGTTTAGGTGTTAATGTAGTAAATTCATAATTTGCAACTTGTGGTCGGGCATTTGAGAGTGTAGCTATGAGTGTAGATTTACCAACATTTGGGTAACCTACAAGCCCTACATCTGCTATAAGTTTCATCTCAAGTCTTACCTCTTTAGTAATACCAGGTAAACCAGGCTGAGCATAAGTTGGTCTTTGGTTGGTAGAACTCTTATAGTGTAAGTTCCCTAAGCCACCCTTTCCACCCTCTAAAAACTCAATGACATCACCTTCATTTACTAAATCTAGGATCTCCTCACCTGTTTCTATATCTATAACTGTAGTTCCTGGAGGTACAGTAACTATAGTATCTTGACCTTTACGACCATAACATTTACGTCCTTCTCCAGGGCGACCATTTTCTGCTTTAATGTGATGACGTCCACGAAGTGCTGAGAGTGTATCTGTGTTATTATCTACTTTAAAATAGACAGCACCACCACGTCCACCATCACCACCATCGGGTCCACCATTCGCAACAAATTTTTCTGTCCAAAAAGATATAGCTCCTGCTCCACCTTTTCCTGAACTAATTAGAAGTTCTACACTATCTACAAACATATTTAAACCTTTTAACTTATGAGAAACTGCTATCTGACATGATAACAGTCAATGAATTGTGAAATTATATCTAAATTAGGGAAATTATCGCTATAATTTTTCCATCTATAAATAAATTGAAGGTTTTCTATGAAAAAAATAAGCACTACTATAATAATAGGTTCATTTTTACTCCTAAATGGGTGTGGTTCAGCAAAAATAACAGAAAAAGAGGGAGGCTACTATCATAATGCTATCTATTTTGGTCAAAATTTAGCACCACTTTATAAAAAAGGTGTGAGAGATGGTTGTACAACATCTAAAGGAGACTATGAAAAGTCACATGCACTGTTTAAAAATAGTAGTGAGTATAATAATGGATGGTTTATGGGACGTAATAAATGTAGACATCTACTTGTAGTAGATAAAGATTAAATATAAGTTTGGTAAGTCCGAGAAGACTCGGACTTAGATGAATTATGCAGGTACTACTGAAACTTTCTTCTGACTAGCAGTTCTGTTATCAAATTTTACTACACCTTCAACTAATGCAAATAGTGTATGATCTTTCCCCATACCTACTCCATTACCTGGATGAACTTTAGTTCCTCTTTGTCTGATGATAATGTTACCTGGGATAACTGCTTCACCACCAAATTTTTTAACGCCTAAACGACGTCCAGCTGAATCACGATTATTCTGAGTGGATCCTTGACCTTTCTTGTGTGCCATATCTTCTCCTTATCCTATTTTAGTAATTCTAACTCTAGTAAAGCTTCTTCTGAAACCTCTTTTAAGTTTTGAATCTTTTCTTCTTCTTTTTTTGTAGATGATAACTTTTTTATCTCTACCTTCATTGACTACTTCACCCTTAACAACAGCACCCTCTACGAATGGAGTACCTACAGATAATTCACCATTGTCTATTGCTAGAACTTCTTTGAATTCTACTGCTGCTTTTGGCTCAAGACTCATGTTGTCAAAAGAGATAATATCACCCTCTTGAACTTTAAATTGTTGACCACTTGCTTTAATGATTGCGTACATTGCAAACCCTTTATTCTATATTGTCTTAAAAAAGTTCGTGATTATACCCAAACTATATTTAATATATTGTTAAAGTTAATTAAATATTAACCAAAATCTTTATTTGCATCTGCAATAGCGATACAATCTATCTCTATTTTAACATCTTTTGGTAAGCTACGTACAGCAACAGTACTTCTCACTGGCTTGTGTGTACCAAAATAGTGTGAATAGATTGCATTCACTTTATCAAAATCACGCATATCTTCTAAATATATCGTTGTTTTGATGACATCATTAAAGTGAGCACCTGACGCTTCAAGTACATAGAAAAGATTTTTCATCACTTGATGTGTCTGTCCTTCTACATCAGCAGCTGCTAACTCACCATTAGGTAAAAAACCTATCTGCCCTGATGTATATACCAAACCATTCACAACTACTGATTGTGAATAAGGTCCTATTGCTTGTGGTGCTTCTTTAGTTGAGATAAATTTCATTTGTCTTCTCCTTTATTTTGTATTTCTCTCATAAAATATATATGATGTAGAGTAATCTGAAAACTCAAAATAGACTTTCTTCTCTCCTGCATCTTTTGTACCATTAAAGTTTATATCATCAATACCATATCCATAACGGTATGGTCTCATTTTACTATCATTCGTTCCATACGCTGTTGAGACTTTATCTATCTCTATAAACTTATGTACTAACTTGTCTCCTGCGTAGATATCTAAAACTCCATTAGTACCTGTCCAGTTTTGTAATGAACGGCTAAGGCTGTTTTGTGTCTCTTGTGTACAACCTGTCATAAGCAGTACTATGGCTGAAAAAAGTAATATTTTTATTTTCATGATAAATCCTTTCTATATTTTATAATTTTGTGATTGTAACACTATTATGCTGTAGGCATTCCAAACTTTTGAGTAATCAGTTCACCTTCTTCACTAAAGTAAAGGTAGGAGAGTTTATCTTTAACTACACTAAGTCCAGCAAGATAACGCAGTGCCATATTTGCTTGAAGCGAACCTAGATGCATAACAATAGGGGCAGCTATACCCTCTGGTTTATGGTCTGAGAGATTAAAGACTTGAAAAGATGCTTTATCAAAAAAACAGACTTGCCCATTAAACGCTTCTACACTAGCATAAATCCAAGGTGTTTTTTGTTCTTTAGCATAGGCATCTATCTCACCTCTAACAGGTAAGTTATCTGTCGCATCTAAGATAATATCATACTGATGTCTTAACTTCTTAAAGCTAGTAAAGTCCATATCATACGCATTTACTTTTACAAAAGGATTTTTAGCCTCTATAAGCTTGGCAACTACTTTTGCTTTGTTATTCTCTTCATCTTGAAGTGTAAATGCTATTTGTCTATGTATATTATGATGTGAAACGGTATCAAAATCTACTATGTCTATGTGACCGATACCAGATGTTCCAAGAGCCATAGCAAGAGTACACCCTAAACCACCTGCTCCTATAATTACTATTTTCTTACTCTCTAAGGAGTGTTGTCTCTCTTCTCCCCAAAGTTGAATCTGTCTTTTAAAATACGCTTCTTGTTTCATACTAGTTTTTTCTCATGCTATGTTCTACTTCTTAACTCTTTTTCAAAAGCCCATCTTTTTCGATGTTCTAAAACTTCTGATTTATCTATAACTTCTATGAGCATGGACTCTTTATCTTCAAGCATCATCTCTACTTCACCCTCAGGTGAAACTAACATAGTATCTCCATAAAATTTCCACTGTACTTCATCGTCACTGTACTCACCTAAACGGTTTGCTCGTAAGATAAAACAACCATGTAAAAAAGCCTTTGTCTTGATAATCTCTCTCCAACGGTTATGAGAGCCAAAAGTAGATGCAGTAGGAAGCAGAACCAAATCTATCTTTTTCTCTGTAACTGTTTGCCAAAAATAGTCAAAATGAAGTTCAAAACCAGCCATAACTAGTACTCTAAACCCTTTAAGGGTAAACATCATTGGCTCTTTTAATGGGGCAACTTCATTGGCAAAAAACTTTTTCTCATTCCAGTGAGAATAAGGAAGAAGTATCTGCTGTTCATAGTAGCTTACACTTTTAGCTGTAATTTTAGCTATAGTTTTATGGTAACCATCTTTTTTAATCTGTATAATAGGTGCAATAAAAATGATACTGTACTTTTCTGCAAGACTTTTAAGCAACTCTATGTGTTTACGACTCTGCTCTTTTACCATGTTAGTAGCCATCGTAGCAAACTCTTTAAAAAAGTGATTAAGAACGTACTCTCCAAGAAGCATAACATCAGCATCTCTAGCATGTGCTTGTTTCAAATAAAACTCAAGTCTAGTAGCATTCATTCCTAAAGTAGGAAGCTGTAAAGCAGCAACGACTAGTTGCTTGGTACTAGACATCTATCTATCCTCTTCTACATTTTGATTGGCTTGTTCTATAACAGTGATTTTAACTTTTGCCTCTTCTATTAATCTTTGTGCCTCTTTAATGTTTGTAAGCCCCTCTTCATAAAGCTTAACAGACTCTTCAAGTGTTATCTCAGGATTCATAAGCTTATCTAGTAAGCTTTTTGAGTATTCTAATTTCTCTTCAAATGTTTCATTTTTCATTTTAATACATCCTTGATATTATCTTCAAATTTTTCTAACTCTACTAAAAAAGCATCATGCCCATAGTTACTTTCTACTTCTAGGTACGTATAAGGCTGATCATTACGCTCCATCATCTTAGCAATATGTTCCATCTCCGAAGGAAAGAAAAGGTAATCAGAAGTAAAACTTATAAGATGTACCTTAGCTTTAATACGTAAAATAGCCTCATGTAGTGAGTCATACCCACGCGTAAGGTTAAAGGTATTAATCGCTTTGACTATATATAGATAAGAGAGTGGGTCAAAAATACGCGAGAAGTTATTGGTATTATATTCCATATATCTCTCTACTTCATAACGTCCAAAAAGCTCAAAGAGTCCATCATTATTGACATAGTTACGTCCAAACTTGTCATCCATTGAGTCAGGAGAGAGGTAAGAGATATGCCCTGCAATCCGCCCAATAGCTAAACCATCTAGCCCCTCTTCTTTAAACGCATCTTTTTCATAGTTACCATTCATAAAACGTGGGTCACGGCGTATGGCTTCCATAGCTACTTTGTTAAAAGAGATTGTCCAAGGTCTAGTAGCGTAAGTTGCAGCTAAGGAGATAATGTCATCTGCTAAATTAGGATAATCAATAGCAAACTGTAGTGCCTGCATACCACCCATTGAACCACCAATAATAGCACGCAGATGGTAGATACCTAGTTGAGAGAGCAGTTGCATTTGCGCTCTAACCATATCTTTAACAGTCACGACAGGAAACCTAAGTCTATAAGGCATTTCACTAGGGTAGTTGTTACTCATAGGTCCTGTACTTCCAAAGCAAGAGCCTAGTACATTGGTACAGATAACAAAATACTTTGTAGTATCTACAGCCTTACCATCACCAATAAGTCCATCCCACCACCCTGCTTTTCTCTCACCCTCATACACACCTGCTGCATGATGAGAACCACTTAAGGCATGGCAAACTAAAACCACATTACTCTTCTCTTCGTTGAGCTTGCCGTATGTCTCATAGGCTAACTCATAAGGTTCTAAAATACGCCCACTCTCTAAATACAGAGGACTACTAAAATGTGCTATTTTGGTTTCGATTTTCATTGGATACTTTTATCTTAAATTTAATTGTAGTATTTTATCATATTTAAACTTTGTAGGTAGATGTAAGGAGACAACAGCAATAAATTTTATCCCACATAAAAATATTACAATTTGACATACTTTTGGGTTAATTTAAAGTAATAAGATATAATTCATTACATCAGTTGGCGATTATTTATGGATGTGCATTGTGAAGGAGAAGGTGGGACAGGGTCAGCCTCTAATAAAGGATATAGCAATGTTTCGAATCATGATAATTGTTATTCTTTTGCTACTTATCATAGTAACAAAAGCGTATTAAAAGCTAGTGAGAGAGTTGACGCTCTTTCACCTGTCCCAACTGATGGTATTGTAACATAAAAATCTAAAATTAAAATCAATCTGTAGGGTGCGTAATCACGCACCCTACATTTTAGCCTAATGCTTTAGTTAAATCATCTATCAAATCTTGTGTATCTTCTATGCCTACACTTAGTCTCACAAGTCCTCCAGGTACTCCAGCATCTATAAGCTCTTGTGCTGAGAGTTGTTGATGCGTGGTACTTGCAGGGTGAGTAATGATAGATTTGCTATCACCGATATTGACAACTAAAGAAAATATATCTGTACTGTCTGCTATCTTCTGTGCTGTCTCTTTGTCCTCAACTTCAAAAGAGAGTAACCCAGAGTGTCCACCTTTAAAGTATTTTTGACCTAATTCATAGTTCACATCAGACTTTAACCCTGGGTAGTTTACTTTAGCAACTTTAGGATGAGCTTCAAGAAATTCTGCTATTGCCAATGCAGAACTTGAGTGTTGCTTCATACGTAATGGCAGAGTCTCTATCCCTTGAATGTATAACCATGAGTTAAATGGTGAAGGTGCAGCACCCAAATCACGTAAAAGTGCAAGTCTAACTCTTAGTGTAAACAGAGGCAGAGGTAACTCACTATAGATAAGTCCATGATAACTCTCATCTGGCTCATTAAAGTGTGCATAACGTGCATTACCTTTAATCTTCTCAACTAAGTTATGACGCTCAACTATCACACCACCAATAGCTAGTCCTTGCCCTGTTGTATATTTACTAGCACTATGTACAGTAATATCTACACCATACTCAAACGGCTTACATAAGATAGGCGTTGCTACGGTATTGTCTACACAAGTTAAGATATTATGCTTATTAGCTATTGCTACGATAGCATCAAAATCTGCTACGTCTATGCTAGGGTTTGTGATACTCTCAAAAAGAATAATCTTTGTTCTATCATCTACAAGATTTTCTATTTCTGAGGGGTTACGTACATCAAAATAACGTGTCTCTATACCAAAACGTTTGATAGTATGTCCTGTGAGTGTAGTGGTTCCACCATAAACTTGCTTTGCTACGATAATGTTATCTCCCGCTTCTGCTACATTGGCGATGGCATAAAAAATAGCAGCCATACCAGAAGCCGTTCCTATAGCAGCAACTCCACCCTCTAAGGCTGCAAAACGCTTCTCAAATACATCAGTCGTTGGGTTCATTAATCTTGTATAGATATTGCCTAGCTCTTTGAGTGCAAAAAGATTTGCAGCATGTTCAGTATCTCTAAACTCATACGCTGTAGTCATATACAATGGAACTGCCATTGTTCCCATAGCATCTTTTTCATATCCAGCATGGATAGCTAAAGTCTGTTCATTCATTATATTTCCTTATTTAATTATATTAGTTAAATTATAGCTTGTGCTTGCTTGAAGTTATGTACGCTTTTCACACGCAACAGAAACAATCTCAACCTTATCTGTATCAATCCTTGCTGCGGTGAGTTCCCCTCCCCATAAACAGCCTGTATCTAATGATAAGACATCATCATTGTGAAGAAAACCCAATGTTGACCAGTGTCCAAAGATAATTTTCATATGTATCTCTTTTCTATTTTCACTCTCAAACCATGGTTTTAAACCTTTACCACGTAGGGTATCAGTTGGTTTTCCTTTTTGTTTAAAGTCTAATCTATGATCTTTATAACAAAAACGCATACGAGTAAATGCACTAACGATATACCGATCAATATCTATCTTACTAGAGTCTCTGTTAAACCTATCTATCCCACTTTTAAACATCTTTTCAAGCCATATATCTGCATAATCACCTTGTAACTTCTCCTCTACCCTTCTTGCATAACGTATTGCCATACCTAAGTCAAACTCTGGGGAGATACCTGCATGTACCATACAGTAACCTAGTTGATGGTCAACATGTAAAAACTTTTGACCTCTTAGCCAATCAATAAGCTTCTTTGCTTCAGGAGAATTGAGGATAGGATCAATAGTGGGATTGGATTTCTTAATACCATAATATGCAGCAATAAGTGCGATATCATGATTACCTAAAATAATCTCTACACGCTCTCTTATCTTGTAGAGATACTCTAATGTTTCAAGTGAACCCTCCCCTCTATTTACCAAATCACCAGCTATCCAGAGTCTATCTTTACTTGGGTCAAATTCAATTTTTGTTAGTAGTGCCATTAATGACGTATAACATCCTTGAATATCCCCTATCGCCCAGACAGCCATTAGTTCATTACCTCTTTTAACCGCTCTTTATAAATAGCCACTTTTTCTTCTACTCTCATAGCTGCATACGCTGCTGATGGGGAAGGTAAGTAAACTATTTTTATAGCAAGATGTGAAAAATGCATCTTAAAAAGTGCCTCAGCTTTTTTACCAGTAAAGGCTATTGTTGTGATGTGAAGATACTCTTCTAGCAGTGCTTCTATGTCATTAACACTCTCATCTTCTAAACTACTATCTAACGAGTTATCACGTTGACAACTTTTTATCATGTCCCAAAGTCCTAAATGAGACGACTTAAGTAACCAAATCTTTTGGTCTTTATTGTTTATAGGATAGCTAGTAATAGCTTCTAAGATTTTCCAAAACTGATTTGTAGGGTGTGCATAATAGAAGTTTTTTTCAAAAGAGTTAATACTAGGAAAAGAGCCTAATATTAACACCTTTGTATCTTTAAAAACTATAGGTTTAAAGGGGTGGACTAAAGGTTCATGGTACATCTATTTACATGCCTTTTGCATGTTACGTACCAAAAGTACTAAAAGGGCTACAGAGAATATTTTAAAATTGATTTCACTCCCTTTATGTGTGTTAATAAATGCGTCACTCTGTGTCATCGCTTCACCAGCCATCTGCATCGTAAGAATATCTGGCATATAGTACTGTGAAAAAAGTAATCCTGTAGCTATAACAAAAAAAGTAGCTATCTGTGTAGTGGTATCTCTCTCAAATTTTTTATATTTATACCCCTCATAAAGAGCGACTACTATGAGTGCAAAGTTAACCAAATAAGAGAGTCTTACAAAGTTTTCAGTCATGATAACTCCCTCTTGATAGTGCGTTAACACTTCAGAGCCTAACCAAATTTCTGTATGAAAAGTAACAGGTGCAACAACTATACCTGCAAAAAGCCCTGCACCAAGTACAGCTCCTAAGATAACGATATATGCTAATGTAGCTATTCTAAAATATTTATTCATTTCTTTTCCTTTAATATATAAGTACAAATCCTCTGTCAAATCCTGCTAAATCTTTGTAGAATGTGATAGATTCTACTCCAATTTCATTAACAAATTTTTCTAAAGGCTCTTTTTGGTCATATCCCATCTCACACGCTAGGTATTTAATATCTCTAGCTTTTACATCTACAATAATCTGTTTTAGAAGTTCATCGCCTACTCTGCCACCAAAAAGTGCCTCTTTAGGTTCATAATCTACAACATTTGACTCTAAGAGAAAATCTTCTGCGATGTAGGGAGGGTTAGAGACAACTAACTCTACACTTTCAGATACTTCATCTATAAGGTTTGACTTACGAAACTCTATCTGTTTAGAGAGTTCAAAAAAATCACTATTTTTCTTTGCTACTCTTAATGGTGTATCACAAATATCTGTAGCGATAATACGAAGATTTGGAAACTTTCTAACCAACACTATAGAGATAGCCCCTGAACCTACCCCTATCTCGGCAATAGAACTTATCTGCTCTTTTTCGATAATAGTAGCAACAAGGTCTATAAGAATCTCCGTCTCAGGACGAGGAATAAGCACCCCTGACTCTACTTTTAACTCTATATCATAAAAACTTGCTTCACCTACGATATATTCATAAGGTTCATTTTTTGTTCTTCTAGCTATAAGCTCTTGAAAAGTTTTTAAATCATCTACCTTCTTACTCTCATTTAAAACAAGATAGATACGATCTTGTTTTAAATGATAAGCCAAAAGTAACTCTGCTTCAAACTGTGGGCGTTCACATACCCCTTTGAGCAACTCTTTTGCCCAAACTAAAACTTTTTTAATGGTCATATAGTCATTCCAAATAATTCTTTCATTTCACAGTTCCTATAAATCAGGTAAGTTTTGATTAAAGATACTCAATAACTCTAAAGTATCTTGTTCTTTATCTATCTCGTACACGATGGTATAACCCCTATAAATCATATCTCTTATATTCTCGTTTTTAAAATATTTTGATTTTCTATATTGATAGGGAAAGTCTATTAGCTCTTTAATACATTTACGTAAGTTTTGTACAAAATGAAGAGATGCAGATAATTTGTCTCTCTTAATATAAAAAGCAATGGCTTTTAACTCGTTTTTGAATTGTTCAGACTCAATGATTTTCAAGCCTTTAGCTCCTCTATTAAAGTATCCATAGAGGTATCAAAATCATACATAGGTTCTATGCCAGACTTAATATCTTTTCTTAGCTGAGTAAGTCTTTCTTTTCTCTCTTCATACAAGGTATCTTCTCTTGAAATATTGGTCTTGTTATCAGAAGAGATACTATAACTTCTTATCACATCTTCTTTAAGATTTTTAATAATATTCAAAAGAATATCCATTTTATTTTCATCAACATTAATATGAATAGTCTGCATAGTTAGCTCCTTAGAGAATAGTATTTTATTTTATCGCAATAGACTTAAATTATTTTCTGTCCATATATGCAAAGATACCATCATTAGGTAAGGTATCTTCTGCCTTTTCATCTTCTACAACCACATGACTTGCATCATAACCTAACTCTTTAAGTCTCTCTAACACAGGTGGGTGTGTATGGTAGAAAAATATAACTAAAGGGTGTGACTTAGGAAAAGCTTTATTTTCAGTAATCAGCTTTAACAGTGCAGAGACTAGATTTTCTTTGCCACCCATACGTGAACCATACTCATCTGCTGCATATTCGTTATGACGACTTACATAAGACATAATTGGTGTAAAAACAAAACTAACCAATGGCAAAAGCAACATCAATACTGCTATCTGAACCCCTGCCTCTGGTACTACACCCATCTTCGTAAAGAGTGATTCAGGAAGATGACCAAAGAGATAAAATGAGATAAAAAGTAAGAGTCCCATCATCCCAATATTTTTCCAAATATCTCCATGAGAAAAGTGTCCTAACTCATGACCAAGAACGGCTAATAGTTCTTTTTTGTTAAGTTTAGCAATCAATGTATCATAGAGTACTACTCTCTTACTTTTACCTAAACCACCAAAAAAGGCATTGAGACGGCTGTCACGTTTACTTGCATCCATTACAAAAATACCATCACTCTTTAATCCTGCTTCTTCCATAAGTTTTGTAATAGCATCTCTAAGTTCACCCTCATCTAAAGGAGAGAACTTGTTAAAGAGACTCATGAAAAATGGCATAAGTACATTTGCCATAACTGCTATAGAAAAGATAAGCACAAAGCCCCATAACCACCATATCTCATACGTACCTATTATCCATGACAAGAGTGCAAAAATTGCACCACCGATAAGTACAAAAAGTAGTGCAGACTTTAGAGCATCTATAACATACATTTTTAGTGTCATTTTGTTAAAACCAAAAGCATCATCGATTTTAAATGTTTGATAAAGTTGAAAAGGGAGTCCCACGAGATAATTTACAGTGATAAAACCAAAGAGGAAAAGTACAGCTTGCATCACTGTACCTTCTACTTGTATTACAGATGAGAGTAGTGCAAAACCTGAAATAATCCACCATACAAACATAAGATAATCTACAAATGTCTCCACAAGTGAGAGTTTCTCTTTAGCTACTGCATAGTTTGCAGCAACCATGTATTTAGCAGATGACATTAAAACAGGTGCTTCTCTCTTCTCTTCATTGATGTATCCTATCTGCATAAATGAGATATAGAGTCTCATAAAAGTATAAAATGAGTAAAGTGCAAGTATAATTTCTAACATTAAAGTCCTCTTTTTTATTTGGAATATACCTTATCAAGCCTTAAAATATACCCTCTTTGCTATAATTGCAACAATATATTTTAAGGAATAAACTTGGCACTCATTGACCTCTTCAATATTAAAAAACAATATGATATAAAACTACTACTAAATAATGTGGACTTTCATCTCAATGAAGGAGAAAGAGTCACTATCGTTGGGCAAAATGGCTGTGGCAAATCTACTCTTATGAAAATCATTATTGGAGAAGAAGAGCCTACAGAGGGGAAAAGAGTGGTGAATAATTCAGTACACATAGAGATGCTTTCACAACAACCTCAGTTTGACCCTAAACTCTCAGTAAGAGAGGCGATACTCAATGAACTTACCGAACTTAAAAAAGTCAAAGATGAGTATGATGTACTAAGTTTAAAAGTAGTTGATGACTTTGAGAATAGTGAGCTTCTTAAAAAGCTTGACAAAGTGAGTTCTTATTTGGATCATCATAATGCATGGAATCTTGATGATAAAATCGAACGTATTCTACAAGAGTTTAAACTAAAAGCTTATGAGCATCGTCCTGTAGTGTCACTCTCAGGAGGAGAACAACGCCGTGTTGCGTTAGCTTCACTTATACTAAAAAAACCTGACGTACTTTTACTTGATGAACCTACCAACCACCTTGATGTTTATATGGTTGAGTTTTTAGAAGAGATTTTACTCAAAGAGAATTTTACCCTACTGTTTATCTCCCATGATAGACATTTTATAGATACTATCGCTACACGTGTGGTAGAGGTAGATAATCAAGAGCTTGTAAGTTATACAGGTGGATACATGGACTACTTAGAGCAAAAAGAGGCTCGTATGCATGCTATGAAAAAAAGCCATGACAACCTTTTAAAACTTTTAAAACAAGAAGAAGCATGGCTTGGAAAAGGGGTTAAAGCCCGTGAAAAACGTAACCAAGGACGTAAACGTCGTGTCTTTGAACTGCGTGATGAAACAAAACATAACCCTACACTCATACGTAAAATGATGGTTGAACTTGAACGTGAGAAGAAACACTTTAACCGTGAAGAGGGCGTATCACGAAAAAAGATGCTTTTTGATATTGAAAACATGAGTTATTCAGTTCCAGGTAAAAAGCTTATTGAAAACCTTACTACCCGTATTTTACAAAAAGATAAGATAGCCATTGTAGGGATTAATGGTGCAGGTAAATCTACCCTACTTAAACTCATGCTAGGTCGCATTAAACCTGACTCAGGGCAGATAAAACAAGGTGATTTTGCATTAGGGTACTTTGACCAACATAGAGAGATGCTAGATGAGAGTAAAACCCTTATAGAGACATTTTGTCCAGATGGCGGAGATCAGATAGATGTGCAAGGGACTATTTTTCATGTCTATGGATACTTAAAATCATTTCTATTTCCTAAAGAGTTCTTAACAAAAAAAGTAGGTATGCTTAGTGGAGGAGAGAAGAACCGTGTAGCTCTTGCTCTACTTCTTGCAAAAAAAGTAGACTGTCTTATACTTGATGAACCTACCAATGATTTAGATATTCAAACCATTAACATCTTAGAAGAGAAACTCATTAACTTCCCAGGAGCTTTACTTTTCGTTTCTCATGACCGTTACTTTATAGATAAAATTGCTTCAAAGCTCTTTATCTTTAAAGGTGAGGGGGTAGTTGAAGAGTCATTTCAAACATACACAGAGTACCTTGAGATAGAAAAAGAGATAAGAGAACTCAACAATTTAGATAAAGAGATAAAAACTGTAGAGAGTAAAACTAAACCTAAAGCAAAAGAGAAAAAACAGACTAAACTAAGTTACAAAGAACAACAAGATTTAGATAAATTACCCGATGAGATAGATAAACTTGAAGCTGAAGTAAAAGCACTCAATGATTGTCTGCAAGACCCTGAGTGCTACCAAGAAAAGGGTTTAAGTAAGATTACTGAGTCATTGGCTGAACTTGAAGTATTGTGTGAAGAGAAGAGTGAAAGGTATTTTGAAGTGTTAGAAATTTTAGAGAGTATCTAAGACTTCTACCAGTGAATTACTACACTACGTCTTCCCCAACGTAAAGCTTTTCTTCTGTTGACACCCATATAGATATCTATACGTTTTCTGTATCGTTTATTCATTTTATCTCGTACCCTATAATAACCAGGAAGTCCAGCTATACGTACTTTAGTTCCATTTTTCATACCATAACGAGTAAGCATATCACGTGATACTGCGATTATCTTCATGCCTGGGCGAAGCTTATTATTCCATGCGGCTAAAAAAGGTGTACTATCTGTTTGCCCCTTGTGTGAACTATATGCAGTTGCCGTTACACGTAATTTACGTTTTCCAAAACCTCGAATAAACTTAGATTTTCTTTTTTTATCTATTCTTTTATTGCTTGCTAATCGTTTTTTCTTACTGACTGATTCTTTTTTCTTTTTACTTTTTACAACATGAGGTAGAGGGAGGCGAATCACTTGATTGAGTCGTATTTTAGAGGCTTTACTTAAATGGTTATATTTCATAATAGATTTTGTAGTCAAGTTAAAATCTTGAGCAATCATACTCAAGCTATCTCCTTTTTTTACAATATACTCAGCACTAGCAATAGCATCTACCCTATTTTGAGAGTGAGGAATAATAAGTTTCTTTCCTATTCTTACTATAAACTTATCATTAAGTTTATTAAGTTTTTTCAAGGTAGCAACTTTAACACCAAATTTTTCAGCAATACTCCCTAAGTTATCTCCCTCTTCTATAAGGTATTCCCCTTGATTTTCTTCTACCTTAGCTAAATCTTTCTGTTTCTCTAATGCTATTTTTTTTAAATTCTCTTGCTTCTTTATCTCTTCAGCTTGTGCTAATTTAAGCTCTTCGGCATCTTTTGCCTCTTGTATTTTCTTTTTTTCATCTTTAGCTTTTTGCATTTTATCAAATAGTTTTTTTCTCTCTGCTTTTATTTTCTCTATACGCGTATATATTCGCTCTTTACTCGTCTGTACAGATGCAGACTTTACAGTACCTGTAAAACGCATTGAGTCTTCTATATTTTGATATTTTTTCATCATCTCTTCAACAGAGATTACTTTAATAGAACTATTTTTAGCAGGAACTGGTAATGTCTTTTCTACAATTAACTTCTTTTTATTAAAATTATATTTTATCTCTTTAGCTTTAAGAAATTTAGCACTATAAGGTGTACAAGTATTTGTACTGTTAGTAATAATTCTACAATTAATAACCTTTGCAATTAATACTTCAGACATAAAAAACATGATAAATAAAATAGTTAAATAATTTTTAGACATACTGTATATTTATGCTTATTATAAGAAATTAAGCATCTCTCCTTTGATAGAATTTTTATCGACTACTACAGTGTGATTAATAGGTTTTGAAAAGAGTCCACTTACCATAGAAGGTACCGAAACATCGGCATTTTCACTAACCCATGTTAAGGCTTCCATATCATCTTTTACCTCATGCCCTAACGCTTTAGCTACAGTTGAAGAAAACTTTGTCCACTCTGCTGTAGAATAGATAACTGTTGGTAGTTTTTTCTCTCTAAGCTCTCTATAGGCTTTTATACAAGTAGCAGTATGAGGATCCATAATATAACCTTTTTTTGCATACTCAGCAATAACAATTTTACCCTCTGTATCATCTGAGAAATTCGCAGAGAAATCCTCTTGTAAAGAACTTAGCTCTTCACTACTCAATTGGTACTTTCCATTAACTTCCAGCTCAAGCATTAACTCTTTAGTTCTAGCTCCACCAAATTTGTCAAACATAACACGTTCAATATTTGAACTTTTCAAAATATCCATAGCAGGTGACTCTGTTAGGACAAGCTCTCTATTGGTTAAGTCATAACTACCTGTTGTAAGCCAATCTGTTAAAATATTATTGATATTTGAAGCAATAAGTATTTTTTCTATCGGTAAGCCTGCTTTTTTCGCATAGTAAGCACCTAAGGCATTACCAAAGTTACCACTAGGCACGACTAAATAGATTTTTTCACCCATCTTAATACTACTGTTACGTACCATCTCCAAATAACTATGAATATGATAAATTATTTGAAATATAATACGTCCAAAGTTTACAGAATTAGCGGCTGTAAGTTTAATTCCTCTCTCTTCTAGTTCTGCTTTAAAATCTTCAGAAGATAAAAGCTCTTTGAGTGCATGTTGCGTATCATCAAAATTACCTTCTACACCTATTACTTTAAGATTTTTCGCATCTTCAGTAACCATTTGAAGTTTCTGTACATCAGAAGTTCCACCATTAGGGTAAAGGCATGTTACTTTTATATTCTCTTGGTTTTTAAATGTCTCTAGTGTTGCTGGTCCTGTATCGCCACTTGTTGCAGCCATTATAAGATAGTTTTCACCTCTTTTTTGAGCCAATTTACTTAAAATGTAACCAAAAGGTTGCAGTGCCATATCTTTAAAGGCACGAGTTTGTCCATGGTAAAGTTCAGATACAAAACAGTCATCTTCTATGCCAACAAGGGGAACAGGATTAGAGGGTTCATCAAAAGCATCATATCTTTTTAATGCCTCTTCTATTGTCTCTTTTTCTATGTCTATATCAAATGCTAGTAGAAAATCTAAAGCGAGTGTTTTATAGTGGCTAGAGAGATGTTTGGTTAAAAATGTTTCATCTAATGCGGGGAGTGATTCAGGTACATACAGACCACCATAACTAGCACTTGGGCTAAGTATAGCTTCTGAAAATGTTACACTTGTTGATTTTTCTCCATCATTTCCTCTTGTCTCAATAAATTGCATCTATAGTATCCTATTTGTAGTTATATTTCTTATTATTATAGCTAAAAAAACTAAGGTCTATAGATTTTTGTTTATCTTTAAGAGATAAAAGTTAGTCGCACGACTATAACTGTCACTCTCTCCTACTACTACAATACTACCATCACTCATACGTGCTACACCATAAGCAACATCTTTATCTCTATCACCATACACATGTGACCAAATAAGTGTACCCGATTTATCTAATGCTAAAACATAGATACTGTGACCACCCTTACCTAAAGTATTACTTCCACCAACGATAACAAATCCACCATCAGTGGTACTTGTCACGGCATTACCATACTCATAATATTTAAATCCATAAATTTTATGCCATATTAACTTTCCGTTGGCATTAAATTTCATCACAGATAAATCACTCTGCTGACTTCCATAAGAACGTGTTTTTCCTGTTGCTACGATACCACCATCTACTGTTGCTGTTACCCCAAGAAGTTTATCTGTATTTTTCTCACCATACGTTCTTGTCCAGAGTTTTCTTCCCTCTTGGTCAAGTTTCATAATAAAAAAGTCTGCATCTCCAGAAGTACTAACTTCACGGTAACCTACCATAACAAAATTACCATCTCTAGTTCGTGTTAAATCTTTAGCACTCTCCTCTTTTTTCCCACCTATCGTACGAGAAGAGAGAACATTACCATTTTTATCTAACTTTGCGATGTAGATATCTTTATAACCATTTCCGTAAGATTCACTATCACCAACAACAAGTACACCACCATCATCAGTTCCTGCTATGCCTCCAGCAAACTCATCTCTTGATCCACCAATATTTTTTTCCCAAAGAAGTTTACCCTCTAGTGAAACTTTAGCTACATAAATATCTCTATCATAATTTGTTGCTAATGATTTGGTAGTTCCTACTACCATTATGGTACCATCTGATGCACGAGTGACTGCTTTACCTTCATCTTCTTTTGCACCACCTAACCATAAACGCCATCTCATTTCACCTGAAGCAGTCATACGTGTAAGACAGATGTTTGTACGTCTTGCACCAAAAGATTTACATGTACCAACTATAGCACTATCTCCATCTTCTAGGGCAACAACATCATAGGCAATATCTGTTTCAATTCCACCGTAAAGTTTTTGCCATTGTGCACTGTATATCTCTTTTTTAACTTTGCTTTGTCCATAAGTATTCGTTAGTATAAAACCCATTGTTAACATGAGAAAAAATAGTTTATTTAGCATTTCTTATCCTTAGTAATTACATTTACTTTATTATACTGTAAAATTAATTATAAGTAAAACTTTTAACTATAAATTATTTTTTATTTTGTAAACACTACAGAACCTCTCTTAAATTAAAGTTCTATACACGTTCCTACACCTGAGCTGGTTAAGATTTCAAGAAGTAAAGAGTGCTCTACTCGTCCATCGATGATATGTGCTTTCTTAACACCACCTCTTAATGCTTCGATACAAGCATCAACTTTTGGTACCATACCACCTTGTATCGTGCCATCTATTTTCAATGCTTCTGTTTTTTCTATACTTAAATTTGTGATAAGCTCCATATTTTTATCGAGTACCCCTGGGGTATCTGTTAAGAAGAGTACTTTACGTGCTTCTAACGCTACAGCTATTCTGCTCGCTGCTAAATCTGCATTGATATTAAATCCAGGATGCCCCATGGTGCTACTTCCTGCGATAGGTGCAATAACAGGTACTGCTCCATCTTCTATAATATTATTGACAATAGTAGGATTAACCTGTTCAATAATTCCTGTATAACCAAAGTTTTCAAAATCTTTAGGGATACCTTTTAAAAAGCCCCCATCTTTACCTGAAATACCTATGGCAGTTGTTCCATGATTATCTAGTAAAGAGACTATCTCTTTGTTAATCTCTCCAGAGAGTACCATCTCTACAACACGCATTACCTCTTTAGTTGTTACTCTTTGCCCATCTACAAATGTCGTATCTACACCCAAGTCGGTTAAAAGATTTGTAATACTTTTTCCTCCACCATGTACAATAATAGGCTTCATTCCTACCAAGTGTAAAAGTACAATATCTTGTGCAAACTGCTCTTTGAGTTCTAAACTTGTTTGTGCAGACCCTCCATATTTTATCACTATTTTTTCATTGGCAAATTTCTTGATAAACGGTAAAGCATCTAATAATGTTTTTACCACATCTATATTATTTTTCACTAACATATCCTTCTATATAATCTTCTATTTTGTTAAATACTTTCTCTTTAATCTCTAATTTTAACTTCATTTCAGAGATAGCCAACTTAAAGCCTTCCATTTTTACTCTATCCTTAGAGGTACAGAGTAGTGAGTCTGCATTTGCATCTTTTAAAATGCTTCTAAGATCTGCTTCATTGAAGTACGCATGATCATCTAAATAGACTTTTTTAACCACACCATCGGGTAAATATTTATCTAGTCTTGTGGGGTTTGAAATAGCTGTCACTAAAACCATACGTTCTGTAAGGTTTTCAAATGAGACAACACGTTTAAAATCCTCTTCCTCTTTTAGTACCATATCTGCATACTTTTTATTGAAGTAAAATTCTCTAAAAGCTCCAGAGGGAAAAGGCAAATAGTTTTTAATGTATTGGGGTTCAAGTAGTATCTCAAACTTTTTTATCTCTACACGGTTAAATCCATCATCTAAGATAATGAGTTTCGCTCCTTGACTTTTAGCTAACTCTATAGCTTTGTGTCTATCTTCACTTACTATAACTGACGCGTTAGGTAATGAATGAGCCATAAGCATCGGTTCATCTCCACTCTGCATTACCGTACTAAGAATCTTCCCTTTTTGACTTACCTCAACCAACCCTTTGCTCTGCCTACCATACCCTCGAGAGATGATTACTACATTTTCAAACTTTAAGGCAAGAGCTATCACAAAAGGAGTTTTACCTGACCCACCTACGATAAGATTACCTACCGAGACTATGGGTAGTCCAAAATCTTTTTTTTGTGTAATGGCTCTACGTAAAGAGAGTACTACACCATAAGCTAACGAGAGAGGAAATAAGCCTATAATAAAAGGATAATGATACCATTTTGGGTGAAAAAACATCTCTTCAAAAAAAGCTTTTATTTGCACTCTTTTGCACCTAGTTTCTTTAACTCTGCACAGGTAAACCCTGCCTCTTTTCTTGCATCTACATTGAGATGGGGTCTATGTTTAGTTAACAGTTTATAGCGTTCAAGTATTTCAAAATAAACCTCCTCTTCTAGCCCCTCTTGAAGACAAAGGTATTTAAACCATTTGTCACCTTTGAGCACATGTTCTATCTCTTCTTCATAAATAATACTTAATGCATCTATAAGCTTCTTTACTAAAGGTTTTTTACGTTTATTGGCTAATCTTTTTACGATTTGAGGATTGACATCAAGCCCTGAGGCTTCATAATACCTAGGGATAATCGCCATTCTCTCAAGAAGAGAGTGGGCAGTATGTTCTGCTGCATCAAAAAGCCCACAATGCACAGGAAAATCCCCATAAACATAACCTAGTTTATCGAGTAATTCTTTTAGCATTTTGTAGTGACGTATTTCATCTTCTGCAACAACTAACCAGTCTATCTTATATGCCATTGGCATCGATGGAAAACGATACACTGCATCTAATGCTAAGTCAATAGCTGAGTACTCTATGTGAGCGATAGCATGAACTAAAGTTCCTAAACCTTCATTTGTATCAAAATCTTTTCTTGCAGGTAACTCACGAGAATCTACAATGTGACACTTTGAAGCATACGAAGGTTCTTTAAATCTCTTTGGTACAAAGTCAGCCTCTGCACTAACCTCATTTTGGTTACAATACGCTAAACATTGAAGTGTCAATTTTTCTTTTACAGTAATCTCATCACTCTCAATAGCCTGTTCTAATAATTCATATATATTCATAAGGGAGATTATAACCGATGCAAATTAAAATACAACCTATGGGTCCTTATCAAACCAACTGTTACATTGTCACTGTTGAGGGGAAAGATTTTATCATAGACCCTGGAGTAGATGCCACACCGTGGGTATTAAACAATGTAAGCAACCCTATTGCTATTTTAAACACACACGGACACTTTGACCATGTCTGGTCTAATGCAGAGGTAAAAGAGAAGCTAAACATACCTATCTACTGTCCAAAAGATGATGTGTTTATGCTCACCGATGACCCCATGGGGCAAGGCACACCTAAAAGCACACCAGACTATGAAGTAGTAGGAGATGAAGAGCTTACTTTAGAGGGTATAACTATCAAGTACATTCACTTTGCAGGACACACCCCTGGAAACTCTATTATCCAGATAGGTGATGTATGGTTTTCGGGAGACTTCCTTTTTCAACAATCCATAGGAAGATGGGACTTCCCTGCTTCAAGTGGAGAGGAGATGGTAAAAAGTTTAGAAAAAGTTTCTAAAATAGAGGGTGACTACACTATCTACCCTGGTCATGGCTTAAGTACTACACTTAAAGCTGAACAGAGAGTCATCCCATACTGGATAGACCAAGTAAAAAGATTATTGTAGAGAAGTCTCTACAATAATCTTCCATTGAGATTCAACTCAACGCATAAAACAGTAACGGTGGATATACGCCTACACCCATGAGGAAAAACCATGATGGGATTTTCCACTCTAGCATCTGTGCTAAGTCTTGAGATATACTCTGCTTGATAAATATCGTTTTGATAAGTTCTAATTTATAAAACATATCAAATACTTTAAAAACTAAAAGTAGAATCATATAGCTGTTCAGTATATCTGTGATAATAATGACAAAAAGTGTAAAGTAAAATGCAGGATGTATTAAAAAAAAGAGAAAAATACTCTTTTTATACCAACCATAGAGGTTCTCCATTACACCATACAATGTATCGGAATGTTGTATATAGGCTTCTATAAGTTCTAGGTGTATTAGTATTATTATGAGTGAATATATATTGTTCATGCAAGACTTTACCCATATTTGGATAAAATATCCACCATTATATATCATAAAGGAACCCTATTTGGCACAGATAGCATGTACCCATTGTAACCTTGAGTTTGATGAATCCGTCATGATTGTTGAGGAGGAGAATAACAAAAAGCTCTTCTTCTGCTGTAAAGGGTGTCAAGGTGTCTATCATCTACTTTCAAACGAAGGTCTCAACACTTTTTATGATAAACTAGGAGATACCAAACTTCAACCTGCAACACAACAAAACAGTGACTTAGAGAAGTTTGATTTAGAGGGATTTAAGAACAAATACATCACGGAACATGAAGATGGACTTCAGGAAATAAACCTCATCATTGAAGGTATTCACTGTTCTGCTTGTGTCTGGCTCAACGAAAAAGTACTCCATAAAACCCATGGTGTCATGGAAGCTAGTATAAACTACACCAACAACAAAGCCAAAGTTATCTGGGATCCTGAAGAGATACCACTCTCAAAGATTATAGAGACGATTCGCTCTATTGGATACAATGCATACCCTTATGACCCTAAACTTCAAGAAGAGAGAGCCATAAAAACACGTAAAGAGTACTACTCTCGTATTTTAGTAGCTGTCTTTGGCTCTATGAATATTATGTGGTTAGCCATCGCCCAGTATGCAGGTTACTTTACAGGAATACAACAAGAGTATAAAGACATTCTTAATGTTGCAGAGTTTATCTTGGCTACACCTGTACTTTTTTATAGTGGTTGGGTCTTTTTTCGTGGTGCCTATTATGGATATAAAAATAACATAGTTAACATGGATACCCTTGTCTCATCTGGAGCTATTTTAGCTTATTTATACTCCATTTACGCGATGACTACACAACATGGTGAAGTCTATTTTGACTCTGTAGCAATGATTATTACCTTTGTTCTTGTAGGAAAATACCTTGAAGTTTTAAGTAAAAAACATGCGGTAGATACCCTAGATAGCATTATGGGAAGTACACCTACGGAGGTTACCGTAATTCACAACGATGAGAAGTCACTTATCAGTGTTGAAAATGTTGTTTTAGGTGATACTATAGAGCTTAAACCAGGAGAAAAAGTAGTCATTGATGGTGAGCTTCTTCATGGACAAGGTTCATTTGATGAGAGTTCTTTAACAGGAGAGAGTGAGCCTATTTACAAACAGAAAAAAGATACCATTTTAAGTGGTTCTCTCTGTTTGGATTCTGTTATACGTTACAAAGCAACAAAAGATGCCTCTTCATCTTTACTTCACTCCATTGTCACACTTTTAGAAGAGTCTATTACCAAAAAACCTCGTATAGAACAACTAGCCGACACTGTCTCGGGGTACTTCTCTACTGTTATTTTACTCATAGCCATATCTGCCTTTGCAGGGTGGTGGTTTATAGATGGTGACTTTGAACATGCACTTATTATTGGTATCTCGGTGATAGTCATCGCTTGTCCTTGTGCTTTAGGTTTAGCTACACCTATGGCTACGCTTGTGGGCATTAGCATCGCAGCAAAAAACAACATACTCTTTAAAGAGGCTACATTTTTAGAGACGATGGCAAAAAGTAATCTACTCGCACTAGATAAAACAGGAACTATTACAGAAGGAAAACCCTCTGTAGTTAAAGCCCAAGCACTACAAACATATGACCCTAACTTACTCTTTGCTCTTGTCTCAACCTCTACACACCCCATCTCAAAAGGTATCGCTAAGTATTTGAAGCTATCACATGAAACGCTTAAAACACTCCATTTAGAAGAGATAAAAACCGTTCAAGCAAAAGGAATCCAAGCACTCTACCAAGGTAAAAAACTTTTAGGTGGTAACGCTTCTTATATGCACTCCATCGGCATAGACGTTGATGAAAAAACTGAAAACACCCTCTTCTTTTTCGCCATAGACAATACGCTTGTAGCCAAATTTGAACTCAACGACACCATAAGAGAAGGTTCAGCCGAAGCTATTAAAAAGATACAAGCCATGGGAACCCGTGTTGTCATGCTTACAGGAGACCATGAAGAGAGTGCAAAGAGAGTAGCTAAAGCTGTAGGCATTACAGAAATACATGCTAAACTCCTACCTCAAAGTAAAGCAGAGATGATAGACAAGTTTCATAAAGAGGGTTATGTTGTAGTGATGATAGGAGATGGTATCAATGACACTATTGCTCTTGCTAAGTCTAACATCGCTATAGCTATGGGAAATGGTGCAGATGTGGCTATCTCGGTTAGTGATGTTGTACTACTAGATGAAAAACCAGAGAGCATCTACAAAGCCTACAGACTATCTAAACGAACTTTTAGAGCAGTCAAAGAGAACCTTAGTTTCTCTCTTCTTTACAATATCATAGCCGTTCCCCTTGCTGTGATGGGTTTTGTTACACCTCTTATCGCTGCACTCTCCATGAGTCTGAGTTCTCTTATAGTTGTAGGAAACTCTATGAGAATCAAAACACTAAAATTTAAGGATAAACATGAATGAAAGTATCATAATCATGATGATAGGAGTCTCCACATTTTTAGGTGCATTAGGTCTTATAGCCCTACTTTGGGGTGTAAAAACAGGACAATTTGATGACCAATCAAAATTTATAGACGCCACACAGTTTGACAATGAAGAGGATTTAAGAGATGCGGTAATGATGGAAAAAAAGAGAGAAGCACGAAGTAAAAAAAGAGAAGAAGCTAAGAAAAAAGAGAAACATTATATGCCTGCTGATTAGGCTTTGCATTTATTTTAATTTATTCAATTTATGCGTTCTCAGTTAAAAATTTAGAACGAGTCAAAAATAATTATCAACAATCCTTTGTTAATCTATCATATTTATCGTGGTTCATAATATCTTGAAAATATATAATACCATCTTTTGTAGTGAATAATATTCTATATCCACTATTTCCGGGACTGTAATAAATTCTGTGTCAGCACCTCTTGACCTATGACATTATAGCAAATCTAAAGCATCTTTCAATCTCTCCTTAAAATGAATATTTAGTTGGGAGATTGTAAGGCTCCAATTTCTAATA
>JAMOTA010000045.1 GCA_027068435.1 Sulfurovum sp.
TCCCTCCAATACCTTTTCCTGCTTTGAGCTGTGTTGCAAACTCTGTAACGTCTATTTCCATTTTCATCTTTAAATCCTTCTGTGTTTAACATTTTATCTAATTGACACAGAATTATTTACACTCCCGATTCTGATACAGAATTCTTTAAGTCTCATTATCATTATTTTATATCAACCATGACTTATGCCCAAACTTCTTTAAACAGAGTTTGTCTTACAAAGCTGTTAAGAGAAACACCTGCTTTGATAGCTTCTTGATAGACTTTTCTATGTAGTTCAGGTTCTATACGTACATTAAATACACCTTTGTAGACCTTTTGAGGTTCTCGTCCTAAAGACTTACATGTTTCTAGGTACTCTTCTACTGCATTTCTAAAGTTGCTTTCTAACTCTTTGGCATTGTCTGCTTCAAAGGTGATTAGGTCATCTATCATCTCTAGCTTACCAAAAAAACATTGGTCTTCAGGGGCATACTCTATGCTACCTATGTAGCCTTTGTACTCTATGGTATTAGCCATTACATGTCTCCTCTAATTTACTGCGTATTTGTCTTATAAGATACACTTTTAGTATGGTAGAAGGGTGAGGCTTGTGTAGGTTTATCAATACATCTTTTGTCTGATGATAAAATTTAACAGCAGAGCCTTTACCTTCTAATTTTTTGTATCCACATGAGCATAGAAGTGATTCTAATTCCTCAAAAGTTAAATCTTTTTTGGGAGGAATTTCTAAAAACTTTTTTAATAATTTATCTTTTTTACTCATAAAAATGATACCATATTTTAGTTACATAGTCAATATACATTTTAATATAAATATTTTGAATGTATCAAAAATATGTCACATTGTTATACTTTGCTCAGCGTTGGCACGAGATAAAGCATTATGGGCTAAAATAAGCATTAAAAGTATATATTAAACAACATTTAACTATACTATTGTTGTTTAGACTACACAAAAGGAAGATGCTATGATGGAGACACTCTTTAAAAAATATGCTTATATCAACAAAAAGATAGACGCTATAGACTATAAACGATACTTTTTTGATATAGTAGACTTCCGTGAAAGACTCATAGGCATTGTAGGTGCAAGAGGGGTGGGGAAGACTACTTTTTTGCTTCAATACCTAGAGAGTTTGGAGATAGCAGATGACAAAAAGCTCTACTTTAGTGTGGACAGCATACTAGGTTTAGAGGAGACACTTTTTGATATCGCAGAGAGTTTCTCTAATCTTGGTGGAAAAGTACTGGTCATAGATGAGATACACAAGTACCCGAACTTTGAACTTTCCCTCAAAGAGATTTATGATTTTTTAGATATACAGGTTATCTTTAGTGGGAGTTCGGCTATCGTGCTAGAGCATAAGAAGGCAGACTTGAGTCGTAGGGCTGTGTTGTACCGTGTCAAAGGGCTTAGCTTTAGAGAGTTCTTAGAGTTTAAACTAGAGCAGACATTTGAAACCTACACTTTAGATGACATCTTATCACAGCACACCACACTTGCTAAAGAGATAAGTAAACGCATCAAACCATTAGAGTATTTTAAAGAGTATTTGCAGTTTGGGTACTATCCATTTTATTTTGAGACACCTGATACCTACTACTTAAAACTTGAAGAGACGGTTAATGTTGTGGTAGAGAGTGACTTGCCGATGATATTTAACATCGAGCCTAGTAATATTATGAAGCTTAAACAGTTGGTCGCTTACATCTGTAACTCTAAACCGTATGAACTGAACTTAACAAACCTTGCAAGTAAGATAGGCATTAACAGAAAAACACTCTACCTTTACATACATTATCTTACGCTTGGAGATATATTTCTCAAAGTGTTGCCCAAAGCCAAAGGCGATACAGTTTTTTCTAAGCCATCAAAACTCTACTTGAACAACACCAATCTAAACTTTGCCTACTGTGGTACACAAGAGAATGGTACACTCAGAGAGAGCTTTTTTGTCAATCAGGTAGATAAAGACTACAAGGTAGAGTATTCAAAAATAGGTGATTTTTTGATAGATGATAGGTATATTGTAGAAATAGGTGGTAAAAATAAAAGTTACAAACAGATAAAAGATGTAGAGAATTCTTATGTTGTAGCAGATGACATAGAGGTGGGGTTTGGTAACAAGATACCCTTGTGGTTGTTTGGATTTTTATATTAGGAGATTTAAATTCAAATCTCAAACAGATACTTTCAATCATCATAATTGCAGTAGAAAGTATAGCAAATGGAATTATAAGATATAATACACACATCTAAAACAAGGCTAATTCATGTCAAAACGTACCACTCTCTTACAACACTTTCGCTCTTTTGCTTACCAAAATAACATTAGGGACTTTGATACGGCTTTAGAGTATTTTACAGTCTTTGGGGGTACGGGGTGGAGTGTAGATGTCTCTAAAAGTATGGAGGTACTCATAAAGGAGAAAGTATTAGGTAACTATGAACCTATCCATAATGGGATTACCCGTTTTACACATGGAAATGCTCTGTATCATATGTTGCTATCTATCATCGCTTTGGGTGAGAGTCATGAAGATGCGGTGTTTAAAAAAGGTAGAGTAGGGAGAGACAAGGGTGAAGAAGCGATGGACTACTTGGAGATGAAAAGTCTGCTAAGGTTTGATGTTTCAGTAGAAAAACCTCTAAAAAGTTCTGATGGAAAGTCAGACAGAGTCTTTTTTGAACTACCTTTTATGCGTTTTTGGTTTGCTACTATATCTCCTTATTATAAAAGCATATCTAAGGGTGATTTTACTGAGTTTGAAGAGAAATGGAGTGCTTTACGAGGTAACTTTTCTATTTTACTGAGTAACTTTTTAGTGTTAGAGCTGGTGAAACAAAGTTTTGCTGAAAAATTTGCAGATGATCCCATAGTATCTATCGGTTCATACTATGACAAACAAGTGCAGATAGAGATACTAGCTAAAAGAAAGTCAGGAAAGATGTTAGCAGGAGAGTATAAGTACTCTAAAAAAGAGGCTAATATAAACATGCTTACTTCACTTAAAGAAAAATGTAAAAAAGCTGAACTAAATATTACAGACTATGTACTCTTTTCAAAAAATGGATTTGCACAGGAGCTAGAGCAAAGCAAAGAGGAAGATGTGACGCTTTTATCCCAAGTACATCTTAGTTCATTGCTTGATGGTTTAAGTAAAGATGATTTGTTAGTCTATAAGAATAGAAAGTACTAATGTTAAAATATCTCAATGGCTATGACACCAATTTACAAGCACAAGTACAAACCCTAATAGAGGAGAAGAAGTTAGGAGAGTATCTGCTATCTAGGTATAAAGAGGTACATAGTTACACTTCAGATAAGAGTCTGTATGCCTATGTGATGGAACTAAAAAATGAGTATATAAAGAGCTCTTCACCCATAGCTAAAGTTCTGTATGACACCAAAATACGAGATGTAAATGCAGCTTTAGGTACACATACGTTTGTCTCTCGTGTCCAAGGGGGAAAGCTTAAAGCCAAAAATGAGATACGTATTTCTCATATTTTTAAAAATGTTCCAGAGCCTTTTTTAAAGATGATAGTCACACACGAACTGGCTCATCTAAAAGTAAAAGAGCATAATAAAGCATTTTATAAACTCTGCAAACATATAGAACCTCAGTATCACCAGTTAGAGTTTGATTTGAGGTTGTATTTGACGTATAAAGCGTTGTATGATAATGCAGATATCTTTCCTCGTGTAGATACTAAAGCATATTTAATTTAGAGAAAGAACCTTTGATTAAAGAAAAGGTATTGGAATTTTTTTAAGATGATTTTAGTTATTAAAAATCTAAGTTTTTAAGGTTTTCATACTTTTCAAGTTTGATAAGAACATTATCTATAAAGTCAATTGGTGCATACTTTAAAAGTTCAGTAAATTTTTCTATCTTTTCATTTGTACTCTTTGTATTCATCATAACTTTACCATAATTAATATTGTTATGAATCTGTGAATTTATAAAGTTATTAAAATATTCTAATTCATCTTTTGATGCATTTTGTAAAAAGTATTTAAAACATTTCTTTCTAGTTTTTGAAGATGTATCAAAAAGTTCTTGTTCCGTTACATCAAGTACTTCAGCCATAAAGGGTATTAGGTCAATAGGTATATTTATTCTTCCATTTAAGTAACCATAAATAGTAGATAAAGTAGGTGTTTCTGATAACCTATTTACATTTGGTTGTAAGTTAATTAAATTTTGTGCAAACTCCTTCCTAGTAAAACCTTTAGATTTTATTAGTAGAGTAATATTCTCATAAGTTTTTAGCATAACGACAACCTTTTCTAATTAATTATCATTAAACAGTAATTTGATGTCGTTAAGAGATAGACAAGTGTCGTAATAGTATAATATGTAAAAAGTAGAAAAATGAATAAACTTGGATTCACATCATAAGCGAATACCCTTAAGAAGATTGAGAGTGTAGTTGACAAGAAGAGTTAGATACACTTAAGCAATCACAACAAAGCTTAAAGGGTAAAAAATGGCGTATAACCAACTAACT
>JAMOTA010000046.1 GCA_027068435.1 Sulfurovum sp.
ACAGTAGGAACAGGACGCTCAGATCTCATAGCCGCAGGCATACTGATATTTAAACATCTTTACACACTTTTAGCATTTGAACAATGTATCGTGGTAGATGATGGTTTACGTGAGGGTGTGGTTTTAGAGGGGTGTTTTAAGAGACAATCACTACACCAAAGTATTTAAAAAAAGAAAAAGACAAACAGAAGTCTTTGTATCTGGTGTAGTGACTTAGAGGTGTCTTCCCTGAGTGCACTACAAGGGGAGAATGCACTTCCTTTTCACCTCTTGCGAGAAGTATAGACAAAAAGTTTGTCAAAGCTTGTCAAAATATGGATTTTTTACATTTAAATAGACTTTTATGAAGTTTGTAAAATATACCCTACACCATAAGCACTTTTTATAGTCTCTTTAGGGAGTTTTTGACGGATGCGTTTCATTAAAGAGGTGATAGCATCTGAAGAAAAATCTCGCTCTGGTTGGTCTTCATAAATTACATTATAAATGTCTATGGCAGAGATGCTCTGATTGGCATGGGAGCAAAAAAGTTGAAGGACTCTCTGCTCTTTGGGTTTGAGTATAATCTCATTTTTATCTTGAAAAAGTTTTTTGGTTTTTTTATCCCAATAAAATGACTCTTTAAGATAGACATAATCCTTAACTTCTCTTAACTCTTCTACTAGAAATAGAAGAAGTTTTTTAAGTTTATCACTCTGTATAGGTTTCACGAGATACCTCACTAACTGTAGCTCTATAGCCTGTAGGAGTTTTTCTGTCTCTGAGTGTGCAGAGGTGATAATAATCTTTGTCTCTTTATCAACTTTACGTATCTTTTTTATCATAGATAGCCCATCTAAATGGGGCATCGAAATATCGGCGATAATAATATTGGGTTTTTTATCTTCATAGATAGCATAGGCACTAAGACCATCTTTTGCACTAAATACATTTTCAAAAAAAAGCTCAAGATACTCTATCATGGGGTCTAAGAGTTGTTTCTCATCTTCAGCGATTAAGATAGAGATGTCAGATATTTTACTATTCACTAGTCATCCCTTTTTATATACTCTTTATGGCTATGCATCGGTTCTTCACTGGCACTTGTCATACAGATACAAAAACTTGCACCCTCTTTAGTATTACTCACTGATAAACTACCATTCATGTTTTTTTCTATAATCATTTTAGAGATATAAAGCCCTAAACCTGTTCCCATTGATTTATGTTTAGTCGTAAAATAGGGGTCAAATATTTGTCCTATATGTTGATCTTGTATCCCTTTAGCATTGTCATTTACATGAAGTAGTATCTCTTCATTTTTTTTAGTTAATGTTATCTCAATATAGCCATTTTCTATCTCTCTTAGGAGTAAAATATCTTTTGCATTGGTCAAAATAGAGATGAGTACTTGCATAAACTCATTTTTATACCCCTCTACATAAAAGGTATCTGTACTGTTAAAGCGTATATCAATGTTAGATTTATGTAACATAGGAGAAGTAATCTTCAATGCTTGTTGTATTACTTTAGAGAGACAGAAAATAACCTTCTCTTTATTGGGATGGTAAAAATGCATAAAATCATCAATAGTACGAGACATGTATTGTATGTTCTCTTCCATCTCTCTAAGCTTTTGCGTAAGCTCTGTAGAATCCAATATCTCTCTTTGACTCTTCTCTTTTAAAATAGAGATAAGTGTATTTTGTACAGCCAATGGTTGTCTCCATTGATGGGCTATGTTTCCTAGCATCTCTCCCATATCAGCCATTTTTGCCTTTTGAAAAAGGAGTTTCTCTTTCTCTTTAAGTTCACTTAGTGAAGCTAAAAGTGCAAGGTCTTTCTCTCTTAATGCTTCAATAGTATCTAAAAGGGAATCTCTATATCCCTCTTCAATGTAGATACCACACTCTAAAGCTTTCATCTGCTCAATAAGAAGAGCAACCCTTTTTCTCTCAATCATAGAGCCGTGTTGAGGTGCGATGAGGTTAATATCTAGGCGTTCTATTTTTGACAAGGTGTAGTTAAAAATATCTCTACTTGGCATATATTCAGCATGAAATTGTTTTGCTTTTTCAAAGTAATCATCATCGGCATAAAACTCCCATGACTCTTCAATACCTCCAAATATATCTCCAGAGAAGAGAGTTTTAGTAGAAGGCTCATAAGTAACAAATGCCCCTGGAGAGTGACAGTAAGGGGTGGTGATAAAGGTTAAATGTAAGTGATTACTCTTTAGTTGGTAGTCATGTTTGTCTATCTCATAATACTTTGACTTAATCATATAGTGTTTAACTAAAGGTACCATACGACTATGGGTGATAATACGTAAATCTTCACGATTGATAAGTTTTTCCATCTCAGGAACAGAAGCTGCCAAATCTGGGTCTTGATGATGTAGTATAATGTACTTAATCTTTGACATGGAAGAGATAGTGTTTATCTTTTTTATTACAGACTCAAACTCTAACATAGACCCTGGATCAATTAAAATAGACTCATTCCCATTTTCTATAAGATAAGGGTGGCATTGAAAAGGGTCATTTTTTAGGTACATTCCTACCCAATAAATATTTTTTGCAATCTCTATTGCTTGTGTAAAATCTAAATTCATATAAATATTATAGTAAAAATAGTGTTACTTTTTATTGATTAAAATCATTAAAAGAGAGTATTTTACTCTGATTTATATTTCATGATATGTCACCTCTAATAATATTTTGCTATAATCAAAACAAAATATACTAATATGGAGTGTGTAATCATGCAAATGAGTGGTGCACAAATGGTGTGTGAAGCAATAATCGCAGAGGGTGTAAAGACCGTATTTGGTTACCCTGGTGGTGCTATCATGCACGTTTATGATGAAATTTACAAACAAAATGGCTTTGAACATATCTTGAACCGTCATGAGCAGGCTTCTGTTCATGCAGCTGATGGATATGCAAGAGCTACAGGTGAAGTTGGCGTTGCTATGGTAACTTCTGGACCAGGATTTACCAATGCAGTAACAGGATTGGCAACGGCATATATGGACTCTATCCCTATGGTTGTTATCTCTGGGCAAGTACCTTTGTCACTTATTGGGACAGATGGTTTTCAAGAGATAGATGCAGTAGGTATCTCTCGTCCATGTACAAAACATAACTTTTTAGTACGTACACTTGAAGAACTTCCACGTGTACTTAAAGAGGCATTTTATATTGCACGTACTGGAAGACCTGGACCTGTTCTTGTAGATGTTCCTAAAGATATTACAGTTGATATAGGTGAGTTTGTTTACCCAGATAGTGTAAACATTCCAACATACAAACCAACATATAAAGGGAACAGAAGACAGATAGAAAAAGCAGTCGAAGCGATTAAGTCTGCTAAAAAACCTCTTCTCTATTTGGGTGGAGGTATTGTTCTTTCAAATGCTAGTGACTTAGTACGTGAATTTGCGTTAAAAACTCAAATACCTGCAGTTGAAACATTGATGGCAAGAGGGGTACTAGGTGCTAAAAACCCACTACTTCTAGGAATGCTAGGAATGCATGGTAACTATTCGTCAAATATGGCGATGTCTGAAACAGATTTAGTTATCTCTTTTGGTGCTAGATTTGATGATAGAGTAACAGGTAAACTCTCAGAGTTTGCAAAATATGCAGATATTATTCACGTAGATATAGATGCTGCTAACATTGGAAAACTTGTAGATGTAGATTATCCTATTGTGGGTGATATTACAGAAGTTGTGACTAAAATGCTAGAGCAGATAGATGACATAGATACCGACCGTTATCAAGCTTGGAGAGATATTTTAGGGCGTTATAATGAGCTTCATCCTCAGTCTTATGTTGACTCTGATGAGGTGATAAAACCACAATGGGCTATTGAGCGTTTGGGTGAACTTCTTGGTGAGAAGGCTATTATCACTTCAGATGTAGGACAGCACCAAATGTGGGCAGCACAACACTATCCATTTGATAGACCACGCCAATGGATAAACTCTGGTGGACTTGGAACTATGGGCTTTGGTTTTCCTGCAGCTCTTGGTGCAAAAAGAGCCCATCCTGAAAAGACAGTTATTAACATTACAGGTGATGGTTCTATCTTGATGAATATGCAAGAGCTTGTAACAGCAGCAGAGTACAAAATACCAGTAATCAACGTGATACTAAATAACCATTTTTTAGGGATGGTAAGACAGTGGCAAACATTCTTTTATGAAAAGCGTTACTCTGAGACAGACTTATCATTCCAACCAAACTTTAAAGCTTTAGCTGAAGCGTGTGGTGGTATTGGGTATGATGTTTCAACAAAAGAGGAGTTTGATGCAGCACTTAAAGATGCCATAGAGCAAGATAAAGTATGTTTTATGAATGTTCAAACAAATCGTTTTGAAGATGTACTTCCGATGGTTCCATCTGGTGGGGCATTATTTAACATGATGTTACCGCAAAAAGTATTAAGTAACACGGAGGCGAAGTAATGGCAAATTCTAAAAATGAAAGACATGTAATTTCAGTTATTGTTATGAATGAGAGTTCTGTATTGGCTCGTGTAACTTCTCTGTTTGCAGGACGTGGATACAACATAGAGACGTTAACCGTTGCACCTATCCCTCAAAGTGATATGTCACATATTACTATAGCTACTAATGGTTCAGCAAAGGTGATGGAGCAGATTACGAAGCAGTTACATAAGCTTATCCCTGTATATAAAGTGATAGAACATGAAGAGATGGTTGAGAAAGAGATGGTATTGGTTAAGTTTCCTATAGCTGAAAATCTTTCAGATATCTCTGCATTGTGTTCTGCATATAATGGTGGTATTGTAAATGTTGGACCAGAGATGGTTATCACTATGGTTTCAGACGAACCTACGCGTATAAAACATTTTATTGAGGCAACACAGCGTTACAACCCTTCTGAGGTAGTACGTGGTGGTGTAGTAGCAATAGAAAGATAATTTTACTATTTAATTAACAGGTGCGTTGCTAAACGCACCTCATATATAAGGATTTAAATGACTTATAAACTTTCTCAAATCATACAAAAAATCGGTCTAAATTTCTCGGGTAATGATATAGATATAGATGGTATCCATACATTAAGTGAAGCAACATCGACACAACTCTCTTTTTTTAACTCTGAAAAATTCTTAGATCAGCTCCCTCTTACTAAAGCCGCTGCGGTGTTTATAGATGAAAAGTATGCAAATCTTTTACCTAGTACTAGCGTGGCTCTTGTGACAGACGAAGCGTACTTAAAACTAGCATTAGCTTCTAAGTTTTTTGCACACAAGCTAGAGAGTAAAGGTGGACACCCAAGTATGGGTGATGGGTGTGACATAGACAAACGTGTACGTTTTGGTAAAAATGTAACCTTAGGTTGTAATGTTACTATTCTTGCTGGCTGTTATGTGGGTGATAATGTAACTGTTGGTTCAGATACTTTACTCCATCCAAATGTGACACTTTACCATGGAACACAATTAGGTGAAAGATGTATTATTCACAGTGGTACAGTTATTGGTTGTGATGGTTATGGTTTTGCACATACAAAGCAAGGCGAACATGTCAAAATCTACCAAAATGGTAATACTGTGATAGAAGAAGATGTAGAGATAGGGGCTAACTGTACTGTGGATAGAGCAGTATTTGGAACAACATACGTACGTAAGGGTACAAAATTAGATAACCTTATCCAAGTAGCCCACAACTGTGATGTAGGAGAGCATACCCTCTGTGCTGCACAAGTAGGATTAGCAGGTTCTACTACATTAGGAAGAAACGTGGTTATGGGAGGGCAGAGTGGTACTGCTGGGCATTTAAGCATAGGTGCATTCTCTACTGTTGCAGGTAAGGGTGGTGTAACTAAATCACTTGAAGGTTCTAAGACTTATGCAGGTTTTCCTGCCATTGACCATAAAATATGGTTAAGACAACAAGCTAAACTAGCAGGACTAGTAAAACGAAAAAAGTAATTGTGATATAATAATCTATATTATAAAATAAAGGATTTTAAATGAGCGATAAAATAGAAAATATAAATGAAATAACATTAAGTGGTAGTAAAGAGGGTAAAATTACTATTGGGACGATAGCAGAACCTTATGGTGAGAAAAGTGAGAGTGTGGTAAGTATTGGTATTGCGTTACAAGCAAATTCTACAGAGCCAGATTGGAAAGTACATATTCCTAAAGCCAATGTAGATGCAGTGATTAAAGCACTAGAAGAGGCTAAAGCTTCACTTTAATAGGTATTTATTTTAGTGTGTAGTAGGTAGGATAGAGGCTAGAGGTAAAAATGGCAATAAATAAAAACATTTCAGAGATAATAAATATACAAAACTCTTGTAGAGATATTATGCAAGAGTTGTATGATTATGAATCAAGACCAAATGATAGTATTAGAGATAGCTATAATAGTTCTAAATTAGATGAAGCTATTCGTTTTGAGATTATTGAGTATGATGAGTTCAATAATGAACTCTCTCTTAATGTTGAAACATTAGAGTATTATGAGTCTAGGCTTGGGCATAATTCTCAAACCAACATTGGGTTAATAGGTGATAAACTAGAAAAGTTACATGAAGAGTTAGGATTTTATAATCAAAGAGTTAAAAGTGATGAACCAGCCCATAAAGAGATAAAATCCATCTATAACTTACTTACTCAATTACCATCTATACTTAAACACAATCTTAGAGCTATTGCTCAAAATTCCATTTTTGCTTTTAAGAGTGAACCGAATTTTAAGATAAAAATGCAAAAACTTAAAATCTCAAAAGATGAGATACAAAAACTTATAGATGCGACTTACGCTTGTGATAAATTTTTAAATCAACAACATCATTTTTTTAGAACTATAGATAACTACAAGATAAATTCTGCTATTTTACGCTTTAAAAAAGAGTCAATAGAGCTAGAAAAATCATTTATAAGACTCTTTGATGACATCAAAAATTTTATTAATCAAAGCATAAAAGATGCTGAGTTCATAAAAAAACTACAGAAAATTAAAACTCTAAAAGATGATAAAAAACTCCTAAACTCAACAAATATTGAAGAGCTATCAAAAAAACAAAAAATTATCTCAAAAAGTAAAAAACCAAAAAAATTACACCCTGATGACCAGATACTTGACTACATTGCAACGCTTAGAAAAATCATAAGTTCAAGAGCCATAGAGTTACAAGATAGTAGAGAAGATAGTGATTTGAAGTATGATGTTAATGAGGTTAAAACCGTAGAGAGAAAGCTCTATAATTATCAAAAGTTAAACAGAGAGTTTTTACTACAAGATGAAGATTTGATGACATTTTTAGTGAGTAAAAAGATAGATGAAGATAGGTTACTAGGTGTATTCATACGAATGTTGAAAAATTACTCAGGTAAGTATGAAATAGAGTCAGATAAGTTTTTGAAATATGAGAATAGAGAATATGTAGAGGTGAAAAAATGCTTATAGATGTAGATACGTTAGTGCCACAGCACATAGAGAAGATTTACCAAACTATTTTAAGAGGTGGTTATATCAATGAAAATAGTATCAAAAATGGTAATGCTGATATGTATGAGGCAATGGTTAATAAAGAGAGTGAATTAAGAGCTTACTTTAAACCACTAGGATATATTCTTATGAAAAGAGAGGGGTATTTTTACTTTGCTAGAGAAGATGCTTCAGATGGTGAGGCAGCACTTGAGCTTATTGTTGACTACATAGACATTGCCAATTTTTTTAAAACACTTGATGTAAATTTTTCAGTAGGGTATAGGTTTTCACTAACAGCTATGGAGCAACAATTAAACTCTAATATAGAGCTACAAGACCTCTCCTCTAAGATGAAAGGTATAAAAGCAAATGATCATAGAGAGTTTATACAAAAGATAGTAGAAAAATTAAAAAAAGATGGTTTTTTAGAAGAGAGAAATTCTACAAACGCAGAGTATATCGTTTTAAACTCTTATGATTATATAGAGTATTTTTTAGGGGAGATAGAAGTATATGAGTAGTGATGGATTAAAAAAAATATATCTTATTAAGAGTGCTGGATATGAGTTTAATGAGATAGATTTAAGTAAAAATACTCTACTTCTAGGAGAGAGTGGTGTTGGTAAGACTACCATAATGAGAGCAGTGCTATTTTTCTACACCATGGACTACTCTGATGGCATACTAAATCTAACCTCTGACACTAAAAAATCTTTTAATGACTGGTACTTTAGAGAGCATAACTCACACTTAGTGTATGAATATACCAAGGGTAGTAGCAGGTTTCTCTTTGTCGTGAGTAAGAGTGGAAAGTTACACTATAGCTTTATAGATATGACTAATGCTTCATTTGATGTAAAAGAGCTTTTTATAGATGAAAATAGACCTGTTAACTTAGAAAAGCTTAATGAAAAAGTTCAAAAAGCCAACTTAGGGAATTATCATACAAGCATAAAAGAGAGGTATATTAATACTTTTCATAAAAGAGATATAAATGCTAAGAAAATAAAGCAAGAGAGTAGTGTGGACTTTTGCCTTTTTGAGAGTGTGAAATACACAAAAGAGTACGCAAAGACACTCTCAAATATATTTATGGCTTCAAAGGTAAACTCTAGTAGTATTAAAAAAAGTATAGTCTCACTTGTTGAGAACCCTACTGTGAAGATAGACTTAAATGAGATAAAACTAAACCTAGATGAGTATGTAAAGCATAAAGATGAGATAGTAAAATTTGAACAAAAAATACCAAATATAGAAGAGTTATCTCAAAAATATGATAAATACCATAACGATAGAGAACTATTTAAAGAAAAAGCAAATGAACTAGAAGCATTACGGAGTCAAGTTAGTCAAATAATGCAAGAGTTAAAGCTAAAATTAGAAAAAGTAGAAGAGAAACAGAGTGTTAAAACTAAAAGCTATGAGATTGAGAAATCAAAAATAGATGAAAAAATAGATACTAGTTTTAAAGAGGTTACAGAACAAAACAAAGAGTTAAGAGAGTTAGAAGCAAAATCTAAAGCGTATGAGTCTAAAAATATAGAACGCTTAGTAGATGAGTATAAAAAAGATAAAGAGTATAAAAGCCAATTAGAAACAAACCAAGAGAAATACAGAGCTTTAACTTCAAAATTTGAGACTATTAAAGAGAAGTACCAGAAGATACAAGAGCATTTAAAGAAGAGTACAGATGAGCAGATACTAGAGTTGAAAAATGAGAGTGTTGAGTTTAGTAAAGATATGGGGCAAAAAAAGGTAAATCTTTTAGAGTCCAAAGAGAGTACTATAAAAGCAGAGACTCAAAAGTATGTAGATGAAGTAGTAGAGTTAGAAGTAAATTTTAAAGAGAATGATAATGAGTTTATTAAGGTACGAGAAGAACAAGCAGAGATAAAACATTTTATTTTTAACAAAGATGAGATAGAAAAGAATGAAGTAGAGATAAAATCGTATGAAAAAGCTCTACTAGATACTCAAAAATTACTCAATGACAATAGCTTTGAAATGCGAGAAGTTGAAAAAGAACTCATAGAGATAGAAAAAAACTATAGAGACTCTTCACAAAAGATAGACAGAGATACAAAAGAGAAAAAAGATGACCTGTTTAAACAAAAAAGCTTAGTAGAGCAAAAACTTGATTTTGATAAAGATAATTTATATGGATACATAAACAGGAACTCTATAAAGAGTGCAAAAAAGTTAACTACTTATCTAAAAGATGAAGTGCTATTTTCTACTAAGCCATTTACAGTCAAAGAAGATAAAAATAGTAGCTCTATTTTTGGGTTAAACATAGAGTTTGAAGAGGAATTTGAGAACACTTATGAGCGGTCAAGGTTACAAAAAGAGTTAAAGCTCATAAAAGATAGCATAAAGCAGTTAAACAAAGATAGTATGAAAAAAAAGAGTACGTTAGATGATAAGGCTACTAAAGCTACACGTGAAAAAGAGAGACAAAGAACTCTTCTATATAAGCAAAAAGATAAATTAGATGACAATAAAAGAAGCTACGTAAAGAATCAAGCTTTAGCTAAATTAAACCTACAAAAAGCAAAAGATGATGGAGTAGAGTTAAAGAGGGTTAAAAATGAAGAGCTTCAAAAAGCCTATGCTTTATGTAAGACACAGCAAGAGGAGTTAAGCTCCAAAATAGCTCAAATTAAAAAGCAAATAGAGCAGATAACTCAAAATATTAGTACAAATATAGCAGTTAAAATAGCAAAAATTGATGAAGCGTTAAAAGAGAGTGAGAAGATTTTAACTTCTACAATAGAGAGAAAAAGAGATGAGTGTAATGCTAAGATACAGAGTAGCCATGATGAGTTAAATGAAGCGTTAAAAAACAATGGTGTAGATGAGCAACTTCTTAAGAGTATATCTAGTGAGATAGAGAGATTTAAAATCTTGTTAGATAGTATAGAAGAGCATAAATATGTTGTTGAAAACTACTTAAAAGAGTACAAAGAGAAGATAGCAAATATACCATTTTTAAAACAAAAACTTCAAAGTGATGAGAAATATTTGAGTGATTTAAAACAAAAAAAGAGTGAACAGAAAAATGAGTTTAAAGTAAAAATTTTAGAGTTAGAGAGTAAAAAGAAAATCTTATTTAATAAGCAAACTAATATAAAAGAGTTTACAAATGCATACTCTGAAAAAATAGAAAATCAAAAAGTAGAAAAAGCCATAAAGAGTTCTCTAAAGTTAGGTAGCTATGAGTTAGATGAGAGTATAGTTGTAAACTTAGCGGTAGTAGATGGGATTTTAAAACTATTTGACAACATAAAAAATATGCAAGACTCCATAGAAAATTTGGTTGTAAAGATAGTTAAAAATATAAAGAGTGATAACATCTTTAAAATATCTACTCCTACTGATAATATTAATGATAAATCTTACTTAAAAACTGCAAAAGAGTTAATAGAGTACATAAAAAATGATAAATTATTACTTCTTAAAGATGCTTCACTAGATAAATTTAAAAGTAACATTGTACTCATAAAAAAAGAGTTAAGTAGTTTTGATGAAGCTTTAGCAGATATTAACAGTGAAGTAAACGCTCTAGGAAACTCCATTAGAAAGGCTACAGACTCTTTTAAAGTTATAGATAGTATAGGAATCAAATTTTCTGAAACTAACAACCTAACACTAAATACTTTAAAGGGGCTATCTGAATTTTACGATAAAAATAATGATAAATTTTTAAGTGGACTTTTTGAGTCATTGGGTGATGACAAAACATCGGCAAGATTAAGAGCAGAGTTAAGAGAAAAAATAGTTGAATTGGTACAATTACTAAATGTATCTAAAGAGTACTTAGAGCTTGAAGATGGTTTTGTATTAGAGTTTAAAGTAGTAGAGAGAGGTAATGACTTAAAATGGAGACAAACACTAAATGATATAGGCTCAAATGGAACTTCAACACTTGTAAAGAGTATCATAAACATCTCTATGCTTAAGATGGTGAGTAAAAATATTGTCAAAGATAGTCCAATTGTTAGTCACTGTATTTTAGATGAGATTGGTACTATATCTACAGACTACTTTAGAGAGTTAAAAGATTTTGTAAACCAAAGTGGCTTTGTATTTTTAAATGGTATGCCAACAGAAGATGACATGCTTATGTCTATGTACCCAACTATTTATGTGGGGCAGAATTTTGGTGAGTACTCTAAAATGATACTTGCTACTAGAGTAGCTATATGAAAATAAACAAATCAGATTTTTTAAATCTAAAGGCTCTCATAGAGTTAGAAACCATAACAGAGGGCAAGTTTAAAAACCCTGATATAGTAGAGTATCTTAAACTAAATGGTGCAGTAACTAGGAGTCAAAAGGGTAGTAGAAAGTACATTGACTTAGCTAAAGAAGAGAATATATTTCTATTTTTAAAAAACCATAACTACAATATTGACTCCATAGAAAAAATAGATAGCTATATAGAAGACATATTTGATAAAAAATCATCAAGAGATATTATTCAGAAGTATCATAATAACACAAAAGAAATAACATCAAAAAGTATGCATGGACTCTATCTATCGTCTTTACAAAAGCTAAATATAACACTAGATGGAAATACTATTAGTATACTACCCAACGATGGTTTAGGTTACTTCTTTTTTCATACTCAAAAAGTTGAAATATCTAAACATACACTCATCGTAGGTGTAGAGAATTATCAAGTCGTTTGGTTTGCTAAGAGGTATGAAAAGTTTTTTGATAAGCCAAATATTTTGTTTGTTGTAACTACTCCCTATATGTTATGGTGGATTTCTACCTTAGAAAATGAGTATATACACTTTGGTGATTATGATTTAGCTGGAGTAAATATTTACTTAAATAAAGTTGTACCACGGCTTTTGAAGTCTAAAAAATATTCTATGTTTATACCTCACAATATAGAAGAACTCATTAAAAAATATGGTAATAGCGAGTTGTACGAAAAGCAAAAGCAGTATGAGAATTTAAATTGTGATGATGTTAATGTAAATAGTTTAGTTGATATAATTAGAAAGTTTAAAAAAGGGCTTGAGCAAGAGGGGTTGATCTTATTATAGTAATTAAGTAAAGTTATATTAGAAATAATAATAATATGTAAAATATATACACATATAGATTTTTCTAACCATAAATAGCTATTTTTATTGATTTTTATAGATTTTCTAATTATAATATAAATTACTTTAACTTATAGGAGAATAAGACATGAGAAAATTACTTTCTACAACAGTACTAAGCGTAAGCTTAACACTAGGGGCAGTTTCACTAGCTACAACTTCACTACAGGCAAACCCAGTAGCACAGACAAAACAACAAAGTGGTACAGTTATAAACTTAGCTGGTAAACAAAGAATGCTTACTCAAAAAATGAGTAAAGAGGCTCTATTTATAGCTAAAGGTGTTAGCGTAGATGCAAACAAAGCTTCTCTTGCTAAGACTGTAGCTCTTTTTGATAAGACTCTAAAAGGTCTAGTAGCTGGTGATGAGTCTCTAGGACTACCTGCAACTACAAATGCAGATATATTAGCTCAACTAAAAGTTGTAACAGACTTATGGATACCATTTAAAGATGCTGTAGAAAAAGGTGATTTAGCAGCTATCAACAAGCAAAATATACCTCTACTCAAAAATATGAATAAGGCTGTTGGTATGTACACTAAAGCAAGTGGTTCAACACTAGACCCTAAAATGGCTAAAGTTATCAACCTAGCAGGTAAGCAGAGAATGCTTTCTCAAAAGATGACAAAAGAGCTTCTTTTAGTTGCTAATGGCATTGACGCTGATGCAAATGGTGCAAATGCTAAAAAGACAGTTGCACTATTTGGTAGCACTCTAAAAGAATTAGATGCAGGTTGTAAAAATGATGAAATCAAAGCTCAATTTGCAGTAGTTGCAAAAACTCTAGCAGAGTATCAACCAATTGTAGAGAAACTAGATATTTCTGATGAAGCATTAGCTACAGCAGAAAAACTAAATATTCCTCTACTTAAAGAGTCAAATAAAGCAGTTCAAATGCTTAATACTTCTATTAAATAAAACTTAATATTATCCAAAGACTATGCACATTTTGTGCGTAGTTTTTACTATCTATAATAAAATCTTTCTTCTTATATCATATCTTCCCTACCTATTTTACTTTCAATATTAAATTTATATTTCATTGTGGTATTAAACTTTAATATTTAAAGCTCAAAAATGCCATTATTTGATACAATTGCATAGAATTTAAACAGCTTTTTATGCTTATTTATCAAAAGGATTTATCTTGTCTATTACTCAAACAATTAAAGAACTTTTAACAAAACGTATTCTCGTCATAGATGGTGCCATGGGTACACAGGTACAAGAGTTGGATGTACCTCCAGCTGCATGGATAGATGAAAAAGGTGTAGATCAAGAGGGATGTAATGAAATCTTAAACCACTCAGCCCCTGATATTATTAGACGTATTCATAAACGTTATGCTATGGCTGGTGCAGACCTTATAAAGACCAATACTTTTGGAACGATGCCATGGGTACTAGATGAATACCAGATGGGTGATCGTGCTTATGAACTCTCTAAAAAAGGTGCAGCGTTAGTTAAGGAGATATGTGAGGAGTATAGTACAGCAGAAGAGCCTAGATTTGTGTTGGGTTCTATTGGTCCTGGTACGAAGTTACCAAGTTTAGGGCATATACACTATGATGAGATGTATGAGGGGTATAAACTTTGTGCATTAGGGCTTATAGATGGGGGATGTGATGTCTTTTTACTAGAGACTTGTCAAGATCCTTTACAGATAAAAGCAGCTATTCATGCTTGTGAAGCAGCCAATCTTGAACGTAATGTAAAACTGCCTATGATGGTCTCAGTGACTATTGAACTTAGTGGTTCTATGCTTATAGGGACAGATGCAATGACTATCGCGACTATTTTGGAGCCGTTTGATATTTTATCACTTGGGTTTAACTGTGGTACAGGACCTGACCAAGTAAAAAAACATTTAAAGACATTAAGTGAGCTTTGTAATATACCTATCTCTATTCATGCAAATGCTGGACTTCCTCAAAATAGAGGAGGATATACGTATTACCCTATGGGACCTGATGAATTTACCCAAAAACAGTTAGAATTTTCTGATTTTGATGGTGTAAGCTTTTTAGGTGGATGTTGTGGAACCACACCACAACATATACAAGCACTTAAAAAAGCGGTTAAAGTTTTAGTACCTAAAAAGCCAACTGGTAGTATAGCACCAAGTATCGCCTCTTTGTTTAACACTACAGAGCTTTTTCAAGAGCCTGCACCTCTGCTTATTGGTGAGCGTTCTAATGCAACGGGTTCTAAGGCTTTTAGAGAACTTATTATCGCTTCAGACTACGAAGGAACTTTGACAGTAGGTCAAGCACAAGTACGTGATGGGGCGCACCTTCTTGATGTCAATGTTGAGTTTGCAGGGCGTGATGGAGCTAAAGATATGGCTGCTGTTATGGAGCTTTATAACCAAAAAATACCTCTACCACTCATGCCAGATGCTACACGTGTAAATACAATGGAAGAGGGCTTAAAGTGTATTGGTGGGAAGCCTATCATCAACTCGGTGAATCTTGAAGATGGTGAAGAAAAACTAGACGAAATTTGTAAACTAGCAAAGAAATACGGAACAGCATTAGTATGTCTTACTATTGATGAAGTGGGTATGGCAAAAACAACTGAAGATAAGATACGCATAGCAGAACGTATTTATGATTTAGCCGTTAACCGTCATGGTATAGACCCACGAAATCTTATTTTTGACATGTTAGCATTTACTGTAGGTTCTGGTGACTTAGAGTACAGAGATGCAGCTATACAGACACGAGATGCCATAAAAGAGTTACACAAAAGACACCCTGAAGTAGGTTCAACTCTTGGACTCTCTAACATCTCTTTTGGTTTAGATAAGACAGCTAGATTTTACCTAAATTCAGTCTTTTTGCACCACTGTATTAAAGCGGGTATGACTTCTGTTATTATTAATGTAAAGCATATTATTCCTCTTGTTAAAATGAGTGAAGATGACCGTGCAGTTTGTGAAGAGTTACTCTTCTCACCTGATGAACAATCACTCTTTAAATTTATAGAACATTTTGCTGACGCGGTGATAGAAGATGAAGGAGCAGATGAAGCCTATGAAGCGATGAGCTATGAGGAAAAAATAGCCAAGCTTTTACTAGACGGTGACAAAGAGCGAATGATACCAGTAGTTGAAGAAGCACGTAAGGAGATAAACCCAGATATTATTGTCAATGAAATCCTTATTGACGCTATGAAAGTAGTAGGTGAACTCTTTGGTTCAGGGCAGATGCAACTACCTTTTGTTTTACAGTCAGCAGAGACCATGAAGACAACAGTAGATTACTTAAATCCTTACCTTACCAAACAGGAAAAAGATACAGATACTACTTTAGTCATAGGTACAGTAAAAGGTGATGTACATGATGTAGGTAAAAATCTTGTAGATATTATCTTGTCAAATAACGGGTTTAAAGTGATAAACGTCGGGATAAAAGTACAGTTAGAAACTTACTTAGAGACAATGGAAGAGAACAACATTCAAGCCTTAGGAATGAGTGGACTTTTAGTAAAGTCAACAGCTGTAATGAAAGACAATTTAGAAGCGATGGCAGAGATGGGTATAGAGATACCTGTACTCTTAGGAGGAGCTGCACTTACAAGAAGTTTTGTAGATGACTTCTGCCGTCCCATCTATAAAGGTCCTATTTTCTACTGTCGTGATGCCTTTGATGGAGTTATCGCTATGGGGAGAATAGAGAAGTTTAATGAAGACCCAAATGTAGGGTTAGACTACCGTTTAGCTGGTGACATGGTTAAACGTGAAAAGGTGGTTAAAAAAAAGGTTGTTATTCCTCCTTTTGAAGAGATAAAAATGCCAAAATCTCAACCTGTACCTACACCACCATTTTGGGGTAGAAGAGTGCTTCAAAAAGATGATTTAGATATGAATATGCTATTTGATTGGGTTAACCAAAAGACAGTGATTAAGATGCATTGGGGGTATAAAAGCAAAGGTATGGAGAAAGAGGAGTATCAAAAACTTCTTGACAAAACAGTTTACCCTGCTTATGAACGTCTAAAGCAACAGTTTATAGATGAAGAGATGTTTGAACCGACTATTATTTACGGTTACTACCCTTGTAGAAGTCATGACCAAGAGTTGGTACTTTTTGATGAGAGCGAAGGATGGAATGTAGATGCCAATGCTAACACCGAACCCTTAGCAAATATTATTGGTCGTGCTGTAAAAACATTCTCTTTCCCAAGACAAGGACGAAAACCACACCGAGCATTGAGTGACTTTTTTCACCATGACAGACACGACATGATAGCTATCACTTGTGTAAGTGCTGGTGCAAAGTTTTCAGCGTATGAAAAAGAACTCTATGATGCAGGTAAATACTTAGAGTATAACATGGTACATGGTTTCTCAGTAGAACTTGCAGAAGCCTTAGCAGAAGTAACCCACAAGCAGATAAGAATGGATTTAGGTATCTTAAGAGAAGATGAGGGTGCAACATTACGTGATGTTCGCATGAACCGTTACCAAGGTGCTAGATACTCATTTGGTTACCCTGCATGTCCAGACTTAGAACAGAGTAGAATCATTTTTGACTTACTAAAACCTGAAGAGTTTGGCATAGAGCTAAGTGAAACTTTTCAGATACACCCAGAACAGAGTACAACAGCGTTGGTGGTGCATCATAGAGATGCTAGTTATTATTCGGTGTAAGAGAGGGGTAACACCTCTTAGAATGTTTAATTATTGATATATAGCTATTATGCTACTATTCAATACTTTATCTAAGGACTAATAATGGACAATCAAAATAAAAATAACCCTCTGCATGGTATTAAACTCAAACAAATTATAGAAGAACTAGAAATTAAGTATGGTTGGGAAATGTTGGGGGAATTTTTAGATGTTCGTTGTTTTCTTTTTGACCCTAGTATTAATTCCTGTTTGAAGTTTTTTAGAAAAACACCTTGGGCAAGAGCAAAACTAGAAAAAATGTATTTGAAATTAATATTAAAAATTGAAACTCCTGATGAAGAGTAAATTACTCATCATTATACTTTAAATCATCTCTCCATTTTGGATGGTGAAAATGTAATCTTTTATCACATGAGGTTGAGGATACTGAGCTATTGAAGCTGATGCTACCTATGGTCTGCCATGTTTTTTTGCCTTGAGAGTCTTCTTTACTTGCTACAGAGATAAGAAAAACCTTTTTTTGATTAGAAGTGATACGTAACTTATCTCGAAAATCTTTAGCATCTACTGTTTGACCTATTTTTGCTTCTACTTTCATCCATTTTGGAGTGATGATAGTTGCTTTGTTATTTTCTCCTAACTCTGAAATCTTATACAGTTGTCTGATAGCAGGGTTTTTATCTATTTTTCCAAAAGTGCTTGCTAACTTTAGGGCATAGAAAATATTTTTAAGTACTTCACTGTTTATGCTTGTTTTTGGCTCATTAGTTAATATTACATCAGTGTAGTGCAGGGCATCTGTTCCTCCTAAGTCATCTATGAGAAAAAAGTTTGCTGTATTTTCACTATTTATCTGCTTTTTATTCATAGTAGGAAAGAGTTTTCCTGCAAAACCAAAAGAGCGTATCTCTCCACGTTTTGTGTGGGACAGAGCAGAAGATGCACGAGCAATAATAAGTGCTTTAGAGTGATTTTTAAAGTACCCACTGTAAGGATTTTCTTTATAAATCTCCCAAGTTCCTTCCATACAGATACCATTTGGATGGGCGAGTTTATCAAAGTGTGGTAAGATATCCGCATGCACTTGTAGCGTTCTATTTGCATCTTCTAAAATGATGTCTCTTCCCCACGAAGTCAGTTTTCCAAATGAGATTTCATTTTGTGGCAAAATAGAGTAAGGATTTGAAGCTACCTGATTCCAAACAGTTTGAAAAGAGTTTTGAGTAGAAGGTGTGACTTTTTCTGCTGTTGTTATGGTCTGTTCTGATAACTCTTTTGTACATCCAATTGATGCAAAAATAATGATACTTAATAATAATAGTTTCATAATGGTTCCTTTATTTTAGATAGTGTAGCAAAATTTTGTGAAATGTAAATTCTTTAGTAAAAATAGCCTATTTTAATTGAGAAACAAACAGTAACACGATATTATTTTTTAATTTAATTATACAAGGATAATTCATGCTAGAAAAACATGGATCCATGCTTCTTGCTAGAGAAGATATAAAAGTTTTTGATTGTACCATTAGAGATGGTGGTTTAGTGAACAATTATCATTTTACAGACGCATTTGTAAAGGGTGTTTATGACACTTGTGTCGCTGCTGGTGTTGACTACATGGAGATAGGAAAAAACAACTCTCCAACACTGATGTGTGAAAAAGAGTTTGGTGCATGGAACTTCTCTAAAGAAGCAGACATTCGACGAATCGTTGGTGACAATAACACAGATTTGAAAATAGCAGTAATGTCAGACATAGGTAGAACGGTAAAAGAGGAGCTTCTTCCAAAGAGCGAATCTGTAGTAGATATGATAAGAATAGCTACTTACATTCACCAAATTCCTGAAGCTATAGAGCTTATAGAAGAGGCACATGCTAAAGGGTATGAGACTACAGTAAACGTTATGGCGATAGCTAAAGCATTTGATAATGAGTTAGATGAAGTACTTGAAGTACTTAGTAAAACAAATGTTGATGTTATCTATATAGCTGATACTTTTGGGTCGTTTTATCCTGAGCAAATTAAGAAGTTAACAGGAAAATACCTTGATGTAGCAGAACCTAAGGGTAAACAAGTAGGTATCCATGCTCACAACAACATCCAGTTAGCATATGCCAATACTATCGAAGCGATGATATATGGTACAAGCTTTTTAGACTGTACTATCTCTGGGTTAGGAAGAGGAGCAGGTAACTGTCCTATGGAACTTCTTATTGGTTTCTTAAAAAATCCAAAATATAAACAACTCCCAGTGTTAGAGTTTATAGAGAAGTTCATCGTTCCTTTAGAGAAAGAGTTAGACTGGGGATACAGCATCCCTTACATGATAACAGGTCAGCTTGTAGAGCACCCAAGATCTGCTATGAAAGCTAGAGATGAGGGTGATACAGAGTATGTTAAGTTTTATAACAACTTAACAACAGAGCAGTAACCTAGACCACTTTTAGTGTTACCATGTTATGTGGTAACACATCTTCTAAGCATTAACCTATTTCAGCCAATTTTGCGTCATATTTTGTATTTATCTCATCCATGATTTCACTTGCTACTGTCATGCGTTCAAACAGAACTTCTATCTCTTTTTGTGCTTCGCCTAGTGCTTTTGCGTGTTCCATCATCGCTGAGTTGTCGCCTGTGTTTGAGGCTTGGGTGAGGGCTTCGTTTTGCTTTTTCTCTTCTGCTTCAAGCTCTTCTATCTTCTTTTCAAAAAAAGCTAACTCTTTTCTGTAAGGAGCAGCCTCTTTAGCTTTCTCTTGGATAACAGCAGTTCTTTGTCTCTTACGCTCTTTTTTGTCTAGTTTGGGTTTGGTTTTTTTAGGTTTTGCTGTACCCTCTTCCTCTTCCCAACCTATCTTCTCTAAGAAGTCATCGTAAGTCCCCTCAAAATACTCAGCCGTACCTTTATGAAAGATAATCAATGCAGTTGCAAGTTTACGCAGAAGCATTTCAGAGTGTGTAACCATGATAGTTGAACCCTGAAAAGACTCTATGGCACTACAAAGTGAGTCAATAGACTGCATGTCAAGGTGGTTTGTAGGCTCATCTAGTAGGAGTATGTTCGCAGGTGTTCCTATAATCTTACCTAGCATTACACGACTTCTCTCTCCCCCTGAGAGTACCTCTATCTTCTTCTCTGCTGACTCACCTGAAAACATCATAGTCCCACAGATACTTCTCACCTCTGCAAAGCCTATCTTCTGGTCTACAGATGAGATTTCGTCGATGATAGTATGCTTAGTATTGAGTCTTTCAATGTTCGTTTGTCCAAAGTGTGCCATGTTAGTAGAGGGGTGAAAAGAGAGTTCTCCCTCTTGCTTTGGTAGCTCTCCTGCAATGTAGTTAAGTAGGGTAGATTTACCTTTACCATTTTTACCGATAATAGCCAAACACTTTCCATTTTCAAGAGCAAAGGTAAGGTTCTTAAAGAGTAAGTTATCTTTTGTGTACCCAAAGCCTAACGACTCTGCTCTAAAGAGTACTTTAGCTGGAGTCTCTTTGTACTTAAAGTTAAAAGAGAGAGAACTTTCACTCTCTAAACTCTCCATCTCATCCATCTTCTCTAGTATCTTCACTTTAGACTGAGCCAACGCAGCAGTAGAAGCTCTTGCCTTGTTCCGTGCGATAAACTCTTCAAGCTCTTTTCTCTTTTTGTCTTGGTTCATTTTTGTTTTTTCATACGTTTCATCTTGTAAAGTAAGGGTATCGTAGTACTTTTTTGTACCCCCTTGAACCATAAAGAGTCCTTTACGTTGGATACCCATAGTGTGTGTGGTAACAGCGTCCATAAATTCACGGTCGTGAGTAATGAGTATCACCTCACCATCAAACCCACGGATAAACTGTTTAAGCCAACGAAGAGAGAGAATGTCAAGGTAGTTAGTAGGCTCATCAAGTAGTAACATACTAGGCTCAGTTGCCAAAAGTTTTGCTAGGTTGATACGTATTTGGTACCCACCTGAAAAACTAAGAGGGTCTTTCTCTAAATCTTCAGCAGTAAACCCAAGCCCAAAGAGGATTTTCTCTATTTTGTAGAAGTTGTACTGCTCATCTTCAGGAAGTATCTGAGCACACTCTTCATAAACAGTAGGTTTGTTAAACTCAAGATGCTGACGAAGCGTACCGATACGGTAATTTTTAGGAATGCTAACCTCTCCTAAGTCATGACTCTCTTCATCTAAAATGATTTTAAAGAGCGTAGATTTACCCGTACCATTTCGCCCTATAAGACCTATCTTCTGGTTACGTGCAAGTTTAAGGTTTAAGTCACGAAAAAGTGTTTGACCACCAAAGCTTTTAGTTATATTAGTAAGTTGTATCATCTGTTATCCATTCTAAAATATTGGAGGAATTATAACAAAAAAACCTATAGCATCTTCACTCTCTACAGTATATATTTAAGTACAGTTGTGTTCTTAGCTAAATTCACATTATTAATATAGATTTTTAATGTACATATAATAAGAATTGCAAAGGTGTTTATGCTAAAATGGGGTTGAATAAATAGTATAATGCTCCCCATTTTCTAGACCAGTAAAATAACTTTCCTTATTCCACCTCGCTACGATACTGATTGTAACAGTTTATCTCCTTTAAATCCTAAATTATTGATATAGTCAAAGTAAACTTCATTAGGTGTTTTATAGTCAATCGCAGAATGTAATCTTTTT
>JAMOTA010000047.1 GCA_027068435.1 Sulfurovum sp.
CATATTGTAATCTTATGAATACTGATGATTGTGATCCTTTTTATAAGTTTCAATCCCCTTAAAATCGGGTCATATTGTAATAAGAAAAAGTTATGGTACATAAGGACTTTAGAGTGTTTCAATCCCCTTAAAATCGGGTCATATTGTAATTATATTAACGCACAGTGGTGCATTTCATAGCGATGGTTTCAATCCCCTTAAAATCGGGTCATATTGTAATCAAACAGCGTTACGGAGATAGGGAGTCATGCATTGTTTCAATCCCCTTAAAATCGGGTCATATTGTAATTAAGAAAGACCAGAGAGCTGTAAAGAATAATAATGTTTCAATCCCCTTAAAATCGGGTCATATTGTAATTAATCAACACTTAGCTAGAGAGAATAGGGATGATTGTTTCAATCCCCTTAAAATCGGGTCATATTGTAATTGGAGAAATGAGCGGGGATAGCAGATGGGATGAGTTTCAATCCCCTTAAAATCGGGTCATATTGTAATACCATACAACTATATCATCTGTCTCTTCTAAATGGTTTCAATCCCCTTAAAATCGGGTCATATTGTAATAAAAAGCGATTTTGTAGCACTGCAACGCACGGAGTTTGTTTCAATCCCCTTAAAATCGGGTCATATTGTAATTAGTAAAGCTAAAGATAATGAAGATTTAAATTATGTTTCAATCCCCTTAAAATCGGGTCATATTGTAATTAAAACATCTCACCATATGTAATAGGACGTATATGTTTCAATCCCCTTAAAATCGGGTCATATTGTAATAGCTAACTTAGCCCATATATCGGGCTTTAGTTAGCTTAAACGAAACTTAGATGTAAAAAACAGTGAAATGTTAAGAAACTTATAGCTTAACATGCCTCAAATAGGGCATTTGTGGGCTATGGTTAAAAAATTTCATTTCTTAAGCGAAACTGAGATGTAAATGTCACTTAATTCTTATATGTTATAGTACAAGATACAAGGTTAATGTAACATTATAAAATACTTTATTTTATCTATTTGAGTATGAGTGGGTTGTGTAAGTCCATGGCATTACCTAGTGCTACTCCTCTGTTTTTAATACTATATATACGTATGTCATCTTCCTCTTGGTCTATGAGTTTGAGTATCTTTTTTACAAATAAATCTAACTCTTTTTTACTTACCTGCTCATAGAAATAAACAGAATACTGCATACGCATAGCATATTTTTCTACTACTCTAGCTACTTTAGAGAGTCTGTTTTTGTCTGCTATGTCGTAACATACTAAAAAATCGTACTTACTTTTACTACTCATAACAAACCTCTAATGTAGCCTATCTCTTTGTCTATGTTAGGCTCTAAGCTTTGCATAAACTCTTTAAAGTCACTCCAAATCTCTTTGCGAGATGAGTATTTGAGGTAAACGCCATTTTTCTTGCTAAAGTCACTACTTTTAAGTTTTTCACTACTAAACAGAGTCCATACAAATTGGTTTATATCTGCACGATAAAGTTCCATAAGGTCAGACGAAAGGGCATTATGAGAGCGAAAAGGTTTGTGTAAAAAACCTATGCTAGGTTCAAAACCGTATGAGAGTAACCTGACAGTTATAAGGTTGTAGACCATCATGTAAACAAATGACATCATGGCATTTAATGGGTCTTTTGGAGGGTTTTTACTTCTTTTTCCTTGGTGTAGCCTTTTTGAAAATAGACTAAAGTAGTGCGAGAAGTAGAGTTTAGAAAAACTACCCTCTATGCCAAGTAAACTCTCTCTACTCGTTACACTCTCTATTTGAGCTAGTAGTTCTGAAATCTCAAGTTCTATTTGGTGTTTTTGTAGTTGTGAAGTGTGAAGTTTTACCTTTTGGGTTATGAGCCTTTTGGCTACTTCTAGGGCTTTGTGTTGAGCATGGTACTGAGCTAGTTTAAGTTGTGCATTTTGGCTTGAGGCAGATTGGACTATGGCTACATCTCTACCACGGCTAGAGAGCATAAGTATGGTTATACCCTCTTTAGTAAGTTTGACTAAGTCACTACTACTTATGTGAGATGATTTAGCTAAAACTAAAGTGTCTATGAGTCTTAGAGGGATCTTTTGTTCATCTACTTTAAGTAGTTTACTCTTAACTTCAATAGTACAGTCTTTCTTATCTATATATGCTATTTTCATACGATGATTACTCCTTTATCATACGCTAATACATCAGCCCTACCAAGAAGCAAAGGCATCTCTTCTACCTCTAAGATGTTGACTCTATCATCATCTTTTAGTAGTGGTTTTATCTTCTCTATTATCTCTTTTAATTCTGCTTTGTTTAGTAGTACTTCTAAGGCACTTTTCTGTCCTCCCATAGCATACTCATACACTAGCTTACGCACCTTGTATGCTCGTTTAGTATCAAATATATCGTAGGCTATGATGAAGTATTTAGGCATGTAGACTCTTTTTTGTGTTTTCTTTTTCTAGTGTAAGCTTTTTTAGAGGGTACAGAAGTAGTATGTCCTCTAGCTTCTTTACGGATAATAGCTAGTTTGTGAAAATCTCTATGCTTCATGGTTTATGCTCTTTTGTATTTGTGCTGTAGCTATGTTTGCATTTTTCAACTTATCTTTGAGAGTTTTTAAGTTACAAGCTATGCCATCTTTAACTTTAAAAAGCTCTTTTCTTGTCTCTACTACTATATTGATATTTTGTTGAATAGTTCGTCTCATTTCTACTCTATCTGCATACTTTTTTTGAGAAAAAAGATTATCTAGTGTATATTTAAACTCTTTGAGTTGAGCATTTATTTTAGCATAATGATTACGACTATTTTGTAACTCACCATATATGGAATCTGCTATTTTTTGTTTGGCTCTTTTTGCTTTAAAAAGTTTATCTAATGTGTCTTTTCTTTGAGCATTATGGTAACTTCTTTTTAGTTTAGATTTTGATTCTTTAACTTCATATCTATACTCTCTTCTAGCTGAACGATTTTTACTTTTTGAATCATTTAACAGATATATACCTGTACCTATACCTATTACTCCTAAAATTAATGGTAACATACTATTTTCCTTCTATTAATATTTGATTTGATTTAAAACCACTCATCAAGTTTAACTTCTGCATAGCCAAACCATTCTCTTCACCAATAGACTGATGAGTCATAGCCATAAGACTAGGTATAGTCTCTTTTATAGATAGTGGTATATCAGGGTTAGATAACATTTTAGTAAGCTCCTCTATATGTTTGTAGTAATAGTCTCTATTTTTTGAATCATGTTTTAACTCTTTTGCAATAGTTTTTAAACGGTACATTTCTTGTTTGAAGTTCTTTTTATTTTCATATAGTGAAACTTTTAGTCTACTCTCTATCTCTGCCAATAGTATTTTGGTTTGGTTCTTAACTTTTATAGTTTCATGCTCTATCATAGCAGTCTCTCTTTTGTAGTCAAAGTAGCGTCCTACAGTTTTACCTACTATATCTAATGGGGCATATACTTTATTGATTATTGGTAGGTTACTTGTTATGGTCATCATTTTATTTTGCATTTTTTGTTCCTTTTATTTATATGTTAGATATAGTTTTATTGACTACAAAAAAGTCTCTAAAAAGAGACACAGAAGGTGGAAGAAGTGGCAAAAGCCTTACTTGCTGTCAGACAAGACTTCTTTCGTAGTTATTGCAGCAGCAACAATAACGATAACCTGAACACAAAGTGGTATAGGTATCATAAATTCTCCTTTCTTAAGATTGATAAATATATTATATAGTTTAAACTAGACAAAAAGCGTCTTGCAAAGCTTAGGTTTACCAACAATTACTTTAGTTTTAAGCACACCGTTAATCTCTCTAGTGTAGTGGTAGCCATCTTTACAGTAACCCAATATCTCTTTACCTGTCAATTTAGAAGCTAAATGGTTAGGTACAAAATACTTTTCACCTCCATTACTGACAATAAACTTTTCAGCCCCCTCACTAACCTCCATCCAAGTAGTGTTAAAAGTAATTTTAAAAAGATATGAAAGCATTGTTTTTGCATATTTTTGCATAGGTTTATTTAAATTTGTAGAGAGTGCAAGAGCTACCATTTTTAAACCTCTTTTAGCCTTGTAGATAACTACAC
>JAMOTA010000048.1 GCA_027068435.1 Sulfurovum sp.
TGAAGTCTGCACTATAACTCTTTCTTTTTACACTCATCTTTGATCCCTCATATTTCTTATTTAATATTCTATCATTTGGAATAAGAAAGTTAAATTAAGTGGTCTGATTTATGGGGAGCATTATAGTAATTAAAGCTTGGGTAACTTCTTCTGCTCTTTTAGATGAGACTTTCTATCTACAACAGTAATCAATGCACCTATATGATTAAGCCCAATGACTGTATCTATCTCAAAGTCTCCAATACGGTTCTTTTTTCAACTATAACATCCCCACTTGTCAAGAGGTGCTGACACAGAATTTATTACAGTCCCAACATTATACTTCTGATTGAATCATATATCCTGTGCCACTTACATTTTTAACTAATTCTGAATCTGTTGCAGTACGTATACGGAACATAAGTGAACGTAATGTTTTATCATTTACTTCTTTACCCCAAACGTATATTGAGATTTGTACATTTGATATACTTATGTTTGGTTGTTTAGATAAAAGTTCTATAAGTTTGAGTCCTGTTTTACCTAATTCTACTTCTTTATTATTTTTAAGTAAGCGATTTTCTTGTGTTAGATATACATATCCATTTTTGAGATAAATCTTATTTATTTTTTTTACAGATTTATTTTGGAAGCTATCTCTACGTGTAGTTACAAGTTTTAAAGTTGCTATAATTTGTGCTTTGTTGTAGGGTTTTGTTAAGTAGCTTACTGCATTTGATTGTGCAGCATAGTCTATCATCTCTTCATCTATATATGCAGTTAAAAAAATGATTTTACTTTCTGGGCTATATTGATATATTTCAATAGCTGCTTCACATCCACTAATACGATCTGAGAGCATAACATCCATAAAAATAACATCAGGTTTGATTTTATTGCATACTTCAATAGCTTCTTTACCTGTATCTATAATTTCAACAACATCAGCACCTGTTTCTTCTAGGATTTCTTTTAAAAATTCTGCTGCAATTAGTTCATCCTCTACAATAATTATTTTTAATTTATTCATGCTTAAACCTAATGTTATATTTTAATCCATTTTGACTACTTATTGTCACATTACCTTTTAATTGTTTTGCTGTAAGAAAGATAAGTTTTATACCTAATGATTTACTTTTATTGAGTTCTTCTGGATTAGGATGTCCTATACCATTATCACTATAGGTAAAAAGATAAAACTCTTTTTCATCTGTGATATTTATGCTTATTAGACCATAATTGTGATTAAAAGCATATTTAATACTATTAGTAAGAAGTTCATTTATCATAATACCTAGTTGAACCATTACATTTAATGAGATACTTTCTATATCGCTCTTTATATGAATATTTATCTCTTTATTAGCTCCATATATACTTAGTAAAAGTTTTGATAGTCGTTTAATATAATCTATAATATTGACACTTTCAAAGTTTTCATCTTTATATAGCATTTCATGTACAATTGCAATAGATTCTATACGTGAGGTACTTTTTAGTAACTCTTCTTGTTCTTTACCTTCTAATGAATTACTTTGTAATCCTATGATAGAGGAGATAACATTAAGATTATTTTTAACCCTATGATGTACTTCTTTAAGGAGGAGTGCTTTTTGATGATTTGCATCATCTAACTCCTTAAATGTTTTAAGAATAGAAAAATGATAAAGAAGACCAAATATATAAATTATTAATGCTGTATATGTAAGATTAAACAGTGCCTGTGGATTGTGAGCTAAAGTATTACTAGGGTTATAAATAGATTCTATAAAGAGAAGTATACCCATAGCTACAAAAAGAAGTAAGGTGATAAATAGTGACTCTTTAAGCTCTAAAAAGAGTAAAGTTGTAAGTGGTAAGAGTAAAATAAAGATAATTGACATGGTGGCAAAATGATTTAGATAAATAAGAGTTAACAATGCAGTTGAAAGTATAAAAATAAATAAATGTGCAGAGAATTTAGTATTAAAATTTTTACGTAAATGTAAGAGACTTATAGAAAGAGTAAATACTACAGTTAACTCTAAAAAAGTATTACTGTATCGTTGCATAAATGTATCTATAATACTAGCAATAATATTTACAAGTATAACAACAATATGAAAGCGATATAGTAAAATCACTTTATGATTATGGTGTTGTATATCTAAAAATAGTTGTAATTGTTTCATGAAAATCCTATAATTATAAAGCTAATCTTTTTTGATTTATTATTGTATAGAGTACAGGTAAATATATTAGATTAAGTATAGTACCCCAAGCTAATCCGAATGCTAGTGCTATTGCCATTGGTTGAAAGATAGTGGCTTGCCCTGTAGGAAAAAAGACTAAAGAACTTAATCCTATAAGAGTAGTAACAGAGGTGAGAATAATAGGTCTAAATCTTTTTGCAGAGTAGAAAAATATTTCTTCTATGTTATTTGCTTTTTTAAGATTCATTATCATGATAATACCATCGTTAATAACGACACCTGAAAGACCAAGCATTCCTATGATAGAAGGCATAGAGAGGTTTATTCCTAATATAAAATGTCCCATTAATACACCTAAAAAAGCAAAAGGGATTACAGACATCATCATAAAAGTTTCTCTAAATGAATTAAAAAGATAAAGAAGGGAAATCATAATAAGAATCATTGCAACACTTGAGGCTGCTATCATATCATTTTTAAGTTCTTTTTTCTTCTCCTCTTCACCTTTGAGAATTATTTTAATACCTTCTTTTTTTGCTTTTACTAAAATGGAATCTATCTGTTCAAGTGTCTCTGTTGCAGTTATCTTTCTACTATCAACATTGGCATAAATATAAAAGTTTTTTTCTCCATTATCTTTAATAATTTTTTCAAAAGATTTAATGATATTAAAATAAACTACTTTATTGAGTGTAACATATTGATTGTTATCTAATTTAATCTGAAAGTTTTTAAGGGTATCAAGGGAATCTTTGTGAACAGATCTTATTTTTAATTCCAATAAATTATTATTGTCAAAAGAAAATCCTATTCTTCTCTCTAGATAAAAGTTAGAGAGAAGAATTCCTAGTTTCTGCTCAGTTAAACCTAGAGATTCTCCATAATGGTTTATTTGTAGTTTAATTTCATCAATTCCATAATTCATGGCATCATTCACATAGATAATACCTTTTATATTATATAAAGCCTTCTTAAGCTCTTCAGCATAATGCATTACTTTTTGGTTGTTATTTGATATAAGTCCTATTTTAAGGTCTGATTTAATAGGACCAACTTTACGCTCAACAATAGCAAGGTCTGTTAGATTAAATTTTTCTTTATAGTTTTTAGTTTCTAAAAAATGACGTAATTTTTTTGCTATTACGATAGATTTCTCTTCTCGTATTCGTCCCTCTTCATCGTAATAAAAACTAAGTGTAGGAGTAATAAATTTATCAACAAAATTTTGTGCTTTTAGCTTTTGGAGTTCGATAGTAATTTGTCCTACATAAGGGTAAGTTTCAGAGTTTCCAGCAGAGTCTCTCCTCCAACCAGAAACAGAATCTACATGAGAAATAAAAAATTGTTCTTTTTTAGCATATAAATCTTTTTCAATAGCTTTTAAATATTCAATAGTCTCTTCGGTTGTAGTATTAACATTAGCTTTGAGGGCAATATTAATTGTTGTTGCATCAAATTGAGGAAATATTTGAAATTTACTAGCTTTTATACCTAAGACAATAAGTAAGGGGACTAAAATAATGAAAAGTGTTAAAAAAGTTTTTTTACATCGCATAAAAAAATGGATAACTAAAGAGTAAAAATGATTAATACTATTCCAAGAGGTAGTTTTTTGTTCTTTCTTTAAAATATGAGCTGCATGAATGGGTAAAAAAAGAAAAGATTCTATGAGTGAGGCTAAAACCAATACAGAAACAGCTATAGGGATAAGCTTAATAACTTCACCCATTGTACCACTCATCATGAGTGCAGGTATGAAAGCAAAAAGAGTTGTCACAGATGCAATGGTAACAGGTTTAAACATCTCATTGGCTCCTATGATAGCAGCTTCCTTAGGCTCTAATCCATCTTCAATGTGTTGTTGTATATTTTCACTTATTACTATAGCATCATCAACAATAATCCCTAAAGCAATAAGCACTCCAATAAGTGAAATCATATTAATAGAGTATCCAGCAAAATAAAGATATGAAGCACCCATTACAAAAGAAGTAGGAATACCTAAAGAGATAATAAATGACATACGTTTATTGATAAGTAGTATTACTAGTAATGCGATAAGAATAAGCCCTAAAAGAATATTGGATATTACAATATTAAGTCTATCTTTAATTGCTTCAGAACGGTCATTATGAATAATAAATTTAATATTTTTATTATTTTGGTTATTCTGTTTAACAAGTAAAAGAATGGATTTTGATAATTCTAAGGCATTACCACTACTGCTTTGTTTGATTGAAATATCTACAGCATGTTTTGTATCAATTGAAAATATAGTAGCCGTATCTTCATAACGTTTAGAGACTGTTGCAATATCCTTAAGATAAAGTTTTTTACCTAAAACAGTAATTTGGCTTTGAAGCATTTGATTTGCATCTTTTGGACCATTGTATGTTGAGATAAAATGATGTCCATTTTTACTATCATCTACTGTACCGATAGGAAAGATATAAGATAGTTCAGAGAGTGCAGATATTACTGTACTTTCATCTAACCCTAAAGCATGGATTTTTTCAATATGAATACGTATATCATAATATTTATCTGAGTCTCCATAGATAGAAACTTCTGAAATATTTTTAAGTAGTGTTATCTTATCTTTTAAACGGTTAGCTTCTTCTATAAGTTCTTCATGGCTTGCTTCATTTGATGAGACTGCAATACGCATAAGATCTTTTTTAATTTCAAGAACTTTTATACTGGGTTCATCCATATCACTTGGTAAGTATTGTTTAGTAAGGGTAATAGCATCCTTGACCTTATCCGCAGTATTATACTTATCAACCCTTTTCGCAAGTTCTAAAATAATATTAAATTTACCTGCAGAGATAATAGTAGCCATTTTTTCTATGCCATCTATATTTTTAAGTTCTGTTTCTATTTTTTTTACAGCCATTTTATCAAGCATATCTATAGATGAACCAGTATAATAACCATTTACAGATATCATATCGAGTTCAAAAGAGGGAAATATCTCTTTAGGGGTTTTGGTATAAAGTATAATACCTGTAATAAATACTAAAATAAAAAGAAAATAGTTCAATCTACTATTATTAACAAAAAATCTTAAAAATTTTTCAAACATTTATATCCATTCTACTTTTAGAGTAATTGTATCGTATATTTTACAAGAGAATCTTATGATAAGGTAGAGTTACAATATTATATTCATTAGGTAATAAAGCAGAAGGTAAACATTTCCATTTTTGTGTAAGTTTTTGTTTCAAGGCTAGAGAGAGTGCTTGAAGTTGAAGCTCTGCTTCTTCTAATGAAATATGATTAACTTTAATAAAAACTTGTAATTTCTCTCTACTTTTACCATGATAGATAGAGTAGTTATTAATTTTCAGTGTATAAAATAGATGTTTTAAAAGATGATAAAAGTGTTGATACTCTTCCCCTCTATATTCTAAAACTAAGTAGTTAGTATGGTTATCCTTTAGAAGAGGTACAGCAATGGTATATTGCTTCTTGATATGTTGTTTGAGAAGTAAAGTAGTTAATGGTTCATCTATGCGTTCAAACTTAGCATAAAAAGTACGATTGTTAAATACAATTTGTTTAACAATCGAAGCTTTTTTGATATAGTAGTAATTATGAGAAAAATCTAAATCAAAAACCTTTATTTTAAAGTCCTATTAATAGATTGATTTATTATAAATTATGAAATTTTGTGCTAGTACTTTCATCTCATCTTTTATTTTTGCATGAAGTTCAGCATTATTAACATCATCAAGTACATCAGCAATTTTATTTGCAATAATTTCAAACTCTGCTTCTTTCATACCTCTACTTGTAAGTGCAGGAGAACCAATACGTACACCAGAAGTGACAAATGGAGATCTTGTCTCACCTGGAACAGTGTTTTTGTTTACAGTGATTCCAGCAGCTCCAAGAGCAGCATCTGCATCTTTACCTGAGAACTCTTTGTCTAAAAATGATACGAGAACTAAGTGATTGTCTGTACCCCCAGAGACTACATTATAACCACGTGATACAAGTACTTCAGCAAGTTTACTTGCATTTGCTTTAACTTGTTTTGCATGTACTTTCCATTCAGCTGAAAGGTTATATTTAAATCCTACAGCTTTTGCAGCGATAACATGAACAAGTGGTCCACCTTGAAGACCTGGGAAGATAGCAGAGTTTATTTTCTTTGCTATTGCTTCATCATTAGTCATAATCATACCACCACGAGGTCCTGCAAGTGTTTTGTGTGTAGTAGTTGTAACCACATCAGCATAAGGGAATGGGCTTGGGTGCTCTCCTGCACATACTAGACCAGCAATATGAGCAATATCTGCAAATAAAATAGCTCCTACTTCATCAGCAATCTCTCTAAATTTTTTAAAGTCAATCTCTCTTGCATATGCCGAAGCACCACATACAATAATTTTTGGCTGTACTGTTTTAGCAATTCTCATCACTTCGTCATAATTGATACGACCATCAAGTTCTACACCATATGTAAATGATGAGTAGTTTTTACCAGAAAAACTTGGTTTTGAACCATGTGTTAAGTGACCACCATGGCTTAAGTCCATACCTAGTATTTTTTCTCCAGCTTTAAGAAGTGCTGCATATACTGCTCCATTTGCTTGAGAACCTGAATGCGGTTGAACGTTTGCATAACTACACTCAAAGAGTTCACATGCTCTGTCTATGGCTAACTGTTCAACAACATCAGCATATTCACATCCACCATAATATCTTTTATATGGGTATCCCTCTGCGTATTTGTTTGTAAATACTGAACCCATTGCTTCCATGACAGCAGGTATGGTAAAGTTTTCAGATGCAATCATCTCTAAGTGATCTGTTTGTCTCTCTTTTTCATTCTCAATAGCTTGAAAAATCTCTGGGTCAAATGTTTCTATTGCGTATGACATTTATGTTCCTTAAACGTGGGGATTTATTTAGTTGTGTATTTATAGCAAATTTAATCTAAATTTATTATGAATTTTTTGGAGATGGATTTATATCGTTTTATTTAATCCATCATCTAATTAAGTATTCTATCTATTGAAACAATAGATAGAATATAATGTTTATGCTTTTTCAGTAATTCTTTTTTTACAAGCATTTCCATCTATACAGAACATGCCTTTACCTTTTTTTGCAGGTTTGAGTTCATCTTGATTCTCGTTACCACATTTTTTACATTTATTTTCAGCTGTACATAGAGGTGCCATTTCTACTTGTGGGGCTTCTGGTTTCATCGCTGGAAATAGAAGTACATCACGAATACTGTGTTGGTTTGTAAGCATCATAACAAGTCTATCGATACCTATCCCTTCTCCAGCTGTTGGAGTCATACCATAACCTAGTGCTTTTACGAAATCTGTATCCATGTGCATAGCTTCATCATCACCAGTTGTATCTTTCGTATCTACTTGTGCTTTAAATCTTTCGTATTGATCAAGTGGGTCATTAAGTTCGTTAAATCCATTTGCTATCTCTTTTCCTGCCATAAAAAGTTCAAATCTTTCAGCTACATCTGGATTGGTATCACTTCTTCTCGCAAGAGGTGAAATATCTACAGGATAGTCCGTAATGTAAGTAGGATTGATAAGTTTTTCTTCTACAAATTCATCAAAAAGTTCAGACTGTAAGTACCCTAATGTAAGATTATCATCTACTTTTACATTGTGTTCTTTAAGGTACACCAATGCTTTTTCTCTGTTGGTAGCAACTTCTAAAGGGACATCACCAATAGTCGTAAGTGCTTCAACATAAGGTACTTTTGCAAATGGTGTGGAGCAGTCTATTTCATACTCACCATAGGTTAATTTTCTTGACATTTTTAAATGTTCAAATAGATAGTCATAAAGATCTTCTGTAATTTTCATGAGATCTTTATAAGTATGATATGCCCAGTAAAATTCAATAGAGGTAAATTCAGGATTATGGGTATGATCCATACCTTCATTTCTAAAACATCTATTAATCTCAAAGACAGCTTCCATTCCTCCAACTACAAGCCGTTTCAAATAAAGCTCTGGAGCAATACGAAGATAACGCTCAACATCTAAGGCATTATGATGGGTAATAAATGGTTTGGCATTTGCTCCACCAGGAATAGGGTGCATCATTGGAGTTTCTACTTCTAAGAACTCTTTATCTTCAAAGAATCTTCTAATAAGTGTAATAATTTTAGAACGTGTAATAAATGTCTTTTTTACATTGGGGTTCATAATCATATCTAAGTAACGTTGTCTATAACGTAGCTCTTGGTCTTGTAAGCCATGAAACTTCTCTGGTAATGGAGTGATAGATTTAGAAACAATTTCAAAACGTTTACAATGAAGGGTAAGTTCTCCTGTTTGTGTAACAAAAGGGTAACCTTGTGCAAGAACTACATCGCCTACTTCAATAAGTTTTTTAACTTTATTGTAATAGCCTTCTGGAAGTTCATCTCTATTGTAGTAAATTTGTACTAGTCCATCGCTGTCTTCCATTTTGGCAAAAGCAGCTTTTCCCATGATACGGATAAACTTGAGTCTTCCTGTAAGTGTAACTGTAACCGTGTCATCTTTTTTCTCTTGAACATCTTGCTCAGTAACATAGGCATACTTTTCTAAAAAATCTTTAGATGAGATACCTTTTTCAATATTTGTAGGATAAGGGTTAAAACCTTCTGCTCTTAGTTGTTCTGCTTTTTTAATTCGTTCTTGAATATATTGATTTTCAAATATCAAGGATTCTCCTCTTGTAATTTTATGGGGTTTATTTTCTCTTGCAATTTTCACATAGACCTATGATTTTCATGCTATGGTCTGTCATTGTAAAATTGAATTTTTTTGCAATCATCTCTTGTTGCTCTTCAATCGTTTCATCAAAAAATTCCGTTATCTCTCCACATACGGTACAGATAAGATGATCATGATGTTGTTTAAGTCCTAGTTCATACTTCTTACCTTGAGCACCAAATGAGATAGAACTTGCTATACCAGACTCTTCAAGTAGCGAAAGGGTACGGTAAATAGTGGCTATACCTATATTGATATCAGGATTTTGTTTTTTTAGAAGCATATAGATATCTTCTGGTGTAAAATGACCTTTATTTTCATAAAGAAATTTTAAAAGAAGCTCTCTTTGCTTTGTAAATTTAAGACTATTTTCTTTTAGTAATGTTTTAAACTTTTCTAAAAGTAGAGGGTAAGTAATCATTCTATACCTTTATTTTGTAGCATTGCTACTGTTAGCTTCATCTAATTTGACAACATCTTTGAGTATTTTTTTAGGCGAAAGTTTATCTAAACCCAATACAGAAGTATCAAGTTTAATAATTTTTGAGCCAGTCTCTTTTAGATAAGGGTAGAGTACAGAATCTTTTACATACTTTTCAAGGTTATCTTTAACTAATGTTACATTTGATAACGCAGTTACGATAAGTGCAAAAATAATAAAATATTTACCACCACCTATAATAAATCCAAAAAGACGATTTAAAAATCCTAAACCACTAGCACTTGTAAGTTTAGATAAAATAGAACCAACTATAGTTGCACTAAGCCAAATAATAATAAGGATAGCAATAAAGCCAAGTAGAGTTAAAATAGCATCATTCTCTACTTTTATAAAATTTGTCTCTATAAAATCAGCAGCTGTTTGTGAAAGTCTAGAAGCAAAGTATACACCAGCTACTAAACCTATTAGTCCAAACACTTCTTTAATAAAACCATTCATAAAACCTTTAATACCTAAAATAAGTACGATGGAACCTATAGTAATATCAAAATAGTTAAAATCAATCATTGTAAAGTTTTCCATTATAATAATTTTTCTACTTCATCTTTTTTATTTGCATACTGTAAAGCTGCTTCACGTGATATCTTTCCATCTTTGTAGAATTTAATTAGTGATTGAGTTTGTGTCTGCATACCACTATTTCCTTGACCTAATTGCATTTGTGAATAAATTTGGTGTACTTTATCTTCTCGAATAAGGTTAGAAATTGCGTGATTAGTGACCAATATTTCAGATGCAGCAACACGACCACCACCTAGTTTAGGTAGTAGTGCTTGTGCAATAACAGCTACCAAAGAAGAAGCAATCATCGCTCTAATTTGTGGTTGTTCATCTCCTGAGAATACATCAATAATACGGTTAATAGTACCTGGAGCAGAAGAGGTGTGAAGTGTACCAAAAACAAGGTGACCTGTTTCAGCGGCAGTAAGACCAGCTTCAATCGTTTCTCTATCTCTCATCTCCCCAATAAGGATAATATCTGGATCTTGACGCATGGCAAATTTAAGTGCTGCTGAAAATGATTTGGTATCTTCTCCAACACCTCTATGTGAAAATACACATTTTTTATTAAGATGGATAAATTCTACAGGATCTTCAACTGTTAGAATATGCTTATGAGCAGTAATATTAATTTGGTTAATCATCGCTGCAAGTGTAGTTGATTTACCAGACCCTGTTGGTCCAGTTACTAAGATAAGACCCTTTTCTCTCTGAATAAGTTTTTTATAAACTTCTGGTGCACCTAAGTCATCTAATGAAGGGATATCAATAGGAATGATCCTAAATGCTGCAGCAGTATCTCCTAGAGTTTTATAGTAGTTAGCTCTAAAACGTCCAATACCAGGAAGAAGAAGTGCAAAGTCTAACTCATTATTTTCTTCAAAATCTTGTTTCTGCTTCTCTGTAATAAGTGAATAGCACATCTCTTCTATATCTTCTCCTATAAGGACAGGAAGGTTTATAGGTTTTAGTTTTCCACTAAGTCTAATTTGAGGTTCTGTACGGCTTACAAGGTGTAAGTCTGATGCACCATGGGTGACAACACTTTGTAGTAGTTTTTTTATATCAAAAGCCATGATTATCCTTTATAATTTTTAAATTCTTCTTCATATTTTGGCTCATTATACCCAATTATAATTTGATTTTCAAATGTAATAACGGGACGCTTTATAAGCATATTTTCTTTTGCTAGCCATTTTATTTTTTCTTCATCATTAAGGTTTAGCTCTTTAAGTTTTAGTGTTCTGTATATTGTACCTCTTGTGTTAAAAAGTGTTTTTATATCTGAGAGGCTTAGCCATTGAGCGATAATGTTAATAGTAGCAGCTGTTTCTCTAAAGTCTATAAATTCATAAGTGATCTCTTTTGCTTTGAAAAACTTAATAGCTTTTCTTACGCTATCGCAATTTTTAATACCATAAATTTTTAACAAAATAGATACCTATTCTATAATAGCAGGGACAATAAAGAAGTCATTTTGACTCTGTGGAGCATGAGAGAGAATATCTTGCTCAATACTCGTTGGTTCTCTTGGCTTGTCTTCTCTTAATGGCGTTCCTCCCTCAAGAGTAGAAAAAGAAGTATCTAAAGTATCAGTATCGAGTTCATTAAGATTATCTATGTATCCAAGTATTTCTGTTAGTTGTTCCATAACTTCTTCTTTTTTTGAATCATCTATACGAAGATGAGAAAGCTTTTCTAATTTACTCAAAACAGTATTATTTATTTGCATTATGTACCCTAAGTGATTTTTCTTATTATATATTAATTTACTTTAAGATATAACTATAAATAAACTATAATAAAGGATAGACGATGATGCAACAGTTAGATATTAATTCTGATGAATTTAAGGCTGAACTGATAAAAACTACAAAATTTACAGATAAAGTTTGTGAAAGCCAAGGTTGGGTTTATAGTTCAAACGAAGATGTAAATGAAGGTGTAACACTTGGATTAGCAAGACATAGGTTACTCTTTGGTAAGAGATTCTGTCCTTGTTTTATGGTAGAACCTGATGAGTCAAAACCAGGTAAATTTAAGAGTTCAGATGACAGAATATGCCCATGTAAGCCTGCGATAGAAAAAGAGTTACCTGAAAAAGGTATTTGTCATTGCCAAATTTTCTGTACAGCAGAGCACAGAGAAGAGCAGATTAGAGAAAAAGAGGCTAAAGCATTAGCAAAAGAAGAGTTAAAAATAGTAGAAGCTGAGGAGATATAGTAAAAGTGCATACATTATTAGCAACAGATAATATAAATTCAGAAAATTTAGAGATGCTTTTATTGGCAAGAGAGAAAGGCGAAGCAGAGTTTATACTTGTAGATGTAAGAGAAAATAGTGAATATGCTATGGGACATTTAAAAGGTATAGATATGCTTAAGCCTACATCAACCTTTCAGTCATGGGCTGAAAATCTTCTTGATGAACTAAAAGATAAAACAGTTATCTTTACTTGTCGTACAGGTAGCAGAAGTGGACAAGTTCAAAATATCTTTAGGAGTAATGGACATAAAAGAGTAATCAACCATTCTGGTGGTATTGTCTCTTATCGTGGTGAAATTGAAAAATAATATGAGTACAATTGATCTATTTTTAAAATTATTGAGTTTTAAATCTATCACTCCTGATGATGCAGGCTCTTTAGCTTTTATAGAAGAGTATCTTAATGATTATGAAGCTTTATATGTTAATAAAGAGGGTGTAAAAAATCTATTTTTAACTAAAAAGTTTTCTGAAGGTTCTCATCTCTGTTTTGCTGGTCATGTTGATGTAGTTCCCTCGGGTGAAGGTTGGGATACCAATCCATTTGTACCTGTGATTAAAGAGGGAAGTATTTATGCAAGAGGTACACAAGATATGAAAAGTGGTGTAGCTACTTTTGTTCAAGTACTTAAAGAGACAAAGACTTTTAAAGGACGCTTATCTTTGCTGCTTACTTCAGATGAAGAGGGAGATGCAGAGTTTGGTACAGTCATTATGCTAGAACATCTTAAAAAAGTATCACTCTTACCTGAGTACTGTATCGTTGCTGAACCAACATGTGAATCGTTATTTGGTGATGCAATTAAAATAGGACGTAGAGGGTCTATTAATGGTTACTTAACAATACAAGGTAAACAAGGACACGCTGCATATCCTGAAAAAGCTATTAACCCTGTACATCAAATAGCACCTTTACTCTCTAAAATAGCAGGAGTAAACCTTGATAACGGAGATGATGACTTTGCTCCAAGTCAAATGGTTGTTACTGATATACGTGGTGGTATGGAAGTAACCAATGTAACTCCGAGTTCATTAAAAATAATGTTTAATGTTCGTAACTCAACTAAAACGACACAAAAAGAGATTAGAGAACTTATTGATAAAACATTTAAAAATCTAAATTATAGTTTAACACTAACACAAGGTTCTTATCCGTTTGTTACAAAAAGAGACTCTCTTATAGTAAAAAAACTTCAGCGTTCCATTTACAGTATTACACAGGTAGAAACAAAGCTATCAACAGCAGGTGGGACAAGTGATGCAAGATTTATGGGTGCATTTAATATAGATGTTGTAGAGTTTGGTGTAGTTAATGACACGATACATGCACCGAATGAAAGAACTTCTATAGAAGAAGTTGAAAAGCTTTATAAAGTATTTTTAGATTTAGTAAGAAACTTTAACAGTTAAAGAGGTAAATTATGACAAAGATAATAGTAAAGTTTTTAATTTTAAGTATGTTCTCTTCTCTAGCACTTTATGCAGAAGGTTTGACATGGGTAAAAGACCCAAGTACTGCTTTTACTTTAGCTAAAAAAGAACATAAAATAGTAATGTTTATGGTTGAAGGAATGCATTGCCGATGGTGTAAGAAGATGAAAACACGTACTTTAGTAGATGAAGCAGTACATACTAAATTAGATGCTTATATTTTGGTAAGGGTAATGAGAGAAGATAGAGATGCCATAAAAGATTTACCCAATATACAAGGTGTACCAAGTATATTTTTTATGACAGCAGATAAAAAAATACTAGAATCAGTGATTGGGTATTTTAATATAGAAGATTTTTTAAGTTATATCTCTGATGTAGAGAAGAAAATTTTAAAAACTAAAGGAGATTAATAAGATGAAATTTATTTTTTTATTACTGCTTTTTTTACTCTCAACTATGCAATTGACAGCAAGTGAAATAATCTCTAAAGAGAAAGTTATTTGGCATACTGATATTAACCTTGCTTTTAAGCTAGCAGAAAAAGAAAAAAAGAATATTATGCTCATGGTTGAAGATGAATATTGTAGATGGTGTGTAAAAATGAAAAAAAATACACTGTCTAATCATGATGTAGAAGAGACACTTAAATCATTTGTTTTGATAAAAGTTGATAGAAATGATAATGAAAGTATGGATAGTTTTGAGGGTCTTAGAGGACCTATCCCTAGTTTCCATTTTTTCACACCTCAAAGAAAACGTATAGATAAAATAGCAGGTTACTATCAAGCTGAAGATTTTTTAGGATATTTAAAAGAGGTAATAGAGGATTTAGAGTAAAATGATTTTTGAGAGACCTCATTTTAAAGAGTATGTTATGGCAAGGTTGGTAACTCTATCCATTTTGATTTTTTCTATATTTGCTATTTTTATAACTCTAGTGACTCCTGAAGGTCAAGATGGAATCACACCTATTTTTCTTTTATGTTTTGCCTTGTTGATCTTTTTATTTTTTATCTACCGTGGTGCAGAACGTATGGAAAAAGAGTTAGCAACTATCAATAAATATTTAGAAAATATTGGAGAGATAGATGAGGTAAACTATAAAGCACGTTTCTTTACTAAGGAGTTTGAAGCCTTAAATCAAAATCTTATAGTTGTTCTTAAAAAAGGAAAAAAAAGAGAAGATATAAAACAGAGATATACAGCAAAATTGAAATTAAAAAATCAACAAAGAGCAGATATGATATCTGCAATTTCTCATGAATTTCGTAATCCTATTGCTTCAATAATGGGATATGCTCAAACTTTAAATGATGATTCTAATATTCCTAAACCTCTACAAGAAAAATTTCTAAGTAAAATCTATAATAATGGAAATAAAATAGAATCCCTTTTAGCACGTTTAATTCTTTGGAATAAATTTGAAAGTAGTGAAGCAACTTTGCATAAAAGTGATTTTAATATGGTTACCCTTCTTAATGAAGTAAAAGTATCATTGGATGAACAATATAAAGATAGAGATATTATTATAAAAGGTGAGAATACTTTAGTGTATGCAGATAGAACACTGATTGAAGTCGTTTTAAAAAATCTTATTGAAAATGCTTTAAAGTACTCAAAAGAGCAAGTTGTAGTTCAAGTCAATAAAAATACAGTTTTAGTTAGTGATACGGGACTTGGTATAAGTGAAAAAGATTTAGAGAAAGTAACTAAAAAATTCTATCGTTCTGGTACACATAATTGGGATAACTCTATGGGCTTAGGACTCTCTATTGTTAAGACTATTTTAACACTACATAAAAGTAAACTGCATATAATGAGTGAATTAAATAAAGGTTCTACTTTTAGTTTTAGTATCAATGAATGAGTTTTTAAGGACTAATCTTCTTCTTTAATACCTTTTTTTTAGCATTTATAATCAATTCATTTCAATTTTAAGATTAAAAAATATAAAGATATGATACTCTAAGAATATGTGTATTTTTAAATGCATAATTTCTAAGTAAAATAAGGAGTTAATTATGGTTAAAAAAATAGAAATACTATTTTTATGTTCAGTGTTAGGTAGTTCATTATATGCAGGAAATGTATCTGAAGCAGAAGGTTTTATAGGTTTAGAAGTGGGTGCAGCGACAGTACAAGGTGATGTAGGTAGTCCTATTGCCTCATTTGCTGAAAAAGACTATAAAGGCAATGATATAGAGTTTGGTTTACGTATAGGTGCACAAACAGAAGAGTGGAGAACTACTTTTACTTTAGATTTTTATGATAGCAGTGATGATGATCAAAATATAGAAAAAGGATTTTTACTTTTAGATTATTATTTCTTAAATGACAATGATTCTAAACTAAAACCTTTTGTGGGTTTAAATGTAGGTTATGCTAACTATGAAAGCTATGAAATAGATGATAGTGGTTTCTTATATGGTGGACAAGCAGGATTTGTAGTTGGAATGGCTGATACAATTGAGTTAGATTTAAGTTATAGATATTCATTATCAAATTCTGATGTATTAGATCATGCAGCAAGTGTTACTTTTGGTCTGAATTATCTTTATTAAGATAGAAGTTAAAAAAAAGGATTTTTAAATGCAAAAAAATATATTTTTAATATTGACTTTTTTGTTAGTATTTGTTTTTTCTGGATGTGGAAGTAATAGTAAAGTAGATGCTACAAACGAGGAATCTATAAGTGTAGATCAAGTTGTTGAAATGCAATTTAATTCTATAGTTCCTTATCCTAATGGGCGTGATTTTACACTTAAATTAAATTTTGTAAAAAATATTGATAGTAATTACCATGTTACCTTAAATGAGTATGGGTTAAGTGTAAATGGTTGTAGTATATCTGATACAACGCCAACCTATAGCCCTGCTACCTTAGAATTGGACGGAGGAATAGGTTCACAAGAGAGTCTAGAGATAACTGGTAGATTTGATACAAATTGTACAATATTAGGTTACACATTTACTGCAACACAAACAGTTACAAAAGATGGTAATGAAGAGAAGAGTGACTATAGTAGTACATTTGACTATGATAATCCAGCTGGTGGAAATATTACCCCTCCATCAGAAAATGGTTATAGCTTTTATAATGCTACTACACCATTAATAGTCAATCAGTTTAGTACGACATACCCTATTAAAGTACAACTTACAAATTATGGATTTACTGCACCAGGTAAGCAAGTAATTTTAAAAGCGTTTTCAAATACTTTAGGCTCAATGAATACTTATAATGTAACAACAGGTGCAGATGGGTATGCAAATTTTGAATACACCTCTCCAGCACAACTTCCTACAAATGGTACAGTTACAGATGCTTTAGAGATGATTTTTATAGATGAAAATAACATTACTTATACACAATTTATAGACTTAACTTTTGATAGATCAAGTGGAAATGGTGGGGTTACATCATATGCTTTTGATAGTATCTCAACAGTAACTATTACACATGCAGAACAAGTAGCAGAAATAAAAGCTCAGCTTATTTATAATGGTGTACCAATAGCAGGTAAATCTGTAACTATGTTAGCTATAGCAAATAATGCTAATAACGTAAAAGGTAGTATCAGTTCCTATACAGTTACGACAGGGGAAGATGGTAATGCCATATTTACTTACTTCGCACCGAGTACACTTGATGATGTCAATGGTACAACATTAACATTAACTATTCAATTTGATGAAACAAATGGTAATATAGATGACAATGTGCATTTAGAAGCAGAGCCTACTATCTATTTTGATGAGACAACAGATGCAGTTGTAGGAGATGTTACCTTGCCTACGGTAGTAATTCCTAATGACTTACGAACAGTAACTTTAGATAGTAATAGTAAAACGATACAAATTGCTATTAATGTCTTTAAAGATATATCTCCTTACCCAAGTGGAATTGTCAAAGTTGAATTACCTGAAAAAGTACTCAATGGTGTTGATGTAGGTCAGTTTGATGCGTATGAAGTTGAAGTAAATTCACAAGGTATTGCACTCTTTAATTATACTGGACCTAGTAATTTAAAAGCATTAATAGATGACGGTGATACAGAGAGTATTTTTAAGTTTTATCATCTCTCAAATACTGATAATAAACAATCTATGAAAGTGATGTATGAACTACCAGAGAATCCTTATGTGACACGTAACTATTCACTAGATGTTGTGACAAGTGGTGACTTTAGTATGGGTATTCCAGATCAAGAAAAAACATTTAATATCTTACTACAAGCAAAAGATAGTGCAGATAATGATGTTAGTCTAAGTGATGAGAATATTACTAAAATTACTGTTGAGACTACCAATAGTCCCATTGCGCAGATTTTAGATACAGATGCAGGGAGTCTTGTAGATAAATTGGAACTTAAACCTGTAAATAATAGTCCATTTATTCTTCGCTCAAATACTTCATCTGGATTAGTACCTATGGAAGTAACTATTGAGTTTACAGATATTAATGGAGATGTGCAGACCTTTAGAACCATAGTAAATGTGAGAGTATTTTCTGGACCAGCATCTGCTATCAGTATCTCTTATGTAAGTACAGATCAAGACTCTAGTAGAGCTAAATACATAGAAACATATGCTATATCTGTTACTGATGAATATGGTAACAGAGTCAATACAAGACCAAATATCTCTTTGGGAGCAATAGTTGGTTACGCGGTAGATGGGAAAGAATCTTCTTCTTATGAAACCAATGAAACAAAACGACTTTTTTATGGTCGTAGTGATATTACTGATGATATTGCCAATGGTGAAATAGTTGCATTAGATAGTAATAGAGCTAATTTTGAAGATAATACACCAAGTAGAACAGATGTATTCCAGTATGTAAATGCAGAGGGTAACAATACAGATAAGCTTGTAGTTTTTGGTGAGAGAAAAAACTATGAAGCTATGGGTAAATGGGATATTACAAAAATTAATAATAATACCCTAGAGTTAAAAGATGATTATTATGGAGTAGATAGAACAGGACTCTATTATGCTGTAGGGCATAACTACTATCAAGATCCATGTCGTGATGATGGTAGAGAGTGGGTAGGTACTACAACTTCTGATACATATCAACTAGATGATGAGGGTACAGTTACTGTACAGTATAAGTACGATTATCATCTTGCAGGAAAAGATGCACTTATCTGGGTAAATCTTGATGGTATTCAGCCTGATACTGGAGCTATGACAAGAGTAGGGGAAGCAGTGAAACAACCCCTTAGAGGTATGGGATTAGTTCAAGTACCAAGTGAAGGATATATTTTAGAAAAAGGTGCAGAGGGGTATGATACATTTATTATTTGGCATGAAAATGCACCTGAACGCTATAGAAATGCACATTTTGATTATGCTATAGATACTTCATGTGAGTATGAACTAGTTGCGACGAGTAACTCTTTTGATGCAAGAACATGTGATAATAGAGTAGGTGTAGATACAGATGATTACTCAGGTACTGAAGATGAACTTTTTGGTACACTTGATGGGACATCTTATATAACTTATAAAATTACTGCACCAGAAGACAAATCATGTACATTTAATATCGTAGATCTTGCCATCTCACAAGAGTTTTAAATCTTAATACCATAAGAGTTTAGGCTCTTATGGTAAATTAATCAAATCTTCTTCAATTTTCTACTATAATTCTACAAATATTTTAACTTTAGGTAATACAATGATAGATCTTAAATATCTCCAAAACAATTTCAACGAAGCTAGTGCTAAATTAGAGAAAAAAGGTGTAGAAGCTAAAACACTTGAAAATCTCCAAAATCTCTTTACTAAACTCAAAGAAGCGAATGCAACACTTGAAGCATCAAAAGCAGAACAGAACAGCATGTCTAAACTTTTTGGGCAGTACATGAGAGAAAAGAGAGATGTAACTGAGCTTAAAGCAAAAGTAGATGCCAATAAAGAGGCAATGGTTCCTCTTCAAGAGAGAGCAAGAGAAGCAGAAGAAGCACTCTTCTTTATTGCTTTAGCTATGCCAAACTTTCCAGATGACTCTGTTCCTGAGGGTGCAGATGAAAATGACAATGTAGAACTTCGTAAAGTGTTAGAGCCTAAAACTTTTACATTTAAACCTAAAGAACATTGGGAACTCTCTGAGATAAATGGATGGATAGACTTTGAACGTGGTGTTAAACTTGCTAAAAGTCGCTTCTCTGTACTTCGTGGAGAGGCTTCTAGGTTAGAGAGAGCATTGATCAACTTCTTCCTTGACACAAATGCACAGAAAGGGTTTATAGAGCACTCTGTACCGTTTATAAACAACTCTACTATGCTTCAAGGAACAGGGCAACTTCCTAAGTTTGAAGATGACCTCTTCAAAATAGACGATGAAGATCTTTATCTTATCCCTACTGCTGAAGTACCATTGACAAACCTTTATAACGATGAGATACTTAGTGAAAAAATGTTACCTCTCTTAATGACCGCATATACTCCTTGTTTTAGAAAAGAAGCAGGTTCTGCGGGTCGTGATACAAGAGGTATTATCCGTCAACATCAGTTTAACAAAGTAGAAATGGTAGCTATTGCTCATCCAGATAAGTCACAAGAGATATTTGAGATGATGGTACAAAATGCATCAGATATACTTACTGCTCTAGGACTTCCTCACAGAGTGGTTGAGCTTTGTCATGGAGATTTAGGTTTCTCCGCTGCAACGACTATCGACTTAGAAGTATGGTTACCAGGACAAAACCAATATCGTGAAATCTCTTCTATCTCTAACACAAGAGATTTTCAAGCAAGACGTGCAAAAATACGTTTTAAAGACGGCAAGAAAAATAGATTTGTACACACATTAAATGGCTCTGCATTGGCTGTAGGACGTACTATCGTTGCTATTATGGAAAATTATCAAAATGAAGATGGTTCTATAGAGATACCTGAAGTTTTAAAGAAGTATATGTAGTTTTTCATAGAGTGTGTAAAGTGGCTGCCTATATGTAGTCACTTTTATGGGGTTTAGTAATAGATACTCTAATAAAAAATTTGAATCAAATGTAACCCCCTCGCTTTAGCTTTTGAGCTAACTTTTTTCTCTTTAGGTTTTGATAATGCTTCTTTAATGTCTTGCATTAGAAGTTCTCTTCTACCAAGTGTAAATAATGCACTTGCAATGTACCGAACCATATACCTTAAAAATCCTTCTCCTACAATTTTAATATAGTAAATGTTATTGCCAAAAGTTGATGGTTGAACTTGTAGTATTTCACAACTTGCAATAGTACGGATAGTTGAACTCATATTTGTATCTCGTTTTGCAAAACTATAAAAATCATGCTCACCAATGAAAAGCTTACAAGCCTCTTTCATACCTGCTATGTCAAGTAAGCCTTTAGTAGTGGGTGGAACATGTGCAATGGTATCATTTAGAACTGGATTGTAAATGGTGTCTGTGCAAAAGTAATAGTGATACTCTTTTCTTTTACTATCTTTGTTTGGGTTAAAATCTGAGGAACAATGGGAACATTGTAAAATACGTATATCATCAGGTAGTAGGGAGTTCATACCAAGTAGTAGTTTTCCAGATTTAATTTCTATAGGAATAGTGACTTTTACAACTTGCCCTTGTGCATGTACCCCTGCGTCAGTTCTGCTTGCAGCGGAAATAGTACAGCTTTTGTAGTTACATATTTTTTTGAGTACTTTGTAGATATTTGCCTCTATAGTTGGCTTTTGTTCACTCTCACCCAATGTTTGCCAACCGTAGTAGTTAGTTCCTTTGTATGCAATTATGAGTTGATGATAGTGCATGCTTAAGCCTTGTTTTTTATTTTATTAGTATATCTAAAGTTTAGATTTAACAATAGGCATAATGATTTATATGTTATACTATTGAAGAATCTCAGATAAATATAATGCTCCCCATTTTCTAGATCAGTAAAATAATTTTCCTTATTCCACCTCGCTACGATACTGATTGTAACAGTTTATCTCCTTTAAATCCTAAATTATTGATATAGTCAAAGTAAACTTCATTAGGTGTTTTATAGTCAATCGCAGAA
>JAMOTA010000049.1 GCA_027068435.1 Sulfurovum sp.
ATAGAAGATAGTACTTTTTATCATGCTATTAAAGGGTTTAACTTAACATTAGAGAGTGATGATAAAAGAGCTAATAAAAATATTGAAAGCTTTGAATTAGAAACACTATACCAAAACCACAAAGATATCGTTTTAGAACTCATCCAAAAAGAAGCCATCTACAACGAAAGTTATTTAGATGAACTTTTGACTCAATACGAAGGAACACTCTTTAAAAATAGAGAAGATTTACAAAGGCTTATTAGTGGAGGGTATGTAACTGATGAAGAGATAGGGAAACGTCCATTAAGTAAACTCATAAAAGACATCTCCCAAGAGTTAGAACTTATATAATCTAAGTTTTATAAAATAAACTAAAGGAGGCTGAAAAGATGTTAAGAAATATAAAACTACCTAGCTACAAAATGGACTCAACACATGAATAAATACACACCAACCATTTTGACAATAGCAGGCTCTGACCCTTATGGTGGAGCAGGGGTGCAAGTAGATGCAAAGACTATCCATGCTTTAGATGGGTATGCTTTTACAGTGACTACAGCACTCACTGCACAAAATTCCACAGGGGTAAAAGCATTAAGTGCTACCTCTAAAGCGATGTTTAAAATGCAACTAGAGAGTCTTTTAGATGACATTTATGTAGATGCAGTGAAGATAGGTATGTTAGCTAATACAGAGATAATAGAAGTGGTAGTAGAGGTGATACAGAAGTATAAACTTAAAAATATCGTCTTAGATACGGTGCTAGTTAGTTCAAGTGGTAAGATGCTTTTAGAGAAGTCTGCTATAGAGGTTATGGTTGAGAAGTTATTTCCTTTGGTTGACTTGATAACCCCAAATTTACTGGAGATAAACCAACTTTTAAACAGAAACTATAAAGGGTATGAAGAGGAGGCTAAAAGCATAGGTTTAGCATTTTTTGACTTAGGGGTAAAAGCGGTACTTGTAAAGGGTGGACACAGTTACGACACGAAAAATGCAACAGATTTTTTAGTAGAAAAACTTTCTTTAGTAGAAAAAGCTTCCCTAGTTACAAGCTACACTACACCAAGAGTAAAAACCACACATACCCATGGTACAGGGTGCGTACTCTCTTCTGCCATAGCTACCTCTTTAGCTCATGGCAAAACATTACAAACAAGTGTGAAGTGTGCAAAAGATTTTCTATATAAAAGTATGCAGAGTGCATCGTCTATAACCTTTAAATACGTGAATGAAAATGAGAAGAGAAAAGAGCCTTTGATTTAATAAGATAATTTTACTCCTATTTAAGCATTTTCATAGTTTACTTCATGTATAAATCATTATCATCCTCTCGGGGTGCTAAATCTTTACTGATTAAGCTGAGATAGCAATTTGCTTGACCCGTCGAACTTGAACTGGATAATTCCAGCGTAGGGAAGAGAATCGTACATAACTTAATTGATAAATTTTATCACACTTATATACCTCTTCCCTTTTTACTATATATTATATTTCAGGGAAATTACATGACATCTAAAAAATTAACACTATCACTTATGGCAGTATATGCTGTTTTAAATTTACCTGCTGTTGCAGATGAGATAACACTTGACCCCATCGTTGTAGGGGCTGACTTTAGAGAGAAAAAGCTTTCACAAACGAGTAATGCAGTTACAGTTATAGGCGAAGATGAGATTTACGATAAAGCGTCACAACCACTTATAGAGGTTTTAGGTGCAACTCCTAACGTAAACTTTTCAGCAGGAGCTTCTAAAGCAAAATATATCCAAATTAGAGGGATAGGTGAGAGAAGTCAGTTTGAAACGCCTGTTAACCCCTCTGTAGGTCTTATGATAGATGGTATAGATTTCTCAAGTTTAACACTTGGAGCTACACTTTTTGATGTACAGCAGATAGAGGTACTTAGAGGACCACAAGGTACAACCTTTGGTGCCAATGCAATGGCAGGGATGATTGCTGTACAGAGTAATGAACCGACGAAAGAGTTAGAAGGACACATAGAAACTACAGTGGGTAACTACAATACTAAAGCACTAGGTGTAGCGATAGGTGGAACACTTATAGAAGATACGCTTTTAGGTAGATTTTCAATTTATAAAAACAGTTCTGATGGCTTTATGGAAAACAGTTACTTAAACCGTGAAGATACAAATAACATAGATGAACTCACAGCAAAAGCACAACTTCGTTGGTTCGCTTCAGATAAGCATACGATAGACTTAAACCTTATACATGCAGATATAGATAACGGCTATGATGCATTTACCTTAGATAACAGTTTAAACTCTCACTCAGACCAAGTAGGAGAAGATACTCAGAAGACTAATGCTATGGCATTAAAATCTACCTATGCATTTGACACGATGACGCTTATCTCTAAGTTTAGTTACTCCAAATCAGATATGAGTTACAGCTATGATGAAGATTGGTCTTATGTAGGAGAGTTTGATGCTGCGTTATGGCCATACATGGGCTTTGATGAGTACAACAGAGAAGTGAAACAGACCGATATAGATATCCGTCTAATGTCCAACAAAAATGGACGTATCTTTGCAGGAACTACAGACTGGACAGTGGGAGCTTATGCGAAGAGTTTTGATGAGAAGTTAGAGAGAAACCATCCAACAGATTATGGTGCAGAGCTTAACTTTGATAGTCGTTACAAGTCTAAAAGTGTAGCACTTTATACACAACTTGATACACACCTCAATGACAAGCTTACACTCGTAAGTGGGCTTAGAGTTGAAAAGTGGGAAGTAGAGTATAGGGATTCACATAATGTAAATGTTGACAATGATGAAGTGATGGTAGGTGGTAAGTTAGGGTTTAACTATCAGTACAATGATACACTTCTTTACTACACAACACTATCTAAAGGGTACAAACCAGGTGGTGTCAATGCAGGTGCTACACTTAGCAATGAAGATAAAACATTTGAGACAGAGACACTGTGGAATCTTGAAGCAGGGGTAAACTCTTCACACTTTAACAACACTTTAAAAAGTAGGCTCAATCTCTTTTATGGAAAACGTAAAGATATGCAAGTTAAACTTTATGAAGAAGATACACATAGTTTTACAGATTATCTCTCAAATGCATCAGAGGGTAGTTACTATGGTGTGGAGTCTCAGTTAGACTATTATGCTAATGATAGCCTTCACCTCTACTCAAGCATAGGACTTTTAAAAGCAGAATTTGATGACTATACAAAGGCTTTAAATGGTAGAGCTCCTGCTCAGTCACCAGAATATCAATATAATATAGGGCTTAACTACCAATTTGCAGAAGCATGGACATTTAAGACAAACCTTGAAGGTAAAGGTAGCTACTACTTCTCAAACACACATGATCAAAAATCAGAAGCTTACAAACTTGTTAATGCAAGTTTAGAGTACAGTAATGGTACATTCTCGGCATCGTTATGGGCTAAAAATATTACCGATGAAGAGTATGGGGTAAGAGGATTCTTCTTCTCTAATGACCCATCTACAGGGTATTCACCTGCACTTTATACGCAGAATGGTACACCTCAAACTTTTGGTTTAACTATGTCATATGACTTTTAATCTATGTTATAATTTGAGATGATTAAAACAATACAACTTTTACTACTATTATTACTTCTTAGTACTACTGCAAATGCCAGTGGTACTAAACCTACACTTACCATCTATACCTATGACTCTTTTACTGCTTCATGGGGTGCAGCACCTAAAATAAAAGAGGCTTTTGAAAAGCTACATTACTGTAACGTAAAGTTTGTAGGAGTCTCAAGTGCCATAGGAGCATTAAGAAAGATACAACTTGAAGGTAAAAACACCAAAGCAGATATCTTATTAGGACTTGACACAAGCATCGCTCAAGTAGCCAATAAAACAGGACTCTTTGCAAAGCATGAACTAAATACCTCTAAATTGGTATTACCAGTAACATATAGTGATGAAAATTTCGTTCCTTATGATTACAGTTACTTTGCATTTGTATATGATGAAGAAAAATTGAAAAACCCACCTTTGTCGTTAGAAGCTTTAGCCTCCATGCCTAAAGATTTTAAAATCATCATGCAAGACCCACGCTCTTCTACTGTAGGGCTTGGGTTACTGTTGTGGGTGAAGTCTGTTTATGGTACAAAAGCAGGGGAGTACTGGAAAAAGCTCTCTCCACATATCTTGACCATAACAAAAGGTTGGTCAGAAGCGTATGGACTCTTTTTAAGAGGAGAGGCAGATATGGTTCTGTCTTATACCACATCGCCTGCTTATCACATGATAGAAGAGCATAAATACAACTTTAAAACAGCCAACTTTCCAAAGGGACACTATGGACAAGTTGAGGTAGCAGCTATTTTAAAATCTTCGAAAAACCAAGCGTTAGCAAAAAAGTTTCTTACTTTTATGCACTCTGAAACATTTGCAAATATTATTCCTACTACAAACTGGGCATACCCTATAGTCAAAACAAAAAAAGGCTTACCTACAGCATTTGAAAAACTAAATATACCAAGTAAGATGCTTCTTATAGATGGAAAAGAGGTAGAACGAAATAGAAAAAAGATTGTAAATGAGTGGTTAGAGGCTTTAGGACGGTAGGTTACGTTTTAGATAAACAGTAAAAACAAAATAAATTATAGAAGATAAAATAAATGTTTAAAAACTATCAACGCATCAAATTTTCCCTCCTTCCTGGAACGCTTATCTCTTTAACGCTTCTTACTTTTGCGTTTGTTCTTTTCTACACGTTATACACTTCTCAAGAGAACTTAGTCTTTACGCAGATAGAGCCTAGAGTATGGTTGTTGTTGAAGTTTACTGTGTATCAGGCTTTTTTATCTACTTTGTTTTCTCTTGTTGTTGGTATGCTCTTAGCTTGGTCTTTAGCGCATCAGGCTAAATTTAGAGGACGCTCATGGCTAGTAGCTCTCTTCTCCTCCTCTTTGGTTTTGCCTACGCTTATAGTGGTGTTTGGGCTTATTACAGTATTGGGTCGTAATGGTTGGGTTAACCAAGTCTCTCTTTACTTATTTGACTACTCTTTTGGAGCATACTTGTATGGGCTAGGGGGTATCTTAGTGGCACATGTTTACTTAAATGCCTCTTTTGCTTCTCGGTCACTTCTGCACAGTTTTGAGAGTATCCCTAAAGAGAAATATAAACTAGCTAAGAGTTTAAACTTTACAACATTTCAACGTTTTATGTATGTGGAGTGGCCAGTGCTTAAGCCTACACTTTTAAGTATCGCTTCAACTATCTTTCTCTTATGTTTTACCTCTTTTGCTATTGTTCTTGTTTTGGGTGGTTCTCCTGCATACAACACTTTAGAAGTTGCCATCTACGAAGCTGTAAAACTCGACTTTGACATCGCCATGGCTTTAAAGTTAGCACTTATACAGTTAGGACTTACCACACTACTTGTAGTTTTTTCTGCAAATTTTAGAACACATATAAGTAACTTAAAAACAGCAACACAAGCCATAGCATGGGAGGAGAAAAGAGAGGTTAAGTATCTTCAAAGAGGTATTATCTTTCTCTTTACACTTTTTTTTATTTTACCTTTGTTTGCTATAGTTGTAGATGGATTAGGTGCAGACTTTTCTAAAATACTCCAAGAGAAACTTTTTATAAAATCTTTTTTTACAAGCATGGGGTTAGCAACACTCTCTAGTATCATAACACTACTGTTTGCCATACTCTTAAGTGATGCAAAACGTAATCTTAGTTTGAGGTATCGTTTAGAAGATTTACCATTTTCTAAACTTTTTAACATCGTACTCTCGTTCTCTGGTAATCTGTATCTTGCTATCCCTTCTCTCATCATGGGGTTAGGTTTTTTTCTTTTATCACAGCGTTATGAAGCACCATTGGCTCTTTGGTCAACTGTGGCACTGCTTACTGCCAATGTTTTAATGTCTCTTCCTTTTGCTCAATCTGTTTTAGCTCCTGCTATGCAAAGAACAGCACAACGCTATGATAGATTGGTCTTTTCTCTAAACTTAACTAAAATACAAAGATGGGTCTATGTAGAGTACCCTTATTTAAAATCTTCACTTGGTTATGTGTTTGCTTTGGCTTTTTGTTTCTCTTTAGGAGATTTAGGCATGATAGCACTCTTTGGAAGTGACGAGTTCTCTACACTACCATGGTACCTATATCAACTTATGGGATCGTACCGAAGTAGTGACGCATCAGGTGTGGCACTTATTCTTTTAGTGATTACTTTGAGTGCATTTATTTTTTTACCTAAATTGTTTGGAGGTAACCATGTTAAAGATTAGCCATTTAGAGTTTACGCATAAAGATGCAAAGCATTCATACACTTACACGATGAACTTAGAGGAAAAAGAGATAGTCGGTATTTTAGGAGAGAGTGGAAGTGGTAAGTCAACATTTCTTGACTTAGTAGCAGGGTTTAGCACTTCTTCGTCTGGAAGCATAGAACTTGACACTCAGGTCTTAACACAGATGAGTGTAGAAAAAAGACCTATTACCATACTTTTTCAAAGCCACAATCTGTTTGAACATTTAACCGTACAAAAAAACGTACTTCTAGGGGTAAGTAAAGTACTAAAAGAGAACATAGAAGATGTAAACAAAGTACAAGGCATACTCAAAGAGGTAGGACTTGAAGAGTATGAACATACACAAGTCTCTAAGCTCTCAGGAGGGCAACAACAACGTGTGGCATTAGCACGAGTACTCATACGAAGAGAACCTATTTTACTACTAGATGAACCTTTTAGTGGACTTGATATAGCCACACGCTTAGAGATGCTAGATTTAGTTCAAACAATAACCATAGAGAATAAAATTCATACCATTATGGTTACTCACGACATTGAAGACTGTAAACGCATAGCCAACCACGTTTACAAGATGCAAAACAACACACTTGTAGAACAATGATAAACCTACTAAAAAGCCACTCTTTTTTTAAAGATACACGTATAGATGTATGTACGCTCCTAGAAAATCAAGGATACTGCAATGAAAACTATCTAGTAGTAGCTAATGGAGTAAAATATATCGTCCGTAAACTCTTACGAGACGACATAGATAGAGAATTTGAGTGGAGAGTACAACATTTAGCCTATGCACAAAAGCTTACATCAGAACCATTGCTTTTTGACAGAGAACACGGTTTTATGGTATTTGCATTTTTAGAGGGGAAGCATAAGCGTAAACTAGACAAAAATGAGTTAAAACACTTAGCTCAAACTTTACAAAAATTACATAGTACTACCATAGATGCAAAGCCCATAGAACTACAGATAGAGTGTAGTACCATAGAAAAATACCCAAAAGAATACACACTCTGCCACAACGACCTAAACCCACAAAACATCTTTTTCTCCAATGATATTAAGTTTATAGACTGGGAATATGCAGGAGTAAATGACAAGTATTTTGACTTAGCTTCTGTTTGTATAGAGTTTGGGTTGAACAAGAAGATGCAAGAGCTGTTTTTAGAGGCTTATTTTGAAGGTAAAAGTTTTAGTTTTGAGAAGTTAGAAGCTTATAAAATAGTTTATAAAAGACTGTGTGAAGAGTGGTTTCAAAATATGTTATAATATTTAAAGAAACTAAAAAGGATAATTATGTCAAAAGATATAAAGTCTATTTGGGCAGATGAAATTGAAAAATGTATCATAGCTTATGAAAAAGGTTTACTTAAAACAGTTAATATTAAAGAAGTATTTGCAAAATATAAAAAATAAATTCGTAGGTCGTGGTGTCCTCTCCCCGACTTATACAAACAATAAATATATTTAGATTTTCATCGTACAATTTTATTTTATGTAAATTATTGTAGTTCTATGGATACCCAAACCTACAAGAGCAAATTTATATGAGAATTTGAGGTGGTTTAGTAGTTTAGATTGGAGTATGCATTACCACGTGTAACGTGGTAACGAGTTAAAATAGTTTATAAAAGACTGTGTGAAGAGTGGTTTCAAAATAACCCGTAGGTCGGGGTGTCCTCTCCCCGACACCAATTTAAAAGGCAAATATATTTAGATTTTCATCATATGATTTTTATTTTGAGGGTTTGTATTTTTATTTTATGCAAATTATTGTCGGGGAGAGGACACCTCGACCTACAAGAAAACTTTATTCCACCATGGCTTTAATTTTAATAGCTTTTTCAAAATGGTCTAATTTGTGTTCTAAAATCCACCATTGTGCAACTTCCATCAATAATTCTGGGTCATCATTTTTGTTTGCAAAAAATGCATAAAATGATAATCCTACATTAGTACCTTTGGTTTCAATTTTTTTATTACATACATCAATAATTTTTGTTTTAAAAGATTCTCTCATGGTATCCTACTCCACCGTAACAGATTTAGCCAAGTTCCGAGGCATATCTACATCATTTCCAAGTCTAACAGAAATTTCTAGTGCTAGGAGTTGTGTGACTACCATCATTTCAAAAAACTCAAGCATAGGGTGAGAGTCGTATTTGGTTTGTATGAAGTCATCTGCTAAGTCAAATGGTAGTGGGGAGATGGCACAGATGGTGGTATCTCTTGCACTTAGCTCTTCTACATTTGACTTTATCTTCTCATAGTGCATAGTCTTTGGCATAAGAGCAATAGTAAATAGTTCTGCGTCAGCTAGGGCTATGGGACCATGTTTCATCTCACCTGCTGGGTAGCCTTCTGCATGCATGTAGCTTATCTCTTTGAGTTTTAATGCACCCTCTAAGGCAAGAGGGAAGAAAATGTCACGCCCGATGAAAAAGAAACCATGTCCATGTAGGTAGCGTTTAGAGAGACGATTTAGTTTAGCATGTAGCATATCTGTAACCATGAGGGCTTTAGGTGTATGTAGCATGGCATTTATCTCTCTATGTAGTACCTCTTTAGAGATAGTTTTTTTCTCTTGACCAATATAGAGTGCAAGTATCCAAAGAACCATGGTTTGTGTAGCAAAGGCTTTAGTACTTGCTACGCCTTTTTCTATGCCTGCTCTTGTGAGTATGGCTGCATCACTCTCTCTGACTATGGAGGAGTTATCTACATTACAGATGCTTAAACTTTTAAGTCCAGCACTTTTTGCCATTTTAAGAGCTTCGAGTGTATCTGCTGTTTCTCCACTCTGAGAAATAGTAATAAAGAGAGTATCTTTTGTAAGTAGAGGCTCTTTGTATCTAAACTCTGAAGCTATTTCGATGTCACATCTTACTTTTGATATACGCTCAAAAAGGTAAGCAGAGGTAAGGGCTGAGTGGTATGAAGTACCACATGCACAGATTTTGATAGCAGAAATACCATCAAAAAAGTTTGCATCTAACTCATCTAGGGCGATACTGCTATCAAGAACACGACCCATCATCGTCTCAGACATTACACGACTCTGTTCGTAAATCTCTTTTTCCATAAAGAAACGGTATCCATCTTTTTGGGCTAAAACTTTGTTAGCTGTAAGAGCTTGCTTGGTAAAGCTTCTCTCTCCTTTTGCATTAAAAAGCGTAACCTTTCCATCTTTAGCATATCCATACTCTCCATCTTCTAAGTAATACACTTCAGTAGCTTTTCCGATAATAGGTGTATCTGAAGAGGCAAAATAGACTTCATCTTTATCGAACCCTATAAGCATAGGAGAGCCATTTTTTGCAAAGAAAATAGTATCTATAGCTGCTTCAGTGATGAGTAGTGTTGCATAAGCACCTTCTAGTTTATCAATAGTTTTTTCAAATGAAGGAAAAGCATCGTCTGTTTTATTATAAAATTTTTCAAATAGATGTACAATAGTCTCTGTATCAGTTTGACTTAAAAAAGTAACACCATCAGACTGCAACTCCTCTTTAAGTATTTGGTAATTCTCTATAATACCATTATGTACGACATAAGAGTATGTACCTAAGTGTGGGTGAGCATTGAGCTCTGTAGGTTTACCATGGGTTGCCCATCGTGTATGACCAATAGAAATACCAAAACCTTCACTCTCATAAGCTTTAGTTTTCTCTCTAAGATTTTGAAGTTTTCCTATAGCTTTGAAGTTACTAAGTTTTTTACCCTCTATAATAGCGATACCAGCAGAGTCATAGCCTCTATATTCTAACTCTTGAAGTCCATCAAGTAGTATCTCTTTTTTCTCTTTTGGCCCTATATATCCAACAATTCCACACATTATTAATTCCCTATAAGTTTATCTATTATCTTATCTGTATTATGACAAAAGTTTCCATTCTTTTCAATGAGAAAAATATCTCTTACGCTATTTTTTAGTGTATGTATTTTAGCTGAGACAATATCTATCCCTAATTCATCGAACATATTGATAATATAAGCGAGCAATCCTTTTTGATTTTTTGTATGTAGGTGCATAATAGCGTAACTTTGAGAGTGCTCACAATCAATCTGAAGTTCCCCTTTCTCAATAGTAGGAAGATGTAGAGTATTTTTCTTACTTGTATCAAATGAGTGATGCAGTATCTCTTCAATGAGAGGTATTTCAGAATCATCTACTTTTAGAGAAAAATCTATCTTAAAATACTTTAAATTAGTAAAAAGTTTACAAATATCCATATTGACAACTTCAAGATTAGAGAGTTTACTTAAAAAATAACCCAAATTAAAAGAGTCTGCACGAATAAGCTCAACAGTCAAATAGTTTTTATTGCTAATCAAAAAGCTATACGTTTTAGTTTGAAAGCCTTTTTTAGCGATGGCTACAATTCTTTCTGGTTTATAACGTAAAAAGAGTAAGTTAGAAGGGATTTCTAAAATCTTTTTCTGTTCGATTCTACTTAATTTAAGAAAGGTAGCGTCTTTTTTTAATGTCTGCTCTTTTTTAATGCGTTTTGCAGCTTCATCTATCATAACAGTATGATTTAATGCTTCAACAGAATGTATATAAAGTGTCTTTATAAGTCGTGCATTAAAAGAGTTGTAAGTCTCTTTTCCTACACCACTCATATCGGCATACGTTAAGATATAAATCATATCTAAGAGTTTTTTACTTTTAAAATGAGAAGCAAATCCTAAGATGGCTTTTTCATTATAAAGGTCTTCTCTTTGTGCCACATTACTCATTAGTGTATGGTAAAGTATAAGTGTCTCACCCATTTTAACTAGTTCAGAGTTTACATGTAGTTTATCTGCAAAGATTTTAAAGAGGGAAGCTCCTACCCCATGATGGTCACGCTTACGTCCTTTTCCTGCATCATGTAAAAATGTTACAAGTTTGAGTAACGCTTTTTCATCAGTAGTCAAATCTTCAAATAATTTTTTTATAAAATCATCTGTTATATGTTCTAAATGATAGACCGATTTTAAAGAGTGTATATCTACTGCATACTCATGATAACCATCAAATTGTGGTAAATCTACTACTTTTCGTATGGGTGGTATAACATATTTGAGCAGTCTTGAAAACGACAAAGCACTTAAAATATAATAAGAGTAGGGCTGATAAAAGAATGTAGCTATGATTTGGTAGAGTGTCTCATCTGGGCGGTCAGGTTTATGAGCGATAATCAGTTGTTGTACAAATGTAGAGTGAGCATAAAATGGCTCTTTAGCATGAGATGATAACTCTTCAAGTAGGGTATTGAAATCTGTATTTTTAGTGTAAAGAAAATGCTTTTGTGGGTCTGGAGCCATGTATGCTTTGTTGAGCTTATTTATCCATATAATACTATAGAGTCTAATAATCTTAAGACTCTCTGTTACTTTTTTGGCAAACCTCATATGTCCTTGTTGTGTCTCTTTGTAGCCAAGAAGTTTTGCAATACTAGGAATAAGGTCAAGACGTAATTTGTCCTCTTTTTTAGATGTAGCAAGGTGCAGAGCAGAACGCACACGAAATAAAAATTCCAAGGCTATTCTAAAAATACGATACTCTTTTTCATCTACAATAGTAGAAGGAAGGTTTTTAATGTTATCTACATTGTAGATGGCTTTTCCTACCCAAAAGACTAAGTTTGCATCTCGAAAACCTCCTACCCCCTCTTTTAAATTTGGTTCCATAGTAAGAGGAAATTTACGATGTTTTATCTTTTGTTCATCAAGTTTAAGTCTTATAAACTCTTCTATATTGTCATGACGTATTTTGCTAATAGCATTTTGTGTATCTACCCAAATAAAGTGTGAACCTTCTATAAAGCGAGACTCTATGAGTGCAGTTTTTATGGTAATATCAGTTTTAGAAACGGCATATAACTCTTCAACAGTATGAACACGATGACCAAGTTTGAGTCCTGTGTCCCAAAGGATGTAGAGAATTTTCTCTATCATCTCTTTAATATTATAACCAGGAATCTCTTTATAGACTATCATTAGATCAATGTCTGAATGTACACAAAGTTGCTCTCTACCATAAGAGCCTAATGCTACAAGAGCAAGAGGAATGGAGTTTTTCATAGGAGCGTAGTCACGAAACATAGAACGAAGAGCTACTTTATAGATGATTTTTAATACCATATCAATTTTTTTAGTATGTTTTAAAAGAAAATCTTTACCACCAGTGGTAGCAAAAGTATCTTCAAGTGTATCAAAGTAGAGTTTTATATCTTTCTTAAGTACTTTGGCTATCTGAAAATCAGCAGCATTCTCGTAGAGCAGTTCTTCTATTTGGGCTTTTACTTTGTTCAATATACTCTCCATAATGTTATAGTGGTATAATACCAAAAATAACTAATGGTGGATATATATAGATGGATTTGATACAAAAGGTACGTAACAGAGAGAGACTTACACAAAAAGATGGTGAAGCACTTTACAATTTAGATCTTTATACTTTAGGTGAACTAGCAGATGAGATACGCCAAGAGAAATATGGTAAAAAATCTTACTTCAACATTAATCGTCATATTAATCCTACCAATGTATGTGCAGATATTTGTAAATTTTGTGCTTACTCTGCAAGTAGAAAAAACCCAAACCAATACACTATGAGTCATGAAGAGATTTTGGAGATTGTAAAAAACTCACAAGCTATCGGTGCAAAAGAGATGCACATCGTCTCTGCACACAACCCTCATGATGGTGTAGAGTGGTATATGGGAGCCTTTAGAAAAATAAAAGAAGCTTACCCTGAGCTTCATGTAAAAGCTATGACAGCAGCAGAGATAGACTTTTTAACTAGAGAATATGGCATCTCCTACGATGAGATACTAGACCTTATGATAGAGAGTGGAGTAGACTCTATGCCTGGTGGTGGAGCAGAGATTTTTGATGAAAAGGTACGTGAGTACTTATGTAAAGGTAAAGTTACTTCATCTCAATGGTTAGAAATCCACCAAAAGTGGCATGAAAGAGGCAAAGAGAGCAATGCAACGATGCTCTTTGGGCATGTAGAGACAAGATCGCATCGTATAGACCACATGATACGACTACGTGACTTACAAGATAAAACAGGAGGATTTAATGCCTTTATCCCTCTTGTGTATCAACGTGATAATAACTTTTTAAAAGTAAAAGATTTCCCATCAGGTCAAGAGATACTAAAAACTTACGCCATCTCACGTATCATGTTAGATAATATCCCTCACATTAAAGCATATTGGGTAACAGCATCCATCAATCTAGCACTCATAGCTCAAGAGTTTGGAGCAGATGACCTTGACGGAACCATAGAAAAAGAGTCCATTCAAGCAGCAGCAGGAGCAGCAAGCTCACAAGGCATGAACCTAAACGACTTCATCGCACTCATTAAAAACTCAGGATTTACTCCTGTTGAGAGAGATAGTTTGTATAATGAGTTGGTGGTTTATGAGTAGGGTAACACTTTCATAAAACCACACTTCTGCCAAAAGATTCAATAAACTTTTCTGCTATAATAAACTAAAAAGGAGTTTCCTTATGACTATACAGATAAAAGACCCTTTTATAACGACATTATTTAAAACAAGCTTCTATAATGACACAAGCAAATTTGTAGAAGCTATAAAAGAGCTTTTTCAAACAAAGTCGAAATTAGAAGCACAAGAGTACAATCTATTAAAAGCTTATGACAGAGATGAGCTTTCACTTGGTCAAGTAGCTACTATTTTAAACCTCTCAAAAGAGGAGACAATGAAACTTTTACAAAAATATGATATTCCTTTTATCAGAGTAGATAGTGAATATTTAGAGCAAGAGTTTGGAGCATTTAAGTAGTTTATGAATGATATTGTAATTAGTGATACTACGGCTCTGATTATTCTTGCCAAATCAGATGCTTTCTCTCTACTCTCAAACCTTTTTCAAAAAATTTATATTCTCCAAGCTGTTTATGATGAGCTGATGTTCAAAGATGATATTGTCAATTATCGGATTAATGCGTTTGATAGAATTGAGGTAAAACCTGTAATCGACATGGCTATTTTAGAGCGAATTAAAATGCTAAAAATTGACAAAGGTGAAGTAGAAGCAATTAGTTTGGCTCTTGAACTAAATTTAATGTTAATTATAGATGAGCGAAAAGGAAGAAAAATAGCTCTTAATCAAGGTCTTAAAATTGTTGGGGTTTTGGGAATCTTAATAGAGAACTATAGACAAAAATTTCTAACACTTGATGAGGTGAAGCTCAATTTCCTTCTTTTTAAACAGCAAGGTTTAGGAGTCAGTGAGCAGTTAGAGAAAATCTTTTTTGAGAGGTTGGCGTAGGGAGCGTTTGCTAACGCATCACGAGATAAAATCTGCATAAAATTATGTTTTTGCCGAAAGGCTTAACCTATTTATAAAATTAAATAGTATAAAAGGATTTCTATGACAATCTCAAATGATAAATTATCTCTTACTTCATTTACATCAATTTCTAAGCAATTAACAGAAATTAAATTCTTAAAGAATGAAATTGACCAAACTATGAAGAATAAAAAAAATAAGTTATTAGAATTAGTGGAAGCAAATTTAAATAATGACTTTTTAAGTTCTGTAAATTTTACATGTTATAATCCATATACTAATCAACTCACTATTTTGGGTCATAAAGAAGAAACAATAGCAACAAGAATGGCTACATTAAATAATTATTACAATAAACAATGTTTATAGTTATTAGTAGAGTCATATGAGTTATTTGATAAATATTTAAAGAATCTTTATGATGAATTAATTATGGTTGATGATTCCTTTAAAATTCAGAACAAAAATTCAAAAGAAATTTTGAAAAAACTTAGAACAAAAATTCCTAATTTTAAAAAACTTGAGATTAATAATAATCTAGGTATTGATTTTCAATTAATGATTGTATTTTATTCAAAAATTAGACACTTATCTGTACATGAGGGAGGAATTGTTCCTAATAAAGAATTGTTTATTAAAAAAGTTTTGGATGAAGCAAATATTTCTAGTAAAAAAGAGTATAGTCAATATATTGCTCAAAAAGTAGATGATTTTTTTGAAAAGGATATGCTTATTTTAAAAACAATACATTTTAAAGAAAAAAATGAATTAGGAGTAAATATAGAAATGAATACAGATAGATTTAATGATTTACTTGGAAAATTAGGAAGTTATATCTATATGATTCAGATTGAAGTATTAAAATATACTTTAGAGTAAATAACAACTATACAAACTATTACAATTTCTACAAGACGAGGTTTACTATAAAATCTATATTTTGCCTAAGACCACACTAGAAGTTAACAATAATGAAGAGAACAAAAGAGCTTTTATAGAGCTACTTTCTTATATTAATGATGATAGTGAATTTAGATTTGAGATAGAGGGTTGTAGAGTTTTAAAATTTTAATCAAATTATTCATTAAAGATATTATGCTAAAATAACAACTAAAAAAGAATCTATAAAATGACCAAAATCTACTACCCTTACCAAGAGTTCAAGCAAGACTTGAAAACTTTAACCCAAAAAATAGACCAAACTTTTGATACCCTTGTTCCCATCTCTAGGGGAGGGCTTTCTATGGGGCAGATGTTGGGTGAGTATTATAATATTCGTGAAGTATATGCTATCAATACTATTGGGTATAACGATACTCAAAAGTTAGATAAAGTGAAAGTATTTCATCTTCCAGACTTGTCTAAAGCTCAAAAAGTTTTGATACTTGATGATATTGTAGATAGTGGAGAGACTTTAGTGGAGGTTTTAAAAGTTTTAAAACATAACTACGCTCATGTTGAGTTTTTTACAGCTTCTATTTTTTACAAACAGACGGCTATAGTAGAGCCTACTTGGTGGGTAAAAGAGCCAAAAGGGTGGATAGAGTTTTTTTGGTCAGATGATTTGAAGGATTAATCTATCATTTTAAAACTTCTTTAAAAGTACTCATTTGATATACTTCTCATACTTAATACTAGGAAAGAACAATATGATTTTAATGATAGACAATTATGATAGCTTCACTTATAATGTGGTGCAATACTGTTTAGAACTTGGAGCTGATTTAAAAGTTATTCGTAATGACGAATTAACAGTTGATGAAATTAAAGCATTAAATCCTGAAAAGATTATTCTTTCACCTGGACCTGCTACACCAGATGAAGCAGGGGTAACATTAGAAGTTATTAAAGCTTTTGCAGATACTACACCTATATTTGGTATCTGTTTAGGACATCAAAGCATAGCACAAGCTTTTGGCGGTGATATAATAAGAGCTAAAAATATGATGCATGGTAAAACATCACAAGTTGTTATAGATAAAGAGACTCCTATCTTTAAAGACTTACCTAATGAGTTTAGAGCTACACGTTATCATTCCCTTACTGTAAAAAAAGAGACACTTCCTGAAGCTATCATAGCAACTTCACATAGTAAAGATGATAACGAGATTATGTCTATTCAGATTAAAGATAGACCTATCTACGGTGTGCAGTTTCATCCAGAATCTATCATGAGTGAACATGGACATGAAATGCTAGACAACTTTTTAAAGCTTTAATTCCTAATAATGAAAAAGGAATACTTTCTTTTAGGGTTGCTCCTTTATGCTATATCTGTTCTTTATTTGGCTATGACTACGCCTATTAGTCCTCATGAAGCCAAGATACTTTATACTTCCCAAGATTTAATAGGTACATTGATGAGATGGGGAGAAAGTCTTGTATCAGGTGTTATAGGGCTAAGACTTTTCTTTCTAATTTCAGGTTTTATAACAGCATGGCTCTTTTATGAGCTAAGTTATCGGTACTTTTCAGAGGAGAGAGATGCTTTTCTATCTACTTTTATTTTTATGTTTTTACCAGGAATATTAACTGCAACAACTTTGGTAAATGTAGCGATTATTGTACTTCCCTTAGTGTTACTTTTTGTGCTACTTTATGAAAAAGGGTATTTTAAAATCCTACCTTTTATTATGTTGATTCTCTTTTTTATTCATGAAGCTTCTATTATATTTTTTGTTGCTGTACTACTTTATGCAGTATCAAATAAAGATAAAAAACTTATAATTATGGCTTCTACTTTTCTTTTAGCTTTTATCTATTTAGCCAAAGGTATAGAAATTGGAGGAAGACCCTCTGGGCATTTTGCAGAAGTATTTGGTCTCTATGCTACAGTTTTTTCTCCTTTACTTTTTTTATATTTTTTTTATACAATGTATCGTATTTTGCTAAGAGAGGAAAAAACACTTCTTTGGTATATCTCTTTTACAGCTCTAGCTTTTTCTTTACTTCTTTCTATCCGTCAACGTGTCTATATCACAGATTTTGCTCCTTACGTACTTATTTCAATAATACTAATGTTAGATATTTTTAACCATAGTATACGTGTAAGATTACCAGAATTTAAGAAGTATTATAGATGGGGATTTAATACCGTTATTACATTTCTATTTTTAAGTGTATCCGTGATAGTTTTTCATAAAACACTATTTTATATATCAAATAATCCCAATAAACATTTTGCACATCGTATTTACAATCCCTATCTTTTAGCCAAAAGCTTAAAAGAACAAGGTTTTACTTGTAATGAGCATATAAAAGGAAAAGAAAGTTATCAATTACAATATTATGGTCTTCCCCCTTGCCTTAAGAAAAAATAAGCTTACTTACTTGTTTCTAAAATACACAGTCGTTACTTTCTCCTTATAGTTTATATTGGCTATACAGAAGATAAATCTATCTAGTGCTAAAATATTAAGAACTTAATAAAAGGAGAACTCGATGGCTCAAAAAGCGATTAGAGAATACGATGCTAAGTCAATCTTAGCAAAACATTGGGATAAATACTTTCCAGATTTTACATATGCATATGAAACAACTATGGTTCAAAATGGTGCTGAACTATTAGAAGAAGCAAAAACAAAAACATGGTTAAATGAAAAAACATTGGTTGCAAAACCAGATATGTTATTTGGTAAAAGAGGAATGAATGATTTAGTACTTTTTAGAGATGCTAAACCAGGTGATGTTTCTTTAGCTAAAGCTTCAAGTTGGATAGATGAAAAATCAACAGGTAATCAATCAGTTTACTTTTCATTTGATGGGGAGACTCCTACTGGTGAACCATCTGTAGATAAACTAACTAACTTTATTGTTGAACCATTTACTCCTCATGAACAATCAGAAGAGTATTATGTTTCTGCAACATGTGTAGGTGACAATGATGTTATCTATATGTCTGCAGAAGGTGGTATCGCTATTGAAGAGAACTGGGATGAAAAAGTTATTGAAGTAGCATTTCCTATCACTGCAACAGAAGATGAAATTGCAACTGCAATTCGTGCAAATGTACCTAAAGATGTTGCAGAAGAAAATAAAGCAAACTTTGCTGAATTTTGTATCGGTTTCTTTAAGGCATACCGTGAGTTAAACTTTGCATACCTTGAAATCAATCCTTTTGTAATGCAAGGAAATAAAATTGAGCTTTTAGATATGGTTGCAAAACTTGATGATACTGCTGGATTTATGATGGTAGACGAGTGGGGTGATGTTGAGTATCCTACAGCATTTGGTATGGAAGCTAAATCTCCAGAAGTTGAAGCTATCGAAGAAGCTGATGCTAAAACTGGTGCATCTTTAAAACTTACTTTACTTAAACCAGAAGCTAGAATCTGGACAATGGTTGCTGGTGGTGGTGCTTCAGTTGTTTATGCAGATACTATTGCAGACATGGCTGGAATCGACGACCTTGCTAATTACGGTGAGTACTCAGGTGGTCCAACTACAGGTGAGACAAAATTCTATGCAGAGACTCTTCTTGATTTAATGACAAGAGAAAAAGATCCTCAAGGTCGTGGAAAAGTTATGATTATCGGTGGAGCTATCGCTAACTTTACTGATGTTGCTAAAACATTTACAGGTATTATTCAAGCTTTTGAAAAATATGCAGACAAAATGAAAGCAGTTGATCTTAAAATTTATGTTAGACGTGGTGGACCAAACTATGAAAAAGGTTTAAAAGACATCAAAGAAGCTGCAGATAAATTAGGTTTATACATTGAAGTATATGGACCTGAAACTCATGTAACAGACATTGTAAGAATGGCACTAGAGGGAGATAAATAATGAACCAACTATATACAAAAAGCACACAAGCAATTTTTTGGAATAATAATAAAACAGCTATTCAAAGAATGCTAGATTATGATTACACAATCAAAAGAGAAACACCATCAGTGGCTGCAATAGTAGCTCCTACATCAAATAATAAATTTGATAAATTTTTCTTTGGACCAGACGAAGTGATGATTCCACTCTTTAAAACAACTGCTGAAGCGAAAGCTGCACAGCCACAAGCTGATGTTTTATTGAACTTTGCATCTTTTAGAACAGCATATGATGTTACTATGGAAGCGCTTGAAATTGGTGGTTTTTCATCTATGATGATTACAGCTGAGGGTATCCCTGAACGTTTAGCACGTGGTATGAACCAAACTGCTCGTGAGAAAAATGTAACTATTATAGGACCAGCAACAGTTGGTGCTATTACTCCAGGTGCATTTAAAGTAGCAAACATTGGTGGTACGATTACTAATATTGTTAACTCTAAACTTCACCGTGCAGGTTCTTGTGGACTTGTAACACGTTCAGGTGGATTATTTAATGAACTTTCCAATATTATTGCTATTAATGCTGATGGTATTGCTGAGGGTGTAGCTATTGGTGGAGACAGATTCGTAGGGTCTGTATTTATTGACAACCTTCTTAGAATGGAGAAAAACCCAGAAGTTAAATATATGATTCTTCTAGGTGAAGTTGGTGGTACTGAAGAGTATAAAGTAATTGAAGCTGTTAAATCTGGTGCTATTACAAAACCAATTATTGCGTGGTGTATTGGTACAATTGCTAAGTATTATGACTCTGGCGTTCAGTTTGGTCATGCAGGTGCTTCTGCAAATGGCGAAATGGAAACTGCTGAGTATAAAAATAATGCAATGAGAGAAGCTGGTATTCATGTTCCAGGTTCATTTAATGATTTACCTGAAATTATTGCTGCAGTTTATCATGAGCTTCATGCAGAAGGTGTTATTAAAGATATCCCAGAACCAGCAATGAATGTATGTCCTACTGTTAGAAGAAGTAAAGAGTTTATTTGTACTATTTCTGATGATCGTGGTGAAGAGTGTACTTATGCAGGTTTCCCAATCTCTAGTGTTGCAACTCCAGATACTGGTAAAGGTATTGGTGATGTTATTTCACTTTTATGGTTTAAAAAACAGTATCCAAAATGGGCTACAGAGTTCATTGAAACAGTTATTAAAACTGTAGCAGACCATGGTCCAGCAGTTTCTGGTGCTCATAATGCTAAGGTAACAGCAAGAGCAGGTAAATCTGTAGTTGAATCACTTGTAACTGGTCTTCTTACTATTGGACCAAGATTTGGTGGAGCAATTGATGGTGCTGCAGAGCATTTCAAATATGCAGATGACAATGGTCTTTCTCCAAAAGAGTTCTTAGGACACATGAAGAAACAAGGTATTCCAATCCCAGGTATTGGTCATCGTATCAAATCATTAAAAAATCCAGATTTAAGAGTTACAGGGCTTATGAACTTTGCTGCTGAACATTTCCCAGCAACACCACTTCTTGATTATGCTAAAACTGTTGAAGCTTTAACTACATCTAAAAAAGAGAATTTAATTCTTAACGTTGATGGTACTATTGGTATTCTTATGGTAGATATGTGGAGAGCGCTAGGTTATGAGGAAGAAGAGATTAATGAATTTATCGCTTCTGGTACGCTTAATGCATTCTTTATCGTTGGTAGAAGTATTGGGTTTATCGGTCATGTACTTGATGAAAAACGTCTTGCTATGCCTATGTATAGACATCCAATGGATGATATACTATACGATGTACAAATGGCTGAAGAGATTTAATCTCCATCTCTTTATACTACATAGCTATCATATAAATGGTAGCTATGTAGCCTTTCTAATTAAAAAACTCTTCTATAACAATCCTATAATTTCCCCTGACTACGACATGTAAATGATAAAATAAAAAGAAATCACAATAAATTACAAAAACCACTTGACAATAGGAGAGTAAGGTGCTATAATACGCGTCCAACAACACATGGACGTTTAGTGAGTAGCTAAAAAGAGTGTTATTGAGTGATCTTTGAC
>JAMOTA010000050.1 GCA_027068435.1 Sulfurovum sp.
ATTTGGAAGTGATTGTCTCATATAGGACGCAGTTAGTCCATATTGGCTCCTATGGGCTTCATCTATAAGAACAAATATATTTTCTTTATCACTTAGGACTTCAATCTCTTTTTTCTCTTCAGCTCTCTCTTGAAACTTTTGGATAGTAGAAGTGAGTGTTTTACCATAGCTATCTTTGAGTAGTGTCTTTAAGTGTGTGATAGAGTTTGCTTGATTTATATTTGAAAAACCAACACGATTAAAGGTGCTTCTAATTTGATTATCTAAATCTGTTCTATCTGTTAAAATCAAAATAGTAGGATTATCAAATCCACTTGTAGCAGCTCTTAACTTGGAAGCCAGATAAATCATAGTAATAGATTTACCACTTCCTTGTGTATGCCAAACTACACCACCACGGTTTTCATTTTTAAGTCTATCAACTATTTTATTTACAGCACGAAGTTGTTGGTATCTTGGTAGTTTCTTGATGACTTTACCCTCAACAACTTCAAAAATCACAAAGTATTTTATGATGTCAAGAAATCTTCTCTTCTCAAATAGGTTATAGATTAAAATATCTTGTGGTGTTGGCTCATCTTCACACAACTCTATAAGCTCCCCAGTCGCTTTTTCATTGTATTTTGAGTAGAACTTCATTGATGCTTCTATTGTTCCATATAAACCAGATATACGATTAATAGCACCTATGATTTGGTTATAGTGAAATAGTTTTGGCGAATTGGTTTGATAGTAGTCTAAATCTGGAATATCACTTATATCTATGGTTTGATTTTTGGCTTCTATAACAGCAAGTGGAAGACCATTTACAAACACAACTAAATCAGGAATAGAGTTAGCCCTTTGACCTTTGAACTTCATCTGATTTACTACAAGAAACTCATTGTTTTCTATCGTTTCATAATCTATAAATCTTACAGCTTTTGGGTGTTCTTCTGGTGTAGGTTTGAGTGATAGAGCATCCGCCTTTGTTATTAGCTTATGGATTTCAGAGTTTATCTCCATAAGCGAGCTTCCACTTACTGCCAATATCTTTCTACTTACTTTTTGTATGTTGTTTTCACTTAGCCAAGGGTTGATTTTCTTTAATGAAGTTGTTAGTCTATCTTCAAGAACAACTTTATACATTTCGCCTTTGGCATCAAAGTAATCATATCCAAGCTTTTGAAATAGCTCTATTGCTGGTAGTTCTGATTGTAGGTATTCACTCATAGTTTATTCATTTTAATTTATAGATACCACTTAGTATTTATACCATCATAGTTATCAAAATCTTTATCATCAGATAATAATTTTAAGTTTTGATTTAATACAGTTCTTGATATAACTAAATCATTAAAGTCCAATTCATCAGATTTTTCAAACTCTGAGATAGTTTCAAATTTAGAAAAGTCATCATCTAATTGTTGTATCTTAAATACATTTAGCATCTTGTGTAATAATTTTAATAGTATATTTAATGTTTGTTTATATTCAGAACTTCCTCTATAATCATTCTTATAATGTTTAGACTTATTATCATCTTGAAAATTTTTATCAAAATCAATTCTTAAACATCTATTCAAGAACTCTGATACGACAAGAGAATTAATATACATATTATTTTGTTTTTCAACAAGCATTTCAAATATTTTAGAATAAGTATCTACTTGATATTCATTTGAAGATACAAAATCAGGAGAAAATAAAAAAATTAAAATATTTGTATCCAAAAATACATTATCATTCTTATTAATTTTATAGGCACTTGAAAAGTCTATACTCATTTTAGTATATCCTTTTGTATTCTCTCGCTATTTTTTTCATCTGAGAAATGGCTTTTTGATGTTGGTATTACTTTTGTTAATAATAATTCTTTATCGTCAGAACTTAACCCACTAAAAGACACACCTTTATCTAACATATCCCAATCTTTTTTATGGAAAATTTTATAAAGCTTTCCAACACCCTCATTTAAGAAATGAGATATTATCATATCAATACCTTCAAAAGAAACTTCTACACTATTGCCATCTCTTATTTCTTTTACAATAACATTATTTAGCTTCTTGCCATCATCTGTTGAGATACCTATACTCTTTCCTATTACATCTAATACACTAATCTTCATTTTTTTCTCCTACTAAATAAAAATATTTATTTATATCTGTATCCAATCCTATACTGATAATCGTCCCATCAAAAGAACTACTTAATATATTTCCACCTACTTCATTATTTCTTATAAAATAATATCCATCATTTGAAACTATATCTAAAACACCATTACTTTTAAGAATTAAATCTCTTAATAAACTTAATCCTAATCCGCCCTCACCAGTAGTTGAATGTTTCTCTTCCATAGACCACTTTATTGCTTCAAGACCACTCTTATTTTCAAACTTTTTTGTTCCAAATATTTTATCTCCTAATGTTTTCTTTTTATTAAATTTATTTTTGAAATATTTATTTACATTATTTTTAATAGTTATACCACCATCAACAATAGTAAAATAAAACTTATCATTACTTGGATAAAATTGACCAGAACAAAATAAACCCAATTCGCTTTCACTATGTCTAAATACATTAGAAAATAATTCAAATATTTTCTGTATTATTTTATTAGATAATTCAGGAGATAAGTTTTGGACTTTTCTTTCAAGTTGCTGCTTAAAATACATATAAAATTCAGCAAGTGCTTGGTCATAATTTTCAAGTGGTATATGAGTATATTTTACCATTGTATTATTATTGTCAATACCAATACTATCATCTGAAAATCTTGATAAAAATCCTATTCTTTTTATAGAATTTTTAACTGTTGTTGCTAATGGTGGAATAATCTTAATCTCTTTACCATCTTTTTTTTGTAATTCAAGTGCTAAACCAAGTATTGACAAATAGTTATTTCTAATAAATGAAGCATTAGAAAAATCTAAGCTAATTATGTCTTCATCACACTCCATAATATCTTGATAAAATTTTACAGCATCAGCTAATCTATCAATTTTTCTTATTTTCATCTTCTAAACCCTAACCTCTCCACTCAAAAGCTTCTGTAATAAACCTTTTTTAAGTATTTCATAGTTCTCTTTTTTAGCACGAAGCACTTCTAACTTTTCATCAGCAGTTGATAATATTTCGGCTATTTGTTTTTGTTCTTCAAGTGGTGGAAGTGGAATTTTGATTTTTTTGAAAATATTAAAAGATATAGACTTTCTTCTTTCAACACTACCTAATCCTATATGTTCATAAATTTTTATCATTTTATGAGACTTTACTAATGAATAAAAATAACTTCTATCAACTCTTTTATAATCAATTTCAAATACTGAATACATAGGACTTAAAACTGCTATATCAAATATATCAAGAAAACCTACTGAACCTTCATCTAAATGAATGGTGGCATAGGCAAATTGATTTCGTTCAATAATTTTATATGTAGTAATATTATCACTAAATACTTTTTTATTAAAGTATTCTAATGAATTAACTATTCCATCATATTTTGTTACAGATACAACATCAGTTATTACATTGTCTTTATTTTTTTTACTTATTGATTTTGAAAAACTTCCAAGCTCAACAACCTCCCAACTCTCAGGTATTTTCCCAAGCTCACTATCCTTAAACTCACTATGTCCTATACCCTCACTTAGTAGCTTTTGTAGTAGCCCTTTTTTAAGTGTTTCAGCTTTTTGAATTTGTGAAGCAATAGCATCTATCTTTTCATCAGCAGCTGAGAGAATATCAGCTATTTTTTCTTGTTCTTTTAGTGGTGGGAGTGGGATTTTAATATTTGAAAAATCTGTTTTATTTATCATCAATACAGCAGTCTGTCCAGCTAATCCAATTATTTTACTTGTATTGTTTTCAAACCAATAATATACATATTCTGATATATGATTATTTGATGGTAAAATAGCATTTATTTGTTGATTACAAGAACCTTGTTTTTTTAATATAGCATTTTTACCTATACTCGCTATTGATGTAATTAAAACAGTGTCTTGTGGCAATTGTCGTGCTTTGGAATAACCTTGACTTGATAAACTTCTTGCTCCGATAAATATATTCTTTTTACTTCCTATATCCGTAGGTGTAATCCAAGGATATTCAGCTCCATAATTATTTATATCCTTTGTTGGTGGTGTATTCCCAGTAGCAATTATTGAAAAATCTTTTATTTGTTTAACTTCCCAATCCTCAGGAATAACCCCAATCTCAGTTTCTTTATAACCCTCTGCGACCATCTTAAAAACCTAAACTTGTAAGATAATCATTTAGCTTTTTATCTATCTCTTGCTCTTTTGTTTCAAGCTCTTTTATCTCAACTCTGACAGCTTTTATATCTATGATAATTTCATCTTCACTTGTATCAATGTATCGTGAGATATTAAGGTTGTAGTCATTATCAACTATCTCACTCATATCTACAACTCTCATAAACTTATCTATCGTTTCAAGCCCATCATACCCATCAACTATTTTTTTGATATTTTCTTGTGTCAGAGTGTTTTGGTTTTTACCGTCTTTATATTCACTTGAAGCATCTATAAATACTACTTTGTTTTTTAAATTATCTGCTTTGCTTTTATTGATTATGATTATACTTGCTGGTATGCCCGTGTTATAAAAGAGCTTCTCAGGAAGTCCAACTATCGCTTCTACTATGTCATCGTTTAACAAGCCTTGACGGATTTTCCCCTCAGTGCCACCACGAAATAATATTCCGTGAGGAAGAACAACACCCATACGACCATCATTTTTAAGAACACTTACCATATGCTGAACAAATGCTAAATCTCCATAACCCCTTGGTGGTATGCCATACTTAAATCTTCCATACTCATCTGAGACTACACTATTATATTTTGGTGCTATCTCTTTGCCATTTTCATCTGTTTTTATATCTATCTCTGCTGGATGCCACCACTTTTTAAGTGAAAAAGGTGGATTTGCTATAACTCTATCGTAAGTCATAAGTTCGCCATTTTCTAAGTGTTTTGGAGAAGAAAGAGTATCGCCTTTTCGTATATCACTATCTTTGAAGTTATGAACAATCATATTGATTTTACATATAGCCCAAGTTCCAAGGTTTTTCTCTTGACCATAAAGTTTGGCATCTACATACTTACCAACAACTCCACCATTTGCTTTGATATGGTTAGCACTTTGAATGAGCATACCACCACTTCCACAAGTAGGGTCATAGATACTATTTCCTGCTTCTGGTTTGATAAGATTGACCACAAGATTAACTACCTCTTTTGGAGTGTAAAACTCTCCACCTTTTTTTCCACCATCATCAGCAAACTCACGGATTAGATACTCGTAAGCACTTCCAAGAATATCTGGATTGTCTAAGTGTTCATTAGCAAGAGAGAATTTATTGAAGTGTTGTAGAAGTCGTGCTAAAAGTTCATCAGGAAGTTTCTCAGTGTCTCCAAAATGAACAGCAGTCATAACACCTTCAAGTTGAGGATTGTTTTCTTCTATAAGAGAAAAAGCTTTATCAAGAGCTTGACCAATGTTCTCAGTCTTTTTAGTTAGCTCAGACCAATAGGCATCAGTAGGAATAAAAAATTGGTGGTAGTCTTCATCAAGAAGTGCTTCTTCTAAACTTACACTATCTTCACTAACAGAGATATTTGCTTCTTCAACAAATTGGTCATTGGCTCTCTTTAAAAAGAGTAGTCCAAATATGTAGTTCTTAAAATCAGAACTATCAATATGCCCTCTCATCAAATCAGCACTATCCCATAGCCATCTCTCTAATGTTTCAAGTGTAAGTTTGTTCATATTAGTTCAGTCCTATAAATTATAATTTTTCTATTGTACAAGGTTTTAGTTTAGAAGATGCAATGCATAGTTAAAATACCATATTATTATCCACTTGCATCAATACTTTAGATAAAAGCCATCTTTTAGTCCTTTTTAAATAAAATAATGAAATTAGTTCTATATTGATAGTTTATGAAAGAGTATTATGATTAAAAAAAGTAAAAAAATTATTGCCACGGGTTTGTTTTCTACCTTGACAGCTGCATACCTTCTTGGTTCTTTTGCTCAAGCACAAAGTCCAACTAAAGAGTCATCAGCAAAAGAAAAATTAGAAGCTTACATTAAGTTTACACAGATAATTAGCCTCATAGAAGAAGAGTATGTCGATGAGATAAATACCACTACACTCATAGACAAAGCACTTAAAGGACTTATGTCCAACCTTGATTCTCACTCTAGTTTTATGGACACTAAAGCGTACAAAGCTTTAACCGTACAAACAAAAGGTGAGTTTGGTGGGTTGGGTATTTCTATTGGCATGAAAGATGGTGCATTAACTGTTATTGCTCCCATATCTGAAACCCCAGCATTTAAAGCTGGTGTAAAGTCTGGTGATATTATTTTAAAGATAGATAACCAATCCACTATTGGGATGAATATCGATGACTCAGTTAAACTTATGCGTGGTAAACCAAAAACAGATATTGTTTTAACTATTATTAGAAAAAAAGAGCCAAAACCTCTTAAGATAAAAATCACTAGAGATATTATTAAGATTCAATCTGTCTATGTTAAAACGATTAACGAGAAATTACTCTACATTCATGTAGCTTCATTTGACCAAAAAGTAGTAGAAGATGTAAAAAAAGCACTAAGTAGTCACGACAAAAAAGATGGGATTATTTTAGACTTAAGAAACAACCCTGGTGGACTACTTGACCAAGCAGTGGGTCTTGTAGATCTGTTTGTTAAAGAGGGTGTTATTGTTAGTCAAAAAGGTAAATCAAAAACAGAGAACCTTAACTACGAAGCACACAAAGAAGGGAGTGACACCACTACTCCTATTGTTATTTTAGTCAACGGAGGTTCGGCAAGTGCTAGTGAAATTGTATCTGGTGCATTACAAGACTTTAACCGTTCTATTGTTATAGGTGAGAAGACCTTTGGTAAGGGTTCGGTACAGATAGTTATCCCTATTGCAACAAAAGAGGCACTTAAACTCACAGTTGCAAGATACTACTTACCAAGTGGACGTACCATTCAAGCCGTGGGTGTTACACCAGATATTATTATTCATTCAGGTGAGATAGCTAAAAAAGAGGACTCTTTACTTTTAAAAGAGAAAGACCTCAAAAAACATCTTGAGAGTGAACTAGAAAAAATAGACATTAATGCAACTATCAAGAGCATAAGAGTAGATAACAACGACACAAAGAGTAAGGAGAGTTCAGTAGAAGATTTAAACAAAACTATTATTACTGAAGAGCAGCTCTACAAGGATGCACAACTTAAAAGTGCCGTAAATATACTCAAAGTACTTATTATAACAAACAAAGGAAGAAAATGATGGCAGAGAAAAAGACATTAGTATATGAGGGTAAAGCAAAGAAAATTTGGTCAACAGATAATGACGATCTTTATATCTCAGAATTTAAAGATGACTTAACCGCTTTTAACGGTGAGAAAAAATCAAGTGAAGAGGGAAAAGGTGCATTAAACAATAAAATTTCTACTGAACTTTTTAAATACCTTAATGAAAAAGGTATCCCTACTCATTTTGTAGAGATGATGGACGATAACCACATGCTTCATAAAAAAGCAGAAGTTATTTACATAGAAGTGATAGTAAGAAACATCGCTACAGGTTCTTTAAGTAGAAACCTTGGTATCAAAGATAAAACAGTTTTACCTTTTACTTTAGTAGAGTTTGACTATAAAAACGATGAGTTAGGTGACCCTAAACTTAATGATCAACACTGTCTTATCTTAAACTTAGTAAAAGATACTTCAGAACTTGAATACATAAGATTTATGGCACGTAGAATCAATACGATTTTAACAGACTTCTATGCAGAGCTTGACATTACAGTAGTTGACTTTAAATTAGAGTTTGGTAGAGATAGCAATGGAAACATTATTCTTATTGATGAGTTAAGTCCAGATAACTTTAGACTTTGGGACTCAAAAACAAATGAGAAACTAGATAAAGACCGTTTTAGAGAAGGTTTAGGTGGGCTTACTGAAGCTTACAGAGTAGTACTAGACAGAATCATAAATAGATAAGCACGTATTATCTTATCTAAAGTCGCTACAATGCGACACACATATTAAATATAGGAGAAGAAATGACAGCGACAATTAACGTATTTTTAAAAGAAGGTGTTTTAGACCCACAAGGTAAAGCGGCTCATCATGCACTTGACTCTTTAGGTTTTGATGGTGTAGATGATGTACGTATTGGTAAGCAAATCATTATTAAACTTAGCACTACTGATAAAGTAAAAGCTGAAGCTGAAGCAAAAGAGATGTGTGAAACACTTCTAGCTAATACTGTTATTGAAGATTACACTATAGAGATAAACTAATGAAAGTAGCTGTACTTAGATTTCCAGGAACAAACTGTGAATTTGATACCCAATATGCTTTTGAAAAATTAGGACACACTACTGAACTTGTATGGCATGAAGAGAATACTTTACCAGAAAATATAGATTTGGTAGTAGTACCAGGTGGATTCTCTTATGGTGACTATTTACGTTCAGGTTCTATTGCTAGATTTTCTCCTGTGATGAAAGCTGTAATCTCTTTTGCAAATGATGGAGGTAAAGTACTTGGTATCTGTAATGGTTTTCAAATCCTTACAGAAGCAGGTCTTCTTCCTGGGGCATTAAAACGTAACAATAACTTACATTTTATCTCTAAACATCAAAATCTTTGTGTTATTAACAATGATAATGCATTTTTAAACAAATGTAACAAAGGTGAAGTATTAAACGTTCCTATTGCTCATGCAGATGGTAACTACTACATCGATGATGAAGGTTTTGCACTCTTAGAGAAAAATGAACAGATACTTCTTCGTTATTCGGACGAAAACGGAGAGCCTGTTGTTATCAATGGTTCGATTACTTCTATAGCAGGGGTATGTAATGAAGCTAAAAATGTATTTGGTCTTATGCCACACCCTGAACGTGCTTTAGAAGCTATATTGGGTTCAGAAGATGGTGTTCGTATGCTTAAAGGTTTTGAAGCATAATGTTACTTTTTCGCTCTGTTTTATTTTTATGGGTTATACTCTTTAGTTTTTCAACCTTACTCATAGCACAGAGTGAATACAAATATAGCTATGTACCCAAAAAAGTATATGAGAATCAACTTTTTCCTATTACTATAATAGAAATATCTTCAACAAAACAGTACCCATCTTTTACTTTCGATACACAAAGTAGTGTTCAACCACTTTTTAAAAAACCTTTGGTTATCAATAATGGAAGTGACCGTTTTTACACGTTCTACTTTAAAGCATTAAAAAATGATATTAAGATTCCTAAACTTTTTATAAAGTCTAAAAATCTTGATATCACTTTTAGTCCACAGACTATCTCTTTGGTTTCACTCAAAAAGAGAAAAGATTTTTGTGGAGTTCTTGCTGCTGATATGAAGATTAAAAGTTATCAAGTTTCAAATTATGATGAGAACCATCATCTAGTTACACTTTCCATAGAAGCATATGAGGCCAATATTGAAGATATGAAACTTAAGCAGATTAAAGAGTCAGGCATAGAAGAACTAAAAAGAAAACATGCAAAAGTTAAAGTTGACTTCTATGTTGTTTTACCTATTAAGCAAGACAAATTAAAATTTAGCTACTTTAATACTATTAAAAAACAGTATGATTTTCTTGAAATTCCTGTAGAACTTGCAGATTCAAGTGTAGCAACACAGTCAGACCTTAATCCTAAAGAGGGGAATTTTGAAAAACTAAAGAAATTTACATTTATATTTCTCGTACTCTTTTTCTTTTTGATGTTTGCAACAAAAAGAGACTTCTTTTACTTGATTTTAGGTGTTGTAGCATTGATTACACTTTTAACTTTCTACATACCACACGAGAAGATATGTATAAAACAGGGTTCACCACTCTATATTTTACCTACAAATTCAAGTAGCATTAGTACTTATGTAGAAGATAAGTTTCAGACAATGCAACTAGGTCAACATGAACTGTTTTGGAAAGTTGAATACAAAAAAGGAATAATTGGATGGATAAAAAATGAAGATCTTTGCCACAATTAGGTTTTACTGGGGAGCATTAGTTATTTCATTAAATACAGCTATCCTTATGATACCTGCATTAATGATATTTGATAAACATAAAAGTACTATCGTGCATTATATTAACAAACTTACACTCTTTATGTTAGGGGGTAAAGTTGTTAAAGAGGGTGAGATGGACTTAAATGCCGACATGTATGTGATGAACCATCAAGGTATTATTGATATTGTTGCGATGGAAGCATTACAGAACAATCATCTTCGATGGGTAGCCAAAAAAGAGTTATTTGATGCACCATGGTTTGGTAATCTTCTACGTCAAGGAGAGATGATTTCACTAGATAGAGGTAACAAAGCAGGACTTATTAAGCTTATTAAAGATGTTAAGCTATCTAAAGAAGAGTTACACAGAGGAGTTGCTATATTTCCAGAGGGAACACGTACAAAAGAGCAGTCTTTACTCTCTTTTAAACAAGGAACAAGAATTATAGCCAATAAATTAAAGTTAAAAATACAACCCATTGTTATCACAGGTAGTAAACATATACTAAATGAGCATGATAAAACAGGACATAGTGGTACAGTACATTATAAGTTTTTACCTACTATAGATGTAAAAAATGCAAAAGATACATGGTTTGAAGATTTACATACACAAATGCAAGAGGTAATAGACAGTGAATACACTAAGTATAATCGCAGCCGCTAGTGGTGGTGCCATAGGGGCTACTTTACGGTTTATCATTAATCACCTAGTAAATAAGCATTTTATACATGCACTTCCCTTAGGTACACTCACCGTCAATCTGTTGGGTTCTTTACTTATAGGGATACTTTTTGCTTATTTTCATCTAAATACTTCTCTCTCTCCTTATTTGAGAACATTTATGATAACAGGTATATTAGGAGCATTGACAACATACTCTACTTTTGCTATGGAGAGTTTCTTTTTACTAGAATCAGGTCAATATATACGCGCTTTTGCCAGTATGGGACTCAACCTTTTTGGTACCATCTTCATGGCAGGGTTAGGGTATCTTTTACTATTGCAAATTTCAAAATAACACCATCTAAGGAGATGAAATGTCAACATTAAATACAGAGATAGAAAAACATATAAAAAAGCTTGTTCGTCCACTAAAAGAGTCTGAGGAATTACTTAACGTACTTAAAGTAAAACTTACAAAAAAAGAGTTGAAACTACTTAAATCATGGGCTGAAGATGTACCATCAGGTGCTATTATTACTGCACTAAACTTAGATAACGAGCGTTATACTGAACTTTCAGTTAAGCTTATTAAAAAGCTTAATCAAGAGAAGTTAAAACAAGCGATGTGTGAGTAGAAGCATAAACGTCGTTGTTTACGCTTTTATTTTGAGAAAGCAACAACGTTTATATTTTAAACCACTTTGACAGATACATTTTTCATTGCGTAAAAAATCAATTTTATCTTCAAGTATCTCACCATCTACATACTTCCACATATCATTAACTTTTACAAATACCGATTTTTCATGGTGAACATGCTGTTTACCCTCATAGATATAATAGGCTTTAAACTCTACTCTATCTTCTGAAGAGTTTACTATCTCTAAGTGTTGCCAAAAACTATTGTCTGCCCAATCTTGTATCATTTTAAGCTCTTCATCACTCCATATATGGTCATGTGTAGTTGCTTGAAGATAATTTACATCACCTAAACAGTAGGCACTATAGCGTGACTTCATAAGTGTAAGTGCTGTTTGTGCCACCACTTCTACTTTTAAAATAGGTTCACAACATTGAGAAAAAAGCAGTCCACTTTTACAGTAACATGGACGCATTATGGGTACATCACTTTAAGTATCTGCTCTACTTTAGCTTGTGGATTTTCGTCTTTATAGATAGGTCTTCCTATCACAGGGTAATCCACACCCTCTTTTTGAGCTAACTCTAAAGTAGCTACACGTTGTTGATCTCCTGCATCTTCACCAAAAGGACGTATTCCAGGGCAGAGTGTTAAAAATGCTTCACTTGTAGCATTTTTAATAGCCCTACTCTCAAAAGTAGAACAGACAACTCCATCTAAACCATTTTCATAAGATATTTTAGCAAACTGTTCAGCTTTTTCATCTATAGTTTTTTCATAAATAAGTTGAAAATTTGCTTCATTAAAAGAGGTTAAAGCAGTTACAGCCAACACCAAAGGACGTTTTTCATAGCTAGAGAGTCTATCCATAACTGTTTTCATAGCCACAGCTCCTGCTGAAGCATGTATGTTAAACATATCTACCCCAAGTTTAGCAATCTCTTCTGCTGCATCTGCCATAGTGTTAGGAATATCATAAAGTTTTAAATCAAGAAATATCTTAAATTCTGGATTGATAGCTTTTAACGCTTCTATAAAAGGCTTTCCATCACGGATATAGGCACGAAACCCTACTTTCATCCAAATACTGTAGCCTTTAAGTGACTCTGCCAATGCTAAATTCTCTTTTGCTGATGATAAATCAAGTGCAACACATAATTCCATTATATACCCCTAAATAAATATTGGTATAATAATAACTAAATTTTAATATATAAGGACTAAACACATATGTTTGGAAAAGAATCAAAAAGATACGATATCGCTCAAGAGATTATGGATACATATAACTATGCTAAATTTAACACGTCTAAAGGGACTATTTGGGTAAAACTTTACCCTCATGATGCACCCAATACTGTGGCAAACTTTGCACACCTTTCAGAAGAAGGTTTTTACAATAACCTTAAATTTCACAGAGTAATCCCAGGATTTATGGCTCAAGGTGGTTGTCCACACTCAGCTGACAACTCAGGTATGGCAGGAACAGGTGGACCTGATTGGCAAATAGATTGTGAGACAGATACAAGTACTGAACCACACAGAAGAGGAACACTCTCTATGGCTCATGCTGGACCAAATACAGGTGGAAGCCAATTTTTCATCACTTTTGTAGCAACACCTCACCTTGATGGTGTACATACAGTATTTGGTGCAATAGAAGAAGATGATACAGATAGCTTTATGGTTCTTGATAGCATTGAAGGTAATGATGATATTGAGTCTATTGAAGTTGTAGCTTCTAAAGCATAATCTTTTTTACTAAGGTGCGTTTTCTGACGCACCAACAAATCTGATATTTAAAGGATAACGATGTTTGGATTTTATCGTGTAGCATCAGCTGTAAACAAAACTATTGTAGGAAACCCTTCTAAAAATGCCAAAGAAATTTTAACACTCATTAAAGAAGCCCATAATAAAGAGGTTAGTGTCGTTGTATTTCCAGAGCTTACGCTTACAGGATACACTGCTAGTGACCTTCTTCTTAACCAGACACTTATCGCTTCACAAAATAGTGCATTAAATACTATATTAGAAAATATGAAAGAGATAAATAGCATCGTTATCCTCGGTATTGCACTAATTGATGCAGATAGACTCTATAACTGTGCTGTAGTCATTCAAAGTGGAGAGATACTTGCTCTTGTACCTAAAAGTTACCTACCAAATAAAAAAGAATTTTATGAGAAGCGTCAGTTTGTAAGTGGAAGAGATATTGTAAAAAGTACTACCGAACTTTTAGGTAAAGAGATACCTTTTGGAGTTGACCTCCTATTTACAGATAATAAAAATATGACTTTTGGTATAGAGATTTGTGAGGATTTATGGGCAGTAACCCCTCCAAGTAACCACATGGCAAGTAATGGTGCAAATCTTCTTTTTAATTTAAGTGCAAGTAATGAACTCATAGGAAAAGCAGAGTATCGTGAAGAGTTAGTACGTACACAAAGCAGTCGCTGTATGGCAGCGTATGTTTACTCCTCTGCTGGTGTAGGAGAATCTACTACAGACACCGTTTTTGGTGGTCATGCTATCATCTGCGAATATGGTTCTACTCTAGCTCAAAATAAACGGTTTAGCCTAGAGAATACTCTTATAACCGCTGATGTAGATTTGGAACGCTTAAGCTGGCTACGTTTAAATGAATCTAGCTACTGTGATGGACGGCGAAAAAAGACACGTACCATTAAAGTAGAAAACTTACCAACTATCTCTACATTACAACGAGATATCAATCCTATGCCTTTTGTCCCTTCACGTTATACACAGAAAAAACATCGCTGTGATGAGATAGTACAAATCCAAGCCCATGGACTGATTAAACGTATGAACCATGCTCACATTAAAAAAGCCGTTATTGGTATAAGTGGTGGACTTGACTCTACACTTGCCCTACTCTCTACACATAGAGCTTTTGAGATTATGAATTGGGATAAGAGAAATATTATAGCCATAACAATGCCTGGCTTTGGAACAACAAACCGTACTAAATCTAATGCAGCAGAACTGTGTAAAGCCTTAGATGTCACACTTAAGAGTATCGATATTACAGAACTCTCTCTTAAAGAGTTTGAAGCTATAGAACATGATAGGGAAGAACTTAGTGTTACGTATGAGAATGTTCAAGCAAGAGCTAGAACTTCCATATTAATGAATATAGCAAACAAAGAGGGTGGACTTGTCATAGGTACAGGGGATTTAAGCGAAATAGCCCTTGGTTGGAGTACCTACAATGGTGACCATATGAGTATGTATGCAGTAAACTCTGGTATACCTAAAACGCTTATACAGTATGTTATAGAGTATTTTAAAGCAAACCGAGCCATAACACATATAATAGATGATATTTTAAATACACCTATAAGTCCTGAACTACTTCCACATGAAGATGGCACTATCGTTCAAGAGACTGAAAACATCATAGGACCTTATGCCTTACATGACTTCTTTCTCTACCACTTTATAAAGTACGGAGCAAGCCCAAGTAAAATACTCTTTCTTGCAACTATAGCGTTTGATACTAAATACAATGAAGAGAGTATATCTAAGTGGTTAAAACTATTTTTAAGACGTTTTTTCACCCAACAATTTAAACGTTCTTGCATGCCTGATGGTCCAAAGGTAGGTACTATTTCTCTAAGTCCAAGAGCAGATTGGAAGATGGCAAGTGATGTTGATTTTGAGATTTGGTTAGATAGTATAGAGTAAAAGAGAATTTATGTCAGTTATAAAAAAATCATACATAGTACTTTTTTTATTCTATATACTCTTACTCACTTCATGTAACTCTTCTAAAAATAGTGTAACACCAAACCCTACAAAAAAACCCACAGAAAAACAGAGTGTTTTAAAACCAAACAGTTTTCAAACTACCCATAACTGTCGTATAAACGAATACAAAATTAAACCCTATGTAGGTAACTCTTTTTTAGAAAACAGTGAAATAACTCATAATCTTAGTAATAAATTTATATTACAATGGATATATAACAATAATGTAAGTAGATTTGAGGGGAAAGCACTAGGGATATATGGTATTTCAAAAGAGTTATTGGAGAACTAAATATGGTGAGAAAACTCACCATACATAAGCGTATTTACTATTTCTTAGGGATAAATTTTCCACAACCTTTTTCTGGTGTACCACCAAAACTTTTAACTTCTCTAGCTGTTCCATCTTCATAGATAACGGTTCTTTGACACTTTGGTGCATCTACACAACTCTCATTACTACATCCAATATCTTCTGCTACTGCTGCCATTTTATTTCCTTTAGTTATTAATATTTAAATGGTGTTTCAACCATCGCCTGATACCAACCTATAAGCCCCATACCCTCGCGAATACTTAACTTAGTTTTATCTGATTTTGCCAATCCCTCTTTAGTAACTACAATAGTCTTAGATATTTCAATCGCTTTAAGTGGAGCAGTTGATACCATAGAGAAACAGGTGATTCCTACTTTAGTAAAATCTATCTCATCTTTTCCATGTAAGATTCTCTTAGCAATACTCTCACCCGTTAACATACCAACAGTAGATGAAGCTTGTGCAGAGGGGTCAAATTTATGATAGCCAATAATATCACCTGCAACATATACCGTTGAATCACTCACAGAGTAAATCTTATTGGGTGCACAGATAACACCACCCCAAGCATCTCTTTTTACATCAAAAAGTTCTGCTGTTTTATTACCTCTATGATAAGGAATAATATTTGCAATAGCATACTTTAAACTATCTTGTTTACCATCATCATCAAAACTATCTGCATAATGAAACTGTATCTCTTTTTTATCAAAATCTACATCTTCAATACTACACGTAGCAAAAAAATCTGTAACTTTAGAAAAATTGGCTTTTTTCTTAAAGTTCTCTAAGGTAAAACCAGCTTTTTTTATCCGATTTTCCATCTCTGTTGCACTCATACCATTAAAGACAATTGTATCTCTATGTTCTTTAATAAATATATCTATAAATACAGGACCTTTAGCTTTTGGACTAGATGCATTATCTAAGATATAAACTTTCCCAGGTAAATTGTATTTTTTGATATACTCAGAAACCATACAAGCTCTTTCATAAGAAGCAGGCTTACATCTTACTTTTCCACCTTTAGGGGGAACAATAACAAAATAACCCTCTCCACCCTCTTCTTTCCAAGCATGTAGTTGGTCTAGTAAAATATATTTTTCTTTTCCAGAGTCTGCAAACATAGCAGCAGGTGTCTCTTTTGTTGCTCTTCTTATTTTCTCACTAGACCATGTTGGAAAAAGTTTTTTATAGTTATAATCTATCCCTGGGGCAACAACTACATAATCATATTCTATCGTTCCTAAAGTAGTAGTAATCATTTTTTTAGATACATCTGCATCTATCATTTCTGTGATAATAACATCTATATTATGATTTTTCTCCGCTTTATTATAGGTATAGATAAAAGGTATTTTTTCATCTTCTACCTCTTTAATCTCACCAAAAAGTGTATTGGACATAGGGCAAGCAAAGTAGTGTGAATTTCTCTCTAAAATGATAACTTCTATCTCATTTTTAGGATCATTTGCCTTAATATTTTCAGCAACTGTTAATCCACCTATACCCCCACCCACAACAACCACTCTTTTTTGTTTACTGTTTTTCTCTAATAATTTTGTTTTATGTAATGTGTGTAAACTACTATCATTGTTTGATGCATGAGTAACTAGAGTAGCTCCTGCTGTTAAAGTTAAGAATTTAAAAAAACTTCTTCTTGAAATATCTGACATTCATTTCTCCATATTATAATAAGTATTATAAGTAAAAAGAATTAACTCTTTATTAATATATTACTTTTTTCTTCTATTTCTTTTCTCTTTTTTATCAACCTTGGGTTTTGCTGCATCATACGCCTTAAATGCATCTCTTTTTGTTATTTTACGTTTTTTACTCTTGGGTACTAATACACTTTTTTTCTTTTTTTTACCAAAAGCACCATCTGTATTTTTATGTTCATTTTTATTTTTACGTGCACCTTTTTGAATTACTATTACTTTAGGTGCATACCCTTCAAGTTTCTCTTGAGGTAAACTCTTTCCCATCAGACGTTCTACATCTTTTAAGGCAACCATCTCAGTAGGAGAGATAAGTGTGATAGCTAAACCTTTAGCCCCTGCTCTACCAGTACGACCTATTCGGTGTATATAATCACCCGTTACATGAGGAATATCATAGTTGATAACTACAGCTAAAAGAGGAATATCAAGACCACGTGCAGCGATATCGGTAGCTACAAGTACACGTATTTTCTCCTCTTTAAAGCCCTCTAAAGCACGGCTTCTCTCTCCTGAACTTTTACCTCCATGAATCACTGAAGTATTTAGTCCAGAGAGATTTAGCTCTTTAGCTACTTCATCTGCAACCTCTTTTTTACGTACAAATACCAATACCCTCTTATAGTTACGAGAACCTATAAGATAAGAGAGTAACTCTAATTTTTTCTCTTTCTCTACAGGATATACAATTTGCTCTACAGAGTGAGCTGAAGTACCCATGCTATCTACTTCTATAAGTCTTGGTTTTTCTAAGATACGTTCAGCTAAACGTTTAACGCTTCCTGTAAGTGTTGCAGAGATTAATATATTTTGTCTTCGTTCAGGTAGATGCTCTAAGATTTTACCAACTTCATGTACAAAACCCATATCTAAAATAGTATCGGCTTCATCTAATACCAAATAATCTACACTATCAAGATTTAGATTTTTCTGTCCAATATGTTCTAAAAGTCGTCCACTTGTTGCTATAATAATATCTACACCTTTTCTTAGTTTATTGGCTTGAGAAGTAAGATTTGCTCCCCCAAAGAGGACTATACTTTTAAGTGGTAAGTACTTTCCATAAGCTTCGATACTTGCATGTACTTGCTTTGCTAACTCTCGTGTAGGAACGATAATAACTGCTTTAGGATAGTGTTTGCCTTCTACAAAGTTCTTACTTAACTCTTGTAAAATAGGTAAAGAAAATCCTGCTGTTTTTCCTGTTCCTGTTTGAGCCCCTGCCATAATATCACGACGTGTAAACATCACAGGTATGAGTGCTTTTTGTATGGGGGTTGCAGACTCATAGCCCTTCTCTTTAAGTGCTTTTAAAATATTATCAGATAATCCTAAAGTTGCTAATGACATTATAGTCCTTGTATTGATGTATTGGATACATTATCTAATCTACGTTTCATACGCATTTTATGTTTTGCTACTTCTCTCATGTCTGCATCACTATCACTCTCATCTACAATCTCTACACCTAAGATAGTCTCTACACAATCTTCAAGGGTTACAATTCCCTCTGTTTGGTCATAGCCATCAAGTACTAAAAACATATGCTCTTTTTTCTTAATAAAAAGATCAAGTGCCTTAGATACAGGTAAGTTTTCAGAAAGTGTAAAAATATCTTTTTGGATACTATTTAAAGTCACACTATCATCTGTTAATGCTTGTTTGAAAATTTTCTTTGTCATAACGATGCCTGTCGTAACTTCAATACTCCCATCATAAACAGGTACTCTTGAAAACTTAAATATAGCAGGTTCATTCTCTACTATATCTTTAATAGTACGTTCCCCCTCTAAACCAAAAACTACCGTTCTTGGTGTAAGAATTTCTTTAATTCTTATTTTATCTAGTAACAAAATATTTTCTATTACATCTGACTCTTTTTCTCCAAGCAATCCTTCATCTTCACTTAAAAGTGTACTCTCAATAAGCTCTTCTTTTGTCAAATTGATACTATCATCACCTTTACTAATACGGTTAGTAACAAAAAGCGTCATAAGAATAATAGGATACGTTAACCAGATAAAAAAGCGAATAATATATGCTGCTGTAGGGGCTAAAGATTTCCAGTAAACAGCACCTATTGTTTTAGGGATTATTTCTGAAAAAAACAAGATAGCAAACGTTAAAATAATAGAGACATAAAAGACTGCACCTGTACCATAAAGGCTCTCAGCTTGTGCTCCAACAACTGCTGCACCTAAGGTATTAGCAATTGTATTAAGTATTAAAATAGAAGCTAAAGATTTATTAATTTCCATTTTATGAGATTTTAAAATTTTACCTATATTAGGTCTATCTTTTTCAAGAACTGATATGTATGCCATGCTTACAGAGAGTAAAACTGACTCTAAAATAGAGCAGACAAACGATATAGCAACTGCTCCGAAAAAATATAAAAGTAACAAGTCCATATGACTAAATAATCCTTTGTGAACCTAACAGTTCTATAATAAAATAATGGTCGCTAGACCTAAAAAGCTAAAAAAGCCTACAATATCTGTCACGGTTGTTAATATCACGGTACTTCCTATGGCAGGGTCAACTTCCATTTTCTTCAGTAATAGAGGTACCATCGAACCAAAAAATCCTGCACTCAAAAGATTAATAATCATAGAAAGCCCAATCACAATACCAAGCATACCTTTATCAAACCATAATGAAGCAATTGTACCCATGATTATAGCAAAAATAAAACCATTTACAAGTGAAAGAATCACCTCTTTTTTAATAGTTCTATATGCATCATGTTTTGCAATATCACCAAGTGCTAATTGACGAACGACAACAGTTAAACTTTGCGTACCAGCATTACCACCCATAGAGGCAACAATAGGCATTAAAATAGCTAAAGCAACAATACTCTGTAGCGTCTCTTCAAAAAAACCTATAACAATAGAAGCCATAATAGCCGTAAATAAGTTAACACCTAACCAAACCGCACGCGTTTTTCCTGCTTTAAAGATACTCTCATCTTCTTCAGCATCATCATTAACCCCTGCAAGATTATACATTTGATCTGTTGCATGTTCGTTAATAATATCATAAATATCATCAGAAGTAATACGACCAAGAAGTATCCCTCTATCATCAACAATAGGCATAGAGCTTAAATCATATTCTTGAAATTTTTGTACAATATCATGAATATCATCATGATTTTTACCCACAATAGGCTTATACTTTTCAGGATTCTCTTCTATATTTTCTTGTAAGGTTTTTTCAAAATCAAAAACCAAAAGATTATCTAATCCTATGCCATAGCGAAGTATACTATTTTCTTCTGTTACAAAAAGATAATAGACATTTTCTAACTCGTCTTGTTTTCTAAGTTTTGCAAACCCTTTTATGACATCATTGACCGTATGACGCAAATTGGCAGTATATACTTCTGTTTGCATATAAGAACCAGCTTCATCTTCATCATATTGCTTAAGATGTAAAATATCTGCTTGATCATCTTTATGAAGTTGTTCAAAAACTTCTTTTGCAATAGTATGATCTACCTCTTCAAGCTCTTGAATAAAATCTGTCTGATCATCTGACTCAAGTTCTGCAACAGATTTAGCTAACTCTTGAGAAGTAAATGATTCAATAATATCTTCAAAATATCTATCTGGAAGCTCTAGTGCAACATCTGCTATAAACTCTTTAGGTATTGACTGAACAGCTTCATTAAAACTTTTTTCATTGAGATCTTTTAGAAGATTGGCTATTTCAGAGGGGTGTAGTTCATCATTTTTATGAGCATTTAAATATTGTGTGAGTTTATCCATAATGAATCCCTTGCATAAATGGGAAAATCCCATTTAGCTTTTTTACTATTTTGTATTTTCTAGTTTTGTGGTAAATCACACTTTTTTGTAATCAAACAAAGTGGACAGAAATTTGCGATACCCGCGATAAGAGGAATAACACCTAAGTAGAACCATGTGTTTCCAGAGAATACACCATATCCAATCAGTGCTGAACCAAGTATAATTCTAAAAGTACGACAAAATTTTCTAATTTTATTTACATCCATAGTAAATCCTTTAATATTTTATTTATGTAACTATACTATAGATTTCTTAGAGTTAATTGAGAGAAAATGACTCCTATTAAATAAGGAGTCATAATTTGATATAAATTACAGTTGTGGACCTGCTGAGGCAAAGTCAAATTCACCACCATTATCATCATAACGATGGAAGTTTTCAATAAACATTGCAGCAAGTTTATCACGTTGTGCATCAAAAACTTCCTTATCAGACCAAGCATTACGAGGATTAAGTAGATTTGGATCTATATCTCCTAATGTTTTTGGTACATTAAGACGAAAAGTCATAGTTGTACTAAATTCACTATCATTAATACTTCCATCAAGAATAGCATTTATACATGCACGTGTATCTTTAATACTCATACGTTTACCTACACCATAAGCTCCACCAGTCCAACCTGTGTTAACCAAATAAACATTAACATCATGTTCATCAATCTTTTCACCAAGTAATTTTGCGTATTCTGTTGGGTGTAGAGGTAAAAATGCTTCACCAAAACATGCAGAGAATGTAGCTACAGGTTCAGTAATTCCTCTCTCTGTACCTGCTACTTTTGCAGTATATCCAGAGAGAAAATAATACATCGCTTGATCTTTACTTAATTTAGATACAGGAGGTAAAACACCAAATGCATCTGCTGTAAGGAAAATAATATTATTAGGATGACCTGCTTGAAGATTTTCTTTATGATTTTTAATATGCTCTATAGGGTAAGATACTCTTGTATTCTCTGTTTTAGAACCATCTGTATAATCTACTAATCCATTTTCATCAGCAACAACATTTTCTAAAAGTGCATCTTTTACAATAGCGGCAAAAATTTCAGGTTCAGATTTAGTATCAAGGTTGATTACTTTTGCATAACATCCACCCTCAAAGTTAAAGACACCTTCATCATCCCAACCATGCTCATCATCACCTATCAATGCTCTTTTAGGATCTGTAGAGAGTGTTGTTTTACCTGTACCAGATAGTCCGAAGAAAAGACATACGTCATTATCTTTACCAACATTTGCAGAACAGTGCATAGATAATTTACCTTCAAGTGGTAACCAGTAGTTCATCATAGAGAAGATACCTTTTTTCATCTCACCACCATACCATGTACCACCAATAATAGAAATATTTTCTTCTACATTAAACACAACATATACATCTGAGTGCATCTTATGTTCTTCATATTTTTCATTGACAGTTTTACATGCATTATAGACAGTAAAATCTGGTTCAAATGTCTCCAACTCTTCTTCTGTTGGACGGATAAACATATTTTTTACAAAGTGTGCTTGCCATGCAACTTCAGAGATAAATCTTACTGAACGTTTACTTGCTGCACTAGCACCTGCAAAAACATCAGTAACATAAATATTTTTACCTGAAAGTTGTGTTAAAGTAATATCTAAAAGTTCTTCATAAATCTCTTTTTCTATTTTAGCATTTACATCACCCCAAGCGATATGCTTATTTGAAGGTGCTTGATTTACAAAGTATTTATCTTTAGGACTACGCCCTGTAAAGATCCCTGTGTCACACATTGCCGTACCTGATGTAGAAATCTTACATTCACCACTTTTTATTTCGTGTATTTGTAGTTCATCATAACTTAAATTGTAATAGATATCTTTAATATCTCTTAATCCTAATTTATCAAGTCCGTTAGGCTTTTTGCTACTCATTGTGTCCTCTTTATATTACTTTTAATTTATTCATGCTAAAGCATAAATTAGAAAATAGACTATTTTCTAATTTATACTCCCTTAAAAAGGGAGCATAATCTCTTATTTGAAAATTGACAATAAAACACCAGCTGCAACAGCAGAACCGATAACTCCTGCAACATTTGGACCCATTGCATGCATAAGTAGTACATTACCTGGTTTCTCTTCAGAACCAACCTTTGAAACTACTCTTGCAGACATTGGTACTGCTGAAACTCCAGCTGCACCAATAAGTGGATTAATAGGATCATCAGAATACTTATTCATAAGTTTTGCCATTAAAACACCCATAGCTGTACCTGCTGAGAATGCAAGTAAACCAATAATCATAATACCTATTGTCTCAACAACTAAAAACTTATCTGCAGCAAGTTTAGAACCAACTCCTAAACCTAAGAAAATAGTGATAACATTGATTAGTGAATTTTGCATAGTATCACTTAATCTGTTTACCACACCTGACTCTTTTGCAAAATTACCAAATGTAAATGCACCAATAAGTGGTGCTGATTCTGGTAATATTAACAGGGTAAGCATTAAAACAACTATTGGGAAAATAAGTTTTTCTAGTCTATGTACTTTTCTACTTACTTTCATTACAATTTGACGTTCTTCTTTTGTTGTTAATGCTCTCATTATTGGAGGCTGAATAACAGGAACCAATGCCATATATGAATAAGCAGCAACAGCTATCACTCCTAGCATATCTGGTGCTAGCCTATTTGCAATAAATATAGATGTTGGACCATCTGCACCACCAATAATACTAATTGCTGATGCATCTTGAAGACTAAATCCGATAGCTACAGCACCAATAAGTGATCCAAAAATACCAAATTGAGCTGCTCCACCAAGGATAGCTGTTTTTGGATTTGCAAGAAGTGGACCAAAATCAGTCATCGCCCCTACACCCATAAAGATAAGTAGAGGAAAGAATTCATTGGCTATACCCATATTATAGATAATCCCAAGCATACCATGCTCACCACCCATATTGGCTAAAGGGATATTGGCCAGTAAACCTCCAAAAGCGATAGGAATTAAGAGCAGAGGCTCAAAATCTTTTGCTATAGCTAAATAGAAAAGAATAAATACAATGATAATCATAATAATACGACCCAATGAAGACTCAAACCAAGTCATAGGTCTTTGATACGCCTCACCCTTAGGCTCAGCAGTCATTTCACCATCATTAACATCAACAATAGCTTTTAATCCTGTTGTTTCCCAAAAACTACCCATCAACTCACCGATACTTTTTGACACATATGCTTTTTCGTCTGTACTCTCTTGAGTTACTACTTCTGCATCATGAGAAGAAGCTCCTGCTATTGATGTAAGTGCAACCATCGCAAACAGTAAAGAGAGAAAAATCTGTTTGATATTCATTTCTACTCCATTGTGGCAAGAAGTTGTGCATCTGCAACTGTATCATTTACATTCACATTTACAGATGAGATAACACCATCTTTAGGTGCGATAATATCAATTTCCATTTTCATAGCTTCAAGAATCATAATCTTATCACCCTCTTTAATAGAATCACCTGGGTTTACTAAGATTTTCCATACACTACCTGGTGTTTGAGAATGTATTTCTACACTCCCTACTCCACCTGCTGGTACAGCAGCTGCTGTTACTGGTACTACTGAAGCTGGTGCAATTTGTATATCTCCATCACCCTCTGCTACTTGTACGCTATATTGTTTACCATCTACTACAACTGTATAATTTCCTGCCATTTCTGCTTCTCCACTATTATTATTTTTACCTTTTCTTACCATAAGAGGGCCTTCACCCTTCAAGAACGCTATACCTTTTTGATCACATGCACCTGCAATGAAAATATTTTCATCTGTTGTTTCAAGACCTTCATCTTCAAGTACTTTTGTCCAGTGAGCAATAGATTTATTTCCATCTCTATCTGCTATATCTAAAGGATTTTCTGTTGTTGGTTCTAAATTAAGTTTCTCTGATGCAAATTTAATAATCTCATCATCAGCCTTAACTGGTGTTTTACCAAAGTAACCAAGAACCATACGTCCATAACCTGGAGCAATCTGCTTCCATGGACCAAACATTACATTTGCATAAGCTTGTTGCCAGTAAAATTGGCTTACTGGTGTTACAGAAGTACCATAACCACCACGTTCAACTACCTCTTTCATCGATGCAATCACTTCATCAAACTTATCAAGATCACCTGAATCTCTCATCATTTGAGTATTAGCAGTCAAAGCTCCACCAGGCATTGGTGAGAATGGTATAAGAGGAGAGACTTGTGTCGCTTCAGATGGAACCATATATTCAGAAAGGCACTCTTTAAGTCTCTCTTCATATTTAAGTATTTTATCTAGTTTTAAATCACCTAGATTATAGTTTGTTCCCTTAGTTGCATGTAACATAGTAAGAATATCTGGTTGAGATGTTCCACCACTTACAGGAGATGCTGCCATATCTATTCCATTTGCACCTGCTTCTAATGCTGCAAGATAAGAGGCTACTGAGACACCTGCTGTCTCATGTGTATGAAGTCTTAAGTGAACACTTTCACCTAAAAGTTTTCTAGCCATTGCTATTGTTTCATACACTTTATGAGGATTTGCTGTACCTGATGCATCTTTGAAACACACAGAATCAAAGTCAATACCACTATCTAAAATATTTCTAAGTGTTTTTTCATAGAAAGCTACATCATGAGCTCCCTTACATCCTGGTGGTAAATCCATCATAGTTACAACAACTTCATGGCTAAGACCATGTTTTTTAATCATTTCAGCAGAAAATGCAAGGTTATTTACATCATTCAGTGCATCGAAGTTACGTACAGTTGTCGTACCATGCTTTTTAAACATTTTTGCAAATAAATCTATCATTTCACGAGAAGCAGTATCTAGCATCACTGTATTAATACCACGTGATAAAACTTGTAAGTTTGCATCTGGACCTACAATTTCTCTAAATCCATCCATCATTTTAAATGCATCTTCTTGAAGATAGAAGTAGAGTGATTGGAATCTTGCTCCACCTCCAAATTCAAAGTGAGTAATTCCCGCTTGTTTTGCTGCTTCTACTGCAGGGAAAAAGTCATCCATAAGTACACGACCACCAAAAACGGATTGAAATCCATCTCTAAAAGTTGTGTCCATTACATCAATATATTTTTTAGCCATTTACTATGCCCTCTTTATAATTATTTTTTACGAAATTCTGTTACTGCGGCAATAATAGCTGCAATACGCTGTGATTCATCAGACTGACTCGAAGTAGTGGGTGTTGCTACAGGAGTTTCATCAGGAAAGTATTTTGCAATAATCTTTGCCTGTAATTTAACGATTTGTACAAGAATGAGAAGAAATGCAAAAACAACTGTCATTCCCAAAATCATAAACTTTACGCTTTCACCTATTAAGTTAACTTCTTCCATATGCTCTCTTTGTATTGAAATTGAAATAGTTCTGTATGCAAATACTAAAATAGTTTTGCTTGTTCTTTGTTAAAAAAGATGAATTTAACGTCTCTTTTTTCTTCGATTGTTATTTCGTGTAGCTTTTTGCTCACTTACATAACCTTCCATCATGCTATCTACTGTATTTTGGTCAAAACCTATTTGTGTTCCTAAATTCTGTTGTTCTTCTTGCATAAGATGTGAAACAAGCTTCTCTAAAAGTACATCTTTATCCATATCAGCCATATGTTCTAGCATTTGTGAGGCATTATTATGTATATGTATATCTCTAATCTGTTCAGCTAAATATTCAAGTCCTGCACTATCTATACCATTATCACCTTTTATAGTTGCAAGACGCATCTCTGCACCTACTTCTTTTTGAATACGCTGCAACTCTCTAAACTCTTCAGTTGTTACAAGTGTAATTGCTTGACCACTTTTACCTGCACGTCCCGTACGACCAATACGATGTACATAACTTTGAGAATCAAAAGGGATATGATAATTAAATACATGTGTAACATTTTTAACATCAAGTCCACGAGCAGCAACATCTGTTGCTACTAAAACTTTTATTTCACCACGTCTATAACCTTTAATAACCGTCTCTCTATCTCTTTGCTCTAAATCACCATGTAAGCCACTAGAATTAAAACCTAAAGCTTGTAAATGCTCTGCTAATCTATCTACCTCTCTTTTCATACGACAAAAGATAAGACATTTATTGGTATCTTCTGTCTCCAATAATTTTACAATAGCTTCATCTCTTTGACTCTCATTAATTACATAATAACGCTGGTCTATCACATTATTAGTAACTTCATCCTCTCCAACTACTGAAACAAACTCTGGCTTATAAAGAATAGAATTAGCTAACTCTTTGATAGGTTCAGGCATTGTTGCTGAAAAAAGTAGGGTCTGTCTATTTTGAGGAATGTATTCAAAAATTTCTTTAATCTCTTCTAAGAAACCCATATCGAGCATTTCGTCTGCTTCGTCAAGGACAACTATCTCTGGATTAAAAACATCTATCTTCCCTTTTTTGTAAAGATCTTTAAGACGTCCTGGAGTAGCTACTACTATCTGCACACCCTTATGAATAAGTGCAATTTGACGACCATACCCTACTCCACCATAGACAGTTAATGTTCTAATACCAGCAAAACGCCCAAGATGATAGAGCTCGTCAGCTACTTGTGTTGCTAACTCCCTTGTAGGGGTAATTACCAATGCTCTCTCTATCTCGCCTTTAGCTAGTTTGTCCATCATCGGTAAACCAAAAGCTGCTGTTTTCCCTGTACCTGTATGGGCTTGTCCAACCATATCACTACCATTTTCCACGATAGGTATTGCCATTTCTTGAATAGGACTTGGTTCTTTAAACCCTGCAATTTTCAAGCCCTTAAATATATCAGGATGAAAATTAAATTCACTAAATTTCATTTTAGTACCTTTATAATAAATGTCCAAAAGTTTTTTTGAACTTAGTAAAACTTCTCTAAAGAGGTTTTACTAAATTCAAATGTAGAGTCAAGTTTATTAAGCCTACAGATTAAAGTATGATTAACAGCAATATACCAAAAACTATCCTATAGATACCAAATGGTACAAAGCTAAAACGTTGTATGAAGACTAAAAAGAGTTTAACAGTAATATATGCAACTACAAAAGAGACTACAAAGCCAACTGCAAAAGCTGTTAAATCTGCATGAACTAAGTCTTTATAATGTTTTAACAAAGAGTACCCACCTACTGCACCCATAACAGGAATAGCCAATAAAAATGAAAAGTCAGAAGATACTTTTCTGTCAAGTCCAGTTAAAAGTCCACCAATAATAGTTGCACCTGAACGACTTGTACCTGGGATAATAGCAAATATTTGTGAGATACCTATCCATAATGCTTGTTTATAACTTACACTCTCTACGTCTTTAGCATAGTTCTTTTTCTCTTTGTAAAAGTACTCTACTACTAAAAAAATCACGCCACCTATTATAAACATATATGCAACTGTCTTTACATTAAACAGTACATCAATATAATCTTTTATAAGGAAACCTGCAATTGCAAATGGTATAAAAGCTAACATAATTTTTAACCATAAATCAACTTTTTTTAATGATAACTTTTCACGATAAATAAGCATGACTGCTAATATAGTAGAAAATTGAATAATAATTTCATAAGCATTTACCACACTATTTTCAGGAATACCTAAAAACTTTCCTGCAACTATCATGTGTCCTGTTGAGGAGATGGGGAGAAATTCAGTAAAACCTTCAATAATACCTATGATGATTGCTTGAAAAATATCCATTTATTTCCTTAATTCACGTAGTTTACAGCATTTAAGAGAAATAGATCTCATCTTTTGCTAACAGTGCGTGAGGTGTACCACTGTCAATAACTTTGCCATCTTCTAACACATAAATAAACTCTGCACTTTTTATGGTGCTAAGTCTATGTGCAATACTTAGTGCCTCTTGTACCTTTTCATTACTATACGCTTCAGCAAGTGTTAGATTAAATAACATTGTATCATTAAAGAGTTTAGGATGTTGTAAGATAAGATGAATATTTTTTCTAATAGTCGAAAGTTTTAAAGCGTTATTGGAAGTTTTTGCATAGATACTGTTTATACGCCCACATGCTACTTTAGCTGTTGCCAATACATACTGAAAGTTAATAATATCTTGAATGAGTGAGACCATAACCCAAAGATAAGAGAAGATAGCCAACATTAGACCTACATGCATCATCTCATACTCTTTCAAGGAGACTCTTTTAAGATGATTTAGCATAGATTGCCTATTCCTTTTTCTTACCCTTAGCTTCAGGTTCAATAAATTCACCTTTTATGAGTCCTGCTTCATGCAAAAACTGTGAAGGTTTATACTCTATTTTCTTGACCTTGTCATAGTTGGCTAGAGAGAGGTAGAGTCTATCTTTGGCTCTTGTTACTGCTACATAAAAGAGACGACGCTCTTCATCTATGCTACTCATCATTCTTCTGTTAGGAAATCTTCCATCTACTAAGTCAACCACATAAACTTCTGCAAACTCTAACCCTTTACTTGCATGTACAGTAAGTAGATTAACTCCTTCCCCTTCACTTAACTCACCACCACCTAATATCATAGCATTTACAAAACGTCTTAACTCTCTGTATTGACGTGAGAGCTGAAGTAGAAGTCCTGCTTTACGTTCTATTCTCTCTTTAGCCTGTCTCTTTTTCTCTTCATCTAACTCACCAGACTTTAATCTTCCTCTTTGCGTAGAGAGTATATCTATAATGTTTTTATAAAGTTTAGAGACAATAGCCGTTTGAAGTATCTTAGCAGGATTCTCCATACCTCTTAGTTCATTCATGAGTGAGTAAAAATCATTAAAAAACTTTACCCCATCTTGTATAATTTTAGGATGTTTAAGTAGAGGATGTCCATAAACCTTAGCATCTAACTCTAAATGTCTAAATCTTGAAGCAGAACCTATCTCATCGTCATCATCAAAAAGCCCTAATTGCACATTTTTATTTGGATTTAGTTTAGGTAAATCATTCTGTGTAGGGTAAAGTACACCCTGCATGAAATTTCCTTTACCAAAGTATAAAAAACATTGGAAAAACTCTTTAGCGAGTGCAGAACCCACACCTGAAGCGTATTCAAAGATATGAATAAATGCCATCATATCTTTAGGATTTACCATTAAAGAGAGTAAATCTAACAAAAATTTTATCTCTTTAGCATCAAAAAAACTTGTTCCACCCTTACGTTTACAAGCAACCCCTAACTCTCTAAGAGAAGCTTCTATTCCATCTGCTGATGAGTTATTTCTAAAGATAATAGCAATATCATCATTTGGAGTATATGTATGTTTTATAGCCTGAGCAATAGCTTGATACTGTTCAAAAAGATCTTTATACATAAGAAGCTTAGGTGGATGTGTTTTTCCTATACGCCCCACCACAAGTTTTTTAGGGTAAATCCTCTCATTTCTCTCTATTACACGATTGGCTAAAGAGAGTATAGGTGCAGTTGAGCGGTAGTTAATTGAGAGGGTAAAGACTTTAGCATCATGATAACGTGTAGAGTATGTAGCTATATTTTCAATATTTGCACCATTGAATGCGTAAATACTTTGGTCATAATCACCCACACAAAAAAGAGCTGTAGGTTTAAGTGCATCTATTAAAGCACCTTGTAGAGTGTTTGTATCTTGATATTCATCTACAAGTACTTCATCAAAATGGATTATATGATCTTCTAAATGAGATTTAATACGTAGCAGAAGGTCATTAAAAGAGGCAAAACCATAGTCAACTTTTTCTCTCTCAAACTCCTCTGCAATATCCATATATACATCCATGATAACCTCATGCTCTGGATACTTTTCTAAAAACCATACATCAAATACTTCTAACGAAGCATTTTGATAAAGACTATACATCTCATAGAGAAACGTAGCAGAAAAAGGGGCTAAAGGGAGATTCATTCTTTCAAAATTACGTTTTTCGTAAATACTACGAAAAAGTGTTTTTAACTCTGAGGGTTGTTTCAGTGCAAGATTTGGATGAAGTACTTTAAGCCATCTATAACTTACTGCATGAAAAGTGCCAGACTCTATTTGAGAAACTACTTTTTTAGGAAAATAGCGTTCAAGACGTGCTATCATCTCTCCTGCTGCTTTGTTAGTAAAGGTAAGAAGTAGTATTTTAGAAGGTTCTACACCTTTATGAAGTAAATGTGCAATACGCCCTACGATAGTAGAGGTCTTCCCCGTACCAGCAGAGGCAATAATAAGATTATGTCCTAAAGGTGCAGTAGCAGCTTTACGCTGGTCATCATTGAGAGAGCTAAGGGGCAACTATTTTTGACCAATAATATAATAAGTATTTTTATTCTCTACTTTTTGAAGTTCAACTTTGTATTTATCTGCCCAGTGTTCAACAACTTCATTAAATGCAGAGAGATTATCTGCCGAAGGGTCTTCATGACATTTTATTTTTAAATGATCTGTAGAGTTTGACATAGCGATAAAAGCTTTTTCTACCGCTAAAGCATCATGCAAAGAGAGTATATGTTGAGAGAAGTGTTCAAAACCTTTAGTGTTTTCAATAATTCTATTCATCTGTGTAAATTCAGATTCATTTTTTGGGTAGCCAAGTTGTACTAAAAGTACTTCTGATGTTAATTTTATATGCATAAGTATCTCCTAAATTTAAGTAGATGGTACATTTACTTTTTCTATAAGCTCTTTGTAGTGTTCAAGATTTTGAAACGCTTTCTCATAACGCCAACGTAAAACAAACTCTATAATCTCATTTTTCAATGTTTCATCTAAAGTTTCAGCTTTTCCAAAATACCCCAATGAGATATTTTTGGCACGTTTTTTACCATTCTTATCTGGCTCATAGGTAATAGCAATAACTTGTATATATTTGCCTTCACGAACTTGACCAAAATCTTCTTCTTTTAAACCAATACCTGAAAGGTTCATTGCTTTATAGATAAATATTTGACTAAAGTCAGGCGATTTTTCAAAAATACCAAGTTTTTTATAGAGTATCTTTACTCTCACAATATTGTTCTTTCGTATCTCATCTGAACTTAGAGTAGCGTTCTCTGCTCTAAGTTCAGATGTTGCATTAGTATTTACCGTTTTCAATTTAAACAGAGAATTCACTTCTCTTATTTCCAATTTTTCTTCTAAACGATTATTAAGTGCTTTAAGTTTTTCTAAACTACGCGACATGAATTCCCTTTCTATGGGTTATTATAAACACATAAAAATCATATTATTGAAATTATTTTACATGATATTTATTAATAGACAGTTTAAATTATAGTGAATAATATCAGGTTTTCTATTTTTTAATGTAAATATCATTAAATAGCAGTTTATATTATCTAGTATTCTCCTACTGTACGCTTATTCTTAATACTTTTTTAGATAAAATTATTATAAATATAATTATGAATAGATAGGTTTAAAATGGATTATTTACAGATAAACGGCGGTAAAGAATTAAGCGGTGAGGTAACAATTAGTGGAGCTAAAAATGCAGCACTTCCTATTATTGCTGCGACAATACTTAGTGACAATGAGGTAATATTAACTAACCTTCCTAATGTTGTAGATATTCGCACACTACTTAATCTGCTTACAATGTTAGGTGGAAGTGTAGAGCATAATGCTACAGTTGCAAAAGTTAACAATGGTAGTATTACTTCTACGAAAGCTGTTTATGAAATCGTCTCTCAGATGCGTGCTTCTATTTTAGTTTTAGGACCACTACTTGCTAGATTTGGTGAGTGTGAAGTGAGTCTTCCTGGTGGTTGTGCTATAGGACAACGTCCTATTGATCTACACTTAAAAGCATTAGAGTCTATGGGGGCAACTATAGAGATAAAAAGTGGTTATGTTCATGCTATGGCACCCAATGGTCTTAAGGGTGCAAGAATAATTTTCGATAAAATTACTGTAGGTGGTACAGAAAATATTGTTATGGCAGCAGCACTTGCAGAGGGAACAACCACTATTATCAATGCAGCCAAAGAGCCTGAAGTTGTACAGCTTTGTGAAATGATTGCAGAAGCAGGAGTAAAAATAACAGGGATAGGGAGCAATGAACTTACCATAGAAGGTACTAATAAAAAACCTCTTCAATTTAAACCTCTTGAGATTATTCCTGATCGTATAGAGGCGGGAACATACCTATGTGCAGGAGCGATTACTCACTCTACTATTACACTCAATAAAGTAAATCCTCAACACATTAGAGCTTCAACAGAAAAACTAGAATCTATGGGTTGTACCTTTGATATTGACAAAGATAGTATGACTATATATCCACCTAAAGAGCTTAAACCTGTTAACCTTATTACTATAGAGTACCCTGGTTTTCCTACAGATATGCAAGCCCAGTTTATGGCAGTTGCGGTGATGTCAAAAGGTGAAAGCCTCATAGAAGAGCGTCTTTTTGAGAACCGTTTTATGCATGTGAGTGAACTTAACCGTCTTGGAGCAGATATTTGGCTTAAAAGTAATACCGCAGCAGTAAAAGGGGTAGAGAAACTTTATGGAGCAGATATTATGGCTACAGATTTGAGAGCATCATCTGCACTGGTGTTAGCAGCACTAGTGGCAGAAGGAACAACCAATGTACACCGTATTTACCATTTAGACCGTGGTTATGATGATTTAGAAGGTAAACTTTCTGCACTTGGTGCTGATATTGTAAGAAAAAAAGTATAATGATTTTCATAAATTTTAATTTATAAAAGCTCATTATAATATAAAAATTGGTATTATCATTTTAGGTTATAATACCAATTTAAAGGCTATTGATGAAAAAAAATGAAATTTTAACACAACTACGTACAGCAAAAGCTGCCCATATTAATTGGGTACAACGTGCAAAACTTTTAATTTCTGGTTTTGAAATAGATAAAGAGTCTATCCCTGTAAACTCAACACAGTGTCGTTTCGGAAAATGGTTTTATGCTGATGCACAGAGACTAAATGGTTTACGTAACAACCCTTTAGAGTGTATGGCAGATATAGAGCAACTCCATTTTCAACTTCATGACATCTATATGGATATTTACAAAATATTTTATGATACCCAGACTCAAGGATTTTTCAGTAAATTATTTGGGAAGAAAAAATCTATTTCTACTAATAATAAAGAGTTAGCAAAAGATTATTATAACTCTATGGAAGAGGTATCTAAACATCTAATAGAACATATAAACCGTATGGAAAGACGTATTGTTGCAGTACCTGAAAGTGAATTATTAGATATATAATTCAGAAGATTCAGATACAGTAGAAAGTGACTTCTCTACTGTAAATTTTTATTTAGACTTTTTTTTACTTTTTTTAGAGTTCTTTTTATCAGTTTTTTTACTTTTCTCTAATTTTTTTGTTTTTTGTTTTTTTTCTACTCTCTTTTTTTCACTCTTTTTCTCTGCTTTTTTTACTTTTTTCTTCTCACTCTTTTTTTTCTCAATTTTTAGTAACGCTTTTTTAGCTTTTTTCTTTTCATCTTTCTTTTTTATATCTTTAGCCATAATGACTCCTTTATTTGATGTTATTTATTATATGACTTTCATAAATGAATGTCAAGATAAGAAAAAGAAAAGTATAACAATTTGACATACAATTAAAAATTGTAACGCTACTATGCTATAATACTATCTAATGAAAAAGATACTATTAATCCCAACCTTAGCACTTATATATATAATTGAAGCTACTCTAGTACTCTCTATTGTCTTACTCTATTATTATTTGTTACCTATAAGCTCGGAAACAAAGGTATTCTATGTTCCAGATACATCAACAAAAAGCACTATTAAAACCTTAAAAAAGAACGATTACAAACTCTCATGGATAGATGAACTCCTTATAAAAGAGATACCCCCTTTAGAAAAAGGGTGGTATAGTGTAGAAAACAGTACCCATAGAGTAGATTTTTTCAACTCCTTAGATAGTAAAAAAACAAAAACTATGGAGATAGTAGTCTTTGCGGGGGAGACTAAACAAGAGCTTATCAAGCGTTTAGCCAATGATTTAAAGTTAGATAAAGAGAAACTTTTAAAAAGATACAATGTTCTTTCACGCTACAAAGAGGGAGAGATTATTGCACAACGTTATACTGTTGCACGTAACGCTAAAGAGAAGAGTATTATTACGTATCTTTTTAACATCTCACATGGAATAATGAGAAACTTTAAAACTAATTCTCACACACAACAAGATATTTTAACTATCGCTTCTATTATCCAAAAAGAGAGTAACTCCATAGACGAGATGGCTATTATCTCTTCGGTGATACATAACCGTTTAGATAAAAATATGAAACTACAAATGGATAGTACACTAAATCATGGAGAGTTCTCACATAAAGTTGTTACACCAGAGCGTATTAAAAACGATAACAGCAAATACAATACCTATAAATACAGAGGCTTACCTCCTACACCACTTAGTAGTGTTACGCGTGACGCACTAGTCGCTGCTGTACATCCTATAGAGAGTGATTATATATTTTTTATGCTCAAACCTAATGGTGATCATACCTTTGCAGTTACATATGATGAGCATTTAAAAAATATTCGTTCTTTTAGAAGATATCAAAAACTAAAAAAAGCACCTGTTGTACGTACAGTTAAAAATGTCAAATTAGAAAATAAACCTTTAGTTTTAAACAGTAAGATAGAAGAACTTAAGCCTTTAAATACTTTTATGGGAGCGTATGAGTATAGTGACCTTTTTAAAAAAGTAGATTTAACAATGGAACCTAAATATCACTTTTAGCTTATCCATGTATAATCTCATTTCATACTATAGATAGTGAGTCTATAAAATTATACTAAGGTTTTCTTTTGAAATTTATTCATAAAAAAGTCATTATTTTTGACTTAGATGGTACACTTATCAACAGTGTACCAGATTTGGCATTGGCACTGAACCATATGTTAAAAACACTAAATCGTGCAGAGTTTTCTGAGGACATTATAGATGGTTGGGTAGGAAATGGTGCATCTACTTTAGTCAAACGTGCATTATCAGGGCAAACTCAAATAGATAATAATCTTGATACTCAACTATGTGAAGATGCCCTTAAAATATTTTTAGCCTTTTATGCCAAAAATCTATGTGTAGCTACACATGCTTACCCAGATGTACTAAACACTCTACAGACACTAAAAAAAGAGGGTTACGTTTTAGCACTTGTAACCAACAAACCTTTTGCTTTTGTAGAACCTATTTTAAAAGGATTAGGATTAACAGATTTGTTTGAGGTTATCTTAGGTGGAGATAGTTTAAAAGAGAAAAAACCTAGTCCTATGCCTTTAGAGTATGTCTGTAATGAACTTAAAGTAACGAACAAAGAGTGTGTCATGGTAGGTGACTCTAAAAATGACATTTTAGCAGCAACAGCAGCTCATATGCAGAGTCTTGGTGTAAGTTACGGATACAACTATGGTGAAAGTATAGATACCTATAAACCCGATGTTATTATAGATAATTTCAAAGATATTCTCAAATATTTTGATGGTCTAAAATGAGTCGTAAAAAAGCAAAAATAGCCATTGTCGGTGCAGGTGTAGCAGGTTCTAGTTTAGCACTCTATTTAGGTCAACTAGGTTTAGAAGTAACGCTCTTTGAGAAGTCGCCTAGTATTGTAAATGGTCCACCTTTTTGTCATCTTCATGCAGGAGGAAACCTCTACAGAGAGATTTCAGATACCCAATGCATCAAACTACTAAAACAATCTATTGATTTTTTACGTTACTACCCTTTTTCTGTAGATTATCGTCCCACGGCGATAGTCCTACCCACTACTGACACTGGTACACCTAAACAGCTCCTCCCCCGTCTAGCACTACTTAAGAGTGAATATGAAATACTTATTGGTAATGATGAAAAAAACAAAGTACTAGGTGAGAGTGAAAACTACTATAAACTTTATAGTCGCGAAAGCATAGAAGAGTTAAAAAAACGTGCTATTGTGAGGAGACCTAAAAATGATGATGAGTGGATGATACCCGTTGCCCATACCATAGACTTAGAAAAGGTACAGTTTCCACTTATTATGGTTCAAGAGTATGGACTCAACCTTTTTCGCCTCGCTTCAGGTGCATCTTTAGCACTTAAAACATTTAAAAATGTAGATATACGTACAGAAACAAAAGTTATTCATATAGAAAAGCAAAAAGCAACAAAACAGTGGCATATTACCTATAGTCATGATAACCAAACCCAAAAAGAGCATTTTGATTATCTTGTTAATGCTGCAGGGTTTAGAACAGGAAAAATAGATGACTTTTTAGAAGTACCTTGTAAACGTATGGTAGAGTTTAAAGCTGCGTACATTAGCCAATGGGCGTCACATAAGAGTACCCTATTCCCTGAAATCATTTTTCATGGTGAACGTGGTACACCTCGTGGTATGGGGCAGTTTACACCCTACCCAAATGGCTATTTTCAGTTACATGGTATGACTAAAGATATTACACTTTATGCCGATGGTTTAGTCAAAAGCGATGCAGTAAGTTGCCAACCTAAACTAGATAAAAACTTTATGAAGAAGATTGAACAATCATGGAGCAAAAAGGAGATAAATAGTCGTACAGACGCGGCTATTAGACATCTGTCTCAGTTTATACCTACATTTTCTCAAGCAACAGTAGGTTCAAAACCTCTTTTTGGGGCACAACAAATTCCTGGAGATGACCCTACCCTTCGTGTTGCAGAAGTCTCGTTTCCTACTTTAGGCTATGCACGATGTGAAATCGTCAAAGTTTCATCTGTTATGGATATGATAGACACTATCGTAAAACAGTTTATAGAACTAGGCTATCTTGACGCTTCTATTCAAGGTAAAAGAGCATTAACACATCTTGAAAATTTAAGTGAAATAGAGCTGGTAAAGTATGCCAAAGTACTTTGTAAAAGTAGAGAGTATCCTGAAGACTTAGCCAACAGAAATGTCTCTTCTTAAAATGACTTATACAGACTTCATAAAGCCCATATCTCGTCCATATCTAGTGGTGTCAAAATTAGCTAGATTTGGGAAAATAGTATCTAAGGTAGTATTATCTACCCCATACCATTTTAAAACTGTAGAGTATTGTTGATCTACTGCAACAGTAGGTATTATACGCCCCCTTGTACTAAAATCTTGAGCTCCGCCAAGTGTAAAATCTGGTATATCTCCATAAAATCCACTTTTTACTGCTCCACCCATTATAAGGTTATGTCCTGCCCATGCATGGTCAGTTCCATCTCCATTACTCCCAGAAGATCTTCCAAAATCTGAAACAGTCATTGTTGTTACTTGGTTTGATAAGCCTAATTCCTCCATGGCAAGTTGAAACTTACCTAATGCTATACTTAAACCACGTAATAAGTAAGGATGGTCATTTACTTGTGACCCATGGGTATCAAAGCCACCCATATCAATATAAAAAATTTGTCTTTTAACTTCAGTATTGTTATTGGTATTATAATCAATAACTTTTGCTACAGCTTCAAACTTACCTATAAGAGATTCAGAATAATCAAAGCCTACATCTCCACTACCTCCTGTTGGAACAGAAAAAAGAGAACCTCCATAAGAATCAGAAGTGTTATAACTTCGTGAATTACTAAATACATCTCCTAATGTTGCAGAGAGACCATATGCACGCTGAATAAATGTACCATATAATCTTTCAAATGGATTAGAACTAGAAGTATCTGCAAGATCTGAATGTAAATCTATTACCCTATCTCTTGTATTATATCCTCTAGGATGAAGAGAGAGACTTAATGCTGAAGTACTGTTTCCTGTTAATACATGTGCATACCCAGAAAAAGAAGTATTATTTCCTATTGGATTTAATCCATTAATAGGACCAAACTCTTTAAAAAGTCTACCTGCCCAACCACTGGTTTTGTTATTGTCTGCTATACCAGTTGCATGAACACGTTGCTGATGGTTATGTGCAAATAGATGGACAGGTAGGCGTACTGAACTCTCTTCTATCTGCTGTTTTGTTGTTGGTTCTACTAATGCACTTACATTACCAATAACTGCGAGTTTATTGGTATTCATGAGGTGTGCTATTTCTGGCATTACTGCATTGATACCTATCCCCATTGGTTCATTTGTAGGAACTCCATCTTCATCAAGTTTATTTATATGATATGAACCTGATAAATATTTTTCATCAATAGTTGCACCGCTATAAGGATTAGTTGTCGTGGTATCTAAATTTCCTTCTGTATCTGTTATAAGTTCTGAAGACAAATCTACATTTTTTATGGCTAAAGTTCTTCTAACTTTTTCATAATTATAATATCCATTACCATCAGATATGGCTTCAGCTGCAACAGCCTCAGCATCATTTGGATCAGCAGTGAAAGCTGTTGGTATTACCATATTAAAAGCATCATTACCACCTTGTAATAATACATATACAATCGCTTTATAGTCTGTAAATTCTGCACTATGTAATTCTTCAGCCATCACTAGTGGACTAAGTGCAGCAACAGCTGTAGTTTTACCCATAAATTTTAAAAAATCTCTTCTTTCATTCATAATATTATCTCCTTATCTTTGAATCATATATGATTTAGATGTTGCTACAGCATTTACTGCAATACGTATTATTTTTAACATTGAACTATAATTTCTTCCATAATCTGCGTTAAAAAGATACTCTTTCAAATATCTAACCTCTTCTTCATTCATATTACCAAATACTAATTTATTATTTAGACTATCAACTAAAGCATTAATCGCTTCTTTACCTTCATCTTCACTCAAGCTATCCCAATCAATATCTCCATTTGAATCATGAGCAAGAAGCGATTGAACAAGAGCAACTTCTTCTTCAAAATCAATAATATATCTATCTTGATAGTGTATTGGTCTAGTATTAATTTCAAGTTTAAGTTTTTCATGTATATATGTTGCTGTTCTTATTTTATTACTATAATTAATCATTATCTGTGCAGTTTGAATCTGTAACTCTGGAGTTACAATGCCATTATTAAAAAATTCATCATCATTAGCTATAAAATCAGATTGATAAAAGTTAAACACACTAGGAGCCATCAGTGGTCCTTGTCCAAATGTTTTACTTACATTTTCAAATGGAAATACATATAAACCATCTAGATTTACCCCTTGAGTAATGTAACTTTCTTTCCACGGTGGTGAATTTTCGACATTAAAAGCTCTCAACATTTGAATATATGCCATCATAGGTTCTTTAGCTTTTCCAAAATATTCACTATCTGCATGCTCTCTAAAAACTTCTTCATCAAGTAAAATAGCTTTTAAGACTGCTTTCATATCACCAGATACACCTGAACCATTGTCTCTAAAGACACTAGCAACACGCTCTACATATGCAGGAGTTGGATTTGAAGTTACAAGTCTTTGAATAAGCTGTTTAGAGATAAACGGTGCTGTACTTGGATAATCTACTAAAACGTCAATAATAGAACGAAGTTCTGCATCTCCTCCTACTCCTTCAATACTATAACCTAAAACAGTTTTACTTCCAAAATCATGGTATTCTGCTGTAAATTTCATTGGTACAGTGAATGAAGCAGTCCATGTATCTGATTTACCAAATGTATATCGTTGATTAGGACGAGTTCCCCATGTAATTTGTGACGCAGTTGCATCCCAACCTGTAAAAATACGAGCCATCTCTTCAATATCTGTTATATTATAGGTAGGAATTGGATTTCCATCACTATTAAGGATAGGTGTTCCATCAAGGTTGAGTTGTTCTAAACCTATAGAAAAAAGTTGCATAACTTCACGTGCATAGTTTTCATCTGGGTGTCTCCCTGTCTCAGGGTTCGCTTTTTGATTTCCTCTTGATGTTAAGTAGAGACCCATTGCAGGAGACTTAGTCACATTAAAAAGTAAATCTCTATAGTTTCCTAACGCATCTTTAGCTAAGATATCATAAAAAGCCGAATAAGCTTCTCCACGGCGTTTAAATGTATCTACTGAACTAGAAATAATCAATATCTGACTTAAAGCATATGCCATTCGTTGTCGTAATTGATCTTCTGCATCTAAAGCATTTTCAAACCAAGTAGAGGAAAATGCATGTCTAAGCTTCCAATCACCACTAGCTATATTTACACTATTATTATCATCTATATGTGCAGCAACATAGGCATCTCTTGATGTAGCATTCTGATCATCTTTAAGATATCTATAAATATAAATAGCTCTCTCAAGATATGTTTTATGTGCATCAGTATTGCTATCATAAGCAGAAGGAGCGTTAAGTTGTTCATTAACCCAAGCTTCTATACCTATATCTTGAATATGACTTACAGATTGAGCATCTGGGCCAAAAGTACTTTTTTCTAAAAAACTTCGTGCTATATTATCTGATACATCTGTAGGGATATAACTAGTGTTGTTTTGATCAGTTTCTTCATCTGTTGTGTTTTGATCTTCAACTTCATCTGTTGTATTTTGATCCTCAACCTCTTCCGTGGTGTTTTGATCATCAACTTCATATGTAGTGTTTTGGTCATCAACCTCTTCCGTGGTATTTTGATCATCTACTATTTCTACAGGAGGAGTACTAGAAGAACTACCTCCTCCTCCACAAGCCGTCAATAATAAACCTGTAGTTAGGGATATTACACTCATACGTATGACTTTTTTCATAAAGTCTCCTTTTATTTTGGTAATGTAAAGGATGTTGTAGTGAAGAGAAATAACTCCAAATACAAATACTTACATTTTTAATCTTTGATTTAAAAAAAGAAAAGTATTGGTATCAGAGTCTGTAGCTAGGCTGTCTAAAAGTTAGACCCTTGGCTTTCTGTCCTTACCTCACGATAAGTTTAGCTTTTAATTTTGATAAATAAAATAGATTACCCTACAATGATAAATCAATGTAAATTAAAGTTAACTTAAAATTAATATTTATTTAAGCAAAGTGGTGACTTTTACAAGAAAAACGCTTCTTATTTTTTGCCACTTTTGCAAAGATAGTCAACGGCATATTTAGGGTTTTAGCCACAGATTCTATCTGCTTTAGATGCGTTTTATCAAACCCTATCAACATCTCGTACTCCTCCCCACTAAGCCCCACTGCATCGTCAATATCTGATAAAGAATCAAATCCATATTTATTAATATCTAATAGCTTGTTAGTATCACAATAGAGTCCATCGGAGATGTCCATACCTACACGTAAATATGCTCTTGATTTGGAGATAAACTCTGCTCTTAAAGTAGGTTCAAAAAAACGTGAGCCTTTTGAGATTTTTTCTCCTCTAAAAAGAGCATCTAAGTCTCTTTTACTCTCACCTAACACTCCTGTATATGCTAGTAAATCACCCTCTTTTAACCCTCTTCTTAACAGAGGAGTTTCACTCTTAGAGACTATCGTAATAGACAGATGAAGTTTATCTCCTCCTACGGTGTCACCACCTATGATCTCACATCCGTATGCTTTAGCTGTTTGCTCCAAACTTTGGGTAAGTTCATCTATCTCTAAAAGTGTTATCTCTTTAGGTAGAGAGACGGTGACTAATGCGAACTTTGGTTCTGCATTCATGGCTATGGCATCTGAGATATTGACAAGCATAGCCTTTTTTCCTATTTGTGCCATACTCATCCAAGAACGCTTAAAATGTACATCTTCAAAAAAAGCATCCATACTGTAAAGTGTATTCCCATCTACTGCTGCATCATCACCGATATATGGTGAACTTAGCGTATCGATAAGATAATCTTCTTTATCTAATGTTATAGGGGTTTGCATGAGAGGTGTCCTTAGTACTAAAGTATAATAAAAATTATACCAAAGAAATTCAAATCTAATAAGAATTCAGTTAAAATCATCTTCTAAAGTAACATAAGGAAATAACTGATGAAAGTATGGCTATATAAAGAGGAAAAAGAGAAACATCTCTTAGTAAAATTTTATAAAGAGAACCACGGTGAAGGTGAATTTATCGGTGACTTAGATGAGGCAAGTATTAAAGCGTTAATAGTAAAATATAAGCCCAATGCCAACGTAGAACAAGCGTATGGTACATTAGACTATTTTGGAATGTTACCCCTTTTAGTTATCAAATAAAAAGTAGTAAAAATGGCAAAGAAAAAGAAAAAATACCTTATTAAGATGAACAATAAAATACGCAACTACTTCAATGGACTCCCCTTTGATGAAGGCGTAGCTACACTCGATGAGGAAAAGCTTGTTGAACTTATCATGCTTCTTGAAGTCTCTCTTCCCTCACATTCACGTGAAGAGATGATACGAGCCATCAGACGGATATGGAGTGAAGAGGGTTCAAGAGTAAGAGAGCTAATAGTCTCTTACCTTACACAGAGCTATAAAGCAGTACATACCACGACTACCAACCTAAAAAGTTCTGACAAAGTAGGCAAGATTCTTAGTATCCTCTCAAATGAAGAGCATACACAAGAGGAGGAGAATCATATTTTAGATGCTTTCATAGATGCTAAACACTCTAAGATTACTCCTGATAAGATTTTTAATAAACTTTACTACTTACGTATGAAAAACAGACTTAACGCTCTTGAAGCAGCACTAGATATTCACTTTAATGCAAGTAGTGAGATAGAGTTCTACCACAGCTTTACTTTTTCTCTTCCTAGTCAAGACTTTAACAAGCTACTGTTGTGTACCACTCACGCACTAGATATGGACGAACTTTGGAAACTTGACGAACAAGAGATTATCATTAAACTTCAAGCCATTAAAGAGGAGTGTATCGCCGTTAAGCTCACAGAGTTAGAAACGTTCTTAACACACTTTAACACCTCTACACACCCCTACCTCACCGAAGAAGAAGCCAACAAAGCACTAAGAAATATGGCACCTGAGACACTACTCTCTCATACCCCTATTAAGTTAGATATTATTGAAAAGATATTAAATAATATTAGTGATAAATATACCCTTTTTGAGAGTACTGATCATATTATTGTAGAAAAAGAGAAGCATCATAATCTTTTTGGTACAACCCTACTTTACAACACCTCTGTCTCTTATGAAAAGCCTCTGTTTTATAGTCTAATATGGAGAAGAGAAGAGCCACCTGTTAAAGAAGACCTTAACCGTGTCAATGATGCCCTCTTAGCACACTTTAATGTAGCAGTAGAAGATGTCTTAGAAGATATGAAAGAGGAGTGTAGCAAAATAGAGATAGAAGAGTCAAAACTCCATGAGTTTATCGTACGTTTTGTTGAACCTCAAATACGCTCAGCCAATACCCTAAAGTTTAAAGACAAGAGCAAAAGACGCATACTCTTTCACTTTAGTGAGTATATTAAACCCCTACTAGCCAAACAAAAACGCGAAGAGCTACTGGCTAAAACCATTCGTGACTTTAAAAACCTCTTCCCTCTTGCACGTGAACTCAAACGTAAAATCATCTTTCATGTAGGACCAACAAACTCTGGTAAAACCTATGAAGCACTAAAAGCACTAAAGAGTGCAACTACTGGGTACTACCTTGCACCTCTACGTCTCTTGGCACTTGAAGGGTATGAGAACCTTAAAAAAGAGGGTGTACACGCTTCGCTTATCACAGGGGAAGAGGAGATTATCGACGAGGAGTCTACACATATAAGCTCCACCATAGAGATGATGAACGGTGCAGTTGATGTTGATGTATGTGTCATAGATGAGATACAGATGATAGCAGACAGAGACAGAGGTTGGGCTTGGGCAAATGCACTTATTGGGGTACCTGCTAAAACGGTGATACTTACAGGTTCTAGTAACGCACTAAAAGCCGTTGAAGAGATATGTGAGTATTTAGATGAACCCTTAGAAGTGATACACTTTGAACGTAAAAATGAGTTAGTTATGATGAGCAGACCGACATCTATGAAAAACATAGAACCACAAACAGCGGTAGTTGCCTTTTCAAGACGTGACGTACTCTCACTCAAACAGCAACTCTCAGAGCGTTACTCAGTCTCTGTTGTGTATGGTAACCTCTCTCCTGAGGTCAGACGTGAAGAGGCGAGACGTTTTAGAGAGGGAGAGAGCCAGATACTCGTCTCAACCGATGCCATAGCCATGGGACTAAACCTCCCCATCAAGACGCTACTCTTTTCTAAAGACAACAAATTTGATGGCTTACGCAGACGTGAGCTACTACCTACAGAAGTATCACAAATCTCTGGACGTGCTGGACGTTACGGACTTGAAGAGAAAGGATACGTCGGTGCATTAGACGACAATGCACTAGCTACCATAAACGCTGCCTTTCACACCCCTCTTCCAGACTTAAGACTTCCAGTTTCTGTTATGGCAAGTTTAGAACATGTCATGCTTATAGGAGAGATACTCGAAACCGATAACATACTAGAAATCTTAGCATTCTTTGCAGACAACATGGAGTTTGAAGGACCATTTTCAGCAGCAAACATAGACTCCATGCTTGAGATAGCAACCATAGTAAGCCAATACACCTTAGACTTAAAAACAAGGTTCTACCTCTCCTGTGCACCTGCTAGTATCTCTTCACCTTACATCGAGTCGGTGTTTCATCGTTACATCAAACAGATAGAAGCAGGAGGAACAGTACTCTACATCCCTCCTCGTGATCTTCCAGCTTTTGCACAAACAAACGACATGCTACTAAACGCAGAAGACAGAGTAAGAGAAATCTCCCTTTATCTGTGGCTTTCATTTAAGTTCCCAGAGCTTTTTCAAGACACAAAAAAAGCCATAGAAACCAGAGTAAGACTCAACAGCTTCATAGAAAACTCACTAAGACAAGGACACTTCACAAAAAAATGTAGAAGATGTGGAAAAGTACTCGACTTCTCATACAAGTTCTCCATCTGCGACAAATGCCACGGACAAAACAAAAGAGGAACAGGAAGAACCTCCCCCGCACCTAGAGATGGGTATAGGAGGAGGAGAAGGTAATAAGTTTGTTACCTTTTTATAGTTTAAGGTTATTTAGTGTTCTTTATAATAAACTGGATAAAGGTACTTACGATAGAATTGGGTTGAATAAATAATTAAATTTTAATAAGGAAAAATAAATGGAACAAAAAGCATTTAAAATAAACTTTGAAGATAAAGAGTGAACAGAAAATGAAGAAGTTATAATGGCAACTTCAAGAGAACATGCAGAAACAATACTATCATCAGATTATAATATGATAAAAATTATAAAATTCATTGATTTACCAACTAAGTCAGAGATGCTTCATGCAATAGATAATCCAATAAAAGTATAGTTTATATATTGTAAAGATATTTTAACTCAAATACAAGCAAGTTTCTCATTCCAAGTTCTACTTAGGAATGCCTATATCAAAACTTCATAATTGATACAACAAAACAATCGTGTAGGTTCGATTTTATCGAATGTGTTATTAGAATCTATTTGCTTTTGACGTTCGATGAAATCGAACCTACTTGGCTATCTTCAAGCATTATTCAAACGCTATCACATTCAAAAAATTATTTATGATATAATATATTAATATGCAAAAAAAGGAGTTTCAATGCAAACAGTTACTTTAAAAATTGAAGATAGTGTTAGTGATAAATTTTTATGGCTACTTAACCATTTTAATCAAAAAGAAATTGAAATTTTAGAGAAAACAACATATCTAAGTGACGATGAATACATTAAAAGTATTCAAGGTATGGAACAAAGTATCATACAAGCTTCAGATGAACCAGTAAAAAATTATGTATCAAGAGATGAACTTGATTGGTAATATAAATGTATAAATTAATATTTTCTCCACAAGCAAAAAAAGATGCTAAAAATATATCTTCAAGTGGATTAAAAAATAAGGTTAATGAGCTTTTAGATTTAATTGAAAAAGAACCTTTACTATATCCACCAAAATTTGAATATTTATCAGGAGTTCTCAAAGGTAAAATTTCAAGAAGAATAAATAAACAACATAAATTAATTTACGAAATATTTGAAGAAGAAAAACTAATTAAAATTTATAGAATGTGGACACACTATCAATAGTATAAAATCTACATTACTAAAATAATAAATGTTAAAAAGACAAACCTTACCTACCTACTCACCCATACAACTAACGCTTTGTTAAGTCTTGCTAATGCTTTTGTGGAGGCTTCTACGTAGCCTTTGGCATCGGTTGTTGTAGTTAGCTCTTTGTAGCTAAATCTTTTGCTCTTTATGAGTCTTCCTGTATCTGTGTTAATGAGTGAGAACTGAATGGAGACTATGGCATAGGAGTCTGTTCCTCTAACATGGTGAGAGAAGTCAAATATAGTACTCTCTAACCTGTAGTCTTCTGTTGCTGTTGATGCGTAAGGTAAAACTGTACGAAACACTTTACTTTGCGTTAAGGTACTTATAAACGTACCTTGAAGAAGTTTGGCTAAGTTATTTGACCACTGTGAGTTTAAGTAAACACCTTGTTCATTAAGGCTGTAGGAGTAGTACATTTTTGTACTTATTTTCTCTTTTAGTGTTTGAGGAAATGAGACTTTTATTGTTTTCGCTCCATATCTAGTAGCGGTAACTTTAGAGACGGGAGGTACATTTAACATATATGTTTTAAGTGCCACCTCTTTACTACTACACCCTAAGATAAATACTGCTATAGCGACTGCCATGACTACTGTTTTTTTCATTCTCCTGGTCCTCTTCTGTGTTTTCTTGATTTAAATAATATATCACTAGGACTCTGCTCTAGTTCTCTACTTAAATCATTTATCTGTTGGGTTAAAATACCTATATCTACAATAGAAGGTTCAAAAATCTTTTTGAAATTGTAATCCCCTCTTTTTAAAGTTTTTTCAAATGTAAGTGTCATACGATTGATACTTTTACTAGTTTGCATCATTTTCTCTATAGTAGGAACTGTTACCTCTTTGATTTGAGCAAAATCTTTTTGCATCTGTCTAAAGTCTGTTGTTGCCTCTTTAAATTTACTCTTTATCTCTTTTGTGGAGCTTCTAAACTCTTTCATAGAGAGTAACAGTGCATCTTCTAACGCTTCGCCTTTAGCTGTTACTTTCTCTACATTAGTTAAAATTTTGCTAAAGGTTTCTATATTTTTATCTGAAAGTAAACTTTGTCCTTGTTCTAAAAGTTTATCTACTTTTTTACTTACTGTTTCAAACGAGTTACTTAATGTAGTTAAAAGAGAGGGCTTTGTTTGAATAACAGGCATAAAATTCTCTGTTGCCAATAAACTTTTAGCACTATTACTTCCCCCTGTTATTTCTATAGAGAGTAAACCTGTAACACCCATCATCTGTGTGGTTGCATACATATCTTCTTTTATGGGGATAGAGGCTTTTATCTCTACAGTTATCTCAACTTGTTCAATATTTTTAGGGTCTATTTTTATCATGACTACTCTACCTACATCGACACCATGAAGTTTTACATTTGAGTCTTTAACTAAACCAGAGACAGACTCTTTCATGTAGAGTCTGTATGTATGGTAGTCCTCTTTTAAAGAGTATTTAGCAAGCCAAAAACTAAACGAAACCATACCTATACCAAATAGCAATACAAATAATCCTACAATAGTGTAATTTACTTTACTATACATTTTCTACCTTATCTTTATAACGCTCTTTTGTGTAGTCATTTTTAAAAAACTCTTCTACAAAAGGGTGTTGTGATTGTAGCACATTTTCTAATGTACCTTCAGCAACCACCTTCTTATCTGCCAAAACTGCCATTCTATCTACGATACTAAAAATACTATCTAAGTCATGAGTTATCATCACAACTGTAATACCTAGTAAATCACGTAACTCTACAATAAGCTTATCAAAATTTCTTGCACCTATAGGGTCTAACCCTGATGTAGGTTCATCTAAAAAAAGTAACTTAGGCTCCAGAGACAATGCCCTTGCAAGTGCGGCTCTCTTAACCATACCACCACTTAGTTCAGAAGGGTACAACGCTCCTACATGTGGATCAAGTCCTACAAGGTGTATCTTAGACTCTACAAGCTTTTTTCTCATACTTTTAGAGACGTTTGTGTACTCTTTAAGCTGGACTTCTATATTTTCAGCAATAGTCAAAGAAGAGTACAGCGCTCCAAACTGAAAAAGTATACCCCAATCTCTACGTAACGCTTGTGCATCTTTAAAGCTTATGCCATTAAGCTTATAGTTTAAAATATCTATCTCTCCTGCATAAGGCTCGATAAGCATTATCATCTCTTTCATAAGAACTGATTTACCCGAACCACTCTCCCCTAATATAGCAAAAATTTCATTTTTATTAATATGTAAATTTACTCCATCATGAATGGTTCTTGTACCAAACTTTGTCACAATATCTTTTACGTTAATTAGTCTATTCATAGCCCAAGCTTTGTATAAATCACTGAAAAAAGTGCATCAAAAGCGATAACCATAAAAATAGAATTTACTACACTTTTAGTTGTGTTTTTTCCTATGCTTTCTGTGTTGTGAGAAACTTGAAGACCATGGTAACAACCTACCGATGCAATAATAAAAGCAAAAACAGGTCCTTTTATCATACCAAGAATATAGTGTTTTACCTCTAATACTTCATAAAGGCGGTCTATAAACTGTGCCATTGAAATACCAAGTTGCATACTTGAAGCAACCATCCCACCTAAAATACCCATAATATCTGAAAAGAAAATAAGTAAAGGGAGAGAAATCATTAATGCAATAACACGAGGAAGTACAAGAAAACTAAAAGGATCAAAGCCCATGGTACGCATGGCTGCTATCTCTTCAGTGATTTTCATAGCACCTATCTCTGCAGTGTAAGCAGAGCCACTTCGTCCTGCTATAACAATAGCTGTAATCATAGGTCCTAACTCTCTAGTTATAGAGATAGCAACCGTATCTACTATAAAAATATCTGCACCAAACTTTGCTAATTGAACAGACCCTTGATAGGCGATAACCATACCTACAAGAAAAGAGGTTAAGCCTATAATAATTAGTGCATTAAAGCCTGATTGATGAATATGATATACCATCTCTTTGATTCTAATATTTTTAGTTTTGATAAGGGTAATAAAAAAGACATAAAATAGTTGCCCTAAAAAAGATATGTACTCTTGCATCTGCATGAAGGTATCTACAACATCTTTACCAAGCTTCTCTAAAAAACGCTTTTTAGGTACTTCATAGGTATAACTATCCTCTTTTGTAAGTAGTTTAAACATCTCTAGTTGGTTATGTGAGTAACCGATAACTTTTACCTCTGTCTTTTCACGAAATATCTCTAGGTACTCTATAAAAAGTAGTACTCCTGAACTATCAAATTCACTAATATCTGATACATCCCAAAGTATATCTTGCTCATAAATGATTTGAGACAACTCTTCTCTAATATCATGTATAGTCTGAAGTGTCCACTCACCTTGAGAACAAAGAGTAATATTATGCTGATTTTTTTTATAAACTATAAACGATTTATTCATAGATAGATTATAGGTAAAATTAGATTAACTTTTGATATAATCCACATAATTTCTCTAAAGGTGTAAAACGTATGAAAAATTTTGGGTTAAATATCTGGGGTGATGAAAATTTCATTATAAAAAATGATACGATTAATATCAATTATGCAACGCAACCTTCATTGCTTCAAATCACACAAGATATACGAGAAAAAGGGTACAAAGGTCCTCTTTTACTTCGTTTCCCTCATCTCATAAGAAAACAAATCTCTACACTCTTCAATACCTTTGATGAAGCTAAAAAAGAGTTTAACTATCAAGGTAACTTTCAAGCTGTCTTTCCACTTAAAGTCAACCAGTTTCCAAACTTTGTTCATGCACTGATAGATGTCTCTAAAAACTATAATTATGGCTTAGAAGCAGGAAGTAAAGCAGAACTTATTATTGCTATGAGCAAAACCCCTTTAGGTGCACCTATTACCGTCAACGGATTTAAAGATAAAGAGATGATTGCTCTATGTTTTATCGCTACGAAAATGGGACATAACATCACTGTTACCATCGAAGGTCTTGGAGAGCTTGAGACTATCATACAAGTCTATGCAGAGTTTAATAAACACTCACAAAAGGCTATCAGTCCTAAAATAGGTGTACGTATTCGTCTGCACAGTTCAGGCATAGGCATCTGGGCAAAAAGTGGTGGGTACAGCTCTAAGTTTGGTCTCTCTTCTACAGAGTTACTTGAAGCTTATGAGCTTTTAAAGAAACACAAACTTTTAGACTACTTTTGGATGATTCATTTTCATATTGGCTCACAGATGGGAAACATTGCTCCACTTAAAAAAGCTCTTAGAGAAGCGGGTAATATTTATGCAGAACTTAAAAAACGTGGTGCAGATACCTTAGGGGCTATCAATATAGGTGGAGGCTTAGCAGTAGAGTACAGCCAACACAGCCACAAGCAAGACCGTAATTACTCACTTAAAGAGTTTGCCAATGATGTTATCTATCTTATGCAAGATATTGCAAAACGAAAAGGTGTAGAAGAACCAGATATTTTTACCGAATCAGGACGATATATCGCAGCATCACACTCTGTACTTGTTGCCCCTGTTCTTGAACTTTTTTCTCAAGAGTACCATGAAAAGGGGTTAAGACTTAAAGAGGTAAACCCTCCTTTAGTACAAGAGCTTTATGACCTTTTTAACTCCCTTACACGAGAACACGCTAGAGAGTACCTACATGATGCCCTTGACCACATGGAGAGTCTCCTTACACTATTTGATTTAGGATACATAGACCTTGAAGACCGTTCTAATACAGAGATATTGGTAAATCTTATTATTAAAAAATCCATTATTTTACTTAAAGATGAAGATGCAAATGAACTCAAAACACTTCAAGACCGTATTCAAGAGAAGTATTTAGTAAATTTTTCAGCTTTTCAGTCACTGCCTGACTTTTGGGGGTTAGCACAAAGCTTTCCTATCGTACCACTTGACCACCTTGACCTTAAACCTACTAATCCTGCAAGTATTTGGGATATTACCTGTGACAGCGATGGAGAGATAGGCTTTAACCGTGAGTTTCCCCTCTACCTACATGACATAGACGTAAGTAAGGAAGAGTACTTCTTAGGCTTCTTTCTTACAGGTGCATACCAAGAAGTATTAGGGATGAAACATAATCTCTTTACACACCCTACAGAGTGTCTTGTAGAGTTTAATAAAGATGGCTCTTACTCCATAGAAAAACTCATTGAAGCACAAAGTCTCATGGATATTTTAGATGACTTAGACTATGATACAAATCTCATAGATAAAGCAATGAAAAAGCAAATAGAAGAGTCAAAGCAGATAAATATAGAAGAAAAAAGAGAACTTTTAGGAAAACTTTATCTATATTTAAGTGAAAATAGCTATCTTAAGACTATTCAAGCCCAAAATGAAAACCCATAAGGAAAAGACCATCGTGAACCCGTTTAGACTCATTAAAGAAGACTTTTATAATGTTAAAAAAAATGACCCTGCCCTACACTCTACTTTTGAACTATTTTTTAACTACCCAGGGTTATGGGCACTCTTTTTTCATCGTATTGCTCATTGGTTCTATAATAAAGGCTTACGCTTTTTACCTCGTTTCATCTCTGCTATAGGATTATTTTTAACAACGATAGACATACACCCCGCTGCCACATTTGGACGTAGAGTATTTATTGACCATGGTGTAGGTGTAGTCATAGGTGAGACTGCTATTATAGGTAACGATGTTATTATCTATCAGCAAGTTACATTAGGTGGAGTAAGTACAGACAAAGGAAAACGTCACCCTACACTTGAAGACAATGTAGTCATAGGAGCAGGGGCTAAAGTTTTAGGCAATATCATAATAGGTAAAAACTCAAAAGTAGGTGCAAACTCTGTTGTTGTTAAAGATGTTCCATCAGACTCAACTGCCATAGGCATACCTGCTCGTGTACTCAAACGTGGATATGATAAAACTCCTCTAAGCCACAATAAAATTCCAGATGTCAATAAAGAGATTTTTGAGTACCTTCTTAAACGTATTGAAGTACTTGAAAATGCTCTTCCTGAGTCAAAACAAGAGTGCGTTAAAGAGAAAGACGATAAACTCGAATCACTTTATGATAACTTTATCCATAGTATGGATTAGGTGTTAAAGTATGTCAATTTGACATACTTTTAAACACTATTGCACTACTTAGCTATACTTCCTTATGATTTTACACTTAGACTTAGACTGCTTTTTTGCAGCAGCACATAGAATAGACCATCCTCATTTAAATAATATTCCCATAGCAGTAGGGGGAAGAAGTAACCTAAGTATTTTTGATAGAAAAAAAGAGACACGGCATCTTAGTACTATAGAGGGAGCTTTTACTAGCTCCATACTTAGTAGTAATGGTAACAAAACTTTCAAGGAGTACTTTGTTGACCCAGATGGTAAGATACGAGGTATCATCACTACGTCCTCTTATGAAGCACGAGCTTTTGGTGTAAAAACTGCCATGCCTGTTGCAGAAGCCTTACGCTACTGTCCTCAGCTTACAGTACTTCCTCCAAACTACCCACTCTACCATGAACTTTCACATAAACTCAAAATACTCCTTGAAAAAGCAACACCCTCTATTGAGCAGTTTAGTATAGATGAATTCTTTGCTGATGTCACAGGTTGGGTAAAAGATGAAGATATCGTAAATTTTGCTACACAACTTAAAGAGCAGATACTTCAGGAGCTTGGTTTACCCATCTCTATAGGTATTGCTAAAACTAAATGGATAGCAAAACTATGTACCAATGCCGCCAAACCAAATGGTGTAAAATGCATACACCCACATGAAATTAAGCACTTTATAAAGACGATACCCATCGCAGATTTTCCAGGTATTGGTAAGGGGTATCAGGAGAGATTGACAAAAAGAGGTATAACTACACTAGGTGATATACAAAAACAGAAAGCACTCTTTTATACATGGGGTAAATTTGGGATACAACTCTACCAGCGTATTTGTGGTACAGACAATGAACAGATATCACTAAGAGCATCGAAGAAGTCTATGGGTTTAGGAAGAACATTTGACCCAGAGTATAGTAGAGATGAAATAAAACGAAGGCTTATTATACTCTGTAGGCATCTCTCTTTTTTAGCATATAAAGGACAACATAACCCTTTAACATATGCCTTAAAAATCAAATATCAGTATGGTTCTACAGAAAAAATGTATATCAATACCAACAGACTTTTTAGTGAACAGCAGTTTAAAGAGGAGGTGGTAAAAATGTTTTACAACATCGATAGCCACCCCTCTCATGCACTTGTTCAAGTCAATATCACTCTTTCTAACTTTGAAGAGAGCAAAACCATTACTATGGATTTGTTACACTACGAGGAGGACAAAAAAAGATCAAAACTCACAGCTTCTATGCAGAAGCTAAGAGATAAATTTGGTATAGACATCATAAAAAGTGCTAGTGAGCTTTAATTTTTAATATTTACTACTATCTCACCATCTACTACATCAAACATCACATTAGAACCCTCTATCACTTTATCTTCCAATATAAGTTCTGCAAGTCTATCTTCTACTACTTCATACAAGGCTCTTTTAAGTGGTCTTGCACCATAAACAGGGTCAAACCCAGCTTCTGCTATGTAGGCTTTTGCACTAGGTGTTAACCCTATAGTAATATCACGTTCTGCTAGTTTTGCTTGAATACCTTTAAACAATATATCTACAATACTTGTAATAGCTTCCAAATCTAAAGGGTTAAAGATAACTTGATCATCAAGTCTGTTTAGAAACTCTGGTTTAAAGTTTCGTTTCAACTCTTCATTCACCGCCTCTCTTCGCTTCTCTTTATCTGTAATAGTCATAATCTTATCTGAAGCGATATTCGAAGTCATGATTATAATAGTATTTTTAAAATCTACTGTTACACCTTTATTATCTGTCAATCGTCCATCATCTAAGACTTGTAAAAGTGTATTAAATACATCAGGGTGTGCTTTTTCTATCTCATCAAAAAGTACTACTGAGTAGGGATTTCTTCTTACTGCTTCAGTAAGTTGTCCACCCTCTTCATACCCAACATACCCTGGAGGAGCTCCCACAAGACGTGACGCTGCATGTTTCTCCATGTATTCACTCATATCTATACGAATCAACGCTTTTTCAGAATCAAACAAGAACTTAGCAAGTGTTTTTGCTACTTGTGTTTTACCGACTCCTGTAGGACCTAAGAACATAAATGAACCAATAGGCCTGTTTAAGTCACTAAGTCCCGCCTTATTACGCTTAATAGCACGAGCTACTGCTTTAAGTGCTTCTGCTTGACCAACTACCTCTTCTTTTAAAATACTCTCAATAGCAAGAATTTTCTCTTTTTCACCCTGCATCATTTTGCTAACACTTATACCAGTCCAACGGCTAACGATACCAGCTATCATCTCTTCATCTACAGAGTTTTTAAGTAACGTACCCTCTGACATCATGGTACTCCAGTTCTTCTCTAAGCTGAGTAGTTTACTCTCTTCTTCAGGAATTTTACCATACTCTATCTCAGCGGCTTTGTTGAAGTCACCCTCACGTTTAACATGCTCAGCTTGAGTTTTAAGTGAATCTATAGCTGTCTTTACCTCTGCAATTTGGTTAAAGACCTCTTTTTCACTATCAAACTGTCCTTGGAGTGACATACGTCTCTCCTCTAAATCAGCTATCTCTTTGCCTATCTCCACAAGACGAGTACTATTTTTCTCACTCTCCTCCATTTTAAGAGCCTCTTTTTCTACTTGAAGTGTACTTATTTCACGTTTTGCTTTAGACAAATCTGTAGGCTCTGACTCTATTTGCATCTTAAGCTCTGCTGCTGCTTCATCGATAAGATCTATGGCTTTGTCTGGTAAGAATCTATCTGAAATATATCTATCTGATAGCTTAGCTGCTGCTACTAAAGCACTATCTGTGATAATCACATTATGGTGTGTTTCTAGTTTATTTTTAATACCTCTAAGTATTTGTAACGCTTCATTGATACTTGGTTCATCTACTTTTACAGGCTGAAAACGACGCTGTAATGCTGTATCCTTTTCAAAATACTTTCTATACTCTTTAAGTGTAGTAGCCCCTATTGTATGAAGCTCCCCACGTGCAAGTGCAGGTTTCAAGATATTGGCAGCATCCATACCACCCTCTCCAGCTCCTGCACCTACAATAGTATGAATCTCATCTATAAAAAGTATGATATTGGCAGACTCTTTGACTTCATCTATAACAGCTTTAAGTCTATCTTCAAACTCACCTCTATATTTTGCTCCTGCAATAAGTCTACTCATATCTAAAGAGATTACTCTCATCTTTTGAAGACTTAAAGGTACTTCTTTGTTTACAATACGTTGTGCTAACCCCTCTACAATAGCTGTTTTACCAGTTCCAGGTTCACCTATAAGTATAGGGTTATTTTTTGTTTTACGAATAAGTATCTGCATCATTCTCTGTACTTCTTCATCTCTACCAATAACAGGATCAAGTTCACCATCTAAAGCTTTTTGATTTAAATCTACTCCATAGTTCTCTAATGCTTCAAGTGTTTCATCACCACTTTGTGACTCTATCTGTTTCCCTGCTCTTATACTCTCTAAAGTTTTTTTATACTCATTTATATCTACATATTTACCAAGGGTATCAACAATAAAACTCTGAGTTATATTAGCGATAAGCCATGCATCAACTGCTAAGTATTGGTCGCCATTAGCTGTCATAACACCTTCAGCATTTTCTAAAGAGCGTACTAGGTTTTGTGAGAGTTTGATATTCTCTTTAGTTACAGAAGAGACAGCAGGTAGTTTGTTTGCTAAACTCTTTGCTTCTAATTCTATGGCAGCTTTATCAGCATTCATTTTATTTAGTGCTTGATGTAATATAGAACCACTATTAGTCAGCAATGCCCAAATAAGATGTATAGGATCAACTTCTTGATTTTTATTATGCAACGCTAAAGAGACACCTGATTCGATAGTACCTTGCATTTGGTTGGTTAATTTTTCTAATATATTCATAAATAACTCCTAAATAATTTAATTATGGATTATTATACAACTTTAGTCACTTTGTGTCAAGTTTCTTTAATAATATAGATTAAATATAGAATTTTATTAGCACAAATGTAGAGTTATATTTTAGAGATTAAGAATAGTTTAAAAGGAAATTAAAGAATAGAGTGTTAAGAGAGATTAGTATAGAGAATAAATTAAAACTTTAAGTTAAACAAGACTAAAAAGTCTTGTTTAAAAGAACAGTCCGAGAGGACTATCCTACCATTGCTTCAAGTTCATCTTTAGAGACTTTGTTGAAGTTTAAATATTTATAAATTTCATCTGTCATTTCAGGTTTGATTTTATCTGCAACTATCTCTGCATACTCAGCAGCAGTTGGTAACTTACCTTTAAGTGCAACTACAGCAGCAAGCTCAGCAGAACCAAGGTAAACTTGAGAACCTTTACCTAGTCTGTTATCGAAGTTTCTAGTACTTGTTGAGAATACCCATGCATTCTGTGCAACAGAAGCTTGGTTACCCATACATAAAGAACAACCAGGAATCTCTGTTCTTGCTCCAGCCATACCAAATACAGAGTAGTACCCCTCTTCTTGAAGAGTTTTCTCATCCATTTTAGTTGGAGGACAAATCCATAGTTTGTTAGCAACTGCACCTTCACCTCTAAGAATCTCAGCGTGAGCTCTGAAAAGACCAATGTTTGTCATACAAGAACCAACGAATACTTCATCAATATCTACTCTCATACCAGCCGCATGGATTTCAGTTAATGTTTTAACATCATCTGGATCATTAGGACAAGCAAGAATTGGCTCTGTAATTTTGTTCATATCAATCTCAATTACTGCAGCATACTCAGCATCTTTATCTGCTTCAAGTAATTCTGGGTTTGCAATCCATGCTTTCATTTTGTCAGCACGTCTTTGAAGTGTAGCTGCATCTTGGTAACCTTGAGCAATAAGCTCTTCGATAAGAACAATATTTGATTCTAAGTACTCAATGATAGGCTCTTTATCAAGCTTCACCGTACAAGCAGCAGCTGAACGCTCAGCAGATGCATCAGAAAGTTCAAACGCTTGCTCACACTTAAGTTGCTCAAGACCTTCGATTTCTAGTACACGTCCAGAGAAGATATTTTTCTTACCAGCTTTAGCCACAGTTAAAAGACCATCTTTAATCGCTTGATGAGGAATGGCATTTACCATATCTCTAAGAGTGATTCCTGGTTGCATCTCACCTGAAAATCTTACAAGAACAGACTCTGGCATAGTAAGAGGCATCATACCTGTTACACCTGCAAACGCAACAAGACCAGAACCAGCTGGGAACGAGATACCAATTGGGAAACGTGTATGTGAATCTCCTCCTGTACCAACAGTATCAGGAAGACACATTCTATTTAACCATGAGTGAATTACACCATCACCTGGTCTTAAAATGAAACCTTTTCGTTCCGTCCAAAATTTTGGAAGTGTGTGCTGTAGGTTAATATCCGCTGGTTTTGGGTAAGCAGCTGTGTGACAGAACGACTGAAGAACAAAGTCTGCACCAAAGCTTAACGCAGCTAGTTCTTTAATTTCATCTCTTGTCATTGGTCCAGTTGTGTCTTGAGAACCAACAGTCATTGCAACTGGCTCACAGTAAACGTTTGGTTTAACACCATCAATACCACATGCTTTACCTACCATTTTTTGAGCAAGTGTAAATCCTTTACCGTTATCTGCTGGCATAGTTGGAACCATGAAAATATCTCCAGCATCCATACCAAGAGCTTCTCTAGCTTTAGCAGTAAGACCTTTACCAATAATAAGTGGAATACGACCACCAGCTCTCATTTCGTCAGGAAGTGTGTTTGGAGAGATTTCAAATTTAGAAACCACTGAACCGTTTTTCTCAATTACACCATCAAAAGGTTTAACAGTAATAACATCACCTGTCTCTAGCTCACCAACTGGTGCTTCAATAGGGATACATCCTGAATCTTCTGCTGTGTTAAAGAAAATTGGAGCAATAATATCACCAATAACAATACCACCTGTTCTTTTTCCTGGGATTCCTGGAATATCTTGACCCATGTGCCACTGAACTGAGTTAATTCCCGATTTTCTTGATGAACCTGTACCTACAACATCACCAACATATGCTAAAGGGTGTCCTTTTGCTTTAAGTTCTTTCATTGTATCAAGAGGATTGTCCATTCTGTTAACAAGGAAAGAGTTTGCATGAAGAGGAATATCTGCTCTTGTAAACGCTTCTGACGCTGGAGATAAATCATCTGTATTAGTCTCACCTGGGATTTTATAAACAGTTACGGTAATCTCTTTAGCCATCTCTGGTTTATTGTAGAACCACTCAGCATTTGCCCAAGACTCTACGACCTCTTTTGCTGTTGCATTACCTGCATCCATCATTGCTTTTACATCATTAAACGCATCATACATTAGGATTGTATTTTTAAGTTGTGCAGCAGCTACTGCTGCTACATCTGAATCATTCAATGCATTGACAAGTGGTTGAACATTAAACCCACCAAGCATTGAACCTAATATTTCACATGCTTTTGTTTTATCAATCGTTGTACATGTTGCTTTACCTTCTAAAATATCATTTAAAAATGCTGCTTTTACATAGGCTGCATCATCTACACCTGCGGGTACTTTTTCTGTAAAAAGTTCCATTGCATACTCTGCATCTACTACTGGAGATGCTTTCAATAATTCTACTAAATCAGCTACCTGATCAGCTGTTAGTGCTAAAGGTGTAACACCAAGTGTTGCACGCTCTTCTGTGTGTTTTTTATAATCTGCTAGTAATGACATTAATGTCTCCTATGAAGTGTAATATTTTGTAACTAAATATTATCAAAATTGTTGTTTATTATTGTTTCCATAAGATATAGCTCTTTAAGAGATAAATTTTTTGTGTCGGATGGTTACATGATAAGTAAAAAAAGAGAGAAAGTGTATCTTTTAGTCAAATTTTTTTAGCTAATTCCAATTAAGACTAATTTTATCTTATTTAGATATAATTCACTTAATCTTAGGTGTTAAGTAATAACTTTTTATTCTTCCTCCTTTTATAAAAAGCAATTTTGTATTATTTGACTACCCTCAAAAAAATTTTGTAAGCCCTAGCATCTAAGATTAATTTTCATTATAAAATCTCATAAAATATATGTAGTTACATTATAATTTTGCTATAATTCTTTTATGAATCATATTAAAATTTACGCTTATAACCATACACCACTATCATTTGACTTTAAACAGACTATTGAACGTTTTTTCGTTGAAGAAGTACCTCTTTATGCACCTACAAAAACAGGTAACTACCTTATACTTAAAATTAAAAAAACTGACATGAGTACATGGAAGCTTATCACTGTACTCGCTAAAGCTACAGGACTTCAAGAACGAGACATAGGTTACGCAGGACTTAAAGATAAAAATGCAACTACTATACAATATATATCTCTACCTAAAAGGTATGAAAAAGAACTCAATAAGAACTTAACTACTGAGAAGATAGAGATACTTGAACATAGTTATAATAAAGCCCCTATAAAAATAGGTCATCTTAAAGGTAACCGTTTTTCTATTGTTTTACATCATATCAATAATAAGGATGCAAAATTTTTTAATACTACAGCTAAGAAGATGCAAGTTGCTGGTATTCCTAACTATTATGGGTATCAACGTTTTGGTGAAGATAGCCGTTCATTCCTTCAAGGTAAAGAGATAGCCCACTCAGGTAAAAGACTTAAAGGTAGCAAAGAAAAGTTACTTGTTTCTGCCTACCAAAGCTACCTTTATAACAAATGGTTAGGTTCACGTATTAAACTCTCAGCTATTATCTCCAAATACAAAGCAGATGAGGCATCAACTAAACTACAATACCCTCTTGAACTTGTAAAGGTTCTAGCAAAACAACCACAGTTTTTTAAGCTCTTTCTTGGTGATGTAGTCATGCCTTACCCTTTTGGTAAAATAGATTATGTTAAAGATATGATGCAGAGTGCTAAAGCATTTGAACAGAAGAAAATAGCTCCTACAGGATTACTTTGTGGCTCAACAGCACCACGTGCTAAAAGTGATGCTTCTTATCTTGAAGAGGAGTATGATGATACAGAGCTCAATGCACTAAAGGGTGACAGACGTTTTGCATGGATATGGCCAAAAGAGGTAGAGACTTATTATGATTTTAATACAAAAAAGCTTACGGTTGAGTTTTATTTACCTAAGGGTTCTTATGCCACTACTTTTTTAGAAGAGATCGGCAAGTTTTCACTTAAAGCCAAATCTTAAGATTAATATTAAAAGGAAGCAGTTAATGCCATCTCAAAAATCACCATTCAAACACTTTAGCAAAACCATATTTCAAGGTCTCTTTTGGCTTTTACCTATTGTAGGTATTATGATAATTGTTTCATGGATTTATGGAAAGTTAGCAAAAATTGTAGGTTTGGTTTTTAGAATTATAGGGTTTGCACCTGAGAATTATGCTTTTTTATGGGGAATTCTTGTTGTTTTTATCTTTTTAGTTATACTTTATATACTAGGATGGTTTGTAAAAACAAGACTTGCAGATATGTTTGAGTACATTTTTTGTAAAATTCCTGGTTATACTACAATTAAAGGGCTTGTAGGAATTTTCAACTCTTCTAAAAAAGGAAATAATCAAGTCCTAGTAGTTGCTATTAAAGGATTTGCTACAGAGGGTTATAACATTGGATTAATGTATGCTCAAAAAGAGAGTATTATTAAAAACCACTACACAGTTACACTCTCTATGTCACCTATACCAAATGGTGGATTTATGTTTGAAGTACACAAAGAGAATATTTTCATTATAGAGGATGCAACCTTCGATGATAACTTACAGTACCTACTCTCTATGGGTATCAAAAGTTTTGCTGATGTCATACATACTGAACCTAAATCATTAGATGATTTATTACCATTAGATATTTGGTTGAAAAATCAGAAAAACAATATGCTATAATAATTAAAATTTAAAAAGGACATATAAAATGGAAAAAGTATTTAAAGAGATTATAGAAGAATCAAAAAAATCATTAGAGGATACAGAGAAGAAAATAGAAGCACTAAGTGCAGAGTTTACTGAAGAGAGTGCAGAAATTTGGGTTGATTTAAAAAAACATTTTTCAAATATAAATGATAAACTAAAAGTTGCTTATAATGCTTTTGAAAACAGTGCAGAACTCCAAGGGCATTTAGGCATGATGGAAGCACGTGACAGAGTTGAACGCATAAAAGGGAGTGCAGAAAATTTTGTGCTTAAAGTATCTAAAAAAACAAAAGAGATAGACCTAGATACTATTGCACTAAAAGCCCATCTTGCAAAGATGGATAGTAAAGACCTTTGGGATGAGAAAGAAAAAGAGTTTTCTACACTTTATAGTAATTCTAAAGTAGAAGCAGAGAAGCTTACACAAAGAGCAGGAAAAGAGATGAATAATATTTTTCTGAAATTAACAGAAATGCTCTAATGAAAGAAAATTTAGTCACTACTATAACAACACCTACAGATAGTTATGTATAAGATACTTTTTTTAGTATTAATAGGATTTGGGAATATCTATGCAAAAGATATTTATCCAGTTGCAACAGTAGAAGCTTCAGGCATAGTAAGTGACTTTATAGAAGAGAATGGCTTACTTTATGTAGCTACAGATGCTGGGTGCATAGATATTATCGATTTAACTACACAAAAGGTTGTTCGTAAGATAACTATAGCCCCTCTAAAAACAGCTATGGGAGAGTTTGTTCCTGCTCGTATCCATAGTATAGATAGATTTGAGGGAAAGACACTTTTTACAAGCTCAGGAGAGAGTGCATACCGTAATGTATGGATAGATGATGGAGTAAACTTAAAAAAGATTGTTGATGAGAAAGAACATATCATGCCCAAATATGCCTATTTTACCTCCGATGGCAAAATACTTTTTGGTACATTTGGTTCAAATATCATACTTTATGACGATACAGAGCAATACGCTCTTTATAAACATCATATTTCACAAAGTACCATAGGTGGTATGACACTTAGTAGTGACAGAAAAAAAATGCTTATAGCAGACGAAAGTGGAACTGCAAGACTCATAGACATTAAAACAGCTCAAGTTGAACATATATTAAATTCTGAACATGTAGATAACATTTATAAAGTAGCCTATAGCCATAACATTGTTTTAACTGCTGGTCAAGACAGACGCATAGGAGTTTATACACTTAATGGAAGTTCTTATCATCTTAATAGTGATTTTTTAGTTTATTGTGTTGGACTGAGTCCAAGCTCTGATATAGGTATTTACTCTAGTGGGCTTAACCATGATTTACAACTCTTCGATACAAAAACGGGTAAAAAGAGAGATAAACTTGTGGGACACTATGCTACACCTAACAAAATATACTTTCTAAATGAGTCTTCACTCGTCAGTTCAGGGGATGAAAATAGAATATTCTTCTGGATATTAAACAAATAACTCATTTTGTAAGATAAATAAGCTTAACTCTAAGAAAAAAAGATATAATTTATGCGATGAAAGATGAGGTACGAGTTCATCTTTCGTGTGTTAACAGTGTCTTTACAAACTCTGCTAGAACCCGAAAGACTCTCACCTATTTGGATTCCGCTTATATTTAGGGATACCCCATAAGTGAATATTATTACCCAAAGGTACAAACAATGGCAGCATTAGTAAACGGAACAGTTAAATGGTTCAACGACGAAAAAGGTTACGGTTTTATTCAACAAAATGATGGTGGAGCAGATGTATTCGTACATTTCCGTCAAGTAAACAACGACAATGGTGGGCGTGTAACGCTTACAGAAGGTCAAGCAGTAACATTTGAAGTTGGTGAAGGTCAAAAAGGTCCACAAGCTGAAAACGTAACTCCACTCTAGTAGTGATTTGCAGGCCTTAAGCCTGCAAACTATCTCTTTTCCCTCTCATATTTAATTTCAAAATACAATTTTTATTTATAACTTATTTATATCTATTTTTCTGTAGATAATCATAAATAGCTTTTACCTCTTTTTTTGTCAAATAATAACGTGGCATAATTGCATGATATGTATTGACACTAGCAAGTACACTATCATAACTGTTATTTCTAATATCTGAACCTTTTATAACATGCATACCCTTATCATCTTTAAAGGAGACAATAACCTTACTCTCACCATTTTTTCCATGACACTCAGCACAACTTACTCCACGCGGATTGTTGTATAGCATCTCTCCATATTCATCATGAGAAATAAAATCCTCATTGGCACCTAAAAACAGTGGGAATAGTAGTAATAATCTTTTCATATCTGCATAAACGTTAAATCTCCTCAAAGCTAAACTAATTTTGATATAATACCTTAAAAATTTAAAGAGAGTATTATGCAACTGATTGATGGTAAAAAATTATCCCAAAAAGTACAAGAAAGTGTCTCTATAGAAGTTGAAGAGCTCAAAGTAGAAAAAAACATAGTCCCTGGACTTGCAGTACTTCTTATAGGTGACGACCCTGCAAGTCATGCTTATGTAAAGATGAAAGCAAAAGCTTGTGAAAAAGTAGGTTTTTACTCTATTACTCACAATATGCCAGATACCATCTCTCAAGATGAAATTATTGCTACTATTGAAATGATGAACAGTAATCCTAGAATTGATGGTATATTGGTACAACTTCCTTTACCTAAACATATAGATACTGAAAAAATACTAGAAGTCATTAATCCTGAAAAAGATGTTGATGGTTTTCATGCATATAATGTAGGGCGTTTAGTAACAGGACTTGAAGGATTTGTTGCGTGTACACCTCTTGGTGTTATGAAAATGTTTAAGGAGTATAACATAGACTTAGAAGGTAAAGATGTATGTGTAGTGGGTGCGAGTAACATTGTAGGTAAACCTATGGCTTCTTTACTACTTAATGCCAATGCAACCGTAACTGTTACACATATTTTTACAAAAGATCTCAAATCTCATACAAGTAAAGCAGATATTATAGTTGTAGGTGTAGGTGTACCAAAACTTATAAAAGAAGATATGGTTAAAGAGGGGGCTATCGTTATTGATATTGGTATTAACCGTATTGAAGATGGTTCTTTAGTAGGTGATGTTGATTTTGAAAATGTAAGTTCAAAATGTTCATTTATCACTCCTGTTCCTGGTGGTGTTGGTCCAATGACTATTGCAATGCTTTTAAGTAATACACTCAAAGCTGCAAAAGGTAGAAAATAATGAAAAAGTTTTTTCATCTCTTTAGTCGTTTTGCAAGCTCATGGACAGGAACTATTATTATAGTACTTTTTCTTATCTTTTTTGTTGCCCAATCTTTTGTCATTCCAAGTGGCTCGATGAAAAGAACACAACTTATAGGTGATTTTCTTTTTGCTAAAAAATTCTCTTATGGTATCCCTATTCCTCATATGCCATGGATAGAAGTTCCACTTTTACCAGATTTCAACAATAATGGTCACCTAATAGAAGGATCTAGACCTCAAAGAGAAGATATTGTTATTTTTCGTTACCCAAAAAATCATAAAATTCATTATGTAAAACGTTGTGTAGCAGTAGGTGGGGATGAACTAATTTACGCAAATAAAAAACTATTAATTCACTTTCATGAGGGTGATGAGTACATTAAAAAAACTTATACAAAAGAGAAAATCCACTCTTTTAGAGGTAAACTATGGGTTGAAAACCCTTATATGTCTAAATACCCAGGTATTCAGTATGAACCAGAGGGTATAGATATATTTGAAGCACTACTTCGTTACTATAGCTATAATAAAGAGATAGATATGACACCTATTATGGTTGAAGGTCTTAACACCCCTGCCTATGAGTTAGGTGCAGGAAAGATTATCAATGCTCTATACACAAAAGTAGATAAAGATAACTTCTATATGATGGGTGATAACCGCGACAACTCTAACGATAGTCGTTTTTGGGGTTCTGTACCATATAAACTTATTGTTGGAAAACCTTGGCTTATCTATATGAGTTTAGAGCATCGTTCATACGATAAAGTCTTTAGAGGTGATATCAATGGCGGAGGAAGAGACCATGCAGGACTTAGACGTGTATGTGGAACGATAAGCATAGACTCTAAGGAGTGTAAAGAACTCTGGAAAAATCAACAATACACAGTACGTTGGGGTCGTGTCGGACGGAGAATAGACGCTATTCAACTTGAACAACCTATACAATAAGGAAAACAGATGAAATTTTATATTGCTACAGATCATGCAGGTTACACGCTTAAAAGCTATGTTAAAGAGTATGTACGCTCTTTAGGACATGAGATTATTGACTTAGGTCCAGACTCAGCAGATAGAGTTGACTATCCAGATTTTGCTAAAAAATGTGCCCATAAAGTACTAGAAGATGAAGGAAGTTTTGGTATTCTTATCTGTGGCACAGGTATTGGTATCAGCATCGCTGCCAATAAAGTACCAGGCATACGTGCAGCACTCTGCCATGATACCTACACTGCGAAACTCACGAGACTGCACAACGATGCAAATATCCTCTGCTTTGGTGAACGTGTTGTAGGTAAAGGTGTTATAGAAGATATGATATCAGTATTTTGTGAAACAGAATTTGAAGGTGGAAGACATGCAGGTCGTGTAGGTAAAATAGAAGGGTGTAGTTTAGGTGCAAACCTAGGCTAATTTCTAATATATTTTAAATTTACTAAAGAAAAAATAGAAAAATTATCTCTCCTACAATTACCTATGATACAATTAGTATAACTAATTAGTTATACTAATATTAAGGAGTTGTCATGATACTTACACCTGAAGAGAAAAATATTATTTTAGATAGTATTCGAAATATACCTGATTTTCCTAAGCCTGGTATTATTTTTAAAGATATTACTACCCTACTCTCTAACCCCACAGCCTTTAACACTCTTATGAATCATCTTGAAAAACGATACAAAAGTTATAATCTTGACTTTATCGCAGGGATAGACGCAAGAGGTTTTATCTTTGGAGCTGCACTTGCAGATAGACTAGGTATAGGTTTTGTTCCTGTACGTAAAAAAGGAAAACTCCCTTACACTACTGTAGCAGAAAAATACAGTTTAGAGTATGGCTTTGATGAAGTAGAGATACATATAGATGCATTTGGAGAAAATGGATGTTGCAGAGGAGAGTGTACCCCTTCTAAGGTTCTTCTTATAGATGACCTTATTGCTACAGGTGGTACTGCAAAAGCTGCTACAAACCTCATAGATAAAGTAGGTGCTGATTGTGTGGAAGTCTGTTTTATTATGGAACTTGCGTTTTTAAATGGTAAAGAGGGGATAAACGCACCCGTTTATTCTGTTTTAGAGATAGATTAATGTCAAAAATTGACTTTAATGCTCAAGAGATAACAGAGTTTATTAAAAATTAATTATTTTATATAGTATGTAAAATTCAAAATATAAGACTTTATAACCTCCTCTTTGCTATAATCCTACTTACCTACAATAAAAGAGAAATAGATGAACTTACATAAAGAAATATATATCCCAAAAGCTAGTCCTCATGACCCAGATAAAAATGGACATTTTGGTAATAGTAAAAATGGTCAAGTTGGATTTGGTGGACGTTTTGTACCTGAAACACTTATGCCTGCACTTGAACAACTTAGACTTGACTATGAAGCGGTACGTTTTGACAAAGATTTTTGGTCAGAGGTAGACTATTACTACAAAAACTATGTAGGTCGTCCCTCTTCACTTTACTTTGCAGAAAATATCTCTAAAGAGCTTGGAGCAAAAGTCTATCTTAAACGTGAAGACCTTAACCATACAGGAGCACACAAGATAAACCACTGTGTAGCTCAAGCTGTTTTAGCTAAGAGGCTTGGTAAGAAGAAAATTATTGCAGAGACTGGTGCAGGACAACATGGTGTAGCTACTGCTACAGTGGCTGCTCTTTTTGGTCTTGAATGTGAAGTTTTTATGGGTGCTAAAGATGTAGCACGTCAAGAACTAAATGTTTTTCGCATGAAACTTCTTGGTGCTAAAGTACATGCTGTTGAGTCAGGAAGTAAAACACTTAAAGATGCTATGAACGATGCTATTCGTCACTGGGTTACCCATGCTAGAGATACCTACTACCTCATAGGTACTGTTGCAGGTCCTCACCCCTACCCTATGATGGTACGTGATATTCAATCTATCATTGGATGGGAAGCTAAAGAACAACTAAATGTAGTTGAAGGTTGTCTTCCCGATAAAGTTATCGCTTGTATTGGTGGAGGTTCAAATGCCTTAGGTATTTTTAACCACTTTTTACAAGATAAAAGTGTAGAGTGTATAGGTATAGAAGCTGGAGGAGAAGGACTAGATGGTAAACATGGCTGTTCTTTAGAGAAAGGAAGCCCAGGTGTCCTTCATGGGCAGTTAAGCTACTTACTCCAAGATGAAGATGGACAAGTACAAGAGGCTCACTCTATTTCAGCTGGACTAGACTACCCAGGTATTGGACCAGAACACGCTTTCTTGAAAGATGAAAATATAGTAAGTTACAACCACATTACTGATGATGAAGCAATGGATGCTTTTGTATGGCTATCACAAGCAGAAGGGATTATCCCTGCTTTTGAAAGTTCCCATGCAGTAGCGTACCTCAAAAAAATGAACCAAGAAGAGATAAAAGGTAAAACTATTTTAGTTAACCTCTCAGGTCGTGGCGATAAAGATATGATACAAGCTCAAGATATACTCAAAGAGCAGTTTAATTAATAAGGAAAAATATGAATTTTACTATTACAACAGACACCGTAGCTGAGATTAAAAGTGATTTAGAGGTTATAATCATAATAGATGGTAACATGAAACACCGATTTATTCAAGACAAAAAGCTTCTTAAGAAAGCTGGATTTTTAGCTTCACAAGATGAAGTGTGTCATCTTATAGAAAAAAATAGACTTTATGTTGGTGCAGAAAGTCTAAAGGGTACATCACTACGTCCTGCAGTTGCTAGTGCATTACGTTCGCTCATAGGTAAAAAAGCCTATAAGAGTATAAAGCTTGCTACTTACTTAAGTCACCCTAGATGTAGTGCTTCTCTTAGGGCTATTGTAGAAGGTATAGTTTTAGGTAGTTATACTTTTACAACATATAAAAGTAAACAGGTAAAATCATCTGTTAAAAGTATTCAAATCTCATTAGAGGGTTACAATAAACATGAGATAACAGCAGAGATAGCAGTAAGAGCTATCCATAATGGTGAAATTTCAGCAAATGCAACAAACTTTACAAGAGATATTGTAAATACTACACCTGATGATTGTTACCCTGAAGTAATGGCAAATATCGCTGAAGATATGGCAAAAGATACAGGGCTTAAATGTCATATACTTAAACCAAAAGCCCTAAGAAAAGAGAAGATGGAGACACTTCTTGCCGTTGCACGTGCTAGTCGTCATAAACCAAGAGTAATCCACCTTACACATAAGCCTAAAAACCCTGTAGCAGTTATCTCTTTAGTAGGAAAAGGATTAACATACGATAGTGGTGGACTTAGCCTTAAACCTGCTGATTATATGGTAGGTATGAAGTCAGACAAAAGTGGAGGATCTGCAGTACTTGGTATTATGAAAGCTGTTGCAGAGATGAATCTTCCTATCGAAGTTCATGGTTTTGTAGGTGCAGTAGAGAACATGATAGGTGGAGATGCCTACAAACCAGATGATGTACTCGTAGCAAAAAATGGTAAAACTATAGAGATACGTAACACAGATGCAGAGGGTCGTTTGGTTCTTGCAGATACACTTTGTTACGCACAACAAGAGGTAAAAGCAGACTACCTTCTTGACTTTGCAACATTAACAGGTGCTTGTGTTGTAGGTGTGGGTCACTATACATCTGGTATTATGGGTAACAGTGATGAAGTAAAAGAGCTTGTATCTTATGGTGCAAAAGTATCTGGTGAACTTGCAACAGAGCTTGACTTTAACCCATACTTAAAAAAGACTATTAAAAGTGAAATAGCAGATATTTGCAACATTTCAAATACTCGATATGGTGGAGCTATTACAGCAGGTCAGTTTCTCTCAGAGTTTATAGATGATGAGCATAAAGAAAAATGGGCACATATAGATATCGCAGGACCTGCTTTTGTGGAACATTCATGGGGAGAAAATCCACATGGTGCATCTGGAGCTGGTGTGAGAATGACTATTCGCCTCTTAGAAAAGATTATACGTTCCAAAGAGAGTACAAAATAGTAGAAAAAATATATAGTATGATTTTAATCATTATTCTATATAATTAACTTATTCTTACTGAAAGGACAGACTAAATGCTTTATCTCTATCTACTAATATTTATTTTAATATTTATAATAGTTATTACTTATCTCTATTTTACTTCTAAGTTAATAGAGCAAAAAGCATACTATGAGAAAAAGTTATTTAATCTTCCAGAAAAAACATTTAAAGAAGCAAAACCCATTGTTATTTCTAAAAAACAAAAAGAGAAACTGCATATAATTGAAAATAAATCTCTTACTGAAAACTTAAGTCCACTACTTGAGAAGAAAATAACTCCTAAAAAATATGAACATACTTTTAGAGAAAATAAAAATATCACTTCTGCTGATTTTATTATATTCAAAGGTTCAAAAATTTTACTTGTTGAAGATAACTTTATTAATCAAAAGATTTTTATCAGTATCTTAAATAAATCAGGTATTAAAATTATCCTTGCTAACAATGGACAAGAAGCCATAGACTTGCTATTTAATTATAGAAATAGTTTTGATTTGATACTTATGGATATTAATATGCCTGTTATGGATGGGTATGAGGCAACCAAAAGAATCCGTGATAACCACTATTTTAAAGATACACCTATCGTTGCATTTACAGCCTTTACACAAGGTAAAGAGATTAATAAAATGCTTAAACTTGGTGTTGACTCTTACATTACTAAACCACTTAAAGTAGGTCAACTCTATATGGTATTGAGTACTTATTTAGGTACATACACTGCTGAGATATCATTATTTGAGAGTATTAAAACTGAAGGTTTAGATATTAAGTATGGGCTAACTATGGCAAATGATGATGAAGATGGGTATAAACAATCATTAAGAGAGTTTGTAGTACTTTATAAAAACATGATTGAGACAATGCCAAAATGGATAGAGGCAAAGGAGTCTGATCGTATCTTATTCGTCTGTACAAATATGGGAGACATACTTAAATATATCGGTGCATATGAGTTACAAGATATTGTATTTCGTATGAAAAAGATTTATATTTATAAAACAGAACATAGAGCCATAGAGTTTATAGAGATTTTTCCAGAGAAACTTGAAAGACTTATTCATGCTATAGAACGGTATCTTTCACATAGATAACGATAGATTTAGTACAGCTAATCCCCTCTTCACTAATATTTCGATAAAATCGCACTAATCATAGTATTGAGGAGACTTTAACAAAAGAGTCTATCCTAGATATTAAATACAAACTTCGAAGGAATACCATGGGACTTGGAATAGGACTTGTTGGACTACCAAATGTAGGAAAATCTACCACTTTTAATGCACTAACAAAAGCACAGAATGCAGAGAGTGCAAACTACCCGTTTTGTACAATAGAACCAAATAAAGCTGTTGTACCTGTACCAGATAAAAGACTTGATGCTTTAGCTAAAATTGTAAATCCTGAAAAAATACAATACTCTACACTTGATTTTGTAGATATAGCTGGTCTAGTAAAAGGTGCAAGTAAAGGTGAAGGTCTAGGAAATAAGTTCTTAGGAAATATCCGTGAAACAGAAGTAATCTTACATATCGTAAGATGTTTTGAAGACCCAAATATAGTTCATACTGAAGGTTCTATTGATCCTATTCGTGATGTAGAGATTATTGAGTATGAGCTTCTACTTGCAGATATGGATGCTATTGAGAAACGTATAGCAATGCTTAGTAAAAAAGCTAGAGGTAATGATAAAGAAGCAAAAGAGCAACTTGTTATCGCTGAGGCACTTTTAAAACATGTAGAAGATGGTGACCAACCTGTCTCTACTTTCCCAGATATAGATAGTGATGAATTTATAGCTATAAATAAAGATTTACGTTTACTTACAAGTAAAGAGGTTATTTACGGGGCAAATGTAGATGAAGATGGGCTAGATGAAGACAATGAATTTGTACTAAAGCTTAAAGAGTATGCAAATCAAAGAAATTATGAAGTAATTAAACTTTGCGCTAAAGTTGAAGAAGATATGGTAGATTTTGATGATGATGAGAGAGATGAGATGCTTGCAGACCTTGGAGTTAAAGAGTCAGGACTTGAACAAATCATCCATAAAGGATTTGATAAACTTGGTCTGATGAGTTACTTTACCGCAGGTGTTAAAGAGGTTCGTGCTTGGACTATTCGTAAAAACACTACTGCACCCAAAGCTGCAGCTGTTATTCATAATGACTTTGAAAAAGGGTTTATCCGTGCAGAAGTAATAGCTTACGATGACTTTATAGAGTTTGGTGGTGAGCAAGGAGCAAAAGAGGCAGGGAAAAGTAGACTTGAAGGTAAAGAGTATATTGTTCAAGATGGTGATGTGATGCACTTTAGGTTTAATGTTTAGTATGAAAAAGATATTGTTTATATTTACCTTAGCTTTTTTACTCATTGGCTGTGACAGTAAAAAAGGAGCATTTCTTGAAACTGTAGCTACAACTAACGATGTACCCACTGCTGTAAATAAGCTTATAGCAACACTCAAAGTAAAAGAGCTTACACATTTTAAAACTATAGACCATTCACAAAATGCAAAAAATGTAGGGCTTAGACTTAAGCCTGAGACTATTGTTATATTTGGAAATCCTAAAATGGGAACACTGCTCATGCAGTGTAACCCTTCTATAGGACTTGATTTACCTCTTCGTATGCTCTTCTCTACAAACTATGAGGGAAAAACAACAATTACCTATACCAATCCTGAGTACTGGTCACTAAAACATAATATTAAAGATAAAAATTGTTTAGAGATTATAAAAAAAGCCCATTTGGCACTACAAAATTTAGCAGACGAAGCAGCTAAAAAATAAAGGAATTTTATGAAAAAGATACTTCTACTACTACTACTTACATGTGGAACATTTCTACACGCAGCAACAGGTTGTCTTTTAGTACAATCAGGAGATATGAATGTTACATGGAGAGCCTATAAAACTTTTGCTAAATTAGGGGTAGATGGACAATTTACAGCAGTAAAATATACTCCCATAGCCAAAGAGGGTAAAAACTTTAAAGCTCTCTTTGTAGGTTCTACTGTGAGTATTGACTCTACCAAAATCTCTACAGGTAATCCTGATAGAGATGACACCTTAGTAAGAATGTTTTTTAAAAAACTTAAAAATCCCACTATCAAAGCTAAAATAGTAAGTATTACATCTGATGCCCACGTAAGAGGTAAGCCAAGAACAGGTGTGATGCAAACTACTATTACATTTAATGATAAATCTATAGGTATTCCTATGAAATTTCATTATGAAAAAGGTCATCTTCAAGCAAATGGGACAATAGACCTCTTTGATTTTGAAGCAAAAGTTCCACTAACTACTATTAATAAAAGTTGCTACGATTTACACGGTGGAAAAACATGGAACGATGTTAACATAGGATTTAGTACAACAATAGAAGCAACTCTATGTAACGCAAAAATAAAAAGTAGGACAGAACTTGAAAACAAATGATATATTATATAAAATTCAAAAAGCGTTAAATTTAACACAAAAAGATATTTTAAAAGCCTACGAACTAGCAGAATATAAGATGGATGCTACACATTTAGATGCTTTACTTAAACGTTATCAAGACAAAGATTATAAGCAGTGTTCTTTTGAAGAATTGGGAGTATTTTTAGATGGATTAGTTATACTAAAACGTGGACCTAGCCCTAAGAAAGATAATAAAAATGCAAGTGTTGAACTTACAAATAACCTCATACTTAAAAAACTTCGCATCGCTTTAGAACTTAAAGAGCCTGAGACTGAGATTATCTTCTCTCTAGGAGAAGTTGAGTTAAGTAAACAGCAGATGGCTTCTTTGTTTAGAAAAGAGGGACATAAAAACTTTAAAGAGTGTTCTGAAACACTACTTCTAGCATTTTTAGATGGCTTAGATGAGTTTTACTTTACAGGGGAAGAGGAGTAATCTCTCTCTTTTATGAAAAAATCTCTTCAAGTAGTAAAAAAACGTATACTTAAAAAAGAAGAGATTTTAAGAGATATTCATTACCTCGACCCTCACCTCTCAAGCTTCTCTCTTGAAGAGGTATTTATATACTTCAATACAACTAAACTAGAGATATTAAAAGAACATATCAAGAGTATAAAACTACAAAAAAATAATCATTTAGATAAAATAACAACTAAGAGTTGCTTCTGTGTCGATAGTAAGGGGTATCTTAAAGATTTATATGCGAGTGAAGTGTTAGCAGTAAAACAAAAAGAGCGATTGTACAAGGAGAATAGTATTCTATTAAATGTTTATCTCTGTCCTAACAGATGTGGGTGGCACTTATCAAGAGTTTAAAAGTATAATTGTACAATAGATATTACAAAACCATACATAACATCAATAACTTTTTAAGATAATACACGAATATAAGGCAAAGACAGATGGCACAACAATACATAGTAAAACAAAGAGGAAAACTCCTAGAGTTTCTTTTCACTAACCTTGAGGGGTGGTCTAAAAAGAAGATTAAACAACGTCTTCAAGGCTCAGGAATAACCGTAAACAGTGAAGTAACCACTAAACATGATTTTATAGTAAGCATTGATGACATCATAACTGTAGGTGTAGTACAAAGAGCAGGAACATCTACCCCACTAAACAATAAGCTTGAGATTATTTATCAAGACAAAGATATTATAGCCATCAATAAACCTGCTGGTCTACTCTCTGTAGGTACAACACAAGAGAATAAAAGACACACACTTGCATTACTTAGAACGCAACTCTCTCGTGTTAAAAAAGGCAACAGTAGCCACTTAAAACTCTGGCCTGTACATAGACTAGATAGAGACACTTCAGGTATTTTGCTCTTTGCAACCTCTAAAGAGATAAGAGAATCTGTTATGTCAAACTGGGGTGTCTCTGAAAAAATTTACCTTGCTATAGTAAAAGGTACACCTTCAGAACCCACTGGCACGATAACCCAACCCTTGCGACTAGATGAGACAGAGTACCGTATGCATGTGGGAGAACATCCCGATGCAAAAAGTGCTATTACGCACTACAAGGTTAAAGAATCTAAAGAGAGACGTTCTTTACTAGAAGTTAAAATAGAAACAGGCAGACAGCATCAAATACGTGCACACATGGCTTGGCTAGGACATAGTATCATTGGTGATGAGCGTTATGGTACTAAAGGTGGTCGTATGGGACTTCATGCGATGAAATTAACTATTATCCACCCTAAAACAAAAAATACTTTATCTTTTGAAGTAGATGCACCTAGAGATTTTTACGCACTCTTAGATATCTAAAATCATAAAGAGATACAATATCAATTTAGCTATAATACAGACAATATATATAGCATTACCAAGGATACACCATTAAAGCATTTGAAAAACTAAATTTACATCCCGATATTTTAAAAGCCGTAGCACACGAAAAATATGCGAACGCTACAGCCATACAGAACAAAGTTATACCTGCAGCCATGAAAGGGATGGACATCTTAGGTGCATCTAAATCTGGTACAGGAAAAACAGCAGCGTATGTTTTGCCCCTACTAAACAAACTACAAAAAGTAGTAAAAAAAGATAAAAAAGTCGTTCGTGCCTTAATTATCGTTCCAACTATAGAACTTGCAGACCAAGTCTCACGTACCATAGTCTCTTTTTCAAAATATATGAATATACAGACGGTAAAGATACAAGGTGGTTCTAAAAAATCTGATCAGATACATAAGCTTAAAGAGGGAGCAGATATAGTTGTAGCCACTCCAGGTCGTTTACAAGACTTTATTAAAGATAAAAAAATAAACCTTGAATTTATCAATACTGTCATTCTTGATGAGGCAGATACTATGCTAGAACTTGGATTTATAGCAGAGATAAAATCTATACTAAAAAGTTGTTCTCAACCTAAACAGATGATGCTTTTCTCTGCAACCATTTCACAAAATATCAAAAAACTTGCTAAAGAGTTTTTACGTGACCCTGCTATTGTAGAAGTAAGTAACCGTAGAGATATAGTTGACTTCATCAAGCATAGAGCATATAAAGTAGATAGAAAACAAAAAGCTGCACTCACAGCACAACTTATACAAGAACTAGGTGCAGAGCAAGTACTTCTATTTACAAACTCTAAAGAGTCAGCAAATAAGATTTATGAGTATCTAAAGAGCCAAGATATTTGGACTTCTATTATACATGGTGACATCAACAGAGGAGGACGTGCAAGAGCATTGACTCTACTTAAAAGTGGTAAGACACAAGTACTAGTAGCTACAGACATCGCTGCACGGGGGATAGACATTAAAGAGCTTCCTTTAGTAATAAACTATGATTTTCCAGAGAGTACTGATGACTTTACACACAGAGTAGGAAGAACAGGACGTGCCAATAATAAAGGTGCAGTTATTACCCTCTTAACAATTCGTGACTATAATGCTTTTACAACAATAGAAAAGCATTTAAAACTTAATGTTAAAAGAGCAATACACCCAGACTTTGAACTCACAGATAAACAACCTAGACAGTCTCAACCTAAAAAGAAATCTCTCATCGAGAGAAAAGGTGGATGGGATTTTCATAAAAAAAGAATGGAAAAAAGATCACAAAGTAAAGACCCTCATAAAAAAAGAAAACCAGCAGGTCGTAGAAAGTAATCTCTCTACAACCTATTCCTCTAACAACTTCTTTAAAATATGACAATATGTTATATTTTCCCTCTCCTTATTTTAAATAGACTATAATATATCTAAATTTAAGAGTTAAAGGAAAGGTAATGGACGGGAAAATAAATGTAACGTATAAAATGCTCTGTGAAAGTGATATATACAGCGAGGTTAACCTTACAGAGATACTTCAAAACGAAAAAGTAGCAAAAGCCATAAAAAGTGAATTTGCTAAAGGTTTACGTAATATAGTACTCTCAACTTCTGAAGAGATCAAGATAGAGATTAGTACAGAAAAAGAGCTATTTGAATTTCAAGCAGATAAAAAAGATTTTGCCGACCTTATAGAACTAGCAGAAGAAGATGCAAAAGAGCATAAAAGAACAAAAAAAGGATGTAATGGTGTAGAGCTTGTAGATTTTACTACGCTTTAACTGCCAACAGATACTCTTTTCATGGGGGAGAGAAGTAACTCCCCTACTCTATAGTAAACTTATGCATCCCAATCTAGTAAGCGTTGTTGTCCCTTTAGTCCACGTATGTGGCTTACATCTTGACTCATCTCTATGACTCCTCTGTAAGTTCTGTCTTCATCGCGTACTGCAAAATACTGAATATGAATGAACTTTCCTTTAAACTGTATCCAAAACTCTGCTAAGTCTTGTGTACCTGCTTTAAACTCTTCTAAAATTCTAAGTACTTGATCTACACTTTTAGGAGGGTGGCAGAACTTTACTTCACGTCCTATAATACCCGCAGATCGAGGAAAAACTCTATCTTCTCCTCTATTGTAGAATACCACTTGATCATTTTCATTAACATAGGTAATATCTACAGGTAAGATTCTAAAAATCGAGTTTACTTGTGCAGGAGTTAAATATCCCTCATCATAGTGTGTTTTATCTTCTATACCAAAAGGGAGTTTTTTACGTACGGTATCTTCACTAGGATGGATGTACTCTACTTTAGGGTAAGGTGTTGGATCTTTCTCAAACATCCAACCTATCTCTTTATCACCATCACGAAACTCTTTCCACTCCTCTTCACTTAACATTTGATACGCTCTAGGTAGCAAACGTCCCTCCTCTACTTGCATAATGTGTTCTAAAGAACGGAAAACTTGCTGAGAGTTTATAAGTATTGCTTCTAAATCTTCTGCTTTTAAGGCTTTTCTTGTCTCTTTTATCTCTTCTCTTATTTGGTCATGAAATGCCCACATATTTTCTGAAGGGCTTGTCCACCCATATTTTTCTAGGTAAGGAAAGAGTTGATTCTCCTTACGAGCAAAATGAAGCTCCACCTTTTCTAGTTTTTTAAAAATTTCTTTAAAAAGCTCAAACTGATCTTGAATATTGACTAATTCTAACTCTCTCATAAGACTTCGTATAAGAATATTTTCCTCTAAGTATGTACGTACAGGATGTCCATCAGGGTATTGACCTTCAAAGGGAGATGTGTTGTTATTTAAAAATTCACTCATTAATTTACCTTATTTATTGTTTCATAAAGTATAGTAAAAAGAGAAGGAAACACTATTGAGGAGTATCAAGAAATGATAGTGTAAAATAATGACATAATATTTTTTAGCTATAATAGTTAAAGTATGAACTAAAGGGGAACAAATGGGTTTAGGAAATATATTATTAGTAAGTATAGTAGCTGTAGGTATTTATCTTGTGATTATTTACAATAAATTTGTATCACTAAGAGCAGGTATTAACGCTTCATGGTCAGATATAGATGTACAACTCAAACGTCGTTATGACCTTATCCCTGCTTTAGTAGATACGGTTAGGGGTTATAAAGATTATGAAGCAAAGACACTTGAAAAGGTTATTAAAGCTCGTCAAGAAGGTATGAATGCAGGTAGTATGGATGAAAAAGCAGTTGCAGCAAACATGCTCTCTGGAGCTTTGGGCAAATTCTTTGCATTAGCAGAAGCATACCCAGAGTTAAAAGCAAATACAAATTTTTTACATTTACAGAGTGAACTAAGTAATTTGGAAGATACCATACAAAATGCTAGACGTTACTACAATGCCATAGTAAGAGACTATAATGCAAAAACAGAGTCATTTCCTGACCTCTTTGTAGCACAAAAATTTAACTACACAAAACGTGCGTATTTTACACTTGATGAGAGTGAAGCAAAGGCTGTACAGAGCATGCCTAAAATCGACCTATAAGTCATTTTATGAAAAACTTACTTTTTTTGCTACTTCTTTTGCTACTTCTTTTTATAGGAGGTAGTTCTTTATGGGCTGAAGAGATTTCAGATTATGAGATAAATGTAACAGTAGAACAAAGTGGTGAACTCTCTATCGTAGAGTCTATACACTACGACTTTGGCACAGCATCTAAACATGGTATATATCGTGATATACCTTTTATGGTAAAGCTAGACTCCCACAAAACAAACTTAACACTTTATAACTTTAACGTAACACTAAACAATAGTGAAGTTACATGGAGTGCATCTACAGAAAATAGTACATCAGCAGGTAGAATAGCCCATTTAAAAATAGGTTCTGCCTCTACATATCTTACGGGAAAACAGCTCTATACTATCAGCTACCGTGTAAAGATTGGTGTACTTCCTGCTTCTAAAGATAAAAGTAAAGATGCGATTAGATGGAACATTATAGGGACAGGTTGGAAAGTACCTATATCCCATATTAGTGCAAACTTTTTACTTCCTTCCTCTCTAAGGAAAGAGCGTATAGAACTCTCTACCTACACAGGAAGTTATGGTTCAACACATTCAACTGCTTTTACAGAGTGGAAAACACCTCAAAATTTACACATCTCCATAGAGCATTTAAAACCTTTTGAAGGTGCAACAGTAGAACTAGCATATCCTGCTAATACTTTAGAGCAAAACGGTATTAAAAACACAGAACCTACACTTATGGACTCTTTTTTAAATGTATGGCATTGGGGTGCATTGGGTGGTTTTTTACTTTACTTCTATAGTGTTTTTAGGAAACACACGGGATTTATAGACAAACGTGCAGTAGCAGTACAGTATGAGATACCTAAAACACTAAGCCTACTTCAATCTGGGCTTATCATAGATAAATTTGCAGACAATGAGGACTTCTCAGCAGCCATACTTGAACTGGCACAACGAGGATATATTGTTATAGAACAAAAAAGTAAAAAATCATCTCCTTTACTTAAGAGAACTACTAAGAGTAGTGAATCGTTAAGTATGAATCAAAAGTATCTACTTGAGCATGTACTCTTTAAAAAGAGCCAAAGCTTTAGTCTCATAGAAGGTTCAGCATCTAAAGCAAAAACATTACAAGAAGGCTTTAAACAGATAAATGACAAGCTTTATCTTTGGTCTGTATCAGATGGATACATGGTTGAAAATCCACAAAGAGTACGTAAAAGATTTCTTTGGACAAGTATCTTAGCACTTATACCTGTATTGGCGTTAGTTCTCTATGAATTAGTTACAATCTATGGCATGAAGAGCCTAATACTTCTTATTTTACCACTTACTTTTGTTACTGTGGGACTTACTATGGTTATTACACAAAGAAATATATTATCTAAGATATTTGGTCTATTTTTTGCAGGAATGGGAATTATTTCTATGATGGGTCAAATTTCATTAAGCATATTTACTACTACTTCATTCATAGTACTTCTTATCATTATCGCTACTCTATTCATTACATATAAAAGTATGGGAAAATATACAAAAAAAGGTGCATATGCAAGAACACATCTTCTTGGTCTTAAAGCATTTATATCTAAAGTTAATGCCGATGAGATAAAAAGAGCATTAGAGGATGACCCTCTTTATCTTGAAAAGTTACTCCCTTATGCTGTACTTTTTAAGGAGACAAAGCATTGGATGAGTTTTTATGATATTTTAAATGTACAAACACCACATTGGTTTCATGGTAAGAAAAGTCATTTATCTTTATTTCCTATAACCGTAGAACATGCTACAGTAGTACCAAAAAGTAGTAGTCATGGAGGTAGTGGTTTTTCAGGGGGTGGTGGTTTCTCTGGAGGAGGCGGTGGTGGAGGAGGTGGAGGTTCTTGGTAACCTCCTGCTATTTACTCAGCCTTAAACTTACACGTTCCAAGGGTTACTGTTTTTCCATTTTTTATTTCAGATAAAATATAACTAAGCGTTGACTCTGCATCGGTATCTGGCATCTCTTCACCTATCATACGAATTGCATCTTTATTGGAAGTTTTCATCCATTTCTTTTCGTATGTATATTGTGTCAATAAATCCACTATTTCCAGCCTAGTTCATCGAAGATAGGCTTCATCTCCATCCACCAATTTTCAAATCTAATAGCTATATCATTAATAGCACTCTCTTCATTTCTCCACTCATTTAGCTTATCTAAAATGAGTGGTTTACTCTCTTGCGAAACTTTATCTGTTTTTTCAACATAATGAATCACTTCTTGAATTTTTTGTTTCATAAATATCCTTTTCTCTTATTTTAGTTTAAAACAGTTTATTTGTCAACTAGACATACATAAACTGAGATAAAAAGATTATTGTTATCACAAAGCTAAAGGGTAATACATGACTTTTAAAAACCAAAGGTTGTATTTTTAGATAGACCTGTAAGAATCCTCTTATTCCAAGCCAAATCCCAAGAAATGCTTTAAGTGAAAGTAGCATTTGAAATCTCGTAAGCCCATCTTCACCTATGGGACCATAAACTTGAGATATAAGGTATAAACCTGTAATCACTGCAACAATAAGACTAGGTGGTACTACTTTTCTTACATACATCATAAATGATTCTCTAATTTTTGTATGCTCCTCTGTAGTAAATGATTTTTTAATCTTTACCAAAAAGAGATTATCTACAATAAGAAACCCACCGTAAATAAATGCAGCAAAAATATGAATAGTTTTAACAAGTACAAAAAACATAATAATCCTTAAAATAATATAGATGAATTATAGTAAACAAACCCTATTAAACCTTTGATATAGCTCAATTTTTATTTACTAAAGTTTGAGAAAAGAAGGTATCTACCACTTCTCTCATCTCTGAAGCATTTTCTATGTTATTAACAAGGTTTCTAAACACAGATGCACCAGCATACCCTGCTTTAGAATAAGTATGTAGGTGCTTACGAAATATAATAGCCCCATAGATACCATAATGGGCTATCATCTGGTCAAAGTGTTCTAAGACAACCTCGTGTATGAGTTCAGAAGAGACTTCATCTAAACCCTCTTTCATCTGATGAAATATCCAAGGTTTACCTACTGCAGCTCGTCCTATCATAACACCATTGGCACCTGTATGCTCTAGTACCCATTTTGCTTTTTCAGGACTGTCTATATCGCCATTGGCAATCACAGGTATGCTAATAGCATTTTTTATCTCTGCAATAGCATCATAATCTACAGCAGCTTTGTATCTTCCTGCTTTCGTTCGCCCATGTACAGCAATAAAATCTACACCACTATCTTCACAAATTTTAGCTATCTCAATGTGGTTTTTTTCATCAAAACCTAAACGTATTTTTACTGAAGTGTACTCTTTGTTTGAGTATTTTTTAATCGTTCTTATGGTATTAGCCATACGTGGAAGGTCAGTAAGTAAAGATGAACCTTGAAGGTTATTGACTATTTTGGGTGCAGGACAACCACAATTTAAGTCAATAATAGAAACACCCTCTACAGTATTTATATACTCTACAGCTTTTTGTATAATAGCTTGGTCAGAACCTGCTAACTGTATGCTATAGGGGTCTTCTAATGGGCTTTTTTCTAACATTTTTATGGTACGTTTACTTTGAAATGCTAAAGCGTTAGAGCTTATCATCTCACTTACAGTAAGGTCAACACCAAACTTTTTAACAACGGAACGAAAAGGGAGGTCTGTAAAGCCCGCAAGAGGGGCTAAAGCGTAAAGCGGTTGAGAAAAATCTAATTTCATTTACAAATAGAATCCGTATCTATAAGGTCTTCAAGTTTAAACTGTTTATGCTCTCTTTTAAGTGTAAGCAATGCTTTAAACTTAATAAATTCACTATCTTCTTGTTCATCTAAGTAAGCACTTACTTCATCAAGAAGTTCATATTCAAAAAGTAAAAAGATATATGCATTTTGTGCTTTAACATTCTCCTCTTGGTAGCGTTTAAAGAGTGATAAGTTTTCATCAGGTCTAAACTGTTTTTTTGTCACATTTGCTATTTCTACAAAATCTTTACAGTTAAGTTTTAACCCACTAATAAACTCATTAAGTATTTCAGCACTTAAACCCATGTCTTCTTCAAAATTTGCTCTTGCTAGCATCACTTTAAAGTTTTGTACATCAAAGACTTTTGCATATTTACGTGCTTTATAAAATGTCTCTTTTCTTGCAAAAATCTCTAAAGCTTGTGCTCGTACTAATTTTGAAAATTTACTAGAAGATTTCATTACTTCTTCAACAAATTCACTATCTGACTCTAAACGGTTAAGTCTATTTTGAATAAGATGTGGATTACCCTCATTAAATACTCTTGCCATTTTATGCTCTTTTAAATCAACATACTCACCATTATTAATCTTAGTGAGAAGATTCACTACTCTACTAAGTCTATTATTTAGACCTTCAATACTATCATTGATTGTAAGAGAAGATTTACCTAAGAGTATAGCTGAACTATTCATATCATCCATCAGAAATTTTTGCTCTTTAGGTTCATTAAGTAGTGACCAATAGAGTGCATCATCTAAAGTTGCTGCATCTTTTTGCCAACGTTTAAGTTTAAAGTAGTTTTTCATAGTATAAAAAAACATGTGTATCACAGTAAAAATAAGTAAAACTGCCATAGGCAAAATAACCCATACTGCTACAGGAAAGTTAAAATTAATCCCCAATAATTCTACAATGTAATTGTTTGGATTAATCGTATATGCCGTTGCCCCAATAATAGCACCTAAAATTAGTGCTACAAAGATATATAGTCCAAGTCTCATAGTTACTCCTTAATAATTTTTATGATTTTTAATTTTCTTCTTTTTCATTAATACTTCGGCATGTAATACAAAATCGAGCAAAGTTTTTTACCTCTAGACGTAATATTCCTATAGGCTCTTCACACATTTCACATATACCATAAGTTTTCTCTTCTATTTTACCTAAAGCAAGTTCAATTTCAGTTAATTCATCTGACTGTTGCTCCAAAATAGCACTATCTACAATAGTTTCAGCCGAAGCTGCTGCATAATCACCCTCATCATTCAGTTCAAGACCTCTAAGCTCTTTCATAACTTTAGCTGTACCATTAAGATTTTTCTCTATTTGAATTTTTCTCTCTGTTAGGTTAGTTTTAAAAACTGATAATTCTTCTTCTGTTAACATGTTAATTCCTATTTATGATATGGATGATTGTTATTGATAGTAAGTCCTCTAAAAACTTGTTCTAACAATACAACTTTCACAAGTTTATGTGAAAGTGTTATTTTACCAAATGATATGGCATTATTACATTTGTCTAGAAAACCCCTCTCAAAGCCGTATGCACCGCCAATATAGAAGTTTACTGTGACGCTATCCTTAAGCAATTTAGCGAAATCGAAACTATCTACCTCTTTTGATGATGGATTTAATGCTATATTTATACCCGAACTTAAATACTTCTCTAACGCTTTAGTATAAGATTTTTTAGCTGCTTCAGGAGAGATATCTTGTGCTTTGGATATCTCTTTATCAAAGAGTTCTATCACTTCTACTTTTGCAAAAGGTTTTGCTATTTTTTTATAGTGTTCTATCAGAGGAGCATAAAGTTGGTCTTTCCCCTTTTTATCTATTATTATAATATTTATTTTCATCGTTTACTTTCAACTTTTTATATAATTTTAACATAATCACTTACATCTCATATTAAATTTAGATATCTAAAACCAATTTTACAGGGCAGTGGTCACTTCCCATAATGTTATCTAATATATCTGCATCTACTATTTTCTCTTTTAAATCATCTGAGACAAAAAAGTAATCTATCCTCCAGCCTACGTTGTTACCTCTTGCACCTGCTCTGTAGCTCCACCAGCTGTAACGCTCTGTCTCCTCGCCTTTAACATAACGAAAGGTATCTATGTATCCATTTTCTATAAGCTTATCTATCCATGCTCTCTCTTGGGGTAAAAAACCTGAAGTTTTTTCATTGGCTTTAGGACGTGCTAAATCTTCTGCTTTGTGTGCTGTGTTGACATCACCACAAACGATAATAGACATTCCTTTATTACGCAAAGTATTGATATGGGTTAAAAATCGTTCATAAAATGCCATCTTATAGACTAAACGTTCATCATTGCGTTGTCCATTAGGGAAATAGACATTAAAGTAAGCGATGTTATTGAAGTGGTATTCATTTATACGCCCTTCATCTAAGATATCTACCTCTTCACATAAAAAAGCTTCACCCTTTACATCTGTATAGAGTGCAACACCTGATTGCCCTTTTTTTGATGAGGAGTTAATACTGTTAAACTTATAGTGTTTATTGAAGATGCTCTCTGGTATCTGATCGGCTTCTGCTTTGATTTCTTGGAGTCCTAAGAAATCTACCTTCTCTTCATCTATCCATCTTAATGCCTCTTTTTTCTCTACAGCTCTAATGCCATTTACATTCCACGATATAAAAGTAGTTTTTGCCATTGCAACTCCTCATAATTTAGATGAAATAATAGCAAAATAGACTTCAAGCATGAAGAAATAAAATAGTAAAAAATAAAAAGGATATTTTAAGAGGAGAGAAGGACGTTTTAAACGTCCTTTAGATTAATTGACTATACTTACTTTTGTACCTGTTCCTACTTTAGCAAAAATCGTATCTGCTACTTTAAAAGGTAGTCTTATACACCCATTTGTTCCAGGGTATCTCTTTACATATTTACTTGCATGAAGACCTATGCCTGAGCTTGTTAAACGCATCCAGTTTTTAAGTGAAGCACCTACATATTTTGCTTTAGGTCCTCTGTACTTTCTTCTGTCACCTTTATAAACCAATTTACCATTACGGTAGTATTTGCCAAAGATTGATGAACGTTTATCTGAGATTTTTTCTGTAATCTTAAATGTACCCTTTGGTGTTCTTTTATCTCTGATGATTCTTGTATTTGGTTCTAGTTTTCTTTTTGCACCTGTAGTACATGGAGAACAGAGTGCTACTTTACCATTAACATAGAGTCTAATCCTCTGTTCTGAGATATCCACTTTAATTTTTGTATTTCTAGGATTTGCTTTACAAAGAAGTGCATTATCTTTAAAAACTTTAAAACTTCTTTTTAGGTTAGTACTTCGTTTAAAAGCCGCATAAGAACCCTGTTTTGCTCTCTTTTTCAGAGACTTTTTCTTTTTTGAGATTTTAATAAACTTTACATCTTTAGGTACTACTTTATCTAAACGACGTTTTGTCTTTGATCCGAAATACCCTTCTGCTGGTAATACACTATAATGTTCTTGAAATTTCTGTAGAGCATCTTTAGTATTATCTCCCCATTTACCATCTATCGCTAAATTTAAATTTAAACTTTTGTCTGCATTTAACGCAAGTTGTAAGTTTTTAACTTCACTCAAATCATTAAGACACTCTTGATCATCTTGTTTTTCACAAATGTCATCATAAGTTTTAAAAGAGTGTTTTGCATTTAAACCAGAAAAGAGCAGTAGGGTTACGAGTAATAGTTTAGATATATTCATTAAATCTCCATATTTTAGATGAAGTATTTTACCCTATTAAAATAAAGTAAAAATAAAAGTTTGCTTATTTTATGCTTAAACTTGTATAAAACAAAATATAAGTCATATAAGGTCAAAAAATACCTTTATAGGTAGTAAAAATAAATTACCACTTTGGTTGTTTGGATTCTTATATTAGTTTTATGCTGTATTTTAAAGATAAAAACTATGTTATAATCTCTAATTAAGCATCTCACTACTCTCAGGAAACATTTATGAACAAACAACAATTAGCTGCTAAAATATGGGAATCTGCAAATCAAATGCGTTCAAAGATTGAAGCAAATGAGTACAAAGATTATATATTGGGATTTATCTTTTATAAATACCTTTGTGATAAAGCAGAACAATTTGCACTTAAAGAGGGGTACACTCAAGAAGATTTGGCAAATCTTACAGAAGAGGATTCTGATAGTGTTGAGTATTTTAAAGAAAATATCGGTTTTTTCATCTCTTACGATAACCTTTTTTCTACTTGGATAAAACTAGGTCGTGATTTTGATGTGTCCAATGTAAGAGACTCTTTATCGGCATTTGAGCGTTTGATTTCTCCACTCCATAAAAAGCTTTTTGATGGAATCTTTGACACTTTACAAACTGGACTTAGTAAACTAGGAGAGAGTTCAGCCTCACAAACTAAAGCCATAAGTCAGCTTATCCACCTTATAAAAGATATACCTATGAACTCTAAACAAGATTATGATGTACTAGGGTTTATCTATGAGTATCTTATAAGTATGTTTGCAGCTACTGCTGGAAAAAAAGCAGGTGAGTTTTATACACCTCATGAAGTCTCTGTTTTAATGTCTGAGATAGTAGCTCACGCTCTAAAAGATAGAAAAGAGATTCAGATTTATGACCCAACAAGTGGTTCAGGTTCACTTCTTATAAACATTGGTAACTCTGTTGCTAAACACATGGACGATGAGAACAACATAAAATACTTCGCACAAGAGTTAAAGAAAAATACTTATAACTTAACTCGTATGAACTTAGTTATGAGAGGTATCTTACCTGATAATATCTATACAAGAAATGGTGATACATTAGAAGAAGATTGGCCATACTTTAGTGAAAATGACCCTGTGGGAACATACGACCCTCTTTACATCGATGCTGTTGTTTCAAACCCACCTTACTCTCAACCGTGGGATAGTGAAAACAAAGAGTCAGACCCAAGATATGCCCGTTTTGGTTTAGCACCAAAAACAAAAGCAGACTATGCTTTTTTACTCCATGACCTCTACCACTTAAAGCCTGATGGTATCATGACCATAGTATTACCTCATGGTGTTTTGTTTCGTGGTGGTGAAGAGGGAGAGATACGCAAAAATCTTATCGAGCAAAATCATATAGATGCTATCATTGGGTTACCTGCAAACATATTTTTTGGTACGGGTATCCCTACTGTTATCTTAGTGTTGAAACAAAAAAGAGAGAACACCGACATCCTCATAGTAGATGCTTCTAAAGGTTTTGAAAAAGTTGGGAAGAACAATAAACTAAGAGCAAGTGATATTAAGAAAATAGCCGATACTGTTATAGGTAGAGAAACTACAGCTAAGTTTTCAAAAGTAGTAAATCGTGAAACTGTTCGAGAAAATGGCTACAACTTAAACATTCCAAGGTATGTAGATAGTTCAAAAGAGGACGAAAGTTTTGACATCTATGCTACTATGTTTGGAGGCATACCTAAGTATGAGATAGATAAATTAGAGGTGTATTGGGAAGCATTGCCCACTTTAAAAACGGCACTCTTTGAAAACATTTCAAGTGAATATACAGATATTAAATGTGAAGATATAAAACAAACCATCACAGAACATAAAGATGTTAAAACATTTGTAGATGGGTTTAGTAGAGCATTTGGAGATTTTAACACTTTTCTAAAAAGTGAACTTTTAAAAC
>JAMOTA010000051.1 GCA_027068435.1 Sulfurovum sp.
GCTGTTTTAAGCAATTTCCTACCCACATTAATACCTTCATTCTCTAATGCTGTAACCAAGCGTCTTGTTCCATAATATGGAAACTCTGAATGTATCTCATTTAACAAATTCAGGAACTTTATATCTTCCTTACTACTAAACTTTTTAACAGGTGTATAGTAGAGTGTTGACTTTGCTATATGAAGCAGTTTACACTGCTTATTTAGGGATATTTTTAGCTTGGTATCGACAAATGTTTTTCTTGTCTTAGATGAGACCAAGCTTTTGAGCTTTCCCTCTAAAAACTCCTTTTCGACTATTGTCTCTCCTAGTTTCTTAGCTATCAAATCTTTCTCTTTTCTTACTGTCTCTAGCTCTACTTTATACTCTTTTACTACTGTACTTTTATCAAATGCCAATGACATATTTTCTAAAAATATCTTTTTCCAATTTTTTACATTGGCTGGAAGTAACTCATATTTACTTGCTATCTCATTTATACTCTGTTCCGCCTCTAATACTTCCAAAACTACTTTAGCTTTGAACTCTGCACTGTATGTTTTTCTTTTTGTACTCATCTGTTCCTCACTTTTTATCTTCTTATTTTATCTCTTTTTATAAGAGTGTTGTATTAAGTGGTTTGTTTTCGTGGGGACATTATAAACAGAAACAATAGAACATTTAGGGTTAGTATCATCAATGATAGATGAACTAGGAATAGTAGAGAGTATAGATAATGCGATAAAGCAGGATAAAAAAGAGAGAAAGGTAACAATAGGAGAAGCTGTTAAGGCAATGATACTAAATGGATTAGGATTTGCCAATAGACAACTCTATTTAGTACCACAATTTTTTGAGAACAAACCATTAGATATATTGATAAGAAAGGGGATTGAGCCAAGTAATCTAAATGATACAGTATTAGGAAGAGCCTTAGATTCTCTATATGAATATGGAGTAACTCCACTTTTTTCATTAATATCAGAGAAAGCATTTGAAAATCTAAAATTAGAAGCGAAATACCACCATTTAGACTCTACAGCAATTCATGTAGATGGAAAATATAACTCAAATGAAGAACCAAAAGAGGGAGTTGTACATATTACAAAGGGGTATAGTAAAGACCATAGACCAGACTTAAATCAAGTGATGCTAGAGATGATATGTGAAAATAGTCATGGTATTCCTCTAGCAATGAGAGCATTAGATGGAAATAGTTCAGATAAAGTAAGTTTTGAAAAGATGGTAATTGAGCATGTTGAATCCCTAAATAAAACTACTACAGGAATAGTTGTAGCTGATAGTGCTATTTATACAGCGGATAATCTTGTGTCGTTTAGAGATAATCATATTAAGTGGATAACTAGAGTACCAAATCAAATCAAAGATACCAAAGAGATTATGAATTTATTATCAATAGATAGAATGACTCCTCACTCTAAAGATGATAGATATAGTTACATATCATTGGGGAATAGTTATGCAGATGTAAATCAACAGTGGATAGTGGTACACTCTTTTCCTGCTAAAGATAGAGCAAAAAAGAGTATCTCGAAAAAATTTGATAAGCTTGTAAACAAAGAGATTAAGGCATTTGACTCATTAAAATCAACTCTATTTTCCTGTGAAGATGATGCAAATAGAGCCTTGAATAAATTAGTTAAAAAATTCTCTCTGCTTGAATTGGTAGATAAAAAAATAGTTGAACATAAACGGTATAAAAAGGCAGGAAAACCTAAAAAAAATCAACAGCCTGATTTTTATGAGTACTCAATTGATTCTTCTTTTTGCTTTAAAATTGAACCATACTATCAAGAAGTTTGGAAGAAATCTCTTTTTATCTTAGCTTCAAATGACCTAAACATTAAGCCTGAAGAGATTATTGATGTTTATAAAAATCAGTTTGTGGTTGAGAGAGGTTTCCGTTTCATCAAAAGTCCTGAATTCTTGGCTGATTCACTCTATCTCAAAAAGCCTGAACGAATAGAGGCTCTTCTTTTTATCATGACTTTATGTTTAATGGTTTATGCCTCTTTAGAACGCAAAATTCGGACTTCTTTAAAAGATAAAGATGAATTTTTTATCGACCAAAAAGGCAAACCAACTCAAAATCCCACTACTCGTTGGGTTTTTCAGACTTTTACTGATATTCATCTTCTTTCTATTGGAGATATTCAACAAATTGTTATGAACTTGAAGGATTACCATTATACTTTGCTTAGGTGTTTAGGTAGAAGTTATCAAATTAATTATTTAGTGATTTAGGGGTGGGGAATGTCAGATAATAGATCATTCAATTCAATTAGGCAAAGAGAAATGTTTAATTATCTTAGCAGTAAGAGAGCAAGAGTTACCAAGAACAAGAGCTTTAAAGTATGAAGATGTAGAGATTATAGAACTTGAACCAGTAGAGAAGTCAACAGGAGAGATTGTATATCAACAGCTAGAAAAAGTAAAAGAGAAAACAGGAATTCCAAGAGCAATAGTTTCTGACATGGGAAGTGATATTAAATGTGGGATTAGAAAATTTCAAGAGATAAATCAAGAAATATCCCATATATATGATTTAAAACATAAAATAGCAACCTTAGTAAAAAATATATTAGAAACCGATGAACAATGGAATGAATTTAGAAGATTTTCCAACCAACTCATACGAAAATTACAAAATACAAAGTTTGCAGGATATAGACCACCAAGACAAAGAGAAAAAGCCCGATATATGAATATTGAACCATTGGTTAGATGGGGAAAGAGTATGCCTATAAAAAAAGAGTTATTAGATCATATAGAGAAAAAAAGTGATGAAGAGCTAAGGCTACAAACACATTTAGAAGAGTTATCAAGATTTAAAGAGGATATTGAAATATGGGATGAGATGGTAGAGTTTATCTCAATAATTGAAAGATTTATGAACATACATTATCTTCAAAACAATAGCTACGAGAAATTTCTTGAACTTCATTCCAATAAATTAAAGAGCTTAAAAACAAAGAATGCCAAGTTATTGGCAACTCAAATACTTGACTTCATAAAAAAACAACAAAAAGTTTGTAAAGAAGATGAACGACTTCTCCATAGCAGTGAGATTTTAGAATCACTTTTTGGAAAGTTTAAATTTTTGGAAAAAGAGCAGTCTAAAAGCAGTTTTACAAACTTGCTATTATCTGTTGGTGCAATGGTTTCTAAAAATACACAATCTACTATTCTTACAGCTTTAGAATCTGTGACTACTCCAATGATTAAGGCTTGGTCTGAATCTAAAATTGGTATTACTATTCAAGCTCAAAAGAAGGAACTTTATAGAAAAACATAATGGAATAAAAATGAGATATTATTTTAGGCTTAAAGTGCAAAGCCTAGGTCGGGATTAGGCTTTGCACTTTAAGCCAAATAAAAGCTAAAAAGCAATAAAAACAAACATAGTTTTTATTCCAAAAAGAGGCATAAAAGATGCAAGAGAAGAAATATAAAAGTCCATTAAAAAAGTTAGTAAAATTTTTTGAAGAGAGTAGAGATAAATGGAAAGAGAAATATGTTGAGAAAAGCAAAGAGTTAAAAAGAGTAACAAATAGAATATATGATTTAGAAACAAGAAAAGAACATTGGAAAAAGAGGGCATTAGAGGCAGAGAGAAAGTTAAAAGAGTCTGATATTCAAGTTAAAAAAAAGAGCTGATAAAACCAAGTCACTACAGTTATTCATTAGAGACAATAACAACCTATATGAAGTTGGTACTAAAATATGCGTTGAGTATGAATTCAGCAACAAAAGTTCTTGATTTGATGTTTAAATTAAAAAGAAAGCCTTCAATAAATACAGGAAAGATGTGGATGTTGAAAGTAGGCTATTATAAGTTGATGGAAAAAAAGGAAGAAGCAAAAGATTGGATATGGATAATAGATCATTCAATTCAATTAGGCAAAGAGAAATGTTTAATTATCTTAGCAGTAAGAGAGCAAGAGTTACCAAGAACAAGAGCTTTAAAGTATGAAGATGTAGAGATTATAGAACTTGAACCA
>JAMOTA010000052.1 GCA_027068435.1 Sulfurovum sp.
CTTGAAGTCTGCACTATAACTCTTTCTTTTTACACTCATCTTTGATCCCTCATATTTCTTATTTAATATTCTATCATTTGGAATAAGAAAGTTAAATTAAGTGGTCTGATTTATGGGGAGCATTATATTAGGTACTATTTGCCTTTTAAACCTTAAAGAAAAAGTGTGCTTTAAATACTTTTATTGTCGTTATTGGAGCATAAATGAGCAATAATTATTGATATTCCATTAAAAGAGCATAGATGAGCTTAAAAAATGAGGACTTATGATGTGAATATTTATCTCGTTAATGCAAATCTTGTATAATACATTATACTAAATAAATTTAATACAAGAGAAAATGATGAAACTATATGCACCATGGGAAAAGGCTTTTAAGAGAGTCTCTACCCCTTTTGAACACTTCCTCCATGCCCAAACGACTACAGGTGTTGTACTTATGTTTATGACACTTCTTGCACTTATACTTGCTAACTCTCCAATGACAGAAAGCTATGTGCATTTTTTTCATACAAAAGTTGACTTTACTGTAGGATCTTGGGAGCTTTCTCATACTATTCACCATTGGATTAACGATGGTCTGATGGCTATATTCTTTTTTATCATAGGACTTGAAATAAAACGAGAAGTGTTAGTAGGGGAGCTATCTAACATTAGAGTAGCTATTTTGCCTATTATGGCTGCTATAGGGGGTATGATATTTCCTGCTTTAATATATTATGGTATCAATGCAGGTACCCAAGGTGTTGGGGGGTGGGGTATCCCTATGGCTACGGACATCGCTTTTGCCATCTCGGCATTGGTCTTGTTAGGTAAGCGTGTGCCTCCTGCTTTGGTTACTTTTTTAGTAGCACTTGCTATTGTAGATGACCTTGGTGCAGTGTTGGTTATAGCACTCTTCTATACAGAGCAGATACACATGTTACCTCTTGCTTTGGCTGGTGGGATGTTTTTAGTATTGGTATTGTTTAACCGTTTTGGTATTCATATGATTTTACCTTACTTTGTTGTGGGGCTTATAATGTGGTTTTTTATGTTGGAGTCAGGGATACACGCTACGATAGCAGGGGTTATCGCTGCACTTGCCATACCCTCTAAACCAAAGCGTTCACCTGCAAATTTTAGAAAAGATGCTAAGAGCTTACTAGATGAATATGAAAGCTACCCCATAGATGAAAACGAAGGGATGAACGAGAGACAAAAAGCGATACTGATTAAGTTAAAAGACAATATCAATGAGATTGGTACACCTGCTGCAAGGTTAGAGCATGATTTACATCTTCCTGTTGCACTTATAATCATCCCTCTTTTTGCTTTGGCAAATGCAGGGATAGCTATAGACTTTAGCTCTATTAGTACAACAATAATGACACCTGTATCTATGGGTATTATTGCTGGTCTTATCTTAGGTAAGGTTTTTGGTATTTTTGGTGTAGCATGGTTAGCCATAAAGTTAAAAATAGCATCTTTACCACATGGAAGTAGTATGAACCAAGTCTTTGGGGTGGCATTTTTAGGGGGTATTGGGTTTACGATGTCCATCTTTGTGGCTGACTTGGCATTTTTGAATACTCCAGAGCTTATCTTTCAAGCTAAAGTAGGGATTCTTGCAGCTTCTCTTTTTGCTGGATTATTTGGTTACAGTTGGTTACGGTTTGTAGCCAAATCAAAATAGCTTAACGCTAGTGTAGTCTAATGACTAAGATACTTAGCCACAGCATCTTCATCGTTGCTATGTTCTAAAACTACATCTGCAACAACTTTTACTTCATCTAAGGCATTAGAGACTGCAACTGCTGTTCCTGCTAGTTTAAACATCCCTATGTCGTTTACTGAGTCACCAAATACAGTTACCTCTTTGGTGTCACGTTTTAGGTAGTCTGTAACTATCTGTAAAGCATGAGCTTTGTCTCCATCGGGGTGTAAGATGGTAAGAAAGTAGCTGTTTGAGTACTTTTCTGGTGATAGTTTACACTCTATGGCATCTTTAAATGTTGTTTTGAGTTTATCGTTAAGAGGTTTAAGCGTTTGGTACTCTCCAAAATAGACTATTTTGAGTGTCATATCCATGGTTTTGTTCTGTGGATTAAACTGCATACGTGGGTCGTTTTTGTAGCCTTTGAGTACAAACTTCTGCTGTTCGTTGAGTTTACGAGGGTATAAAAAACTCTCATTTAAGTTCATATCTTTAAGCCCTATAATAAAGGGGTCTATATCAAACTCTAACCCCACCTCTACTACGGCATCACCTAATGTCTTGTTAATGGTATTGATTTTAATAAGTTTTTTCTCTGGGCTTACTATCATTGTACCATCAAGCAGTATCAGAGGTGCATCAAGATGCAACTTCTTTAAAAAATCATGAGACTTTTGGTAGCTTCTTGCTGTAGCAATAGAGAGTATAGAACTCTTAGCTTTTTCATTCCATACTTTAGCAGAAAAATCGCTAATAGTATGGTCTGAACGTAAAAAAGTATGGTCTAAGTCTGTAATGTATATGTTGTTCATTAACTAGCGAACCCACTTTTAAAACAGTTCTTCTCTTGCACAATAGCTTTTTGTTTCTCTTTTCTTTTTGTGTCTTTCTCTACAAATATCTTTTTACGTGTTTTAGGGTCTAGCTCTGTGTAGTACATAACCGCAGAGTAGGTGCTAGGTGTGGGTGTAAAGACTTGGGCTTGTTCAGGGTTCATCTTTAACTCGTTAGTCGTAAAGTCTTTGAGTGCATGCATATCTTTCTCTTTACACCCTGGGTGAGCAGCTATGAGGTAGTAGGTTAAAAACTGTTTTTTACCCATCTCTTTGTTAAGTCTGTCATAGAGTTTTTTAAAGTCCACTAGGGTCTGTTTTCCTGGTTTTCCCATGAGTTCAAGCACATGCTGTTCTGTATGTTCAGGTGCTACTTTCATCTGCCCTGAGATGTGGTGTTTTACCATCTCTTTTAGGTAAGAGTAGCCGTTTCTTTTGTCTGCGGTAATGAGGTCATAACGTACACCTGAAGCCACAAATGCTTTTCTTACACCCTCTACTTCACGTACTTTTCGTAAGAGGTTGATGTTTCTACTGTGGTCAACATGCATCACTTTACAAAGACGCTCTGCATCAACACAACGTATGTCGTCACAAGTACCTTTTTTAAGTTTCTTTCCACACTCATACCCATACATGTTAGCAGTAGGTCCTCCTACATCGGAGATGATACCTTTGTAGTCGTTGTAGCTGTTAAAGTCTTTTGCCTCTTTTAAAATGTTTTTCTCTGAACGTGTTCTAATAGTACGCCCTTGATGTACCCCAATAGCACAGAAGTTACACTCTCCCCAACAACCATGATGGGTCATAATAGAAAACTTAATCGTCTCTAAACATTTTACTTTACCCTCTTTAGCATAGTAGGGGTGTAGCTCTCTTGTAAAAGGTAGGTTGGAGTTGGCATCCATCTCATCTTCATCTAAGTAGTCACAAGGAGGATTTTGAATGAGAAACCGTGTATCTACAGGTTGGCAGAGTCCATTGGCAGAGATGGGGTCGTTGTTGTCATAAAAGTCATCAAAGAGGTCTATGTATCGCTCTTTTTGCTCTACACACTCAGCATGAGAAGGGAGCTGTATGTACTCATAGTTTGGCTCTTTAGCGATGTAACAAACCCCACGAATATCTCTAAAATCTCTACCATCAGCTAATGCTTTAGTCACTTGTTCGATGGCTATCTCACCCATACCGTAGATGAGTATGTCTGCTTTAGAGTCAAAGAGTATGGGTTTTTTTAGTTTGTTTGCCCAGTAGTCATAGTGGCTTACACGTCTAAGTGAAGCTTCTATGCCACCTAATACTAAAGGAACAGTGTTTTTAAAGTAGCGTCTTATGAGGTTACAGTAAACACTTAACGCTCGGTCTGGACGTTTGTCATTTTTCCCACCAGGAGTGTAGTCGTCAGAGTTTCTAAACTTTTTTGTAGCGGTGTAGTTAGAAACCATAGAATCTACACTTCCTCCACTCACGCCCCAGTAGAGACGAGGTTCGCCCAAACGTTTAATATCTACATCGGACTTGATATCAGGTTGTCCTATCATTCCTACTTTATAACCCATACGCTGTAACATGCGACCTACCATGGCTACACCTATGAAAGGGGAATCTATGTAGGCATCACCAGAGACTAAGATAACGTCACACTGTTTCCATCCAAGTTTGTCCATCTCTGATCTAGTTGTTGGTAGGAAATCTTTTTCTGTAAAATTTGGTTTTTGCGGTTTTTTTCTTGAAGCCATATTATGCCCTTTATCTTTGATGCTTTGAGATGTCATATCCACTAGATAGTGTAAGAAAGAACTCTTGTAGTGCAAATGCCATCGCACCATAGAGAACTTTTATCTCGGTCTCTATGGCAGGTGTTTGTGCTATGTCAAGTAGTTTTTCAAGTTGCTCTTGGCTAAAATCTCTTGTAGCAAAGAGTGTAGCCTCTTTTGTTTTTTCTTGGGTAGATTTTATGTAACTCTCTCTACTTTTTTCCATATATTTATCATCTAGTTTACTTCCTCTTGGTGCAGCTTGCATAAGAGGTTTGATGAGCTTATCGTAATGAAGTGCTATGGCTTGGGTACTGTTAAACTTCTCATTTATCTTCTCTACCGTGTTCAGTCTTACCGAAGATGACTCGTTGTTTTCAAATGTTTTAACATAAGCTTTTATCTCTTCCTTACTTGCTTTTACTTCTAAGCTTGTAGCTGAGACAAACTGTAAAAATATAACATTTTTATAACTCTGAAGCACTTTCTCCATCTCATTTTCACTCAAATTCTTTTCTAAGTATGATTTAAAACGAATACTAATCATCTCTATATCATACATCTTTTTATCTTCTGAAGTATTGGACTCTGAAGCTAAGTATCTGTTTTGCATCTGAGCATACTGCGTTTCAAGTTCAACTAGCTCCTCATCTGCATTGGAGAGTGTAAGATACTGCTCTACTTGTTCAGACGAAGCAGAGAGAAGAAACTGCGTAAGTATGGCTATAACAAAGAGTACTTTTTTTAAACTTGGCATGTAGTTTTCCCTATATAGTAATTTTATTGATACTATTTTCGTATTATGGTCATATTATAGCAAATTAGATTATTTTTTATGTGGTTTGTTAGACTTAATTACAACAACTAAGAAAAACTATTAAATTCTTATATTTTTAGCTAAATTCGTATTATTAATGGAGACTTTTAATGTACAAGGTACTTACGCTAAAATGGGGTTGAATAAATAGTTGCTCTGAACACTCCTATTATATGACAAGGAATTATATTGCCAGAATATTTAACTGAAAAAAAATTAGGACTAATTTTAAATGAACTGTTTCCTAATAATGACTTTATCCATGATAAAGCTGTTCCAGATTCAATAAATAAAAGATTAAGACCTGAATTATAGGTCAGATAGTATGAAAATAATTCTTGAATTTGATGGTGATTCACACTGTCACTGAAAAAATACATATAATAAGTACAAGGTAAAATAATAAAAAGAGGAATTAAAAATGATAACTTACAATCCAAATTATTTAGATAATACAGATATATTTACAGTACAAGAGATAAAGCTTTTGGAAGAATTAAACCAAAAAGTTTCATTAGAAAAGTTTTTAAATAATAAAAGCTATATAGATAAATTTGGTTTAGATTTTATTCATACATCTGCACTTATAGAGGGTAATACTTACGATAAATTAGATACGCATGCTTTAATAGAATATGGAAGAACAGCAGGTGGTAAAAAATATAGTGATGCAAAAATGATTTTAAATCTTAGAGATGCTTATGAAATGTTTATTACTAAAGATTTAAAACCCTCAAAAGAAACTTTAAAAGATTTATATTATATTTTATTTGCTGAAATGGTAGCTGATAATAAACGAGCCGTCCCACGAGATAGTGAAGTTATGATTACAGGGTGTAATTACATACCCTTAGCTACTAAAGAAAAGTTAGAAGATGAACTGAATTATCTATTTAAAATAAGTGATACAATCAAAAATCCATTTAACAAAGCTTTATATATTCATAACAATTTAGCGTATCTTCAATACTTCACAGATTGTAATAAAAGAACAGCTAGGCTTATGCTAAATATAGTCTTAAAAGACACTTTAAATATGATATATATTCCTGATGAAGAGAGTGTAAAAGAGTATCTGAAATCTATTGTAACTTACTATGAAACGGGTAACTATACTCTGTTTAAAAAGTATTTTATCAATAGTTATAAAAAAGTAATTGAGATGATAGTAGAGATTGAAGAATCAAGAAAACATGAAACTAGTTTTAGAGAATAGTGAGACTTTAAAGGATACTTTAGATTTGCTATAATGTCATAGGTCAAGAGGTGCTGACACAGAATTTATTACAGTCCTTATTAAGACATATTTTAGACTAATAAACATCATCATGACTACCTATATCTACTAAGATAATAACTTCATCAATGATGATAAAATCAACAACAATTCTATATTTCATATTTATGGAGATTGAGGAAAATTTATCCATTTTTCCTTGTAGCTTATGTATTCTTAGAGATGGATGGTGTGGATTATGTTGTAAAAGTTCGATGGTTTTTTTATATTGAGGATATATATCTTTATGTTTTTTAAAAAACTTTATTATTTTTTTGCTATAGCTATCAGATATTTCAATTTTAATCATTTTTGATAGCTTCTTCTATCTCTTTAAAATGTTTATCTATATCGGTATGATACTGATTAGCTTCTATGTTTTTCATAACCTCTTTATGGGCGATATCAAGCTTATAGGCTCTATACGCTTCATATTCATCAAAAGGTATCACGAAGTATTTATTTTTACCTCTTACATTTATTATAACTTCAGAAAATTTTTCAAACATATAATCAAAAAGAGAAACCCCTTTAGTTTTTACTTCATTTGCAGTAACAGTCATATTAGTATCCTTAATAGTACTTTTAAAAGTATTTTAACATAGTTTTGTTAAAAATAAAATGACTGTAGATTTTCTTTTTAATCAACCTAGGTTAATCTCTTCCCTAAAATAAGGACTTTGAAAAATCTTATAGCCCAAGCTGTAAAGAAGAGAAGCCAAGTGGTGATGGAGATGTCAAACAGAATCATGAAGTTCCAGCCAAGAGAAGCGACAAGGGAGACGAGTATTCTAAGTAGCACTACTACTTGCGTGAACATAAAGAGTCTTTTTGTCCATGTGTCTGCTTGCATGGTGTTACCTGAATGACCAAGTGTTACGCGTGTTCCAAAACCTATGAGCATAGTAAAGACAAAACCTAGTAAAAGAAGGTGTATGTCTAGTAGTAAAAACGATACGTTGGTACTAAATGATATAAGGTTGACAAGCCCACCAACTATAAATGCGATAGGTACCCAGTAGAGGGCAGTGTGAAGAATCCATAGTAATGGGTTAGGGTGTGGGTACTCTAACTCCCAACGTAGAAGCTCTTTGGCTATGAGTGTACCTATGAGTATGTCTACTAAAAATGAACTGTTAGTGTAGACTCCTTCTAAAACGATGTGAAGTAGTAAAAGTGAGAAAATGATTTTAAGTAAAACATCGTTTTTAGATGCTAGTGAGTGAGAGAAAAAAGGTACCATACGTTGTGCCACAGAAAAAGTAAGTAAAAAGAGAAAAAGGTAGGTAGATATCTCTGTAGAGAGTCCTATAAGCGGTTGATAAAAAAGTTCACCTACTATAAAAAGAAGATGTGCAAGTACACCAAACTTCATAGCAAGAAGTATCCAGTAGATGTCGTGTTTGTCTTCCATGGTGGTTTTTTTGTAAATACTTTGAAGTATAAGCGTACCCATAAAATGTCCTATAAATGTCAGTACCATGCCTATGGCAGAGAAGATAGGACTTACGATACTTCCTAAAACAAACAGAGCAGAGCCAAGATAGTAGAGACTAAAAATGTTCATATACTTCTCTTTTTTTATGGCAGGAGTAGAGGAGAACCTTGGAAATGTTGTAAATAAAAAAGCAAAAAATGCAGGCGTAAAGAGTAGATAGGTGAGTCCATACGCATGAAAATTAGATGAGGAGATAGAGAGGTTCATCATCCCTTTGTAAGAGAGTAAAAAGATAAACATAATAACTATCGCGTTGATAAAAGCTAAAATGAAAAAGGGTTGATGGGGTTGAGAAAAGAAGTAGTGGTTATCAGCATCTTCTGAAAATTTCATATGCATAGTATGCCCTTGTTTTAATGTTTACAATCATAACAAAATTATAGGTAAGAGTTTCTTATGTATCATCATGCTACACTTCCTATATATCTTTTTTTCTTTTTAGGAATTAAACATGCCATACCTTGGATAGTAGCCACTGTCTTAGCCTTGGTACTCACAGTACTCAATAGCCACTGGGCATGGGTAATACCTCTGTATAAGAGTGACCTTTTGATACTTGTTACTTTAGATTATTTGGCTATCTCTTATTTTATCTTTATGCTTGAGAGGGAGAGACAAGGGTATGAGGAGAGTTTAAACTCTGCTAACAAAGACAAAGAAGTTCTCTTAAGAGAGGTACACCATAGAACTAAAAATAATATGCAAGTGATGATAGGACTACTTGATATGCAATCTTCAAGGCTTAATAATAGTGAATCTCAAAAGATTTTTGACTCGCATATTAACCGACTTAAAACCATGAGTCTTCTGCATAAACATCTCTCTAGTGGTGCAGATGATGCGACTGTTGATGTACGTCCTTACCTTGAAGAGATTATTGATAATATGGCAAAATTTACGCAGATACGTATAAAAAGAACCATAGAGACCGTGATGATGGAGATGAAAGGGAGTACCAATATGGGTCTTATCATTAATGAAGTACTTGCCAATGCAATAGAACATGCGTACCCTGATGGTTATGGGAGTCTAGCATACCACATTGAAATAAATTTAACAAAAAAAGATAAAGAGTGTTATTTGAGTATTCAAGATTATGGAAAAGGGTATGATAAGACGAAAAAGACGCAAACATTAGGACTTATGCTTATAGAAGACCTTGCGAAGTCACTCCCTAATGGTAAGATTAGTATCGATGCTAAGGAGGGGACACATATTATGATTTATTTTACTGCTTAGTATGTTTAAACTGATACATCAGAATAGAAGCTGCAACACCTACGTTAAAACTCTTTACACCCTCCATCATCTCAATAGTAACCACTTCATCACAGATGGCTAATACCTCTTGAGATAACCCAGAACCTTCATGCCCCATAAGTAGTACCCACTTGTCTGTAACTTTTACAGAGGCTAGAGGAGTAGAGTCAGAGGTAACTTCAGCAGCGTATACACGGTAACCATAAGATTTGAGTGTATGTATGGTTGCTACTATGTCATGATAAAGATGAACATCTAACATACTAACATGTCCCATGGAGACACGTAAAGCTCTTCGTGAGTAGGGGTGAGGACCATGATGAGGTACTACATAAGCATCTACACCCAGTGCAGCAGCAGAACGTGCGATAGAACCTATGTTTTGTGTAGAACTTATCTCATCTAGCATAATGATATGTTTACCTAGGCTATCTAAGGGGGTCTCTTTAGGGCGTATCCCATGCATCATCACGTTATGGTGTATCTTGTGACCTACAATATTTTGCATCTGCTCTTTGGTGGCTACATAAAGTATGGCACTCTTATGTAGTGCCACAAGTGCTTGATGTTTTTCATAGTACTCTTGTGTTGCAAGTATACTTTTAACTTCGATTTTCTCTTCAAGAAGTAAGTTTACTACTTTAGGACTGTCTGCAACAAAACTACCATCTGCTTTAAAAGCGTGTTCACGAAACTGATGGTAAATCTCTAACTCTTGAGCATTTATGTTATCTATGGGTATATAATTCATAAGGGTATTGTATCTTTTTGCTACAGAGATTTTGCTAATTTTAGAAGATTGTTTAGTAAGTGTTGTATATGTTTGAGTTTATGAAGTAGTAAAAGGGTACTACCAAGCCCAAAGGCTTTAGTAGTATGAGAGATTAAAACTTATAGTTTAATCCTACAGTAAATGCATCAACAACAACATCTGCTCCATCATCGCTATCGTCATAAAGTCTAGTATAATCTGTAAAGACAGCTATGTTTTCATTTACACTATAACTAGCACCTAGTCCCCATTGGAAACCACTTTCAGTCTCATCTTCTAATTCAACTTCACCATACCCAAGTAGAGCATAGAGGTTAAAGTTAGTGATAGGGTACATAGGTTTAATGTAAAGACCCATATTTGACAAGTCAGCATCTACATCAGTATCTGTAGTACCATTATCTACATTTAAATCACCAACAGTAGCACTGTATCTACCCTCTATAGCAAAATATGGGTTGATGTTATAACCAGCAAGTAGTGTATAAGCATTACCACTAATGTCAATCTCAGCTGGTCCACCTATCTCTTGTGCATTAACGTTCATATGAGAGTATGCAAGACCTAGATAAAAAGCACCCATTGATGGTACAACTGGAGCTTCAACTGTAGGTTCATCTATAACTGGATCTATTATAGGAGCTATATCTCCTCCTGCTATTGCAAATGTACTCATAGCTACAACTGCAACTAATGATAAATTAAATTTTTTCATTTCTTTCCTTTGTATTAAGTAGCTATATTGTATCTTAATATTCTTTAATGTTAAACTGAAGTTTTGATTTATTTATTTTTGTTACAATACATTTTAAATTATATCTATAATAGAGGAAAATAATGATAAAAAAAGTATTGTTAGGGTTATTGGTTGTAGGAACACTTCTTATGGCAGAGGTACAAAATGTATGGGTGACAAAAGATTTTTTAAAAAAAGAGATTAAAATTATCGATATACGTACTGTAGGTGAGTGGAAAGAGACAGGTATTGTTAAAGATGCCTATACGATTGTTTTCTTTGATGAAAAAGGTAAATTTGACATACCAAAGTTTTTAGAGAAGCTCAATAAAGTGGTAAAAAAAGATGAACAATTTGCACTTATATGTCGTACAGGAAGCCGTACAACTGAAGTATCTAAATTTCTCTCTAGTGAATTAGGATACAACGTTGTCAATCTAAAAGGTGGTATGATGAAGCTTATGAATGATGGGTATAGACCTGTAAAATATAAGCAGTAATCTCAAACTTGATTTAGATGGTATTTTACATAATTTGGAACATACCATCTCATAAAATTTGAGATGGTAATAATCTATATTTCCTTAGTCAACAATAAGAAAAAATGATTCAACTGCCCATACACCCTTTGTTGACAATGCTATCTGCATAGCTTCTTGGGCTTCTTGGGTACTTTTAACCTTGCCAAAAAGTCTTACAGCACCATCTTTGACATCAACATCTATTTTCATAGAATGAATATTTTCACTCATCAAAAATGCATACTTGATGGCAGCATGAATTCGTACATCAGCAATGGCATCTTTACTTTTTTCATAGCTTTCATTCACTGCTTTTTTAGTATATACATATTCATCTTTCACACCTTGCTTTACAACCTGTGGCAACGCTCTGGTTTTTTCAACAAGTTCATGACCTTTTGCTTTTGTTTTTTTCATTGCTTCATTAGCTAGAGTTTTAGCCTCTGCTGTTGTTTCCTTCATGCTTTCTGCCGACTCTTTTTTTAATGCGGCAGCATCATCTTTTGCTTTTTCTATCATTACCGCCGCTTTTGCCTTGGCATCTTCCATCATTTTTTCGGCTTTGACTTTGGCATCATGTACGATTGATTTTGCTTTTTGCTCGATTGTTGTACTCTGATTTTCCTCTGCAAAAAGTGCAGTGGTACCAAATACGCTCATGAGACCCACTGTCAATAATGTTGTTGTAATTATCTTTTTCATTATTATTTCTCCTCATCTTTCATAGACTTTTTTGCACCTTCAACCATACCCGTAAATGCACTTTTAGCTATTTTGACCATACGTTCAGAGAGTTCTTCTATCTCTTCTTTCGCATCCTCAAATGCCTCTTTAGCTTTCTCTTTTGCACTATAAACAGCTGCTTCACCCTTCTCTTTAAGGGTTTCAATTGCTTCTTCTGCTGCCTCTTTCGCTTTTTCCTTGATCTGTGATGTTTTTGTTTTCATTTCATCTATCTCTTTTATCACAGCTTCTCGTGCAGTATTATTAAGTTCATCCACTTTTTGGGAAATATCATCCAATGTTTCCATAAAAGCAGCATTAATCGCTTCCAAGTCTTCTTTGGTTTGAAGGATATCTTCTTCTGTAAACTCTTCTGTCTCTTCCCTTGCTTTCTCTATGCCTGCTTTTGCTTCTTTTATTTTGGAAAGTACTGCTTTTTTGGCACCTGCTATTGCACCTTTTGCAGTCTCTTCAATCTTATCATCAAGTTCTTGTGCTGCTTCTATGGCAGGCATAATAACTGATTTGGATACCTCTTTGATTTTTTGTGCACCTAATTGCACTTCAGAAAGAGCATTCTCCACTGCTTCTTGTGTAACATGTGAAACTTTTTCTTCAACCTCTTTACCCTCTTCGATGATAGTTTTTACACTTTGCTTAACCGTTGCTTCCATCAGTCCGAGCATATCGGCACTTTTAAGCTTGATGTCGGTTGCCGCTTCTTCTATGTGTTCTTTACTCTCATCTGCAAAAGCTGTTGCAGCTTCTTTTGCTCCGTCAAGTGCATCTTTTAGTTTTGCCGATAGCTCTGCTTTTTTCTCTGCAAGTTGATACTTGGTCTTAAGCATCTCTTTATCCATCGTTTCCATCGTTTCTTTTGTACTTTTCTTGATACCATCTACAACACCATTCACTGCTGCGTCAATATGTTCTTTGCTTTCACAGCCAGCATCTTTGAGCTCTTTTACCGCAATGGTCACAGACTCTTTGGCAATACTATTAATCTCAGTAACACCATCTTTGCTACTTTTAACCGCTTTGGAAACGGCATTTTCCATTACTGTTTTAATCTCTTCTGCAGTCATTCTGCCAGCTTCATTTACTTTTTTGATATCTTCAACTATCTCTTTTTTCATTGTGTCTAACATTTTATATCCTTTGTATAAGTATTTGGATTTAACCATCCAATAACCAAAGTATATATAATTTTAAAATCTTTGTCTGTTACCTAAGAGGCACAAAAGCTATTTTATACGATCATCTAAAATAACAGAGACCCATTTCCATTTTTGACTATACATACAAGCCATTTTCAGTATGATTGTCAGAGGGACAGAAAGAAACATTCCTACAGGCCCCAATACCCAGCCCCAAAAAACCATTGAGAGAAAAATAAAAAGTGCTGAAATGCCTACACCATTGGACAAAAGTCTGGGTTCAAGAAGATTACCAATAAGATTGTTCACAACAAGATACCCTATGGTAATAAAAACAGTATCCATAAAAGTCAGCTGAAGCAGTGATATCAATATGGCAGGAATAGCTGCCAATATTGAACCTATACTTGGAATATAATTCAACAAAAAAGCAATAAACCCAAACAATGAAGCATACTCAAGATCAAAAAAAGCAAGTATGCCATAAATAACAACCCCTGTCAGTGCAGAAGTAAGTGTTTTGATTGAAAAATATGTATTGATATTTTTAATAAAAGAGAGAACATTTGCTTTTGATTCTTCGGTTTTAAGAAGGAGAAATATTTTTTTTGTAAGCATCGACGATTCCAAAAAAAGAAACATCACAATAATAAGTGTCATGAAACCATTGGTCATGATATTGCCCATATTTTTTAAAAATCTTGCTGTATAGTCAATAATTTTCATAGGATCAAAAAAATCTATAATATGGTTTTTTTCCGGCGACAGACCAAATTTTTCAAGGAATGCTGTGATTTTAGGGATCAGTTCATAATATTTTTCCTGATAAACAGGGAGCTTGGCAACAAGTTCCTGCCCAGAACTGACAAGAAATGTGCCTACTATCACTACAATGAACAATGTAATGCCAAACACGACAACAGTTGTGATCAGATCCGGCATACCAAGCGAACGCAGTTTGTTTACCAGGGGGAGAAAGAGTAGAAACCAGAAAAATGCCATTAACAGTGGGACAATAATACTGCTGCCCGCTTTTAAGCCGGCAATGATGATGATCACATAAGCCAATGAAGCAAGGAGGGAGTTATTATAGGTATCTATTTTCATCATGCTACACTTTTTTTTTCAGATCAGGACGAATAAACCAAAATAGAACCAGTGAAAAAACAGCCCCCGATATATCGGAAAGCATATCTTCCTGTGCATCCCAAATATCACCTTGTGCTCCGAGGAACTCCACACCAGCTTTTCCACCATCAGCAACAGCATAAAGCCACTCGATAATCTCATAACCTGCAGCGACCGTACCGATGAAAAAAAGCCCAAAAAAGCTTGCAAGCACTGGAACAGCCCATTTCTTTCTTACTACCAATTCTGCTGCAGCAAAAGCATAAAAACCAACAATGAAGTGTCCAATACGGTCAAAATTATTTCTCTCAAAACCAAATAAATCCGTAACAAAATCAAAAGGGACATTGGCAAAAGTATAATGCCCTCCAACCGTATGCCAAAACATCCATAGTGCCATCATAGTATAGGAGTAGTTACTAAAACGGAACTTTTTAAAAGTAGTTGCCAAAATCAAAAATGTCATAACGATTGGAAAAACTTCCACGATCCAAACATCCCTATCTACAGGGTCTATACCCAACATAATAAATACTAGCAAAAACAAAGCCGCCAACATATGCGGATAGTATTGTATCAATTTCTTTTCCATCTTTTTCCTCTTTCTTTTAAACTTTTTTGGGTAGCCATTTTCCCTATCTCTATCATCTTGTACGCTTTGTCAAAATCGTACGATTCACAACTGTCTCTTGGGATATCAATAACGACATCAGGTTTATACTCGGCAATATCATGCTTCGTGATGATGCCTTGCGTCGCATCCAATGTTTGGCTAATCACAGTAAAAATATCTACTTCTTTTTTCTTTGGGGTATCTGTCCCTATCATTTTAGATGCTTCATTGTAGTATTTTAATACTTCGCTATATAGCTCATTTTGTTGTTCTTTATGCTCTTTTGATATTTGGACACTATAACTATTTGGTATATTTGCATTAAGATTGACTGCAATGGTTATATCGGTAGTATCTGATACAACGGGTTCCAGGGGTAACGGACTTAAAACACCACCGTCAACAAGAAGCATATTATTTTTTACAACAGGTGTAAAAATAGTTGGAATCGCAATAGAGGCTCTTATTGCATCGATCAATTTTCCTTTTTGAAACCATACCTTTTTTCTATTTTCTACATCCGAAGCAACTGCTGTATAGGGTATAGACAGATCCTCTATCTTCACGTCTCCAATTATTTCTCCAATTTTTGCATAGACTTTTTCTGCATCAATAATTCCCCCACTGTCAAAAGAGAAGCCAATCATTTCAAGCACTTCAAATGTATCAAGGTTCAATACCCACTTCTTGTACTCTTCTAGTTTCCCCGCAGCATAGAGTCCTCCTATGAGTGCCCCTATGGAAGAACCAGAAATAGATTTGATTTCATATCCATTTTTTTCCAGTATTTCAATAACACCAATATGTGCATACCCTCTTGCCCCACCGCTGCCAAGCACTAAAGAGACAGTTTTTTTACCTTTTGATAGTTTTTCAATTTGAGTATTTTTTTTGACATTTTCACTACTAGCAAATAGTGAAAATGTCAATAGAATAACTAATAGCAACTGTACAGTAAAACTCTTCATAATAATCTTATCCTTTGGTCAAAATGAAATATTATCTTTAGCTTTTTCAAGCAGTTTTTGCAAATTTCTTACAGAAAGTTTCCCTCGTGTAGAATCAATTATCCCCCTTTTTTTCAACTCCTGAATATTAAGGTTAACGACTTTTCGTACAGAACCGATCATTTGTGCCAATGCTTCATGAGAAAGGTCATTTATAAGTTTAACAGAATACTCTTTCTCCTGATTAGTGTTTTTATTATCCACATACTGCAAAATCAACCTTGCCAATCTTGTTATGGTATCATGAAGTGCCAAATTAGTAGCAGAATTTTCAAGCAGACGCATCCTGTCCCCCAGATAGGGCAAAAAGTTTTTATTGAATTCTGGATGAGTATCCAGCCAGTTTCGGGCAGTATCCATAGAAGTTTTTAACAATTTAAGTTCATCAATCACCTCAATGACAACTTCATGTTCCTCTCTATCAAGTAATGAAATAATATCAAAAGCATCTCCTCCTTGAAGAAGAAATATAATATATTCACGCCCTGTTTCAATATTAATCCGTGATATTTTAACCCTTCCGCTGATAATAACAAAAAAGGACTCTTTTGTTTGCCAAGAGTGCACAATACTCTTTTTTGGTAGTGTCATGGGAGTAAAATGCCCTAAAATTTCTTCCATCATCTCTGCATCAACACCATGAAACAAAGTAGTACCTTGTAAAACGTTTATGCTTGGCAGGTAATAGGGTGAATCTTTTCTCATACTCTCTCCTTGAGGTATTTTTTGGTAGTACTACCAAATTTTATTTTTTTATAGGACACTAAACTCTAGATCAAGTTTAAAGCCTCCAAAAACATCTATTTCTCTTTCTTGTCCCCTCAATATAGCTTATACACACGCTAAAAAAGTTTCCCAATCTTTCTAAATCCATACCAGTAAAGAATAACACCCAAAATCAATACTCCTCCAAAATATGGTAACAAGTCTATAAATTCAGTACCTCTAAAAAAGATACTCTCACACCCTTCTATATAGTAGCTTAAAGGAGTTATCGCTGATATATATTGAAGTAGAGGATGCATCGCATAGATTGGTGTCCATGCACCACTTAAAAATATTATAGGCATCATAATTACAATAGAGAGTTGCGATATTTGCATAATATTTTTTGAAACTGCTGCTATAAACAGACCGATACCCGCAGTTGTGGCAACATAAAAGAATGTAAGAATAAAGAAGTTTAAAAGGTTTCCGTTTATTGGAACGTCCAAGGATTGAAACAGAATTAATCCAACACTTATAGTAACACCAAGCATTATGATGATAATTTGAGAGAGTGATTTTGCTAAGATAATAATCTTAGGATTAACAGGCATCAAGAGCATAATATCCCAAGTACCACTCTCTTTCTCTTTTACAAAAGCGATAGCGGTTAAAATAGTTGTAAGCAGAGTAATAACAGATAAAAGTTCACTTACCCCCATAAAAAGTCCTGTATCGGCGTTTTGATTAAAAAGTTTGTGCATTTTAAGTGCAACGGGGAGTTTTAGGTTGTTGAACTTCATTAGAATATTTTGAATATATCCTATTGCCATTAAGCTTTGCGAAGCTGTAGTAGAATCTATGAGAATATTGATAGTTGGGTTTAAATTTTTATAATAATTTTTCTCAAACTGTTCATCAAAAATCATCCCAACCATAATATCTTTGTTATAAATTGCATCACTTAACTCTTTTTGTGATTTGTAAAATTTTGGAGTTTGAAACTCAGGGGAGTGCAGATTTGATAAAATCTTTTTACTCATTCCACCTGCACTTTTATCTACAACTCCAACTGCAACATTTTTTGCCTCTATCTCCATACCATTTGCTGCGACATAAACCTCGGCAGTAAAAAAATATATTACTAAAATAACCAAACCAAAAGAGCGAAAAAAACTTACTAACTCTTTTAACAATATAGTGAGAAATATCTTCACTTTATCTCCTTTTTAAGAAACAATAAACCTAACATAAAGAGTACAACTCCATAAGTAAACAGTATCAGTAGATAAGAAATATTTGTAGCTGATTTAAACCCTTGCCCAATTAAAAAAGTATCATAAATGATATGATTATAGTACATAACAGGGTAAATATGGGCAGTAATAAAAGCATCTCCACTCATAGAGCTAATTGGCATAATCATCCCAGAGTACATAAAAGCAGGAATAATAGTAAGCATGAGTGTAACAATCATAGCGATAATTTGAGATGATGCTAAGATAGATACCAGTAGTCCAAATCCAAGTGCTGTAAATACATACAGTTCACTCGCTAACCAAAATAGAAAGAAACTTCCACGAAATGGTAAATTAAAGAGATAGGAGGCGACTAAAAAGATTACAAATATAGCTATTGATACAAGAAAAAAGATTGCTGATAGTTTTGCTACTAAAAATTCCAACTTTGAAACAGAGGAGGAGTAAAAGTTAAAAATAGTTCCCTCCTCTTTCTCTCTTGCGATTATAAGCGCTGTTAAAATTGCTGGACTTATAAGCAGAACCATACCAATAAGTCCAGGGACTATCATCTCCTCATCTCTTAGGGCTTGATTGAAAAGATTTCTTGTATTTATATTTATTACCCCACTACTATCTATATGAAAATCACTTGCTAAATCCATAACTACACCTTGAATATAGTTACTCATTGTAGTTGCACGGGAGGGGAAAGAGGCATCTATAAAAACACCTATTTCAGTTTTTACCCCCTTAAGAGAGTTCTTTTCAAATGATGATGGGATGATAATAATAGCATCAATATTTGCCTTTTTCATCTCTCTTAGAGCATCTTTTTCACTCATATTCTTAACTGTTGTTGTGAAATATTTTGAGTGTTCAAATTTAAGTATCAATTTTCTTGATATTTGTGAATTATCATTATCAAGTATAAGTGTTCTTACACCTGTTACTTGCATTTTTATACCGTAACCAAAGAGTATTACAATTAAAAGTGGCATAAGATAAGGCATCATTATCATTTTTGTTCTTATTAGCTCTATCATCTCTTTTATAAAATAGGCTTTTACAATTCTTAATCTCATCTGAAATACTCCAAGAAAATCTCTTCAAAACTTTTTGCATCTGGAAATTTTTTATAAAAATTCTCAACTCTATCGTCAGCAATTTTTTCTCCATCTTTGAGCAGAACCACTCTATCACAAAATTCAGCTTCACTCATATAGTGTGTGGTAATCAGTATAGATATACCTCTTTTGTTTTTCAACTCTTTTAAAAGTTCCCAAAATTGAGCCCTAGCAATTGCATCGACTCCACTTGTAGGTTCATCAAGAAAGAGAACTTTTGGTTCGTGCAAAATAGAGACAGCTAAAGAAAACCTTTGGTTAATTCCTAGTGGCAGACTCTTTGGCATCTCATCTAAATATTTTTCAAATCCTAACTCTTTTGAATAATTGTCAATTAATTTTATAGCTTTTAAAGTCTCTATTTTATGAATAGAAGCAAAAAACATCATATTTTCTCTAACAGTCATATCATCATAAAGAGCAAAGTGTTGGCTCACATAGCCTATTTGAGATTTTAGCTTATTTCTATCATCACTATTTTTGATTTTTTTATCAAAAAGTTCTAACTCTCCACCATCAAGAGGAAGTAATCCTAAAAGCATTTTTATAAATGTAGTTTTTCCTGCTCCATTCGCCCCTAAAAGCCCTAGAATCTCACCACTTTTAAGTTCACAATCTACATCTCTATTTGCATAAAAATCACCAAATTTTTTAGTAATTTTAGTAGCTTTCATCACAACAACATTTTTATCTATACTCTCTTTAGATTTGGCAATTTGTAACTTTGGTAATAATCTATCTTTTTTTAAAGCATTCACAAAAAATAGTGATTCTAGTGTTGGTTTTTGATGTTGATTCTCTAAATTTTCCAAGCAGTATGTGGTGTCAGATATAGTAATATGTTTTTTATCTGTCTCTATTTTGTCATAAACAAAAGGTTTAATCTCTTCTATGAGTTGCTCTGAATTTCCTCTAGCGATAATCTCACCCTCATCAAAGAGCAAAATATTATCCATTTTTGAAGCTTCGCCCATATAGGCTGTGCTTATTATAGAGATAGTATTGAACTCTTTTGCACTCTGTTGTAAAATCTCCCAAAGTTCAATCCTACTTAATGGATCAACTCCAGTAGTTGGTTCATCCAAAATCAAAAGTTTAGGACGATGCAACATAGTACAAACAAGAGAGAGCTTTTGCATCATACCACCACTTAGATCACCAGCACGTCTCTCTAAAAACTTTTCAAGTCCCGCCATAGATAAAAGATGATTTTTGTACTCTAAAAACTCTCTGTCTATCTTTATATCTCTAATATCTGTAAAAAAATCTAAATGCTCTTTTATGGTTAAAGTTTTGTATAGAACAAGTCCTATCCCTTGAGGCATATATCCAATATCGTGCTTAACTTTTTGTGCCTCTTTGGGTGACTTATAACTAAACTCATTATAAAGTATCTCTCCATCAAACTTTATCACTCCAGCAATAGCGTTTAAGGCAGAACTTTTTCCAGCACCATCAGCTCCGATGAAACCTAAAATCTCTCCATCAGCTACTTTAAAACTTAAATTTTTTATAGCTAGCTTTTTTTTATGAGATACAGCCAAATCTTTTACTTCTAGCATAATTAAATCTCAGGAATTTCATCTAAAGAGTTTGGCAGTTTTGCTCCATCAATCCCAATAATTCCAATAGCAGGAATACCAAGCTTTAAAATTGGGTCATACTCAAGAGGCTTTAAACGAACAGCATAAACTCTTTGGATTCTATCACTTCTAACACTTACATCTTTTGGTGTAAACTCTGCTTTTTGAGCTATTTGAATCACTTTTGCTTTTATTGGTTTGTTTGGATTTGAATCTAAAAATATAACAGCTTTGTCGCCTATTTTTATTTTACCATTATTTATAGTGTCGATAAAGAGTTTAAGATAGTAAGATTTTGTATCACTT
>JAMOTA010000053.1 GCA_027068435.1 Sulfurovum sp.
TCTACACTCTCTTTATCTATCTCTCCATCACTATCACTATCATTTGCTAGTATCTCTATGGTTACACTCTCTCCTGCTACTACACTACTATTATCTTCTTGGGCTATGGGAGCTTGGTTTGGGGGGATATATGCTGTAACCATAATAGTCACACTTACTTCATTAGAAGCCAAGCCCTCATTATCTTGTACTTGGTAGCTAAAGCTATCTTCTCCACTGTATGTAATATCTGAATGGTAGGTCACTACTCCTGTACTTTGGTTTAGCTCTACTGTTCCGTATTCTGTTTGGCTAAGGAGTTCTACACTCTCTTTATCTATCTCTCCATCACTATCACTATCATTTGCTAGTATCTCTATGGTTACACTCTCTCCTGCTACTACACTACTATTATCTTCTTGGGCTATGGGAGCTTGGTTTGGGGGGAAGACGATAGGTATTCTTTTATCAATTATCTTATCATCATTACACCCCACAAGGAGTACTCCAAATAGAATTATACTTATAATATTTTTTATCATCTTCTACCCCTTTGGTATTAAAAGTTTGACTGTTTTACCTTTTGTTGAACCATGAAGTTCTATCCAAAATCCTTTAAATGGTTCAAGTTTACAATTCATTGTATCGTCACAAGTAATATATGAATTACTTTTATCTGTACCCGTTCCATTATAGAGCCAAATCTGTTTATTGGCATAGCCTGATTCATTAGCATCTGTAGGGGTATAAGCTGTTCCGTCTATAAGGAATCTACAATCTGCCCAATCTACAGGTTTAATCATATCTGTAAAACCACTCATATTATAACGATACGGACCAGAGCCATCATTACCATCTACTTCAAAATCTACACTTGCAGAAGTTAAATCAATCTCCACACATTCATCTGCTGTACATGCACTGCTTACTGAGTCATACTCTACCTCAGGTGTACCATCTACATACCATTCATTATCTAATTTACTCCCTAACCAATAACTTTGACCAAAATCTAAAGTAGAATTAAGTTCAAGTATCTCATATCCACTACTATTATCTGTCGTACTATAGGTTCTTTTATAGAGTATCCAATCATCTTTATAGGTACCATTCATATCATCTCCAAAGAGTTCATCTACTGATATTGAGACACTACGACTATCGGCAGGGATACCTATTAAATCCCAACTATTCGCATCAATAGAGGAACCATTACACGCTTTACACTCTCTTACTGTTCCATCAAAATTTAATCCACTGTTTTCATTATCATAGATATAACTTATTTCACTATCTGTTAAGACACGATTCCATACTTTTACCTCATCTATAGCACCTTGCCATCTATCATCTGTTGTACTTCCTGAAATATCATCACCAATAGAAAGAGGTAATGCCCCTGCCACATAGGTATCTTGAGTTTCTGTATCTTCAAGCTCCCCATTTTTATATATTTTAATCGTATGTCCATCATATGTCCCTACAATATGTATCCATGTATCTGTATCTAATTGTGTTCTAGCATAAGTGGAGTAATCTCCTACAAAAAAATCTAAATATTTTCTACTAAAAAAAGATGTACTACTTTTTGTATGTATTAATCCCCAACCTTCTTGCCAAGTATCATCAGTTATTTTAACTATAGCAGCCATCCATTTATTATCATTATTACGATACACCCAAGCAGAGATACTAAAAGGTATATTTTTTCCTATATTTACCTCTTCTTGTGTATTATTAGGATAATACACCGCGTCACTTTTATTTGAATCATCATACGTATTCACTAACTCACCAGCCCGACAAATTTTTGCATCTGTCTCTATATTATCTGCTTTGTTACGAGATTGACCATGCATTTCATTACCTGAACTATCTTTTACATCATCTGTCACTCCATTTGCTCCACCCATCCAGTAACACTCATCCATTTTAAAATTTAATACTGGTTTCATGCAAATATCTACCAATAAAGAATCATATATGAAATCTTTTTCAAAAATAGCAAAACCTACTATTTCCGTTGTATGTTTACGTTCTGCATCTGATGCTTGATCCTCTTCAATGGCTACACCTACCTCACTATTGGTAAGATTACATCTTCTAAGCCACCCTCCATCACCACCATCACGTGTCTCTTGACTTCCTATAACATTAGGTAGTGCTGTATAGGTATGAACAAAACTATAATCATAACAGTCATTATCCCAACCTCTCACACTATCTGAAGTTAAAATAGTCTCATACTTAATCTGCGTACAATTTGATTCATATAGTGTACCTTGCACATCTGCATCTATTACCAAGTAAGCTATTGTTTCAGTCGTGCTTATATCTTCTACTGAAGTTTCTGCACGATCTAAAGTTATATCTAAACCATTTTCATCTATATTTTTCATAGCAACTGTCATCCAAGGAGAAGAGGAAGCACCAGGTAGTGTTGATACTTCATTATTTAAAGTTTGAATCATACTTGTTACAATAGGCACATCAGAAAAACTTGATGAAAAGGTTACTGTATCCCAACTTTTTGTACCAGAAGCATTTTTTCCTTGATATTTTGCAGTATCTATTGTCTCTGCTAAAATATGAGTACCATCATTTAAAGTATAATTTCCTGCTTCAATAGCAAAATAATGTATATTAACCTCTGGATGTTCACCTTCTGTATCACCTACACTTGATTGTGGTTCAACTTGAACTACTTCAAAACTTGTAGTAGTGATATTCCGAATACGTAGTGCTGTAGGTGAATCAGCATCATATCCACTACCTTCATCTATCAATGCAAAAATAAGTGGATTTTCACTATACTCTTGTTGTAATGTAACAGTTTTCCAAGAATCAGAACCCACTGTGACTGCTGGCAATATAGCTGTTCCGCTCTCCATTTTCCAAGCAAAAAGAGATAATGGTAACATACATATAATTAATATTTTTAAAAATTTCATAATATAACCTTTCTAATCCTAATGACATAATAGTTAGATATTATTATAACATTATTAATAAATATTTTAAAAATATCATTATATTAAGTTTAAAAAGTACTTTTATCTTTATAAAAAACCAAATTTTATTATCATTATTTAGATAATATATGACAAAACAATGTATTAATAATTTAAAGTATAATACGATAATTACTAAAAGGCTAACTATTACAATGGAACACTTTATATGGAATGTTAATCCAAATATCTTTGAATTAGGCTCTATTCAACTGCGTTGGTATGGACTACTTTTTGTAGGTTCATTTTTCTTAGGACTCATGATTTTTAACTGGATTTACAAACGTGAAGGAAGAGACCCAGAGGTCTTAGATAACCTTCTCATTTACATTATGATTGGAGCTGTGATAGGCTCACGTTTAGTACACTGTTTCTTTTATGAACCGAGTTACTATCTTAATAATCCTCTTGAAATATTTGCTGTATGGAAAGGTGGTTTAGCGAGTCATGGTGGTCTAGCAGGTGTACTTATCGCTATCTATTTATTTTCAAAACGTTATAATGAATCTTACACATGGTTACTTGCTAGAGTCTCCATACCTGGTGCATTGACAGCTGCTTTTGTACGTTTTGGTAATCTTTTTAACTCAGAGATATTAGGTAAACCCTCAGAAGTCTCTTGGGCTATTATCTTTGAACGTATAGATATGGTTCCACGACATCCCGTGCAACTTTATGAAGCATTTACTTACTTAAGTATTTCTCTATTTTTACTACTTATCTACCGCAAAGTAAGCCCTAGTTTTGCTACAAAAATACTCCCTGGTACTTTTTTAGTAACACTTTTTACAGCAAGATTTTTTATAGAATATACAAAAACTAGACAAGCTGCTTATGTAACAGATATCCCCCTAAGTACAGGACAGATGTTAAGTATTCCTTTTATCATTGTAGGGGTAATTTGGATAATTTGGGCATTTAAAACAAAAGAGGTAAAATGAAACAACAAGAGATAAAAAAATATGCTCTAGGCATAGATATAGGTTCAACCACGGTAAAATATGTTTTATGTGATGAAACATTTAATATTGTAGCAAAAGAGTACACGCCTCATGATACTAAGCAAGCCTACACTCTGCTAAAACTACTTGAAAAGCTCTCCTCCACCCATAAAGAAGCCTATAAACAGATAGATAAAGTCTATATTACGGGTTCAGGGGCTAGTCGTATTGCTCCTACTATTAATGCACGATTTGTTCAAGAGGTCAATGCTGTTGTTCTTGCTGTTGAGCATTATCATCCAGATGTCAATGCCGTTGTAGAACTAGGTGGACAAGATGCTAAAATTATCCACTTTAAAGAGGGTGATGATGGTAAAAAAACTGTCACTACTTCTATGAATGATAAATGTGCTTCAGGTACAGGTGCCACAATAGAGAAGTGTACTATGAAAGTAGGTATGGAGAGTAAAGAGGTACAAAAACTCACTTTTGATACAACGAAACTTCATCATGTTGCAGCAAAATGTGGGGTCTTTGCAGAGACTGACATAGTAAACCTTGTAAAAACTTCTGTACCCTCAAATGAAATTATGAACTCTTTAGCAGATGCTATTGTTATGCAAAACTTAACTGTTCTTACCCGAGGTAATACCCTTATGCCTAAAGTATTACTTTTAGGTGGACCTAACACTTATCTACCATTTTTACAAGAGTGTTGGCGTATGCGTATCTCTGAACTTTGGGATGAGAGAGCCATAGCTTATGACAAAGAGAATTTACATGAGCTTATTATTGTTCCAGAAAATGCTCAGTACTATGCTGCCTTTGGGGCAGTGGTATTTGGGGAGGGAGAGGGGAACCATAAAAAATCATTTAATGGCATACTACAACTCAAAACCCTTGTTGAGTCTGGTGGCATACAAAACAGTTCAAGTAATGACACCCCTTTAGTTAAAAGTGCAGAGGAGTTAAAAGCCTTTAAAGATGCCTATAGTATCCCTCCATTTAAGCCTATAGTTCTACATGAAAAAACAGAGTGTTATTTAGGTATGGATGGGGGTTCTACTTCATCTAAGGCTGTTTTAGTTGACAAAGAGGGAAAACTTCTACTTAAAGTCTATCAACTCTCCAAAGGTAACCCTATCCAAGATACAGTAGAGTTATTAGAGAAGATACAATCTTTAGATCCAAATAACTATTATGACATTAAAGGTTTAGGTACAACAGGGTACGCTGCTGATGTACTCGAAGGGGCATTAAATGCCGATGCAAATATCATAGAGACTATTGCTCACATGAAGTCTGCTCAAGCAGTATTTGGTAAAAGTATCGACATTATTTGTGACATTGGAGGACAAGATATCAAAGTGCTTTTTATGGAAAATGGCATGATGAAGAACTTCCGTCTATCTAACCAATGTTCAGCAGGAAATGGAACCCTACTTCAAAGTATGGCAAAACAGTTTGGTGTAAAAGTTGAAGAGTTTGCTGATGTGGCATTTGAAGCGACACAAGCACCTCTGTTTAACTACGGTTGTGCAGTCTTTTTAGATACAGACAGGGTTAACTTTCAAAAAGAGGGTTATACAAAAGAGGAACTCTTTGCAGGTATCGCTAAAGTACTACCTAAAAATGTATGGCAGTATGTAGTACAAGCTCCAAACTTAGCCTCTTTTGGAAACCATTTTGTCCTTCAAGGAGGAACCCAATACAACCTCGCAGCCCTAAAAGCCCAAGTAGATTACATCAAAGAGCTTGTACCTAATGCTAGAGTTGATGTACACCCTTACCCAGGAGAAGCAGGTGCTTTTGGTGCAGCCATAGAAGCTAGAGATGTCGTAAAACAAAGAGGTTATGCAACTTTTGTAGGCTTAGAAGAGGCATTACAACTCACCTATACTTCTCGTACAGATGAGAGTACACGATGTAAGTTCTGTCCCATCGACTGTTCACGTACCTTTATAGACACGCAAACACCTAACTCTAAAAGTGTACGCTACATTGCAGGTTTTGCATGTGAAAGTGGAACTGTTGAATCACCACAAGCACTCAAAGAACTCCAAAATGAGAGAAAAGCCCTACAAAAAGATACACCTAACCTTGTCAAAAAAGAGTCTAAAACACTCTTTGCTTCAAACTATATGTTAGATGAAAAACCAAACGCTCAAACAGAGGTTACTACACAAAAAGTAAAAGTAACACTAGGAGGATGGGGACCTACTTTACGTAAAAAAGAGACAAGAGCTTTTAACTTAAGTAGTGAAACGGACAGAGAAAAACGTAGAAAAATACGTATAGCCATCCCTAAAGTACTAAACATTTACAACACAGCACCTTTCATAAGAGCCTATTTAGAAGCGTTAGATGTACAACCTGCACACATACAGTTCTCTAGCTTTTCCAATGAAGATATGTATTTAGAGGGTGCAAAGTATGGTTCTGTTGACTCTTGTTTTCCTGCAAAAGTTGCACAGTCTCATGTCTATGCATTGATGTTTGGTAAAAAATTTCATAAAGTACCATTTGACTACCTTTGGTTCCCTTCTACTATCAGCCTTCCAGGTTTTGTTAGTAGTACCATGGGGCAGACGGCTTGTCCTATTATTGTAGGGACTCCAAGAGTTGTTTACTCTGCCTTTACAAAAGAGCAAGACCTCTTTAAAAACAGAGGGCTTGAGTACATAGATGACTCTATGACCTTTAACAACAAAAACCTACTTAAAAAAGAGCTTTTTAACACATGGAAAGAGAGATTAAATATTACTCAAGATGAGAGTAACTGGGCAGTTGCACAAGCATGGAAAGCCCTAGAGAAGAGTGATGCAGATATTAGAGAAGAGGGAAAAGCCTTACTTAGTGAAGCTGTAGCCAATGAAGAGATAGTTCTTTTACTTCTTGGACGACCTTACCACTCTGACCCTGGGATTAACCATGAAGTACTAGATGAATTTCAAAGCCTTGGATTTAAAACACTCTCTATGCGTGCTATTCCTAGAGATGACGCATTTCTTGAAAGCTACTTTGGTGAAGATTTAAAAGCTGGATACATAGAAGACTTCTTTGACATTCGAGATGTTTGGCCTGAGAATTACTCTACTAACTCTGCACAAAAAGTGTGGGCAGCCAAATTTGCTGCACGTCACCCCAATGTAGCAGTTCTTGACCTCTCTAGCTTTAAGTGTGGACATGATGCACCTACTTACTCTATTATAGATAAAATTTTAGGCTCTAGTCGAACACCACACCTTACGCTACACGATATAGATGCAAACAAACCTGGTGGCTCTATTAAGATACGTGTAAAAACATTTGCCTATACATTAGAGCAGTATAAAAATACACTTCTGTCAAACAATGCAGAAAAAAACAGTACAAGAAAAGAGACAATATGAGTTCATGTAGTAGCATTAAAGCCCCTGAAGATACTAACACCACCCTCTCCTACTTAGGACAAGATGTCACACAATGGCGTGATGAGATTAATAAAAAGTACAAGAGGTCTGAGAAAAAAGATACGATTGTACTCTTTGGAGGTTTTACGATACTTCAAGATAAGCTAGTCATGTCTGCTCTACAATCTTTGGGTGAGAATTATGTCTCTTTACCTAACCCAGACTTTGAGTCTTTTCGTAAAGGTAAATCTTTTGGAAACAGAGGACAGTGTAACCCTACCTACTTTACAGTAGGAAACCTTGTCAAATACCTACTGAACCTACAAGAAGAGACAGGTATGAGTAGTGAAGAGATTGTAAAAAAGTATCTCTACGTCACAGCAGGAGGTTGTGGACCTTGTCGTTTTGGTATGTATATCACAGAGTATAGAAAAGCCCTTAAAGACGCGGGTTTTGCTGGTTTTCGTATTATGAGTTTTCAACATAATGAAGGTATCTTTCAAGCCAAAGATGACGAAGAGAGTATGGATTTTTCTCCAAAATTCTTTATTACTTTAATTAAAGCTGTTATTATTGGTGATATTTTAAATCTCCTTACTTACAAAATACGTCCCTATGAAGTAGAGAAAGGTAGCACAGATAAAGCTATTGATGCCTGTCACGATATTATCAGTGAAGCGTTTATGAAAAAGAAAAATCTTGTGGTTGCGATGTGGCATTGTCGTAAGGTTTTAGAAGGTGTAAAACTCAACCGTCTCCAACCTAAAGCAAAAGTGATGGTTATGGGTGAGTTTTGGGCTGCTATGACAGAGGGAGATGGAAACTACAATCTTCATAGATTTTTAGAAGCTGAAGGTGCGGAGTGTATCCCTCAGCCTATTATAGGTCGTTTAATGTTAAGCATTTGGGAAGCAGAGTACGCTGCAAAAAAAGTAGAAGATGTAGAAGAGAGTAGTGCATCAAGCATTGACTTTAGTAATGCAAAAACAAAAGCTATGCTGTTTCTAGCTAAAAATGGTATTAAAACTTACTTTAACCTTTATACTAAAGCCGTAGGACTACATGAGTATAAAATCCCAAATATAGAAGAGCTTTCTAAACTAAGCAGAGTCTATTACCCTTTAGATGCTGAAGGTGGAGAGGGGCACTTAGAAGTTGCTCATCTCTTAGAGAGTGTAAAACATAACCTATCACACCTTGTTATTTCAGTAAAACCTTTTGGATGTATGCCCTCTTCAGCAGTCTCTGATGGGATACAGTCATTAGTAATAAGTCGCTATCCTCAAGCAAACTTTCTCTCCATAGAGACTTCAGGAGAAGGGGCTGCAAACTTCTATTCAAGAGTACAAATGGCACTGTTTAAAGCTAAGCAGTCGGCAAAAGAGGAGTATGAAGCACTTAACATACCTAAAGAGATACCTGCTAAAGTACACAACTACCTCTATCAACCTAAAGGTAAAATGGCAGGAAGTGCAGCAAAACTGATAGAGAGCATACAGCAAAGAGGTCTTTAACCTCTCTACTCTACTAATGCACTATCTTAATCTTACTATTTGATTTACCAACTTTTTTAATAAGTGCATAGAGTTTTTTAGCATTGGCTGTTTTTAGCCTTATGCATCCATGGGAAGCTTTTTTACCTAAATTTTTTACACTATTTGTACCATGTATAGCGTACCCTCCTCTAAAAAAAACGGAGTAAGGCATCGCTGCATTATGATACTTTCTTGAATAGTGCATTTTTGTCATACGTTTAGGCTTGTAGTTTCCTGTAGGTGTATAGTAACCTTTTCTCCCTGTAGAGACTTTCCATGAATAGAGTAAATCACCTTTTAAATACACATACATTCTTTGTAAAGAGAGATCTATTTTAGCTAATAAGTTAGAATCATAATAAGTTAATTTTTTTACAGCTTCATGTGTTGAAATACGCTCTTGTTTTTTTGAGCTTCTTCTATGTTTTTGTCTTTTTGCATACCTTAGACGTTGTGCTTTTTGACGTTCTTTCTGCTTGGCACGTTCACCATTTCTCTCTGCCTCTTCTAATCTACGGTGTCTAATCTTTGCTCTTTCTACAACACGCATTTGACTATATAACGTACGTCTAATCTCTGCTCTTATTTTAGCAGAAGCACCTTTTGCTATTTGATCCACTCTCGCCTCTATGGCATTATTAGCAGACAATACTGAACTAGTAAACATAATAGTTAATAAAAATCCTATAAATATTTTTAGCATAGAACTCCTTTTTGTGTATTAAAAATTTCTCTGGTTTAGCATCATAGATACTTCATTTCCAGGAATAGGTTTACTATAGAAATACCCTTGTATAAGATGACAATTATTTTCTACTAAAAAATCCCTCTGCTCTTTAGTCTCTACACCTTCAGCAATAATCCCCAAGGATAGACTATGAGCCAGTATAATGATTGTTTTTACTATTGCCATTGCATCAGGGTCTTTTGGTATATCATACATAAATGAACCATCAATTTTGAGTTTATGTATAGGTAAGCGTTTCAGATAAGAGAGTGAAGAGTACCCTGTACCAAAATCATCAACAGAGATATGAATATTAAGTTCTTGTAATATTTTTAATTTACTAATCACATTTTCAGGATTTCTCATCACTTCACTCTCTGGCATCTCTAACTCTAACCATTGGGATTTAAACCCTACATCATCCATAATCTTTTGTAAACGTGAAATAAACTCTTTATTCTCCAACTGTTTAATAGTAAAATTAAGTGCTAAAGTACCACTGTAAAGCCCACTGTCATGCCACTGTTTAACTTGTCGCATAGATGTCTCCATCACCCACCAATCTATAGCTACAATAATACCTGTCTCATGTGCTAAAGGTAAAAACTCTGAGGGTGTAACTATCCCATATTTTGGATTTCTCCATCGTACTAAAGCTTCAAGTCCTACAATCTTATTTGATTCTACATCAATCTGAGGTTGATAATAGACTTCAAACTCACCATTTTCAATGGCTTGAAAAAGATCACTTTTCATAGTCAAACGAGTATAGGCTAATGCACCCATCTCTTTTTCATAATAGACAAAACAACTTCCACCAAGCTCTTTAGCCTTGTACATAGCTACATCTGAATTTTTTAATAAATCACTAATATTATAAGCATCATTAGGACATAATCCTATACCGATACTTCCAGTGATGTGAAGTTTATGTATTCCATTAATGATAGGTTTTTGAAGAATTTTAAGTACATTTTCTGCTAAAATAGAGACTTCATCTTCATTTTGAATATTTTCCATAATAATGGTAAATTCATCTCCACCTAAACGATAAATACTGCTATTTTTACCTAACATTTTCTCTAATCTTGATGCTACTTTACGTAGTACAATATCACCTGCTGCATGCCCTAATGAGTCATTTATCGCTTTAAACTGATCTAAATCTATAAACATTAAAGCTAAGCTATTTCCAAACTTTAATGTATCATCTAATCCTTTTTTTAGATTTTCTGTAAAAAGGGTACGGTTAGGCAAATCTGTTAAAACATCATGTCGTGCTTGATAATAGAGAATATCTTTTTGTGTAGAGAGTAACTTTTCCATATCTTTTCTATGTGTTATATCTCTATAGACTGCTTTAATAACACTCTCTTCATTTATAATGATTTTAATCATTACCACTTCTGCCCAAAAAAGCTCTCCATCTGCTTTTTTGTAGGTAAGTTCAAAGAACTGTTCACCCTCTTCAATCGTTTTTACTAACCGCTCTTCTATCACACTTAAAGAGTTATCTCCATTAGGTTGAAGCTTTGGAGTAAAATCTCCTGGTTTTAAACTTAATAACTCCTCTTTAGTCGTATAGTTTAACATCTGTAACATTTTTTGGTTACAACGTATAAATTTATTATCTTTTATGATAAGTATGCCATCTGGAGATTTTTCAAACATCATCTCAAATGCTTTTCTCTCTCTTTCTATCCCCTCTTGCTCTTTTGATTCTCTGTTAACTACATTAAGAAGATGAATAAGCGCATTCTTACCTTTATCTTCTTTAATCTCTTTATCTAAAGTTAAATTAGGAATAGGACAATAGGTATTGATCCCCTCCATAAGCGTAATAATAGTCATAGTCTGGTTAAGTAACTCAGACTTTTTCGCTGTATAAAACTCACCATATGTAAAAAAACCTGAAGTAACAGCCATATCATGTAGAGGCAGAGTTTCAAGCTCTATATCATTATCCATAAAACGTCGTCTCGCCATACATGAATAGACAAAATTTACTTTTGCAGGTATTTTATACAGTGACTGAATCAGTTTACGTGAATTTCGAAGTATCTCTTCACTATCTCCATGTCCAAACTGTACTCTATCACCTACACGTAAATCTCCTGCAAATGTTAAAGAGCCATCTTCAAATTTTGACAGTACAGCTCTTGCAACATATGTACCCTCTCTTTTTAAAATAAGTGGAAACTCTACTCCTACTTTAGGTAAGCTCTCAGCAACTCTCTCTCCTAAATAATGTGCATATGTATCTAATGCTGTTCTATTGTCTATAGTATATACACGGTTTCCTACTGCATGAGTTACTATAAGCTCTTTTCCTATAGGTCGCCAGTTAAAACTGTAGTTACTATGCACAGCTAAAGATTGACTTGTACATGCCACTGCTACTGCACCTTCAGATAAAACTTTATGTTTATCAAAAACAAATGTTTTTGAAAACAGAGCAGCATCTCCTGCTAATCCACCTGCGATAATAACATCGTTTTCTATAGATTGTAGTCCCTCTAAAAATCTACTTCCGTTAGTGTGAAGTCCATCTGCAAATGATATAATAAGTTTTGTATCTTTTTCCACTAACTCTTTTGCAAGCATTTCACCACAAGTATAACTATCAGATGTATGCTCTAAGATATGTGATTTTAATGTAGTAGCTTCAAATTTAGTAAAACTTAGTACAGTTTTATTGGTAGATACTTTACCATTCATTATCTCACCATCAGTACTACTTCCAATAAGCACTGCGTTAGGAAAAAGTAAACTTACATTATTTAAAAGTTCTTCTATCTCTTCTTTTTTATTGAGTGCAGTAAATACTTGAATAAGCAATGAACTACTATCTATAAGTTTCTCTTTTTCTACAAAAGTTTTTAACGACTCTATTGTTGTATAGTATGTATTGACACCTCTCATATACGTCCCTTTTTAATGTATAATAAGTATTATATCTTTTCCATCTTATGTACTACATTTGCTAACACTTTTTCAGCATTTTCATCAATATCAAGTACTTCTTTTACCCCTGCATTAGTATCCTTAAAGACTTCAAGATCTAATACTTTTTCACTTTTAGCCACAACACAAGTGACCACTGCATCTCCTGTAACATTTACAGAGGTTCGTATCATATCTAAGAGTCTATCTACTCCTAAAATAAGCCCTATCCCTTCTATGGGAAGTCCTACTTGAACAAAGACCATAGAGAGCATGATAAGCCCAACACCTGGAACTCCTGCTGTACCGATGGAGGCTAAGACTGACATAAGTATCACTGTTAAGTAACCACTGAGTCCTAGCTCTACACCATAAACATTGGCTATAAACACTGTAGCCACCCCTTGCATGATAGCTGTTCCATCCATGTTGATAGTCGCACCAAAAGGCACAGTAAAAGAGGCTACTGAGTTGTCAACACCCATACGCTTTGTTACACTTCTAAGTGTTACAGGTATAGTTGCATTGGAAGAGGCTGTAGAGAAAGCAAAGATTTGAGCATCTCGTATTTTACTTAAAAATATTTTAGGAGAGAGTCCTGAGAAGAGTTTGAGTACAAACATAAGTGTACCAAAGAGGTGTAACATTAACGCCATCACAAGTACAAGCACGTACCCTGCCAAACTTACAAGAAGGTCTAACCCAAGTTCAGAAATAGCTTTAGCTAAAAGTGCAAAGACTGCTATGGGTGCTACTGACATCACAATATTTACCATATGCATCATCGCTTCATTCATCACTTCAACACCCTCTGCAATGCTTTGTGCTTTTTTACCTACCATCAACAGAGAGATACCCAACAAAATAGAGAAGAAAATAATTTGAAGCATATTACCAGAGGCAAAAGCAGAAAGGACATTATCAGGAATAATGTTTATAAACACATCAGAGAGTGGTGGTGCCTCTTTTCCTGTAAAGGTTGCAGAACTTGTACCATTTGCACCAGAACCTGGAGCGATGAGAATAGCCAACCCTATGGCAGTAGCTATGGCAACAGCAGTCGTAAGCATATAGAGTCCAAAAGACTTAGCCCCTACACTTCCTAGTTTACGTATATCACCTATGCCAAGTACTCCAGAGATGAGAGAGAAAAACACCAAAGGAACCACAAGCATTTTAAGTGCAGTAATAAACATCTTTCCTACCATGTAAAAGAGTCCACCTACTACGTACTCACTCACAAAACTTCCCTCGGCATTGAAGCCACCCATATTGATAATAAGCCCCACGATAATACCAAGACCCATCGCCCAGAGTACTTTTGCTGTTAATGTCATTTTATATCCTAATTTCATATATAGTATTTTAGCCAAATCTTATAAAGGGTTTTCTCTTCTTAAGAAATAGTAGGGCTAAAAGCCTTTGTACTCACATTTACTCTCTGCCCCACAACTAAGCCCTTAAGCTCTTCATCACTAACAACAACCTCAACCAACTGTTGACCTATGGCAATGATAGCTACATGAATAACATCTACTTTTAGGATGTCTAACAACTCACCCTCAAACGAGAACTTTGCAGAACCTGTAGTCTTTAACAACACCTCTTTTGCTGACCCATCAGAGATTACTTTTCCCTCTTCTAAGACTAAAACACGTTCACTTAATCTATAGATTTCAGAGGGGTCATGACTTACCATGATAGTTGTTGTACCAAACGCTTTATGTAACAGAAGTATCTCATTTTGTAGTTTAGTTCGCATCGCAGGGTCAAGTGCAGAAAGTGGCTCATCCATAAGTAAAAGCTTAGGTCTTCCCATCAAAGCTCTACAAAGGCTTACCCTCTGCTTTTGTCCACCACTTAGGGTATTGGGCAGACGATTTTTAAGTGTAGTAAGCTCTGTCATCTCCAACAACTGTGAAGCCAAAGCTTTATCTTTAGAGACAAAAAGTAAATTCTCTTCTACACTCATGTTAGCAAACAAAGCATAGTCTTGAAAAACAAAACCTATCTCTCTTTTTTGAGGAGCTAAAGAGTGACTCCCCTCTAACCACACTTCATCTCCAAGAGATACCCTCCCCTTTGCCTCTTCTAACCCAGCAAGTACTCGTAAAAGTGTTGTCTTCCCCGAACCACTAAGACCAGTAAGAGCTACAAACTCTCCCTGTACTATCTTTATATCTATATCTAAATCCATCTTTCCATTTGAGCCATATAACTTTTTATTTATATTGATATGAATCATCTTAAAATCTCCCAAATTTTCGGCTCTGTCGTCCGTTAAATACATAAACACTCAACAGTACCAAAAAGCTCATAAGTATCATGATACCTGCGTAAATGTGGGCTGATTGGTAGTCCATCATCTCTACCATTTCATAGATAGCTACAGAAGCCACTTTAGTCTCTTCAGGAATGCTTCCACCTACCATAAGTACCACTCCAAACTCACCTACTGTATGAGAAAAAGTGATGATAAGTGCAGTAAGTACTGCGGGTTTTATGTTAGGTAGTGCTACTTTTAACACTGTTATTAGATTACTCTTTCCTGCGATGTAAGAGGCTTCAAGCATATTTTTGTTGAGTGATTCAAAGCCTCCTTGTAGAGGTTGAACCATAAAAGGTAAAGAGTAAAAACAACTCGCTATGACCAACGCAGTAAAGTTAAAAACCAACTTTATACCAAAAGTTTCATCAAAAAATGCTCCTAAAGGGGAGTTTTGAGAGAGTGATACTAAAATATAAAACCCTAAAACAGAAGGAGGTAAAACAATAGGCAATGCAGTCAACGCTTCTAAAAAAGGCTTAAACTTTGAGCGTGTTTGAGAGAGGTACCATGCCAAAGGTACTGAGATAACAAAAAGTATGAGTGTGGTAAGTAGTGCCAGTTTAAAAGAGAGTAAAAAAGGCGTAAAATCTAACTGAGATAGAGTTTCTATCATAACACTTCACCTATGGCTAAGTCACTAGACTTCATAAGTGCTATAAGCTTCTGCCCTACTTTTAACTCCATCTTTTTTGCTGAAGTAGCAGTAATAACAGACTCCATCTTTACACTACCACACACTAAACCTATGTTACTTAAGAGTTTGCCATGTGTACAAGAACTCACCTCTACACTCATCTGATTTTCATCACTTATATGTGCTAAAAGTGGTGGTATCACCAAGCTTATATGCATAGGTTTTATGACTAACTTTACTTTTGAACCTACATTCACTTTAGAGGACAACTCTAAACTCATCATAGAAAGCTCTTGCCCCTCACACGTAAAATGTACAATATGCAGACTATCACACGCTTCTATGTTACTCACTGTTGCATAAAAAAAACTCACGGTAACGTGTACCCAAAGTTACGTAAGATATCTTGTGCTTTAGCTGAAAACATAAAGTCATAAAAAGCTTTTACTTCAACATCATCTTTTGCACCTTTAAGTATGACTATCCCTTGGTCTATTGGGGTGTAAAGTTTAGTATCTACACTAAACCAATGCTCCCCCTCTTTAAACCTCTTCATCTTTGGGCTATAGAGTGAAGATTTAGCAATAAACCCAAAATCTGTAGCCATTACAGCGTACGACACCGTTTGAGAGATAGACTCACCATAGACAAACTTATGCTTTATCTGTTCATATACCCCTGCATTTTCCAATGCCTCTTTAGTGGCTATCCCATAAGGTGCAGTTTTAGGGTTTGCAACGGCTATCTTTTTTATGGAACTTTTCAAGGTAAGTTTCATACCTTGGCTAAAATCTTGTTTTTTGCTACTTAAGTACGCCAACGCTCCCTTAGCATACACACGAGGTTTAGTCACCGCTAACCCCTCTTGGTAGAGCGTATTTGGGTAGAGCATATTAGCTGACATAAACAGTCCATAGGGTGCACCATGTTTTACCTGAGCCGTAAGCTTCCCACTACTCCCAAGTACCACCTTCACTTTTATGTTAGGGTGAAGCAGATAAAACTCTTTTTTTAGTGCATCTATCACATAACTAACATTAGCCGCAACGGCGATATTTATATAACCTGCATGTATGTTAACATGGGCAAAAAATAATAAGGTGAGTATCCATAGTTTTAGTTTCATTTTTCCTCTTTAAAAAAGATAGTTTATCTCAAATCTTGCTTCACTGTATGAAGGATCTGCTTTTTGTACGTTAGTTGTTTGGGCTTCTCCAAAAACATGTCCCATTCTAACTTTCATGTAGAGATTAGGTATAGTTTCAAAACGTTTAATAATATCAAGTGTGACTACTTGACTATCTGCATAAGGTACACCTGGTTTACTGTCATCAAAATCTTGTATAGCATAACGCATAAATGCTTTTAAGTTAGAAGCCCACTTCACTTTTGCAAAATTATAGTCTGCTCGTATCATGTATGTTTCTGTGTTGGCATACCAGTTATACTGCCCCATAACACGAGTAAACCCACCTGTAGGAAAACCTCTCCAAGGAGCAATAATATCACCTTCATCTGCAACCTTTGTATATCCAAACCTTAATTTCCATGCATCTGCTTTTACATCTACTCTTGCACCAAATAACCAACTATCAAGCGTCTTAGGGTTACTATACCCTTGAGTAATAGTTTTAATATTTGCCCCTCCTATTGGCCCTACTCCATGGTCAAACTGTTGCATATAACGAAATGCAGGTATCACCATAAACCCATCCACATTCATAGTATAATCTACTTGAAGCATAGCCGAAGAGAGTAACTCTGGTATTGCTGTGTAGTTGATGTGAATCTTATAATTTTCTATACTTTTATTAACCATATCAAAAATGAGTAATCTATCTTCGATTTTTTTCTCTTTCAATGTAGTACGTGTTATCCCTAAATGCATCATAGCATCATCATTTTCACTATAGCCATCTTTTGAAAAGAGATGATGAAACTCTGAATGGTCTCTTAACTTCTGTTTTGTCAGATATGCCATTTTTATCTCTGTATTCTCTAAGATTTTACTATTGAGTGTTACCCCCTCAAAGGTATTAGGTATCATCTTTGTATCATTACTTTTAGTTAAAAAACTCTCAAATATCTGCCTCCCTACTTTAAGGGAAGTATTTTCATGCTTATACTCTAAATAAGCCTGTGACATAGAGAGTATATTTGATGTTCCATCATTTAACATATCTTCTCTACTAAGCACACCTTTACCTGCCTTGTAGAGATACGCTTCATTCTGATTTAAGCTTCCATACGACTCTGTAGCATAAAGTCCTACGGTAAAAGCAAAACCATGAAGATAAGCACTTTTATAAAGAAAAGAGCCACCTAACCCTACTATGCCATGGTCTTTTCGTACTTCTTTTCCATTAAATTCTAACTCTTCATGCCATACAAAACCAAAACTATTAAAACGTAAACGCCCATAAAAGTTTCCTTTAGTAAACATTTGACTGATGCTATCTACATTTGGAGACGTAGTTTTATAGCTTTCTATCATACTATCTTCTAATGTACGTTGATTTACCAAAATACTTGCATTCACAAAAGTAAAGCAGAGTAGTAGTGACAAATAAAAGATAGGTTTTAGAGATAAAATCATTTTGTAATTACCATTTTAATATTTTTTAGTGTAAAAATCATTTTATCAAAAATTGCGTTTTAAACACTTTAACTTCTTCAGCTAAATCTATTGACAAAGTTATATAAAAGTGCTATTATCCACCTCTAGTAAATAATAATGTTTACTAACTATGGGGGTGACTTGGTTTCGACTGGAGTAGTCGGGGCTATGTGCATGTCGGACTGAGCAATTCCGTTACGCGGCTCACACGCATTTAAACGCAAACAACACAGATTACCGTCCAGCTTACGCAGTAGCGTAAGTCATTAACCCCGCTCACGCGGAGGACTGCCCTGCCTGGGAGTGTCATCTTAACAGGAATCTCTTCGGAGAAAGTGCTTCGGCATTTGGGGTATCACATCTGATGACTATGCCTCGTGGAAGTTATGCCACAAGGTGAGAATCTTAACTCGTCTAGCAAAGTTTTGAGTGTGGTACAAAACTAGATTAAACTTAACAACACTGACTAAGCATGTAGAGTCATAGTTCTAGCTATTTTAGGACAGGGGTTCAATTCCCCTCACCTCCACCAAAACACAATCCAATAACCTCTAATATAACCCTTAAAGCCCCTTATACACGATACCTAAGCCCTTTTGTTAGTCTAAGGTGATATAATCCAATACAACTAAATCTAAGTCTTTTAGTGGGTCTTTTAGGGGGTTTTTCTTAATTTATAATGCTCCCCATAAATCAGACCACTTAATTTAACTTTCTTATTCCAAATGATAGAATATTAAATAAGAAATATGAGGGATCAAAGATGAGTGTAAAAAGAAAGAGTTATAGTGCAGACTTCA
>JAMOTA010000054.1 GCA_027068435.1 Sulfurovum sp.
TATTAGAAATTGGAGCCTTACAATCTCCCAACTAAATATTCATTTTAAGGAGAGATTGAAAGATGCTTTAGATTTGCTATAATGTCATAGGTCAAGAGGTGCTGACACAGAATTTATTACAGTCCCTTTTTTTCCTATAATAAGTATAATATGTTATCATTCGTGAAAATTAACAACACTAGAAGTTTGGTATCACTATGTATTTTATAAAGTTTTTCAAACATATTTATTTTCCTCTTTTAGTGTTAAAAATTATGCTCTTTATTATTGTAGGATCCTATTTAGGTCTTTTTTCAACACTAAATAACTATATCTATCAATTAAGTTACCCTTATCTTCCCTATCCTACAAAAGAACATAAATCATATGTATTAGTTGATGCTTCCCAATCTAGTTTTGAAAAGATTACTGAAATTATTCAAGAAATAGAGACCTATAACCCTCTTCTGATTATTGCAGATATTTCACACAAAGAGCCTATTTCCATGAAGAAATCTATACAGTATATGATTGAGAAAAAGGAAGATATACTCTTTACTTTACCTTACTTTAAAGAAAAAGAGTTCAGCACACAGATAGATATAGATAAAATCAATCTAAGACTTTACCATTTTTCTAACTTGTATCAACACCGTAATATTAATCTTTTTGATAAAGAAGAGAAAAAAAAACAGATAAATTATAATGGAAATCCAATATTTTCAAAAGTACATCTTAATGATTTTTTAGAAAATAATATTCTTCCAGAATTTTTTAATCATAAAATAGTTATTATCTCTAATTTCGATAATAATTATGCTATGGTATCTAAAGTTCAAAATATCAATAAAGAGTTTACGCATCAGAGTTATCTAGCATTAATGTTTATTAGTGAACTTAACAATATCTGGCTAAAAAGTTTTTCTGAAATAGAGTACTTTATTTTTATTCTTATTATTACTATTACATGGATTTACTTCTCTTATCACTTTTTTTACTCTTATAAAAAGTATATTTTTAGTCTTACTATTTTTCTTCCTTTCTCTTTATATTGGATAATACTAGCGTATTATAATTTTTTACTTCCTGTTTCTGAAATGTTCTTTATCTCTTTTCTTTTAACTCTACTTCTCTCTAAACACTGGGAAGAGTTAAGAAATAGCGATGAGACTCAACTTATTGATAACTTGACTATGCGACTACAAGATAAAGTAGTATATAAAACATTTTTTAATACCAATGACTATTGGGATGATATTACCTTACTCATTAACCAATTATTTAATTTGAGAAAAAATATTCTTTTAGAAAAAGTAGCTGGAGATACACGAGTAAAAGAAGTTTCATCATATAATTGTGAATTTACAGATATAAAGGAGATGAGACGAGATTATGAGCGTGAACCATACCTTTCTGCACTTAAATATAAGAAAATTATTAAACTTACAAGAAAATTCTTTCAAAATATTGATGAAAAAGAGGAGGAGTTTATAGTACCACTACTTCATCATAATGAAGTGATTGGTTTTTGGGTATTTTCACTAAATACTTCTGAAATAAAAAAGATTAAGAATTTTGAACTACTTATCAATAATTGTGCAAAAGAAGTCAGTCAACTTCTTTTTGATCGTTCAGAATTTTTAGCTTTAAAAAATAGATCTAATATTAACATTGATAAACTACTCAATGTTGAGATAAAGTCTGAAAATACTTATCATCTTAAACGTAATCTTTCTATGATAGAGAAACGTATGTTACTTACAGAGACTATACTAGATACTATTCATTCTCATATTATCGTCTATAATCTTTTTGGTAAAATCATGCAAATTAATCAACCTATGAGTAATTTGCTACAAGAAGAGAAAATTGCTTCTTATACTATGTCTGCTGGTGATATGCTCTCCACACTTGCTTATATTACAACACAAAAGAGTAAAGAGATTATTCGTGAAGTTGTATTTACTCAAAATTCACATAGTCAACTTGTAACATTAAAAAATGATAAAAAGAAATATTTATTAACTGTTTCTGCTATTACACAAGAGAAAATTTCTAAAAAGTTTACTGTAGATTATATTTTTGATACCTATGGAATACTTTTTGAACTTCATGATTTTTCTTATGTTGAAAATATATATCGCTATAAACAAAATATTATGGATCAAGCACTTATTCAGAATGAAAAAAGAGTAAAGTTATTAGATAAAATTATTGTTACTGATATAAATCAAAAGAATATTATCCATAATATTATATTTTCTGCTAATAAACTTCAAACATTAATGAATCAAAATATAGGAAATAAAGAGGATGATCTATTTCCTATAAACTTTTTAGAAATTTTAAAGCTTGCCTATAACTCTATGAAAAATAACTACCCTAAAATGAATATTACTTTTGATATAGAAGCAAAAGACTCTATGCCACTAGTATTACTATCTGCAAATTATATACAAATTCATTTAGAAAATTTAATAGCCATACTTATAGAAGACAATGAAGAAGAAGCTAAAATATCTATTATATTAGTAGAAGATACTCCATACTCTGTAGCAATAACATTAAAAAGTAATGGCTATGGTATGCCTCAAAAACAGCTTACAAACTACCTTAGCACACAGACGGTTACTAAAAAATACATTTTAGCACAAGAAGCACAAGAAAGTATCATCCAAGCAATGGGAACAGTATTTTTTTACACTAATCTTGGAGAGGGTATTACTATAAAACTCTCTTTCAAATCTGTACATTTATAGAATAGTTATGTTTGATATTTACCTCCCTATTCTTCCATCTAGTTACCTATCACACTCTGTTATAACCACAGTGTGGATAGGTATTCTTGTTATCGGTTTTTTTAACCTTCGCTTTGGTTGGGTTTTTTCTGGATTGGTTGTCCCTGGATATTTAACCCCTCTACTACTGATTAAACCTCTCTCTGTGGCTGTAATCGTTTTTGAAGGTGTCGTTACTTATCTGCTTATTTATCTCATCTCTGAAGTAGCAGGTAAACGAGGATGGTGGACGAACTTTTTTGGGAGAGATAGATTTTTTGCTCTACTTTTAGGTAGTGTATTGGTACGTCTATTTTTTGATGGTTTAGGCTTACCATGGTTAAGTGCCTATACTTTAGAGATGTATGATATTAATCTTGACTACCAAGATAGTTTACACAGTTTTGGACTTATTATTGTAGCTCTCATAGCTAATCAGCTTTGGAAACCTAAACTATTTCATGGATTAGTTCAACTTATTATTACTGTAGGAATTACCTATATCATAGTACGTTATTTTTTTGTAGCATATACAAATTTTTCATTAAGTAATATCGGTTATATTTATGAAGATGTAGCAGGCTCCATACTTGCAAGTCCAAAATCCTATATTATTCTTATTACTACAGCATTTATTGCTTCACGAATGAACCTTTTTTATGGTTGGGACTTTAATGGTATCTTAGTACCCTCTCTACTAGCATTACAGTGGTATCAGCCAAGTAAAATTCTTACTTCATTTATTGAAGCCTATATCATATTATTTTTATCTACACTCATACTTAGACTTCCTCTTTTTCAAAACATGACCATAGAGGGTGCAAGAAAAATGCTACTCTTTTTTAATGTTGGATTTTTTTACAAAATAATGCTCTCATTTGGAATTGTTTACTTCTACCCTGAACATAAAGTTTCAGACTACTTTGGATTTGGCTATTTACTCTCTACACTCATAGCTGTTAAAATGTATGATAAAGTCAATATGGCACTCTTTACCCGTACTACACTACAAACTTCTATAGTCTCTATTATCATTGCAACTATTGTTGGCTATTTTCTCACTCTCTTACCAAATGAGAACTATTTTTACCTTAATAAGAATCTACAAAATAAACAAGTACATATTATAGAAAGTAATACTCCATTTTTACTCTATTTAGAGAAGCAGAAAGTAAATCTTTATAGTTATAATCAAAAAAAACTTACACACTCGGCAACTCCTGCACAACTAGATGCATTTAAAAATGTTCTTACTCTTATAGATAAAGACTTTTATACACATAAAGCTGAGATTATAACTCTTCTCTCTCATTTACACTACAAACTAACACTTGTAGAAGAGCATTATATTATCTTAACTCAAGAGAGCAACTACAGTGGTTGGGGTATGTATATCATAGATTTAAAAGCAAAAAGTGATTTGCTTATTGAAGTGCCTTTTCCACTTGAAAGTAGTAATATATTAGCATCTTCAGCTATAGTGATGAAATATTCTCAAGCTAAAGTCATGGCAATCAGTGGTGTACCACTGAAAATAGAAGGGAAAATGTTATCTGCTGAATTTAACAACTACTATAGCTTTTATCATACCTTTCATAAACACTATGCTAAACAAGGTGTAATTCAGATACGAAGACTAGGAAGACATCGTTACCATAAGTTATTGGGAACTATTCAAAGTACAGATAGAAAACCAATTAACTCTCTTCTATTTGTTAAAGGATATATACCTAAACAATTTCATCTTAGTCATTTACATAATCAACTAAACACACTTCAAGTTAAATGGAATCCTACTACAAACTTTTCACTACAAAAGAAGAGTATGCAAAATGGATTTGCTGAACTTTATCTTAGTAAAGCTGATAGAATTAAACTCATTTCATCATATCCTTATCTTGCCAATACAGGTTTAAAACAACTCTCTTCGATACACTCTATTTATGGATTATTACAAAATTGGTTACTAGATAAAAAGATAGAATTAGCACCAAAAGCTTCAGAAAAGTATAAAAAACCTACTCTAAAATCGTTACGTTTTTTTGATCATGTCATTTTAACACCTCTTTATGAACTCTTGCAGAGTTGGGAAGAGAAACCTTTTGATGAAATAGCTGTTAAAAAATCTTTACAAACTATAGCATTTGCTGCACAATCTATTGGATATACATTAACATGGTATATTGATATATATAAGCAAAAAAAATATATTATTTTACATGAAAATGATTCCCCATTAAAACATTATTGGGGAACTTATGTTTTTGGATTTGGAAAAAAAGAGGAGATAATGATACAAGTACCACGACCTTTTTACGAATCACATACTTTTGAATATGGTTTAGAACTTTTTGAACAACTTAATGCAAAAGTCATATTACTTAGTGGTGCCCATCCTCTCGCAAATAAAGACAGAAGTGCAGATGTAATGCTTTTTAAAAATAGGCAAAACATTTTTAATCTTGTGAGTCAAGTTATCTATAGAGAGAGTAAGTTAATTTCTATGAATACCCTACAAATAAGAGGCATAGGAGAAGATGAGATGCAGAATAAAAGTGCAATTTTATCATTTAACAAAGGAATTAACAGTATAGATGAATTAAACCTATCTCAAAAAATAATATACAACTATTTAAAGACACATATACCTCTTATGCTAAATGATGGTAACCCCTACAGTGCAGGATATGATACAACCGCCATACAATCAGGCTACCTTATGCAGTCATTCAATAATACATTTAATATTTTATGGCTTCCATATACACTTAGAGGACAATATACACAACATGATAAAAATGATATATCCATAGGAGCATTTTTAGCACTAGATATAGAAGTACTAACCTCTTCTTTCCCATCTATATATAAAAAGTATAAAGAGGCAAATAGTAGCATATCTGTAGAAATTAAAGAGAGTATAAAACACTATTTAAATACAAAAGATATTATAGAGTTAGAGGCACTAAATAACCGTAAAGATTTACAGCTAAAAGTTATCATAGATAGTAATAATAATCAACCATATCTTCTCCTTCTTACACCAAGTAAAGATCATCTTCTTGGTGTTGTAAAACTTAATTCTCAACCTTTATATACCTTTACATATAAAAAAAAGAGTGAAAATATAAAAGAGTCTTTAGAAAAATTTTATTTTAATACCTCAACATTTTTGGAACTACAGTAGTTATGAGAAAAATTTTACGTTATATTCTTTGGTTATCACTACTGACACTTTTATTAATTATATGGCTCAATCCTTTAGGGTGGTGGAATAATATTCAATCAAAAAACTACCATACAGATGAAAATACAAGAAGTAGTATTACCTATATTTTAGAATCATCTCAATGGTTAAATTTCACCATTCCATCTTTTACAAAACAGATTAAATTTATCTTTACAGCTAACCTTAAAGGAGAGGTTGATACATCTGAAAATATTTCAAATATTAGATATAGTGTTACTTACTATATCGTTGATGAAAAAGGCAAAGTACTTTTATCTAAAGTACACCATTTGCGTGCTTCTTATCTCTCTTATCTTTATAAGAACCATACCTTAGTTCAAAAAAGTTTTTATCTTAAAAGTAATCTAAAGCCTACAACAAGTGAAAATATTTTTATAGATTTATTACGTTTTCCAGCAGCTACTAAGATATATATTAAGCTTAATCATAAAGAGGATCGTATTGCCGATGTAGGAATTAGAAGTTATCATCTTGAAAGTGTTCCCAAACATAAACAACAGATAAAATGGGAACGTCTATCAAAAAGTAAACGAATCTATATTGCGAGAGGAAATATCTATCAACCTTCTCTTATGACACGACAAGAAAAAGCACTTATTGTCTCTTCTATATGGAAGCCAAATGGACCCCTAGGCATAGAGGGGGACTCTTACTATACACGTCGTCTTTTTATTTTAAAAGATTCAGATGATATGCATCCTTACATACCTATAATGCCTATTATCTATGCAGATAAAAATCTTAGTGCAACACGTTATCTTCCAGAGGGAAACTACACTATAAGTATTAACTCTTTAGAAAAAAACACAGTAGATGTTTTAGTTAAATCTTATAATAATACCCATTTACTAAAGCAACAAAGTTATACTCTTAACAAACAAGAGACATTTCTTGACTTTAATCAATCTGAAGATGGTATGATAGAATTAGAGAGCAATCAGAGTATTGAGATAAAAATTTATACTCATAAAGAAAAAGTTGAAATGTACCTTCCTGCTTTACATGCTTTTGACTATTATGATATTAATCAAACTCACCCTATTCGTTATCGTTTTCATACAAAAAGTGAGCGTTATATTCAGTTAGAGTGTTATAGTCATACTGATTTAAATAGCACACTTAAGATTATAATGAAAAATAGTGAAGGCAAAACCATTCAAATACTTAAGCCTCAAGTAGAGATGCTTACTTCACGCTATGACTATAGAGATATTTTTCTTCCTTTAAGTCAGCTATCTAACTTTACTATGTTAGTAAGTGATGATATAGATACTATTGAAATATCATCAAAAGAGCCTCTAATCATACGTCTTGCTAGTAGAAGTCCTAGAGTACCCTACCCTCTCTACTCATTTAAAAAAGAGACTCAACCTGATTATCCTCGTAAACCTCGTTGGTTTCCATTACGTCCTGAAGATTTTACAAAACCATATGTGAAAGAGAGAAGAGTAAAGCTCTATAAACAGCCTAAACCACCTCAAATTAATCCATTTATTGCAACAGGTTTTTATAATTATGAACAACTATATCCTCTCCATGAATGGAGAGGATATGCACTTCTTTTAAAAAGAAAACTAGCGCAACAAGCTATTCGTTCACAAAGTTGGAGTGCTCTTTATAGTAAAATAGATTTAAGTAAAAATCATAATATAACTTTCTATAGTAAAACAGGTTTAAAACAGGTAACACCTCAACTCTTCTATAAAAAGTTAAACCCTCATATACAAACAGTAAAGCTTTATGATAAAGATAGACTTATTAGTACACATAAACTCTACCCCTCATCAGGTAGCATAATGTTACCAAGTATTGATACAAATACTTCCTATCATTTAGAAACTAATACTTCAAGAGAGACAGATTTATACCTTAGTCATACAATTGATGGAACAGAGCACTATACAAAACGTACCTTTCTCTCTTTTACTAAACCTATGCATTTTCGAGTAAAAAAAGATAGCACATACTCCTCTATTGGTATACAACTTGCTTCTCCCTATAAAATGAGTAAAACTTTATCTCTCTTTGTTGAAATTAGCGATATGAATGATAGTAAAAATCAAATAATTACGAAGCGTACTTATAAAAAATACCAACTTTTTGCAGACAGTAAACAACTAGAAGCACTAAATATTACCTATCCTAAGCAAGAACTCCACTCTTCTGATATGCTTTACCTCACATTAGGAGAAAATTTAGTAAATGCAGAGTATTATACCATCACCATTTACCCACCTAAAGAACTTGAACACTGTTATCTCTTTGTCAACCATATTACTTTAGGTCAAAAATCAAGAATTCAATTAAACAAGGAGAAGTTATCAAACTAATTACTATTATTATATTCTTTTTCTCTTTTGCGTACCCAAGTGAGTCTATACAAACGCTCTATTATAAAAGTAAGTCTAAAAACTATAAAACTATCAGCACTACAGAGTATCAACACGCTATAAAATACTTTAGTGATATATTGAGTAACCGTAGTGTATCTACTAAGGAGCTTGCTACACTAGGACTCACTATAGTAAAAAAGACTAACCACTTCATAGTACTCTCACAAAAAGATAACCTTGGAGAAGGATTTTATATCATAAGGTATGATAGTTCATCTTCCCTTCAAAATATGCTTAGTATTCCACATAGGTTTTATGATAAATATACAGGTACTATAGGGTATAAACTTATGAAAACTCACACTTACCGTGCTATAGCATTTAATACCGTACACCGTAAAGTTATGGACTCTGCACATACAGAACAGACACTTTTTAATGCATTTCATATCGCTTTTGCTTCTGTCTATCCTAAAGATACCATCTATCAACTTCATGGTTTTAATGCAGATAAACGTAAAGATATACTTGCTAAAAAAAGTCAAATAGTTTTAAGTAGTACCACTAGAGAACACAGTCTAAAAGTGATAGATATATATAACTGTCTTAGAGAAGAGGGGTACCATACTCTCCTTTATGGTAGAGATATATTTGAACTTGGAGGAACAACCAACAGACAAGGATATACACTCAAAAAGCGTGGTTTCTCTAATTTTATACATATAGAGTTAAACACTCCACTAAGAGAAACTTTAAGCAAAGATTCTCTCTCTCGTAAAAAACTTATAAAGTGTTTACCCTAGTGATTACAATGAAAGATACTATTATAAGATATTTACTTCTTTTGCTTCTGCTATCTCTTTTTACATATAGCAGTGTTAATCCATTTATTATCTTTAATCAAGACAATATTAAACACCACCAAGCCTTTATGCCTCTTCCTTTAGAGCAGATACTCCAAGCTAAACTTCTGTCATCTAACTACTATAGGCTTTCAAGTAGTAATAATATATGGATAACCCTCAAAGCATCTCAAAGACTTGTTATCTTCCCTAAAGAGCATAATAACTCAGAGATAACCGCTCTTGTTTCACTTGATGGAAAGCTCTACGAACATAAAACTCTACCACTAAAGGTTTCAGACACAGGTTTACATTTTTATGATTTATATAATAATTTTAACCAACCCATAGCTATAAAACTCACAAATAAGGAAGTTGTAGAAATCTCTTTAATAACCACATTTTCTATCTCTACACTCTATAAGGTTAAAGCACAATCTATCATACTACCTCATGGGGAAAAGAGTATAGTGGTACTCCATTCACAAGATATAAGTAAACGATTTGATAGATTTCGCCTACCTACAACAACATCATTAAATCTAAAAGGTGAAGGAACTCTCAAAATCCAAATAGCTCTACCCCTCAAGCATGGCATAGAGACTCTTCAACCTCAACGAGAACGTATTACCTTTACACATAACCATAGTGTAGCTAGAGATTTAGAGTCACTACACACTTCAAGCTATCACTATATTGATGATGTTAACCATACCAAAGTAACACAAATAGCTACACATTATATAGCTTTAAATAAAGGCGAAAACAACATAACACTTAAGACTTATGGTGATGTTTTACTACATGTAACTCTTTACCATAAACATAACATTAACCCAGTCAACGATACTACTCTACTTTGGAAAGTACCCAATACCCTCTCCTTTATCAACCAAGCACTTTGGAAAAATTCCCATCCTCAAGATGCACTTAAACGTATGGAAAAGATACTTAAACAAAGAACTTTTATAAAAGATAATAGACAAAAAATAGCCCTTATGCAAGCTGCTTATCAAGGAACATCACTTCAACCTCTCTACCCTAGTCATATACCACTCCATAGCTATATTACACATGCTTATTATGCTAAACAGCGACTCTATACACACCAAGAGATAAATAACCTTAGACTACTCTCCTCTATGCATAGTCTCTCTGATCTAAATTTACTACAAAAAGGTTTCTTTGTTGATGTACCTCAAAGTACTACATCAAACAATAGCTTGACCTATCATTTTAATGAACCTCTAAAAGTTGAAACAGAAATAGAGCTTACATTTTTAGATAAAAGCTCTCAAGAGCGTGAAATTTATCTAAAAAGTGAAGGGGCTAAAAAAGTTAATCCTTTAAGAAAATTCTCTTTACTTTATGATACTCCTACTCAAAATCTACTTTTTTCTAAAGGACTCTATGCTTACGAACATATGCCTCTAGGTTATAGTCCCATAAAAAGACTTGCTTTACTAAAAAACCACTCACCTCTTCCTCTTGAACCTCAAACAGCTACTGTACGTATCATGCTCAAAAAAGGAACAAGAAGTATCAGTTTTTCTACACAAAACAACAAAACTAAGCTCAAACTTTCAGTACGTATGCGTAAGGCTAGTACTTATAGAGATACCCCATACCAGTTAACACACAACTTTGCAGGAAGTTACAGACGTTTTGCAAAGAGCCTTTATGCTAAAACACCTCAAAATTTTAATGCTTGGTATGAACAGACACACCCTCTAAGACTATGGATGCAATCACGTATTAAAAGTAGTAAAAAAGGGTTACGTTACCACAAGATATCTAATAGTTCTGCCCTTAATAATGCAAAAAAAATTTACAAAGAAGGAGATAAATACACTGCTTTACTTATAGCTAAACATTTTCTTTTTCTCTCTAAAGATAAACATATACAAAAAGATGCATACCAACTACTACTGAAGCTTTCAGAGAATCCTACTCAAATGATACAATGGCATACTGTCTATTTCTCTCTAACACAATCCCCTCAAGTACTCAAAGAGATTGCTATAATGCTTCAGGCTGAAGGTCAATTCTCTTTATCTATGATGGCTTATCTTCTTTTAGATAAAAGCTCTAGGAGTGCACAAGTAGTCTCCGACTTAGCTAAAGTACAGAATCAATTGACTTTAAGTCATACGCTTCTACCTAACAGTAAAAATCTATTGAGAAAAAAAAGTACTATTTTATCGGAAGATATTTACCAAAAGAGTCGCTCTAACAAAGGTTTCCAAGTACAAAGTTCTGCTGGTAAAGTTCAAGTTTATAACAGAGACAGAGACCTCTATCTCTCTTATCATCGTGTTACAGAAAAACAACCCTTGCAACTTGAAGTACAAGGACCACGGACAATAGAACTCTCTATGCGATTTTTAAAAGAGAACTCATCTTATCAATGGCTAAGGATTGAACATAATCAAACAAACTATCACTATCCACTTACTGCTATTAAACCTTCATCTTCTTTATCTGTAAAACCTACTCATGAGATGATAAGTATAAACAATACTCTAAAGCTATCCTTTGGAAAAGGGAAACATATACTGACACTTCACGCTTACGAACATCCACTTACTATAAATATAAGTAGCTATAAGATAAAAGAAGAACTCTCTTTACCTTTAGATAAACAACTTCTTAAAACCTCTGATAATTCAGCAAAAAGATTACTCTCTAATATTCATCCTACCATAGATACACCTTACCTCTCTGCACTACTTTGGTTAAATAACTCTAATGATGAACTACAACGCTATGAGATAGGGGCTAAAGCGTGGATTATCAAAGCAAATGCTCATCATAACAACTATTCACACTACCAGAACTCCTTATTGGAAATACTCACTCAAAAGACTCGTTTTTCAAGCTATCCAGCTTTAGAGAGTATGTATGGGTTTTATGATGTGCCTATACCATCATGGTGTCCCACATCTCAGATTCAGAAAAACCGTACCCCACTACTTCATAAAATAACCTCTTATGATAGAGTTTTAACAGGTATTGATTATCAGACTATCCATCTTCAAGGAGAGCAGAACCTTACCATAGAAGCTAGACAGATTTTTCCAGATTTTCTTCCTGTAGAGTCTCTCTCTTTTGCTATAACATTAGATAACCAAGCTGAAGAGATTTTTCACTTTGAAGCCAATCAAACACTGTGGCAGCACACTTATGCATTATCTGAAGGAGAACACTATATAAAGATACGGCTTGTTAATCCTCTCTCTACTCACTATTTAGGATTAAAATTTTGGACAGATACTCAACATAGAGAACAACAAATGACCCAACGCTTTTATGATACAAGTAGAGAAAATCCTATCGTACTCTACATAGAAGGACCTAAACTTCTTCGTATAGAAGAACAAGATGAAAAGGGTAAACGTACAACATATTATCACTATCTCTCTAATAGCAAAGAGTACAGAGAAAAGATATATCCAAGTAAGACATTAAACCATAGTTTAATACGTATCGCTACTATGCATATAGATCCTTTAGCTAAGCCTCTAAGAAGAGTAGAGACACAGAGTATATTACAGCGTCAAGATACGCCTGCTACGCAGATGGACTTTTCACTCCATACTTTTTTTACCCAAAATATACAATCTAAACCCATTATTCAACAACTTCTTCCTACCTGGAGTCTATCTATAGGCTCAACAACACAAGAACTCTCTTCTGAAGATAATCCTAATGCTTCTACAAAAACCATACCTGAAATAGCACTCTTAAGACGAGAGAAGCTTGATGAAGATTTTTACTTACGACAGCATTTTTTTGTACGACTCTATAGCAACCCTCTCTATGGATTAAAACATAAATTTTCATTTAAAACACCTCTTGATAATATATGGAGTAATATCGAAGTAAATGCTTATCAACAAAAAAGTAAGTCACTCTTTAAAAACCTTCATCTTAAAGCAGAAGTGATAAAAAAAGAGTCATTAGGAGAAGATTGGAGACACTACTATACTCTAGGGTTCAATAAGTATTTTTTAGAGTATGACAACCCTGATGCAGAACCCTTAGACCCACTTGTTTATAGTAGGTACAGAAAAGATCACCAACAAAATGGATACTTTATCTATAAACTTTTTTATACACCTTATGATGATTTAACATACAATATGGAGATAAAATTCAACTCTAACGAGACGTTAAATATTATTGATAATGCTAAGTATAAGTTTAGACTTAAGCATTTAGCTTACCCTTATGATTTTACACTCTACTATGATGGAAGATACTATTTTGAAGATAGAGACCGTCCTTCTGATTATATGATTAATCGTATTGGAGGTAACATAAAGTATAATAGGTTTTTAGATAATAATAGATTAGAACTTGGTGCAAAGGCTGTATATAAAATAGAAAACAGTGATATGCAACTCTCTTTTAAACTGATTTGGCACTTTAGTGAAAATAAAATGTATCATAACTTTATGAGTAGTGAAAAATCTTTTGATAACTTACGGATGCTATTAGAAGACCAAAGGGGGTCATGATGATTAATAAGTGGATAAACTATAAGCGAACAAGACTCTCTAACTACGTAGATCAAAAGCATATTAAAAAAATTAAAAATGATTACCTTAACCATTACTCAGGTAAAGATAAAAATGATATAAAGAATTTTATCTATTTTTTATTTGTAGATGTTGAGAAGAGTATCAAAAGAGCCATTCAACTTACTCAACTCCTACAAGATTTTAGAAAAGAGCTCTCCCATACCTCTAATATGAAAGAGAGAGAAAAGATTATCCTCAAATATGCTTATCAATTTAGTCCATCTAAAGAGCAGTATTATAAAGATGAATTAGCCATAGAGAGATGGTTTGATGAAGATGCTCTTGCTGAACGTATGACTTCTAAAAGTGCATGGCTTCATCGTCGTTGTATTGTTGCACTTGAACGTATAGGAAGTAGTATTGAACTGCTTACACAAGAGCAAGAAGCCACAACGATACTTTGGAACTATTTCGACTTTAATAAACACTTTTTGACACTCCTACAATACAAACATGAACCACGACTTAGACACCAAGCATTTACAGTAATGATTATTGTTGTTAAAAAATTTAATGCCTACCATAACAACACCCTTTTAGATGAACAGTTTTTTCAATACATCTACCGTGTTGCTCTTTCTCATAGCAATAGTGTGTGGGTTAGAAATGATGCTTTAGAGTTTTTAGCATTAACCGAGTTTAGCTCTTTCTTAACTATTGCTAAAATACATGCAAGTTGCTACAAAGATGATGATACTATATTTGTACGACATAAAATAGCTAAATTGGCTTTTAAGCTTCTATCTACACACTCAGACTCAGACATATTACTAAAACTTATTAAAGAAAAGATACTCAATGATACTAGTCCTTATGTGCGACAAGCTATTGTTAAACAACTCTCTACAACTACTCACCCTTCACTACAGTACCTTAAAGAGATGTTTATCATAAAAGAGAAAGAGAGTAGTGTAAGAGCCTTAGCGATACTACAAGTTTTAGAGACAACTATATCTTCTCAAAGAGTAGGATTTCAAGAGCTTATCCATCGTTCACTTTTTATAGAAAAAGATACATTTGTATTAAAAACTGCACTTCATACTATAGGTAAACTTGCTCAGATATCTGTAGAAAACACAAACAATGACACACAATTTATCTCTAGTAGTATTGAAAAACTTTCTACTCTTATTTTAGGTGAAAGCCCTGTGACTATCAAACGTTTTGCTTCTATGATACGAGAGTTACTTTGGGTTTGCAGTGAAAAAAAACGCTATTATACTTACAGTGAACTTTATACTATCGTTCAAAACATCACCCCGTCAAAAGGGGTAAAACTTCCCAAAAAGTTTTTAAGTAGTAACCAAGAAGAGCTTTATCGTATACTCTCTGTCATCTCGCAACATGATTTCTCTTTAGAACTTCGTAAAACCCTCTTTGGAGCTACCATACTCTCTAGATCTGAACGCATGGGACGTAGAGCATGGCGTATCATTTATGAACTTCGTAACCCTTCACCAGATAAAAGAGAAGCATTTCCACATACCATAGCACGTATCTTTGAAGGTACACACCATTTTCCCTCTTCTATCATGGCAGAACAAGCCCCAACTAAAGTACCAGGAGAGCCCTACTTTGTCCCTTCCGAAGAGAGTTCACGTCCTTACCTTCCTTTAGCAGATCACTACCTCTCTTCACTTAAACAGCCTACATGGAAGATACACCCATTTTATATCTACAGTAGTGATGGAATTACCACTATCTACCCTCCTAAAAATTGGTGGAGTAGAGTAAAAACCGATTTTTTACTTACATGGAACTATGCTACTATCGCTCGTTTACGTAACTGGCAAGAGCATTTTACAGAACAACCTAATGCCTATGTAAATGAGATGAAAAAACTAGGGTTTAAAACAGTTTTTAAACCCTACATTAAAGCAGATGAGAGTACAAACAGATTTTTTAGTTTTTCACTACCCCTACTCCCTTTTATCTCTTTAGAGAGACAAGAGTCCTTTGAGAACTATTTTGTCTCTGCGTACGAAAATTCTCTAGGTGACTTAACACTCTTCATTGTTGTTATCTTTGCATTCTTTTTTATACGACATGTTTGGCTTTCATGGAAAATAACCCGTGCAAGGTCACGCATAGCACTCTCTGTAGGTGGTTGGGGAACACGAGGAAAATCAGGGACAGAAAGACTCAAAGCAGCCCTTTTTAATGCACTAGGACTTCGTGTTTTTTCTAAAACTACAGGAAATGAAGCGATGTTCTTACACTCTGAGAGTTTTGAAGGGATGAGAGAGATGTACCTTTTTCGCCCCTATGACAAAGCAACTATATGGGAACAAGCTGACACGATACTCATTGCAGATAAGTTAGAAGTAGATGTCTATCTATGGGAGAGTATGGGGCTAACTCCCTCTTATGTAGAGGTACTTCAAAAACGCTGGATGAAAGATGACATAGCAACGATTACCAACACTTACCCTGACCATGAGAACCTACAAGGTCCTGCGGGGATTAACATTCCTCAAGTGATGACTAACTTTATCCCTTATAACTCTACACTTGTAACTACAGAAGAGGTAATGTACCCTATCTTAAAAGCCTATGCCAAGAGTGTCAATACCCCAAGCTTTCCTACGGGATGGCTACAAGCAGGACTTATAGCCCCTGACATACTCTCACGATTTCCTTATGAAGAACACCCATATAATATAGCGTTAGTTCTAGTTATGGCAGAGCAACTTGACATAGATGAAGAAGAAGCCCTTAAAGCGATGGCAGACAATATCGTACCTGACTTAGGTGTACTCAAAGCCTATCCACCTGCACAAGTAGGTAGTAAAAGATTGCACTTTATTAACGGTATGAGTGCCAATGAACGCTTTGGAGCCTTAGGAAACTGGAAACGAATGGGACTCTATGAACGAGATGATGAAGCGTACCCTGATAGCTTTCTCACAACTGTGATAAACAACCGAGCAGACAGAGTCTCAAGGTCACGTGTTTTTGCCTCTATGATAGTAGAAGATATTATCGCTGATTGTCATATCTTGATAGGCTCAAACCTTTCAGGTTTTTTTAACTACTTAGATGAGACGTGGCAAACCTATCAACTCACCCTCTCTCTAACTGATGATAAAACAAAAAGTGTGGAAGAGAAGGTTATGGCGTATGCTAAAAAGTTTCGCCTTATAAGAAGTAGTTCACAGTTGAAAAAAAGACTTGAAGTGATGTTAAATGCTTCTACTCTTGAAGAGGCTTCTCAAGATGAAATATTGGAAAATTATCAAAATCTCTCACTCCTAGAAACACTACTAAGCAACGAAGCAGAGATTTGGAAATTTTATCAAGAAGCACAAAAACAGTACACAGAGCTAGAAGCATTTAAAACCAAAGTCAATACCCTACAAGATAACAATGCTATCAATCAACTCTTTAGAGATACCCTCTGGATATGGCTAAAAGCTCGTGTTAAACCACTATATAACTACCACGCAACAGGTAATGAAGTGGTACAGACTATTGCAGACCATACCCCTGTAGGGATGTTAAATACTATTATAGGTATGCAAAATATCAAAGGTACGGGACTAGACTTTGCATATCGTTGGGTCGCTTGGGACAGTTGCTATCAAGCTTGTCTAGCCATTAAAAGTAGTGAGAGTGAAAAGGTACGTGAAGGGGTTGAGACTTTAGCTGCTTTTGGTGATCATGGTCCTTTAACTTATATTCTTACTCAAGAGAGCATTGAGATAGCAAAACAAGCTATCGCCACCCAAACAGACTACTACCAAGCCCAAATACAACTCATAGAAACTACCCTTAAAGAAGCACAAGAGAAGTTTCAAGAGATAAAAGTATCTTCTCAGAATAGTACCTCTACCGTATCATGGTTAGATAAACTTTTAGGTATCATAGAATCATTCTTAGATGCTGGTGACGCAGTTAAAAGACGCAAAAGAGCCAACCTCATCTACAAAGATCTTATTAACCATCACATTAGCCATAAAAAAGCTGCCATGGAACTCCAAGCCATTACCAAACGCCAAAAAGGTGGATGGTTTGTGCAGAAGTTTAAGTAATCTACATTGACGGTCTGTAACGTTTAAACTCTAGTTTTAAACGATATGTTCCTTTAGCACCCTCTAGCTTAATAAACTCTCGTGCATGTGGAGTAGAGAGTTGGATAGGTTCACGTGTACTCAGATTCTCTTCCCAGTTAATAATAGCCAAATCATCCACATAAAGATGGGCTTTTTTTGTATGGGTATCTTTCATACGGATGTAAAACTTTAAAGCTCTTGCGTTTTCAGCTAAATAGACAAGTATCTCATCAGACAAAACTTCATCTTTTGGCATAGGGATAGGGTACTCTATAGCTCTCCAGTCAAATGTACCACCTTGAGAGCTATGTAGAAGTGTACTTCCAAAAGTGAGATCACCAATACTTGCATGATAAGTTGACCCTATAGTAAATGGACGACTATCTTTACCTTTAAAGTAGCCATAAAATGATAAACTTTTATTAGGTTTATTACCTGCATCTCCTATCGTTCTAATACGCTTACCAAAGTATAATAAAGCACTATCTACCTGAGAAGCATCTCTCATGATGTGTGCAGAGACTTTACCTCGATGAGATACTCTACTAGAGGCTACAGCATCACTAAAATTCCAAATACTATTTTCATAATGTTGGGTATCTACATCATTATCCTCAAAAGAACCAAACCATAAGAGATCACGTCCCATACTAACGGTAAGCTCTTCATTCTCACTAGAGATACTAGATAGAGAGTATTCAGAATTTACTTCCCCTCGTAAATCAATAACCACATACCCCTTATCTGAAATCGTAACCTCTTTAGTGATAAACGTCTTCTCTATGGTATAGTTATTATCTAATGCCATATACTCTTGATAATGATAAGGAAAAACCATTAAATCACTCTCTAACTCTGTCTCTAGTAGTTGTGAACCATTACGAGATGCTTCTGAGATATGACGGATAAAACGATTGGCTAAATCACCCGTAAGAAGTTTTGGTATATACTCTTTTATATAGATAGGATAACCTACTGCTTTTGTAGTATCTGTACCATTCGTATCACAAACAAGTATATGAGAAAGCAGTGTATCAAGTCTATCTTGGTCAAAGATAAAATTACCCATTCCATACGCCATAAAAACACCATCTTTTTTCCCATATCCTTGAGCAGTATGTGGGTGATGTGAAACTACCAAAGAAGCGTTACTATCAATAGCACTTTTCATTAAGCCTAAAGAGACAGAATTAGGTGCATAGGTGTACTCTATACCTCCATGAAATTGATAGACTGTAAAATAATTTAAAGTGTGTTCTTGATTTAAAACAGTTGCTATTTTTTCTTCATCATGTGCATTGGCCGCACCACCTTGCGTAGCAAAAGGATCATCGCTTTGACTGTCGTGTTCATGGGCTACATAAAGAACTTCATGTTTCTTCCCACGTATAGATGTTGCACCTACAAAAGAGAAAGGCATCTCTTTAATCGTTGTACGGTATGGCATAAAAGCCTCTTCTACATTTACACCTGCACCACTGTGTGCTATAGCGTTTTCATCTAGTGCATGAAGGGTATCTATAAGTCCTATACTATTATAATCATATACATGATTATTTCCTAAAGTAACAAAATTAACATTCAAATCTTTAAGTAGTGGTAAAGAGAGATCGTTACTATAGTAGGCAAAATCTTTAGTTGGATGGATATCATCAAGTGTACTTTGACTTCTTGTAGCAATAGATTCAAAATTAACAGTGGGGAAATCAACACTATGAAACAGTGGTCGTACAGGGTCAATCACCTCTTGACCACTCCCCACTAGATTAGAGACTTTTAGCGTAGCACCAGATACATCATTCTCTATAAACTTAATTGTTCTGTCTGGACTAGAAGGATCCATAAAACGTCTTGCAAATGATAAATCACCAGTAAATAATAAACGAACATTTTCATCAGTTTTAGGCTTCAGTATAAAACTATCTTGCTGATTATCATCTACTGCATAGGTATATATCCCATCATAGTAGCCCTCTTTTTTTAAAATAATCATATCATTTGTCGCATCTATAGAAGAGAAATAAAATGCCCCATTGTCTTGAGTATAGACTTTAGTATCATGATACCTAAGCCTTACTTCTACTCCTGACAATGCAGAACCATCACTAGTGGATACAGTACCTGAGAAGCTCACTTTATTAATAACTATATCACTTTGTGTTTTTACATCTCCTCCATACTCTTCAGTACAAGCAGTCAATAAAAAAATAGAGATAATAATATAAATAGATAAAGATTTTTTTAAATGTAAATAAAACATAGCACTTCCTAAATAAAATATAATTGGAACAATAAACACTACGCATTATAATATAATTTCTTTATATTTAGAAAAGCATAATAATGTTAGTATATTGTCTATATTATTGACAATAATTATAGGAAAACCACACAAAAAGGAGACTATACAATGTCTATAACAAAAAGCAAGTTAATCAACTTAACTGCCATCATTGGGATTTTTTCAGGTTCATTACTTTTCGCCGATGTACCCCCAGCAGAAAAAGAGGCTCTAGTTGCACTATACCAAACAAGCAATGGTGACAATTGGAAAAAGAACACACACTGGATGAAAGGTGACCCATGTACAGATAAATGGTATGGTATTAGTTGTAATAGCGATAATACAGCTATTACAAAAATCAAACTTCATAGCAATAAGCTTACAGGTAGTATAGCTAATGAGCTAGGTGATCTTGAAGAGCTTCGTTACCTTTCATTAGGAAATAATAAGCTAACAGGTAAGCTACCACAATCTCTAGCACAGCTGTCAAACTTAACAGATTTACGTTTATACAAAAATAAAATTTCAGGTCATATTCCAGAGAACCTTTCTGAACTTTCTAAACTTACAACACTTAATTTAAGTAAAAATAAATTAACAGGTCATATTCCAGCTTCTTTTGGATTATTATCTAATTTGAAATACCTTTCATTAGGTGACAATAATCTTAAAGGTATTATCCCTCCTCAATTAGGAGAACTTTATAACCTTACAGAGTTAAAACTCTATAAAAACTGTTTTTATGGTGTGATACCTAGAAGTTTAGGAAACCTTTTCAATCTTAAAACACTTAATTTAAGTAAAAATATATTGACAGGTCATATTCCAGCTTCATTAGGTGAGCTTACAAACCTTACTTACCTTACACTTGGTGGTAATAAATTAGTAGGTCATATACCTAAAACATTAGGTAACCTTAGCAAACTTACAAACTTAAGACTCTACTCTAACAAATTGACAGGTAAAATTCCAAGAACATTAGGTGAGCTTACAAAATTAAAAACTTTACACTTATTCAATAACTCTTTAGTAGGAAGAATACCTAGTACACTAGGAAATTTAACTTTATTAGAGAGTCTTAAACTAGGGAAAAACCATCTTAGTGGAAAAATACCTAAAAGTATTACAGAGTTGATGAAACTTAAAGAGTTTTATGTAGAGAGAAATAAAATGATAGGTGCTATTCCTACTAATATGAAAGATATGTCTGAATTAAAATGTGTTAGACTTTATAAGAACTTTTTATATGCTAAAGATGATGAACTTAAAAAGTTTTTAAGTTCAAAGTCTAAATGTATTACTAATGTTTATTATCAACCAAAATGTAAAGATCATTTATGTCATGAGCCTAATGTAGTTATGCATTTCTAAAAAGATACAATAGCGTATAAAATCGCTATTGTATAAACTATCTTTCAATACTGCTAATACAATCTTTCAATCATTCTTTTCATTGTTCTTTGTGCCTTTTTAAGCATCTGTACACTTGCTGTAGAAAGTCTACCCTCTTCTGACATAGAGATAGAGGTGAAATTTTGTAGAGAATTGATAAGATTTTTTGTCTCTTTCATCTCCTCTTTTGACTTTTCATGATAGTCTGAAAAATCCTCTTTTTCTTCTTCAAGATATAAAATACGTTGAAGTTTTCCTTTTTGCTCATTTAATATTACTTGGTAAGTATTAAGTGTTTTAATCGCATCTGTGATGTGTAAATCTACTCTATCCATTTCACTTTTACAGTCACTTTTATGTGCTGTATATGCTTCTGCATCTTCTAGTTGCTGTGTAGCAAAGTTAAGATTTTTAGTAGCTTTTGTACTCACACGAATAGCATAAATAATACAAAAGACAAGAATCGTAACAAAAAGTACCAGTGCTAAACCAAAAAGAGGGTCACCATTCATACCGATAAGTTTACCATACCAAGAGAATACAGGTTCAAGTGACTGCTGAGTAGGAACGGTTGTCGTATCAATAGTAATTCCAAGTTTTTGAATTGCAACATATACCATACCAACAAAAACACCAACAGCTAAAATAAGTGCCATAAGAAAACCTGTAAATTTACCACTAGAGACATCTTGTACAATTACGGGTTCTACTTCTTCTTTGACTTCAAAAACTACTTCATCTACAATTACTTTTTCGTCAGAACCATCTTCATAACCGAGTGTAGTAAGTAACACTTCACACTCCTTTAATCCCCCTTCGTTTAAAGCCTCTTTAGCTTCATCATACTCTTCTAAATCTTTTGCAAGTAAAAGCTGACACTCTTCCATCTGCATATCTGCATTATTTACTATTACCTTAGCTTCTTCAACTAATACTGCAGCCATTTCACTATTTTTTAGTTCCCTAGTAGATAACTCTTCTTCAGTTTCAACTTCTTCAGCTTTTTGTTCATCATCTACTTTAGACTCTACATCTTTAGAAACTTCATCTGTAGTCTCATTTTCTATTTGAGCCTCTTCTTTAACTGCTTTTTCTATTAACTCTTTTTCTACTAACGCTTTTTCAGAGTTCTCTTCTGCTACTTCTGTCTCTAGTAATTCATCTTTTTTCTCAAGATTTTCTACTACCTTGCTCTCTTCTTTCATTTTATCTATCCTTTCTTAATTAGTAATTTATATGATATTCTAATTTATATTTTACCTAAATTATTACTTATACTATTAATATATATCAATATTTTACAACACTTAGATATAATCTGCTTAAAATTTACATATTTATAGGAACATCATGGGTATTATAGTTGCACTCTTAGTCTTGTCGGTACTTATCTTCTTTCATGAGTTAGGTCATTTTTCAGCTGCTCGTTTTTTTGGAGTACAAGTTGATGTCTTCAGTATAGGGTTTGGAAAGCGTTTATGGACAAAAAAAATAGGGAAAACAGAATGGAGCCTTTCTGTTATCCCTCTTGGTGGTTATGTTAAAATGAAGGGTCAAGATGACACAGACCCCACAAAGATAAGTTATGACGATGACAGCTACAACAGTAAAAAACCTTGGCAACGTATTGTTATACTTCTTGCAGGTCCTTTTGCTAACTTCTTAATGGCATTTTTTCTCTACTTAGCTATCTCTTACATGGGTGTACCTAAACTACTTGCCTTTGTGGGTAGTGTAGGTGAAGATACTCCTGCATTTAAAGCTGGACTACAAAAAGAAGATAAGATAGTTCAAATAAATGGTGTAAACATTCTTTATTGGGAAAACTTAGGAGAAGAGATTGCAAAGAGTAGAAGTAATCTAAGTATTTTAGTAGAGAGAGATAAAAAACTACTAACACTACAACTTCAACCAAAAGTAATAGAAGACGAAAATGTTTTTGGTGAAAAGATTACACGTCGCATCATAGGTGTAAGTCCTATGGCTGGAAAAACGACTACTGTTTACTATGGTTTTACTGATGGATTCACTTATGCATGGAATGAGACAAAAAAAGCCAGTCTGCTCATCTTTCAAAGTCTACAAAAACTCATTACAGGAGTAGTCAGTACAGACAAGCTTGGTGGCATTATCACTATTGTAGATGTAACAGCACAAGCTAGTTCAGCAGGCATACTCTCACTCTTTTTCTTTACCGCACTCATCTCCGTAAACTTAGGGGTACTAAATCTTATGCCTATACCTGCACTTGATGGTGGGCATATCATGTTTAATCTTTATGAGATAATTAGTGGAAAAGCACCTAGTGAGAGTGTCATGTATTACATTACATTGGTGGGTTGGGGAATGCTCCTCTCACTCATGCTTTTAGGATTATATAACGATATAAATAGACTTTGGGGATAAAGGAGAAAAGATGATATTAGATAAAGAAGTATTAAGAGCAAATTTAGATAAAGTAATTTGGAACATTGAAGAGGCACGTGTTGGGTTAAGTGAACACCACATCGTACAACTTGTAGCAGTAGGTAAATACACAGCCATAGAGAACATAAGTACACTCTACTCTTTAGGACAAAGAGCCTTTGGAGAGAACCAAGTACAACAACTCAAAGAGCGTTCAGCTCTCTTAGAAGAGTTACCTCTACAGTGGCAAATGATAGGCACACTTCAAAAAAATAAAATCAATAATCTTATTGATCTGAGACCCTCTCTTGTTCAATCTATTGACAGCCTAGAATTAGCCAAAGAGTTCAATAAAAAACTCCATACTAAAGAGCATACTATGAACTGTCTTCTACAGCTAAATGCTGCAAACGAAGAGAGTAAGTCAGGTGTAAGTAGTGAAGAGGCTTTTGACATATACCAAGAGATAAAAGAGAGTTGCCCTAACATTAACCTTAAAGGTCTTATGACAATAGGTGCTCACAGTGAAGATAAAAAACTTATACAACAAAGTTTTGAGACCACACACAGCATCTATGAAAAACTTGAAAAAGATGGTGCAACTATCTGTTCTATGGGTATGAGTGGTGACTATGCACTGGCTATCAAATGTGGTTCAAACCTTGTAAGAGTAGGTTCTGCTATTTTTAAGTAACACAAAAAGAAAGATAAAAGAGGTTTTTATGAAAAAAGAGATACTTTGCTTATGTCTGTTAGCTACGCTAATGGTAGGGTGTGGAGGTGGAGAAAAAGCCAAAGAGCCTATTGCAAAACCTGAAGAGAGTATTATTCCAGAGATAAAAAAATCTTTTGATTTAAACGCTGCATGGCCACTATGTGGACGCATCACAGATAACAAACCTAATCAGTGGATTGAGACAGATGGTTGTCCTGAAGAGAGATGGGGAGAAGATTTTACAGATGAGCCATTCTCCTCAACGTATGGTCCAAGAAAAAAAGCATCTTCTGCGTTTAGATACGACTTTCATAGAGGGCTAGATATCCCTACTCCAAAAGATACACCACTTTTTGCTATTAGTGATGGTACGATTATGATTGCTGGAGAGAGTAGTGTATATAGTAATAAATTGATACAAATCAGACATTACAAAAATGGTGAAAACAGCTGCGAGAAAGGCTGCTACTATAGTAACTATATGCATCTATCTAAATGGGTAGTTTCTGAGGGTGACGTTGTAAAAAAGGGTGAGCTTATAGGCTACTCAGGAGAGAGTGTAAATGGTTCGGAGCATTTACATTTTGAAATCAGAAATACTTTAAATGACGAGAGTGCTTGGACAAGAGACCTAATACACCCACTCATTGTTTTACCATACCATGACAAAAGTGCAGAGAATATACATCTGTCACTTGAAGTAAACACAGAAAATCTCATGCACCCTCTCATAAAAGTAAAAGTAGTCATGCCAAATACACAAGAGCTAGATTTAAATAAAATAGAAGTAAATATCTATAAAAAAGAGCATAACACTCTAACGCTTGTTGAGCAAGAGATATATAGTGGTGCAAAAACACCAGAGAATGAACCCTATGAGGTAAACCCTTCATCGTACGACATGATGAAACTCAATAGACAATATAGCTACAAAGATAGTTACACTTACCCATGGGAATCTTTTATGAGTGGTGGAGAGTACGAAAGTCCATACGCATTGGAACTACCTGCCACTTATGATGATACTGTACATTTAGATAAAGCAACTGCTGAAGATAAGACTATTGGAGAGTTTAATGGATGCATAATAGACCCTAGTAGATTTAGTACTGCGTCAGATAACTATGAGTTAACCCTTACCTTTACAGAGTTAAAAGGCATAGAGTCAGGCGAAATGTGTGTAAAAGCAATAGCCTATGATATACTGGGCAATAAAACAAGTACCGTAAGCGACAACTGCTAAGAGTTACAAACATGGGGCTAAACAGATTTAGCCCTATGTTTAAAGATCTTTAAACGCTAACGCTTGTCCCAACCTACCATTCCCCACCCCTCTAAATCTTCTTGTAAAGTCTGCATATCTCTGTCATTTTTATGACAAGAGTAACAGGCATTTGTCTCTTTTGGCATCTTATACGCAAGGGTCTCTTTAGGGGTAGTAAAACCAAACAGATGCGTTCTTACTGTGATGGGCGACTTTCCTGTATGTTTACCCACCTTAGGCATATGACACTCTACACACAAAGAACCTTTTGAGTTAGGCTTATGATTAGTATGCTTTGTTAAAGAGCTTTGGTGTGGACCTATGGGTGAACCAAAGCTATGACACTTCATGCAGAGGTCATTGCCTGTGTTGTTTTCAGCTGTGGGTTCTAAGGTATGTGGGTTGTGACAGTTTATACAAGTGATACCATGCTTTCCTTTCATGGAATGCACAAACTCATTACCTTGCATACGGTTCTTTTTACCCATACCATTTGCATAAAACTCTTTTGTCTCTTCTCCTAAAACAAATGGAGCAACTAACTTGTATTTACTAAGAGCTTTCCCCGCTTCATAACCAAAAGGATAGTCTCTAGCATCTCCATAAATAGCACTCATATTTTGCTCTTTTAAACGCATATCACGGTTACGCATATGACACTGTAAACAAACTTCGTTTTGACGAACTGGGTCACTTAAAGAGGCAACATAGAGTTTTGACTCTGGGTTTGATACATGCTTTGAAGCAGGTCCATGGCAAGACTCACAAGCTATCCCTTCATCTACACGTTTCTCTGTAGACATAAACCCAGTAAAGTGACACCCATCACAAGCCCTTGAAGTAGGTAACTGCTCATTGTCATGTGGGTATGCATCTTTGTACCAGTACTTCCAAGGTTTAAACCCTTGCCACTTACCCGTTTGGATATTCCACTGGTAGTTTCCTAAAACATAATCTTCTTTTGCATTGATATCTTTTCGTATCATAAAGCGTTGTTTAAACTTACCACCTACTGTATATACTGCATCTTCTAACGCAAAGTTAGCATCTTTTGGTAGTTTAGAGAAGTCTGCAACCATCGTTTGAGGGTTAGCATGTGGGTCTTGTATCATCTTAGGGTGTTGAGAGTGAGACCATGCCTTGTGGTTCTCTTCATGGCACTCTTTACACTTCTTCGCCCCCACAAAATACGCCTCTTTTTGCTCCTCATCTTGTAAGTTTATTTCTGTACCTACTCTCTCTTGTGTCAACTGCAAATAAAAAGGAAACAACTTATTCCCCTTCACATACAAAAGAGAACCCCCTACTAAAACAAGCACAAACAACATAAAATAAAAAACTCTCTTCATAGACTTATCCTCTAAAATTTATTAATAAATATAACTTAGGAACTATACCCTATTTTAGTTATGAGTTTAATATGTTGTAAAAATGGGTTTAACTAAGACTATACTTTTAGCAATAATACAATCACGTAGGGTTGGTTCACCAACCATTAAATTGCATATATATCAATTTTAGTTGATAAGTCAACCCTATGTATCTTTTATATTTACCATTTTGATAATATTTTGTATTAATATTAATTTTTAACTTTCAGTTATATGTAGCAGATTTAATATTTTCTTAATTTCATCCAAAGTTAAAATCTTGATGATTTGAGGAAAGATCTGAAAAGTATGTGTTGTATTTTGGCATTATCAGAAGCTTAGTTCTCATCTTACTTAAATGAGTTATTTTTAATACTTATTAGATATGATTCATCTAAAAAAGGATTTAGAATTTTAAAGCAAAAAGTAAAAATAGTAGTGGGTATTATTAGTATGAATAGTATGCTACTAAATAGATTACTAAAATCCATGCAAATAGTTGATAACGAGAATATAGAGATAGATTTTAAGATTTTTGTAAATAGTCATAATTATGATAAGCCTATAGTAAATCTACCTCATACAACCATAGACTATATTTATCTTGAAGAAGATAACTTCTTAAAAATAGCATCAGCACGAGATTTTTTACAACAAAAAATTTATGACCATTGTATAAAAAATAAGATAAAACCTATAGTTTGGTTATTGGATGAAGATATAGAGATAGATAATAGAGCAAATAAGTATCTTCCTCGTTTAGTTGAATTTAAAAATAAGGGTTATGATGTACTTATTGGTTCTATTGATGGAGATAGTCCAAATGCCTCTTTTTCAGGAATAAGTTTGGAGTTATTTGATTTGATTAAGAATTTAGAATGGTTAGAGAGTATGGATGAAAATGAACTATTACCCTCTCGTGAAAAATTAAATCAAGCATTAAGAGAGAAATACCCAAATTACTATTATGATTTATCTTCTGATAAAGATAAAAGTTACCGTATTAAACCTTTTTGGATTACTCCCATTAAAAATCAAGAGTGTGTTAAAGAGGCTAAGGAGCGTATTTATCTGCATTTAGTCGATATTTTATCAGGGAAAAATTTCTTTAGAAGTATTATCCAACCACAGATAAATGAATATAAAAAAACTCTTCTTAGAGGGGCAAATACTTTTATTTTAAATCTTGATAGTTTAAAAGTTAGACAACCTATTATAAGAGTGGATGATAGAATAATTCGTAGGTCAGATATGTTGTGGGCATTGGCAAATCAAGAGTTTTTTGGTAGTAAAATTATTAAAGTAGACTTTAGTATTTGGCATAAAAGAGATATTAAACCCACCAAAGAGTTAACTGTAGAAAAAAGTATTGATGAGCTTTCAGGTTCTATTGTTTTTAATTCATTAAGACTTTTTTATGAGAATAATCAAGAGATGGCATTTGAAGAAATTTTAAAGCATCAAATTCGGACAAAAATAGAAGCTATAAAAGAGAGTTTTCAAAGGACAAAAAAATATATAAGAGAGTTAAAAAGTTTTGGAAAATCAGAACTTACTCATTTTTGTCAACAGTTAGAAGATTTTTATACAGAGGAAAACTTAAATTTGATGATTAATCAAATAGAAATGATTTATACCTTTAGAGATAAAATTTTAAATAAATTCATCTCATATAAACCTTCAATTTTAAATAGTTGTGATTTGACAACTTCTTATTATGGTGTTTTTAAACAATATGATTTAGGTGATGATAATATAAAAATCTTATCTAAAAAGCCTATTGAAGAGATGGATAAAAATAGTCCGCCTTTGGTAAGAGTTCATTCATCGTGTTGTAATTCAGAGGTATTTCATGCCAATGATTGTGACTGTGCAAAACAGTTAGAGAAGTCGATGAGAATCATATCTAAGCAAGGAGATGGTATTATCTTTTATCTCAATCAAGAGGGGCGTGGTCATGGTTATTCAAACAAGATAGCCATTGTTGGTAAAATGCAAAAAGAGTCTATAGATACCTATCAATCTTGTAAGGCATTAGGACTAGAAAAAGATATAAGAGAGTACAAAAGAGTAGGAGAGCTTTTAAGAGAGTTTAGCTTTAATAAAATCCGACTCCTGTCAAATAATCCCAAAAAAATAGAAGATATAGAGAAGAGTGGAATAGAGATTATTAGAAAAAAGATTATTGGTAGCTACACAAAGCAAAATATTGATTATCTAAAGTCAAAACAGCAGTATGGTGGACATAAGAAACTTATCATTACTCAAAAGTTATTAATAGAAAGATATAAACCATTAGCAGACTCTATTGAATTTTATGAAAAAGAGGATGAGTATGGTGTTTTTTCTAACTTTTCAGATCATCCATTTGTTTTAGATAAAAAGTATTGGAGAACAAGTGAACACTACTATCAAGCTAATAAATTTGAGCCATTTTCAAAAATTTATAATTCTATACAACAAGCCAAAACAGCAACTATAGCTAAAAATATCGCACATTCACATCAAATTGATGAATCGTGGGAAGAAAGAAAAATACTCTTTATGTATAATGCTCTCTATGAGAAATTTATTCAAAATAATGGGTTGATAAAGTTACTATTAAGTACAAAAAGTGCATATATTATTGAAAAAGCTATAGATGATGAATTCTGGGGTAGTGGAAGAGAAGGAAAAGGTAAAAACATGCTTGGACGAGTGCTTATGTTTTTACGAGATGCATTCAAAGAAGAGATAGTAACATAATGTGTGGTATTGTTGTTGTTATTGGTAAAAATTCTAAAGTTAAAGCCAAAAAAGCTCTAAATAAAATTAAACATAGAGGAGGAGATGATTATACTATTGTGACTATTGACAATATGAGTATGGGTTTTACTAGACTCTCTATTAATGAGCAAAGTTCAAAAGGAAACCAACCATTTTATTATGAGAACTATATCGGACTATTTAATGCAGAGATATATAATAGTAATCAGTTAAATAAAAAATATAATCTAAATATAAAAAGCAAATCAGACTGTGAAGTAATACTTCCTCTCTATCAAAAAATTGGAAAAGAGGTCATTAATATATTAGATGGTTTTTTTGTAGGAGTCATTTATGATAAAAAAGAAGAAACACTTTTGATACTAAAAGATTATATAGGTAAAAAACCTCTTTTTTTTGCCTATGATGAAGATACTCAATATATTATTAGTGAATTAAAAGCTCTACCAAAAATTCAATATTTTGAGGATTTTCCCAAAGGTATATCTATCCTAAAAGGTAAAGAGATTCGACTATTAAAAAAACATCATCATACTTTTTTAAATCATAAGTCATTCCTTAAAGATAGTCTATATAAAGCTGTTGAAAAACGGATTGAGGGTATTAAAAACATGAAAGTAGGTATTTTTTTAAGTGGTGGATTAGATAGCTCGATTGTTGCATCACTTGTAAATCAATTTTTACCTGCTAACAGAATACATTATTATGCTATTGCTGACCCCAAAAGTGAAGATTTACAATATATCAATATTATGAAAGATTTTTTAAATATTCATGATGATAAAATTTCTTATGTTCCTTTACCCAATAGAGAGAGATTACTACATCTCTTACAAGAAGTTGTATATGCCACAGAAAGTACTAATCCTTCTATTATTAGTAATGGGATAGGTGCTTATATACTCTCTCAAAAAGCTCATAGTGATGAAATCAAAGTTGTGATAACAGGAGATGGAGCAGATGAAGTTTTTTTGGGATATTACAATAGAGATTTTCTGAGTAATTCAAGTAAATGGAGAAAATTACAACAAGATTTTATTAATGAGTTATGTTTAACAGAACTTCGCAGAGTTGATTTGGCATGTATGGCAAACTCTGTAGAGGTTCGTTGTCCTTTTTTGGATAAAAAGGTTTGCGAAATAGCTCTAAATTTAGAGTATGAAGATTTTTTTGGTAAAGATATAGATTCATTAAATAAAAATATACTTCGAGATATATTTAAAGATGTATTACCACAAGAGATAACTAATCGTAAAAAAGTATCTTTTGATGTGGGTAGTGGACTACAACATAGAATTGTAGAGTTATGTACTGAAAATAGTTTAAGCGAAAGAGAATATCTTAAAAATATTTGGAATGAGATGTTTGGTAAAAATCTATCAAAAGTGGATAAAGACCCTTATTTTTGGTCATATCCACAGTTTGATAAAATGATAGAAAAACGAGGAGAGAAATATCAATAATATATGGATGTTTCATCGTATAAGATGTGAGAATAATTATATACCCAATATCTATGATAAAAGATGTATGGTTCATCAGTTTGAAGAGATTATAGATCTTATAGATTTAGCGATAAAAAAAGGCAATGAATTTGGTTCAATTGCCCAAGCACTAGAAGATAACAATACAATTCATATTAGCTTTGATGATGGGTATAAAGAGCATCTATGGGTAGCACAAGCACTAAAACAACGATATAAATTTTCATTTGACACCATCACATTTTCAATTAATATTAAAAACTCTTTTTATGATAAAAAGCTCTGTATGGATATACTCTATGAATGGATAGAGACAAAAAATTTTAAACCATTTGAAGATCTATTTGATATGAAACCATCTGATATTGATGTGAATGTGATAAAAAAGAAAATATTTACAGATAAAAAATATATTTCTCTTTTAAATAGATATTATCCAAAAATGCAAAAGTACTTTTTGGATGAGCTTGAAGTGATTGAACTATCCAAACTATTCTCTATAGGAAGCCATTGTATAAACCACTTTTTTTTAACCTCATTAGATAGTGATGAGGTTTATAATGAACTGAATCAATCAAAAAGAATCCTAGAATCTAAACTGCAAATATCTATTGATACAATCTGTTATCCTGAAGGGAAAAGCAGTGGCTCAATAGAAAAGATAGCCAAAAGTATAGGGTATAAATTTGGTCTTTCTATTTCAGGTAATAAAAAATTATATAAAATTAAAAGGGTTATTCCAAGATGTATATTATAGATAAAATAGCTACTATATTATTTAAGTTTAAATATAGAAAAAATATTAAATATCCATCAGTAGTTATAGGATATAAAGGGATGAAAATTGGTAAAAACAGTATTATTCAACCATTTTCTACACTTAAAGCAAATAAAGAAAATACGTATGGGAAAATAATAATTGGAAAGAATACTTATATTGGAGAGCATAGCTATATATTAGGTGGCAATGGCAGTGTACACATAGGTAATGATTTTCATGCTGGAAATAATTTAATTTTACTAGGTGGAGGAGATATATATATAGGTAATAATGTTTTAATGTCTCAAAACATAGTTGTCTCATCAAGTTCACATGAATTTAAAGATACGAAAGTTATGGTAAATGAAACCGCTTCAATCTTTAATACGGTAATTATTTCAGATAATGTATTCATTGGAGCAAATGCTACTATACTAATGGGAACAACTATAGAAAGAGGGGCAATTATTGGTGCTGGTAGTGTTGTGACTGAAAATACAATTATTAAAGAAGATGAAATATGGACAGGAAACCCTGCTAAAATGATAAGAACAAGAATCTCTCTAAAAGAGCAGATAGAAGAAGAGATAGATAATTTTTTAAAACAATATCCCTTTCATAATCTTTTTCTGTTATATGGATTCAAAGATATTTTTGCCTCAGAATATGGGGGAACTTGTTCTGATAGAACCATACTATTTAAAGAGAAATTAGATGAAAAATTTCAAGAAATACCTATAAATATAAAATTACATCGTGCATTTATCAATGATAAACAGACACATACAATTCTTAAGATAAAAATTTATAATAAGGTATATTTTTGTGATGTAGGTATGGGCTATCCTATTACAAAATTACTACCAAGTTATCAAAATATAAAATTTAATAGTTATGGCATTAAATTTAAATCAGTTGTAGAGAAAAATAATATAACAGTTTATATTGATGAAGGGGATGGGGAAAAAGAGCTAATAAAAATAGTTAATGAAGTGCAATCACAAGAAGATATTAGACAAAGTATTGATAATAGATGGGAGAGTAGAGAAGAATTACCATTTAATAATCGATTGAGATATTTTTTTATTTATAAAAATATATATTATCAGATTAGAGATAATGATTTTTCATTTAATTGTGAGGCAAAGAGAATTTATTACAATCCAAAATAACATACTTAAACTCCCTAAAAAAGCTCTTTTAGTGCTAATGCATGTCCCCTTTCATCTAATGGGTAGGATAGTAGTAGCTCTAATTTTAGTAAAATTTATCTCTATGTCTCTGTCATTATCAGCTTTTGGGCTATCTTTACAATTGCTATTTTAAACGGGATTATACTTGTAAGTTTTATTGATGAACTAGATAATATTGATATTAATTTCCCTTTTTTTAATATAATTATATTATATCGTAGTAAAATAAGAAACTAAAATAAAGTATTTTTTATTTGCAAAATAAATTTATTGATAAATGTATGCTACAAGCAAGAGTTTTGTATAATCTTAGATATATAGCAAATAAATAGGTATATTTTGAGTATATTGATTATTACCCTTCTCAAAAACCATATACATAGGATTTAATACATGAAAATAAGAGTCTATTACGAAGATACTGACATTGGTGGGATTGTTTATCATACTAATTATTTAAAATTTTGTGAGCGTGCTAGGTCTGAGGTTTTTTTTGATAATGGGGTTGTACCTTTAGAAGAAGATAAAAGTGGGTTTGTAGTTCGTAACATTAATGCTGACTTTTTATCGACAGCGACACTTGGCGACATACTCACAGTAAAGTCTAAAGTTGTAACTACAAAAAGCTCTTCAGTTGTTTTACTTCAAGAGGTGTGGAGAGAAGATGTAAAAGTATTTAATATGAATGTTTTACTGGTTTATATCTCAAATGGTAAACCATCTCGTATTCCTGAGACATTTAAAGAAATTTTTAATACTTTTAGTAAAATATAATATTTAACTATAGTAAATAGATGATATACTACTATTCAAGGGAGTGATATGTCAAAAACATTTATCTATATACTACTTATAAGTACACTATTTAGTACTTTCTTAATGGCACAACCTAGAGAGTTGATACCTACTTCAAAAACAGAATTTTATTTTATTGATAAAAATGGTGATATTGAAGACTTAGACTTAAGTGGAAGAGATTTTATTCTTGTTTCTGTGAGAGAAGAAGATAGTGATGGAAGATTTTATGCTATAGACAAAGATGGTACTGTTTGGCTAAGTGGCGGTATCTCTTCTGGTGGAGAGATGAAGTTTACACCCTCAGGAAAATGGAACGTATTAAAAAAAGTACGTTACCACACTTCAAGTGTCTATCCTGAAGCAGATGGCAGTAACAACATGGACTACAGTCTCTTTTTTACCAAATGGGGACATGCTCTTCATAAAGGGAACATAGAGAAAACATCTCATGGGTGTATTCACATTAGAGATAGAGATATTCAAATGTTATATAAGTGGGCAAAACGTGGTATGCCTGTACTAGTAACTCGTCATCGTTTTATGCATTATGCAAGACCTGACTTAAGACGTATCTATTCAAGTGTCAAAAAGTACACTCGCAGAAAACACAAGTAGTTTAGAGTATATCTCTTATGACCATAGCGTAGTGTAAAACAAATAGGTTGAGAAAGAAAATAAGCATCGACGAAGCACGAGAAATAAGGTTTTGTAAGTGTGTACGCTCTGTGTTATTTGTTTTTAGTGCTATAACAAAATGAATGATAGTCACAACAAGAAGTACCAAGACCATCATAAGCTTAATACGTAGTGCATCTATCACTTCTGAATGGTAGTCTGTAAAAAGTAACTCTATCAACCCATAATCAGTAATCATGTAGGTACCTGTACTAAGTAAGAACAGTAACGCCACCACTTCAAAATAACCAAAAATAGGACCAATATGCGGGTAAACTTCTTTTTGGGCTTTTTTATCTCTCATGGTAACACCTAATGCAAACATAAAGATAGATCCACCTATCCATGCGATAGCCGCAAGAATATGCACATGTAATGCCCAACTTATACCCATCTAACTATCCAACTTTAAGACTGCCATAAATGCTTCTTGTGGTACTTGAACAGAACCAATAGACTTCATACGCTTTTTACCTGCTTTTTGTTTCTCTAAAAGCTTTCTTTTACGTGTAATATCTCCACCGTAACACTTAGCCGTAACATTTTTACCCATCGACTTAACTGTAGAACGAGCGATAACATTGTTACCGATACTCGCTTGAATAGCCACTTCGAAAAGTTGTCTTGGAATAAGCTCTTTAAGCTGTCCTACAAAAGCTAAACCTTTGGTTCTTGCTCTGTCTTCAGGTACTATAATAGAGAGTGCATCTACCACATCTCCTGCTACTTTAATGTCAAGTTTTACAAGTTTTCCTTCTCTAAAGCCTATTGTTTCATAATCAAAAGAGGCATACCCTTTAGTGATAGATTTTAATTTATCGTAAAAATCCATAACTATCTCATTCATAGGAATATCGTACTCTAAAAGTACACGTGTTGCATTAAGATAATCCATCTTTATCTGAATACCACGACGGTCGTTAAGTAGTTTAATCATATTGCCCAAGTACTCTTGAGGAAGTAAAATAGTTGCTTTAACATACGGCTCATAAATCTTAGATATTTTTTGAGGTTCTGGTAGTTCACTTGGATTTTGTATCTCTAACTCTTCACCATTAGTCTGTGTAACTCTATAGACAACTGTTGGTGCAGTAGCGATAAGCTCTAAGTTAAACTCGCGTTCCAAACGCTCCTTTATCACTTCCATGTGAAGCATACCTAAAAACCCTGTTCTAAACCCAGAACCTAAAGCTACAGAAGACTCAGGCTCAAAGCTCAAGGAAGAGTCGTTTAGTTTTAGTTTGTTAAGGGCATCTCTAAGGTCTTCAAACTTATCTGTCTCTATAGGGTAAATCCCTGCAAAAACGAAAGGCTTAGCAGGTTCAAAACCATCTATAATCTCTAAAGTAGGATTTTTAGAATCTGTAATTGTATCTCCAACTTGTAAAGAATCTACAGTTTTAAGCCCCATTACTACGATACCAATTTCACCAGTTCTAATCTCATTTGTCTTAATAGGAGCAATAGGATTTGGGTACATTAAAGAGAGTACTTGATGGTCATCTTTTGTTCCCATAACTTTAAGCGTTTGCCCTTTTTCTATCTGTCCATCAAAGACACGTACTAGAGCCAAAGCACCTAAGTAGTTGTCAAACCATGAGTCATAGATTAATGCTTTTAAAGGTGCATCTGCATCACCCACAGGTGCAGGGATACGCTCTACTATAGCATCTACAAGTTCAGGAACACCTAAACCTGTTTTAGCAGAGACTAAACAGTGTTCTGTAGCATCTATTCCTATAGCCTCTTCAAGCTCGGTAAGTACTCTATCTGGATCAGCAGCAGGAAGGTCTATCTTATTTACTACAGGTAAAAGTTCAAGATCATTTTCTATGGCAATATAGACATTTGCAATAGTTTGAGCTTCAACACCTTGGGCAGCATCAACTATAAGCAATGCACCATCACTTGAAGCCAAAGAACGACTCACTTCATAAGAAAAATCAACATGCCCTGGTGTGTCTATAAGGTTAAGAATATAATGCTCTCCATCTTTTTCATAATCCAAACGTACTGATTGAGCTTTAATGGTAATACCACGCTCTTTTTCTATATCCATTGTATCCATAACTTGTGAAGACATTTGACGGTCTGAAACTGCCCCACACTCTTGTATAATACGGTCTGCTAATGTAGATTTACCATGGTCAATATGTGCGATAATAGAAAAATTTCTAATGTTTTTTTGAGGTACTGCTTTTGCCAATGTGTTTCCTTCTGTTTACATTTTATGCTATTAAAATGCAGAGTCGCCTAAGCGACTGCTTTAATGAATACTTTATTATTCTTAAGTTGGTTAAAAAACCGTGCTTACGTATTTGACTCAAAGAGTGAATTTACACTCTCATTGTTATGTACTCTTCGTATCACTTCTCCTAGCATTTTTGCAGTTGAAAGCATTTTTATTTTTTTAGATTTCTGTACAACTGGAATAGTATTGGCTACTACAAGTTCATCAAGTTCACCCTCTTCTATACGTTTAAATGCTGGACCTGAAAGTACAGGGTGCGTACAACATGCCATAACAGAAGTTGCTCCAAGTTTTTTAAGTGCTGAAGCTGCTTTTACCATAGTACCTGCCGTATCTACCATGTCATCAATAAGGATAACATCTTTACCATCTACATCACCAATAATATTCATCACTTCACTCTCATTGGCTTTTTCACGACGTTTATCTACGATTACCATATCTAAACCTAGTTTTTTAGCAAAATATCTAGCACGTGCAACACCACCAATATCTGGAGAAGCAATAATAGGGTTTTTAAAGTTTTTTGCTTTAATATAATCTATAAATAAGATAGCTCCATAAAGGTTATCAACAGGAATATCAAAGAAACCTTGAATTTGAGAAGCGTGAAGATCTACTGTTACCATACGAGTGATACCTGATGTCTCCATAAGATTTGCTACAAGTTTTGCAGTAATTGGCACTCTAGGAGCAGCTTTTCTGTCTTGTCTCGCGTATCCATAGTAAGGAACAACTGCCGTGATAGACTTTGCAGAAGAGCGTTTCAATGCATCTGTCATAATTAGAAGTTCCATCAAGTTACCATTTGCAGGTGCAGAAGTAGGTTGAATAATAAAAACATCTTTACCACGTACAGATTCTGCAATCTGAATATTGATTTCCCCATCTGAAAAACGGTTTATAGTTGCCTTTGAAAGAGGCATTTCAAGATAAGATGCTATCTCCTCAGAGAGTTCAGGGTTTGATGTACCAGAAAAAATCATATATCCACTCATATAATATACCTTTATATCTATTTATTACTATTGTGAAAAGTTACTTCACGTGATAGTTATTATCGCGTATTTTACACAAAACATCATAAAAAGGTGATTTAAAGCTCCTCAGTACTACACTAATACAAAATTATTTATTGGATTTTATTTTTAATGATAAGAAAAGCATTTAAGAAAAAACCTTCAGGCTCAAAGCTTGACAAGTTTATAGAAAAGTATAACCTACCTCGTGAATACCTTAGTATTAACAGAAAAAGCATAAGCAGAGGTGTATTGATAGGTCTTTTTTGGGGCTTTATACCCATGCCTATGCAGATGGTTGCAGTCATGGCTACAACACCTTTCATACGCTTCAATGTGCCTATTGCTATCTCTATGGTGTGGTTGAGTAATCCTCTTACCATGCCTCCGATGTACTATATGGAGTACCTTACTGGTAATTTTCTCTTGGGACAAACGGGTTTAACCAATATAGAGATAAGCATGGAGTGGTTTAGTGACCATTGGGATTCTATAGTCATACCTCTGTATTTGGGTGCATCTTTTTACTCTTTGGTCATCTCTTCTATCTTATATATGGTGATAAACAGACTATGGATATTTTCTGTCAATAAAGAGAAATCTGAAAAAAAACAACAAAGAGAGAAGATGAAAAAAAGAAAAACAAAGAAAAACAAGCTCTTCTCATTTAAAACATCTACAAATAATAAAATAAAATAAATAAAGGCTCATTATGTCAAAACATCCAACACTTTTAAAACAATTTCGCTCTTTTTGCTTTCAAAATAACATTACTGACGTTGATAAAGCGGTTGAGTACTTCTGTGTCTTTGGTGGTATGGGATGGAAAATAGATGTCTCAAAGCCAGTTGATCAACTCATAGAAGAGAAAGTACTTAAAAATTACCGTTACATTCATGGTGATATTACTAAAATTACGCAAAGCAATAATACCTATCATGCCCTACTCACTGCCATAGCTACAGGAGATAGAAGAGAACACTCTGCCTTTAAAAAAGCCAATCTTAAAAGAGAAGAGGGAGAAGAGGCTATTGATACGCTTATTAAAAGTGAGTTGATACTCTTCGATAAATCGGTAGAAAAACCTATTAATGAGAATGATGCAAACTCTGATAAACTTCTTTTTACACAACCCTTTATGCGTTTTTGGTTCTCTTGTATCTCCCCTTACTACAAAGGTATTAGAGAAAATGACTACAAAGAGTTTAAGACGTATTGGAGTGAGCACAAGGCTACATTTGGACATCTTATCTACACTCAACTTGTTATGGAAGTTATAAAACAGAGTTTTAAAGAGGCACCAAAAGGTGGGTATATTGGAACTATTGGTGCCTATTGGGATAAACATACACAGATAGATATATTGGCAAAGAGAAAGTCAGGTAAATTTGTGGCTGGGTTGTGTAAGTACTCTAAAGCAAAAGCAGGAAAAAGTGAACTCAGCAAACTAAAAGAGAAGTGCAAACAAGCAGAACTTGACGTAGAGATATTTGTTATCTTCTCTAAAAATAAGTTTTCTAGTGAGCTTAAAAAAGAGAAATCTAACAATGTCATACTTCTCTCTATAAGAAATCTACAGATACTTTTAGCTGACCTTAGTGAAAAAGATCTTTTAGTTCATACCAATAAGCGTTATTAGTAACTGTTGAGTAACTGAGCATTTAAAAGTTCTAACCTTTTTGGAGTGCCTATATCTAGCCACTCCCCCTCATAGAGTTCTCCTGTTACCTTACCCTCTTTCATCGCTTTTCTAAGTAGTGGAGGTAATGCACTTTTTCCATAACTTACCCCTTCAAATAGTTTAGGAGAGTAGTAGCCTATGCCAGAGAATGTGTAAGCTCTCTTATCTACAACTTTATGCCCCTCTAAAGCAAAATCTCCATCAGGGTTGTGTTCTGGGTTAGGTACAAGAATTAAGTGTGCTAAAATGCCATCTGCTAACTTTCTATGGTATTGAAACTCATAGCTTGTAAAGATATCTCCATTGACTACTAAAAAAGTTTCATCTCCAAGTAGTGGCAGAGCTTTGATAATGCCCCCTGCACTCTCTAACCCTCCCTCTTCTTGTTCATCTGAGTAACTTATCTTTACACCCCACTCAGAGCCATCGCCTAGGGTTTGAGGTATCTGATAACCCAAATGTGCAATGTTGATAATAATTTCTCTAAAGTCATTATGTCCCAAGCGTTCTATGTGCCACACAATAAGAGGGATACCACCCACTTTAAGTAAGGGTTTAGGGGTAACATCAGTAAGGGGTCTCATTCTTGAGCCTAAACCAGCTGCGAGTATCATACATTTCATCTCTTCTCCTTTTTCCATGTAGTAAGTAGAGTTACAAGGGCTTGTGTCTCTTTGTACTTAGATGCTGTCTCTATCACATACTTTAATGTTAGAGGAATATCTTTAAGATACCCATCTTTTCCATCACGTAAATGTAACCTAGCAAAGATACCAAGCACCTTTATATGACGCTGTAAGCCCATAAAATCAAACCATTTTATAAAGGTTGCATCATCTACTTTAAGCCCTACACTCTCTTTATAATAGAGTGCTAACTTCTCTACCTCTTCTTTGTTCCACTCTAAGTAACAGTCTTTAAGTAAAGAGACTAAGTCATACGTTATAGCTCCCGCACGAGCATCTTGAAAGTCTATAACGCCTATGTTACCTTGAGAAGTTAGCATAATATTACGCGAATGAAAGTCACGATGAACAAACACCCCTTGAGGCTGTTGAAGAGCCACATGAGTAATGGATTGGAGTACATAGTTAAGTGTAGTCTCTTCTTCATCGTTTATGGGTATCTGTAAATACTTACCCAAATACCACTCTTGCATTAGTGCCATCTCAAAATGTAAAAACGCTGCATCGTATGGGAGTAACTCCTCTACCTCAGCCTTTTGCATCTTTACTATCTCGTCTATGGCTTTTTTATAGAGTGTGATATAGTTCTCTTTAGTTAACGTATCAAAATAATGCTCACTACCAAAATCTTCTAATATAAGATAACCTAAATTCATATCTTTTACCATAACACGCGGTATTTTTACCTCAACAGCAAAAAGCTTCTCTTGCATCTTGATAAATGGTAACATACTCTCTAAAAGTAGTGAAGAGTCCATCAGTACATAGGTTTGACTATCTTTTCTTAACCTGTAGTAACTTCTAAAACTCGCATCTACAGAAGCTACCTCTACACTCCACTCACTCCAACCTATCTGCTTTAGCCACAGTTTTATTTTATCTATATTTTGTACCATTTACTACCTCTTATTTTATCGCCATTAAGAGACGATACTCCTCTAAAGCAAAGTCATCTGTCATACCACTAATGTAGTCTATAATAAGACGTACTCTGTAGTACCACTCAAGTATGGTATAGTTTTCCCTATCTTCTTTCTCAAGGCACTTCACATCTTGACGGTAAGCTGCTATCTGTTTAGAGGAGACTCTTTTAATAAGACGCATAGAGATAAAACACTCTATCTTCTCCTCTCTCATTAAGGCTTCAAAGTCACTATGATTCAAAACTAAAAGGGGTTGATAGGTATCTAACAGTCCATTGATAATAGCATACCCTTGAAGGTCTAAAGTTTGTACATCTTTATGCTCATAAATATACTTTACTGAAATTCTTTGCAAAATCTCAACAGCTTTGTAGTACTTACTCTCTTTGTCATACTCCAAGAGTGCAGCGTTAAATGAACCGTTATAGATAGCTTCATGGTTTTGCATATAGATATCTACTACATGAAAGACCAATGAAGTCACAAGTTTTGCCCTAGTAAGTGCAAAAAACATACTAAATTGATAAGGTTCTTCATTCTCTTTAGCTTGTTGGTATCGTTCTTCTATCATCTCTAAAAGATAATGCTCATTCTCTTTTTCACACTCATGTTTTATAAGGTTATATACTTCATCTAAGCTCAATATACCTTTCTCTACTGAGTCCTCTAAGTCTGCTGTGAGATAAGAGATGTCATCGGCTGCTTCCATAATGTACGTAATAGGAAACCGATGCCCCTCTTCTACTTCTAACTGCTCTTGAATCTTTTTGATTAGCTCTTTTTCACTGTAGTAAAAACCTGGTTTTTTCTTGAGGTAATCAAAGGCTTCACCTTTTTTAGGTTTATCTTCAAAAGCCCCTCTTGTGTATTTGAGAACGGCTAAGGTTTGGGTGTAAGAGAGGTTAAGTCTTTGGAGTTTAGTAATCACCCGAATAGCTTGGGCATTACCATCATAGTTAGTAATATCTTTAGCGATAAGCTCTTTTAGATTTTTTGTCTCTGTAGTAGTTGCTGGAAATGCTTTTAAAATAGGTACAGCATACTTCTCTACCCATCTGTTAATCGTCTGCTCTGCAAAGTGTCCAAAGGGTGGGTTTCCTATGTCATGGAGTAAACTTGTCATCTCAGAGGTAGAGACAAAAGCATTTTCAAGTGCTTCAAGTCCATACGATTCAAGACCATTCACCCCTTTCTCTTCCAACTTACTCAAGATACTTTTTGCAATAAAGCGTGCAGTTTGTGCCACTTCAAGTGAGTGTGTTAGCCTTGTACGGATAGAGGCATTGAGTTCAAGTGCAAAGACTTGTGTTCTTTTCTGTAAGCGTCTAAAAGCAGGAGAAGAGAGTACTCTTCCTCTGTCACTCTCAACAGAAATATCTATATGCTTTGAGGGGTAAAACTCTCTATCTAGTGTCAATTTTTTTCTATAGTCAAGCATCAGTAAACTCTTTTCATTTTTAGTCTATGGTACAGCAGACATTTTATAAAGTATTGTAACGTAAATTAGAAGTAAATCTATAAATTTTGGCTTTGAATGGTTATAATAAGGGATGAATAAACTAAACGTAAAAAATTTACCATCGCCATGTTGGCTACTTGAAGAGGAGTTGCTCTTAAACAACCTTAAACAACTCCAGCAGATTAAAGAAGCAACAGGTGCGAAAATTCTTCTTGCTTTAAAAGGCTATGCATTGTGGAAGAGTTTTCCACTTATACAACCCTATCTTGATGGCTGTTGTGCTAGTGGAGTACATGAGGCTATGTTAGCCAATGATACCTTTGCTAAAGAGGTACATACCTACTCGCCTGCTTTTAAAGAGGAAGAGATACAAAAGATAGCAGAGATTTCTCATCATATAATCTTTAACTCCCCCTCACAGTTTAAACGCTTCGCCTCCCAAGCAAAAGCCATAAACCCTAAACTCTCTTTAGGCTTAAGGGTAAACCCTGAGTACTCTCAGTCACCTAAAGAGATTTATAACCCTTGTGGACTCTACTCAAGGTTAGGTACCACATTGGCAAATTTAGATACTTCTATTTTAGCAGAGTGTGAAGGTTTACATTTTCATGCTCTTTGTGAACAAGATAGTGATGCCTTAGAGAGTGTACTCAAAAACTTTGAAGAGAAGTTTGGAGAGTATATCTCTCAAATGAAGTGGATTAACTTTGGAGGGGGTCATCATATTACCAAAAAAGGTTACAACACCAAAAAACTCATTTCACTCATAAAGCAATTTAAAGACAAATACAATGTAGAGGTATATCTTGAACCTGGTGAAGCAGTAGGATGGGAAACAGGTAGTCTTATTAGTACCGTACTTGATATTGTCCATAATGGCATGGATATTGCTATTTTAGATACTTCAGCAGAGGCACACATGCCAGATACTATCATCATGCCTTACCGTTCAGAAGTACGAAATGCAGGCGTAGCAGGAGAGAAAGCCCACACCTACCGTTTAGCAGGAAACACTTGTCTAGCAGGAGATATTATGGGTGATTACAGTTTTGATAGCCCATTAAACATAGGAGACAAAGTCATCTTTGAAGATCAGATGCACTACACTATGGTAAAAGCTACCACATTTAACGGTATCAAACTACCTAGTATAGCCATAAAAAGAGTCAATGGAGCAGTTGAGATACTCCGTCAATTTGAGTATGAAGACTTTAAACTAAGACTCTCTTAATGGTAAATTACATCTATGGAAGCTATAATACATACAATAATAACTAGACAAGGATTCAATTGAAAAATAGTAACTATTCACTCTTTATAAAAATAAATCTACTGATTACAACTATTCTATTTCTCTCTTTTTTACAATATAATAGAGACTATACTATAGGTGAATTATTAATAGTAGCAATGGGTACAATATCTAGTGCTACAATCTTATATATTTTACTATATATTTTACTTTTTATCTTTTTATTTAGCAAAAAATTCATATTATACCTCTCTGCATTTATCTTTACTGCTGTAAATATAATTCTAATTATTGATTTTTTTATATTTAGGCTCTATAAGTTTCATATCAATGCGATGATACTAAATATTCTAACTTCTCCTGATGCTATGGACTCTATACAGCTTGGACTTTTACCTCTACTATTTTTTATAGCTATAATTTTAGGGTTTATAAGTCTTGAACTATATATTATTAAAAAACTTATAAGTATCAAAGAAAAAAGAAAATATCAACTTAATAAACAGTTAAATAGAGTCATAATTATTCCATTAGTACTTATTATTTTTACAGAAAAGATAGGATATGGACTACTCTCTCTCTTTTCAAAAAATGAGACTATTTCAAAATTTAAAGTCATACCACTGTATCAACCCCTAACCTTTACTAAAGTAGCAACAAAATATTTTGACTTCAACATAGAGAAAGAGGCAAAAAATATAATAAGAAAAGAAGGGCTACTTAACTACCCTCTATCACCATTAAAACTAAAAGAAAACCAACAAAAAATAAATATCTTTATCTTTGCAAGTGATGCTGTAAATTATACTCAAATCAACGCTAAGACTACTCCAAATATAGAAAATTTTAAAAAAGATGCTATTAGTTTTCAGCATCACTATAGTGGAGGAAATGCTACAAGATTTGGTATTTTTTCACTAATGTATGGTCTTAACTCAACCTATTGGTTCTCTTTTTTAAATGCTAATAGAGGTCCTGTTCTTTTTGATGTACTTAATGAACTAAATTACAATATTAGCATTATCTCCTCAACTAATACCAACTGGCCAGAATTTAGAAGAACTTGTTATGTTGATATACAAAATAGCATTCAAGATGATGCAGAAGGTAAACCATGGGAAAAAGATAAGCAGAGCAAAGAGAGATTTATATCTAAAGTAAATGGGTACAGTACAAAAGAACCTATATTCTCTTTTGTATTTCTTGACTCTCCTCATGGCTACTCCTCTCCAAAAGATTTCAATCCATTTAATGCAGAGGACAAAGAAATTAATTATCTCACTGTAGATAATAAAGGCAGAGATATAAAGACACTTTTTGCTCAATATAAAAATGCCGTAGCTTATAATGATAAACTATTTGGAGAAATGATAAACAAACTTAAAGAGAGAGAACTCTATGATAACTCACTAATTATCTACACTTCTGACCATGGTCAAGAGTTCTATGAGTATGGTTCATTTGGTCACAATTCCTCTTTTTCAACAGCACAAACCGTTACCCCTATGATTATCAAATTACCAAATAATCTAAAAGGTCAGTTAGAATTACCTGCTAAATTTCCAAACATTCTCACTAGCCACAATGATATAGTACCAACACTACTAACACTTTTAGGAGTAAAAAACTCAACTAATGACTATAGTAATGGTTATAATATTTTTGATAGAAAATTTAATAGAACATCTATTTTTTGTGCTAATTGGAACCATAATGCTATTATTGACAAAAAATACTCTTATATCTTTTCAAACCTTCCAAACAAAATGTTTAAAAGTAAAATTAAAGAGAATAGTAACTACAAAACAGTTAAAAATATAGAGATAAATAGTACAAAGATTCTAAAAGTGATGAATGAAAATAAAAGGTTCTTAAAGTAACATAGACCCTAAATTTTTACAGATACAGAGTTTTGAAATATCTTCTTAAAAGTAGCATAAGATAATCTTTACTCTCTATTTTATAAAATATTACTTTATTTGTAAAAACTATCAAATTTTATTGTTAAGATAAGTATAGACTTGTGTATGAAATAAAAGTATAATCTCATTATGAAAAATCTACCTATTACTCACGTTATCCCTGATGTTAAAGAGAAACTCTTAAAGTATAATAGACTTGTACTTCAAGCTCCACCTGGGGCTGGGAAGACTACGGCTTTGCCTTTAGCTTTACTTGATGAGCCATGGCTTCAAGGTAAAAAGATTATTATGCTTGAACCTCGCCGTTTGGCTGTGAGGAGTTCTGCTTTTCGCATGGCTGAACTGTTGGGTGAAAAGGTGGGTGAGAGAGTTGGGTACCAAGTGAAGATGGACTCTGTGCAGAGTAAACAGACTCGTATTCTCATAGTAACAGAGGGTATCTTGACCCGTAAACTACAAAATGACCCAAGCCTTGAAGAGGTTGCTCTTGTTATCTTCGATGAGTTTCATGAGCGTTCTTTACATGCTGACCTCTCTCTTGCTTTAGCTTTAGAGTCACAGTCTGTACTTCGTGAGGAACTAAAAATACTTGTTATGTCTGCAACACTCAACACCTCTGCCATCTCAAAGGTACTACAAGATGCCCCCATCATAAAGAGTGAGGGAAGAGCTTTTCCTGTAGAGTCTGTATTTTTACCTACAAACACTACGCAACCTACAAAAAAAGAACTCCCTAGCTACATACATAGGCTCATTATAAACTTACTTGCTACAAAAGAGGGAAACATTTTAGTTTTTCTCTCAGGAGTAAGGGAGATAAAAACAATAGAGAAGCTTCTTAAACTAAGTAATGTAAAAGATGTTTACATCTCTACTCTTTATGGAAACTTGAGCAAAGAAGCACAGAGTAGAGCCATAAAAGCACCCCCACATGGTACACGAAAAGTGGTACTTACTACCAACATAGCCCAAACCTCACTAACCATAGAAGGGATAAAAATAGTCATAGACTCTGGACTTCACAATGTCTCTATATTTAGCCCTTTTTCAGGGATGAACAGACTTGAAAGTACCTTTATCTCCCAAGATGCTGCCACACAAAGAGCAGGAAGGGCGGGTCGTACTTCTACTGGTACAGCTTACCATCTTTGGCATCAGTCTAAAATACTCATAAAACATGACACCCCTGAGATACTCTCATGTGACCTTAGTCAGCTTTTGCTAGAACTAGCGTTATGGGGTAACGATGACATACATCAGATGACATGGATGGACACACCTCCTAAAAGCACTCTTCTTCATGCAAGAACACTGCTTCAAGAGCTGGGTGCGTTAAACAAAGAGGGGAGCATTACAGCTCATGGAAAAGCTATGGCAAAGTACCCCATGCACCCAAGACTTGCACACATGATGCTCAAAGCAAAAGAGTTAAACCTTAGCTATGAAGCTTCACTTCTTTGTGTTCTCATAAATGAAAAAGATATTTATACTCATGCCTTTAACTCTTCGGACTTACGTGAACGTGTAAATGCACTACATGATGTTCAGATGCAAAATGGCATCAACTCTGCATACATTAACCTCAAACAGTGTCAGTATCTGCTTAAAAATGCCAAACGCATACACAAGCAACAAAAAGCTACCGTAGATGTAGAGATGTTAGGGGTACTTCTTGCTTTTGCTTACCCAGACCGTATTGCTAAACTGCGTGGTGACAAAAACAGTACCTACCTCCTTGCCAATGGTAAGGGTGCTGTACTGCACTCACAAGATGAACTCTATAACAGAGGTTTTTTAGTCATAGCCGATGTAGATGCTAAACATACCAACGCAAGCATATATAAAGCCATAGCCCTCTCTCATACACAGATAGAGGAGTATCTCTTTGAACAGTTAGTCGTACATGAAGATGTCACATGGAATGAAGAACAAGAGCGTGTAGAGTCTCTTAAAATTACAAAACTTGGAGCCATAACACTCAAAGAAGTTCAAAGTAAAGATGCTTCTGAAGCGTTGGTTTTAGAGGTACTTCTTGAGGAGTTAGAGGCGTTAGGGTTAGAGACATTAAACTGGGCTACAGAAGCACTAGCACTAAGAGATAGAGTTTGCTTTGTAAGAGAGTATGAACAGAAACATCCCATAGACTTTCCTGACTTTTCACAGAACTACCTCTTGGAGAACATGGAGGAGTGGTTAGCACCCTACATGAGTAACATGCGTACACTTAGAGCATTGAAGGGACTAGATTTGTACAACATACTTCTAGGGCTTATGACTTTTGAACAGAGACAAGCCCTAGATAGACTTGCTCCACAAAAGGTTAAAGTAGCTTCAGGCTCGAACATAACCATAAACTACGAAAACATAAAACAGCCCATCTTAGCGGTACGACTTCAAGAGATGTTTGGAACAAAAAGTACACCAACTGTACTAAATGGCGAGGTAAAACTCATGCTACACCTACTCTCTCCTGCTTCGCGTCCCATACAGATGACAAAAGACTTAGAGAGCTTCTGGGCAAATACTTATGATGAAGTAAAAAAAGAGTTAAGAGGGAAGTATAAAAAGCATTATTGGCCAGATAACCCCTTAGAAGCAGAGGCTACTAGTCGGACAAAGAGATTTATGTAAGGTTAAAGGGTAGTTGTTACCTTTAACATCTCGTTTGCTCCTTTTTGAAACTCATACCCTGTCTTTACGATGGAAGTTTCATAACCAAGGTTTTCAAGTGCTTTTCTGACACCATCTACATGGGGTGACCGCTCCCCTTTTAAGTTTACCAATGGAAAGACTCTTACCTCTTTGGCTACTCTTAGCATCTCTATAAGTGACACTATGTGAAAGGTTTCATCTAGCTGTTCGCTATAGAGAAAGAGAAAATGTGAACTAAGTGCAAGGTCAAACTCTTTCTCTTTAAAAGGGAGGTTTGGTAACTCAGCAGTCACATACCTACCCTCTTCTTTTCCTTCGTTGTAGTCTATGAGAAACTCTGTCATCGCTTCTATACGCATCTCGTACAACATACCTGTAGAGGTAATGCTATGCCATACAAAATCTTCTTTATTTTTTACCACTTGCTCCATGACCTCTTCTGTGACATCATCTATGCGTTGCATAATCTCTTGTTTACTATAGGCATAAAGAGGGTCAACAGAGACTACTTTGCCATCGTGCAAATCTACTTCCGTGTTAAAACTTGCAGGTCCATCACCACAACCTAATATCTTTGAATTTAAGTTATCACTTGTGAGTAAAAACATCGCTACATACTCTGTTAAGTTTCGTCCCCAAGGTACTATATTCTCTAATTCCATTTGCTTCTCCCATAATATTTTATGAGATTATATCAAGCTTATGTAGAAAGTAACTAAAGATAGCCTCTTATCTTCTTGATTTTTATTACTACTCTAAGATACTATAAGCAGTAAATTTGATAAAATACTTCTAATAAAAAAGTATCAATATAAAAAGGTTTAATTAGTATGAGTGAAAGCAAAGATTTTTTACGGACAATAGTTGAGGCAGACTTAAAATCAGGTAAGTATAAAGAGGTTACAACAAGATTTCCTCCTGAGCCAAACGGCTTCCCTCACATAGGGCATGCTAAGTCTATCTGTATAAACTTTGGTATTGCCAATGACTACAATGGTCACTGTAACCTTAGAATGGATGATACAAACCCAACAAAAGAAGATACTAAGTATGTTGAAGCACTTAAAGATGCAGTAGAGTGGCTTGGGTTTGAGTGGGACAAGAGTGTACGTTACACTTCTGATTATTTTCCAAAAATCCATGAGTATGCTATAGCACTCATAAAGATGGGTAAAGCGTATGTAGATAGTACCAACGAAGAGGAGATGCGTGAACTTCGTGGAACAGTGACTGAGGCGGGTAAAAGAAGCAAGTATGCTAACAGAAGTGTAGAAGAGAACCTTGAACTTTTTGAGAAGATGAAAAATGGCGAGTTTAAAGATGGCGAGCATGTACTTCGTGCCAAAATAGACATGAGTGCGGCTAACATGAAAATGCGTGACCCACTACTCTACCGCATCAAACATGCACACCACTTTAGAGCTGGTGACGAGTGGGCTATCTACCCGATGTATGACTTTGCTCACTGTCTCTCTGACTACATAGAGGGCGTTACTCACTCCATCTGTACGCTAGAGTTTGAAAACAACCGTGACATTTACAACTGGGTACTTGATACCTTAGGCTTAACATCTCCACGACCTTACCAACATGAGTTTGCACGATTAGGTATTAACTACACGGTTATGAGTAAAAGAAAGCTTTTAGAGCTGGTAGAGGGTGGTCAAGTAAACGGATGGGATGACCCTCGTCTGCCAACTATAGCAGGGTACAAAAGAAGAGGATACACAGCAGAGTCTATTTTAAACTTCTGTGACGGCATAGGTATAGCAAAAGCCAACTCTATGGTAGATGTTGCACAGCTAGAGTTTAGCATAAGAGATGACTTAAACAAAAAAGTACCACGAGTTATGTGTGTACTTGACCCTCTCAAAGTCACCATAGTAAACTACGAAGGTTCAGAAGAGATAGAAGCATCTTACTACCCACATGATGTACCTAAAGAGGGTTCAAGAAAACTCCCTTTTGCTAAAGAGATTTACATCGACGGAGCTGATTTTGAGGAGAACCCTCCAAAAGGCTACTTCCGTCTTACACCTGAACAAGCAGTAAGACTAAAGTACGCTTATATCATCAAATGTAAAGAGATAATAAAAGATACTAATGGCAATATAGTAGAGATAAAAGCAGAGTACTACCCCAACTCTAAAAGTGGAGAAGACAGCAGTGGCATAAAAGTAAAAAGTGCCATCCAATGGGTAGAATCAACCCAAGCTAAAAAGATAGAAGTAAGAGTCTATGACAGACTCTTTAAAACAGAAGCACCAGAGGGAGTAGAAGATTTAAACCCTAACTCTTTACAAGTCATTAAAAATGCTTTGATAGAACCTGCTGTTATTAACCAAAAACCTGACGTACGTTTTCAGTTTGAAAGAGAGGGTTACTTCTACGCTGACCCTATAGACTACACAGATGAAAACCCAGTATTTAATAAGATAGTAGGACTTAAAGAGTCATCATCTAAAAAGAAAAAAGCACCTAAACCTGCACCAAAAGCAGAAGCTAAAAAAGTGCAAATAGATGGCGAAGTGGTAGCTATGAGTAAAGAAGAACAAGCACTATTTGACAAATACACTCAACTAGGACTAAACAGCGAAGTGGCAAACACTCTAGCTCGTGATGCAAAGCTATCACACTTTTTTGAAGAGGCTCTACTTACACGCAACAGCCCTGTAAATATTGCCAATATAGTAACAAACGATGTAGCTAGAGAGCTAAAACAAAAAGAGATAAATGAGTTAAAATTTTCAGCTAAGCAGATAGCTGAACTTGTAGAAATGGTAGATAATGAACTCATCTCAAGTAAAATTGCCAAGCAAGTATTTGAAGAGATGAACAAAAACGGAGCAAACCCAAAAGAGATAGTAGAAAGCAAAGGGCTAATACAGATAAGTGACCCAGCTATTATCTTACCTCTCATAGAAGAGATCATTGCAAAAAACCCTGAAAATGTAGAAAAATTTAAAGCAGGAAATACAAAACTACTTGGCTTCTTCGTAGGACAGGTTTTGAAGGCTACGAGAGGAAAAGGGAATCCTAAGGTTGTGAATGAGTTGGTGGCTAGGGAGTTGAATTAATCAACGATAGGATTAATAGTACTAATAAAATCTTGAAATCGTCTTATTTTATCATTATTAGTACAATCTAATATTTTTAAGTGATTTCTTAAAATAGTTTTATAATGAGAGTTTAGTTTCATATTTTCTAAACTTTCTTGAAAAAACTTAATAAACAGATCTAATTCCTTATAAATCTTTTCTATCTCTTTATGATAAGCTATTCCACCCATAGTTCTTATTTCAATATGAGCATTACCTCTTCGCTCAATACTCCAAACTCTACCTTTATTATTTTTTAATATTTTAGCTTCTTCTTCATTTAAACAATTTAATATTTCCATAGGATTCAGACTATACCCATTTCTCTCTCCCCAACTATTTAACAAGTTAGCATCATCACACAATAGAAGAAGAGCATAAAAATCCATATTTTCTTTATTTTTCATAGAGATATGAATATGAAAGCCTGTATCTTCATTAGTAGTTCCATATTCATCTATAATATAAGAAATATGACCAATGTAATAACACAAGGTATCATAAGAACAAATTGGTATAGAAATTTCAACTCCAGCATCTGCAAGAGAACTATCGTATTTTAAACATAAACAATTATGAGAATCATCCTCCGCAGGTACTTCACTAAGATTAATTAAAATATCTGATCCACTTATAGATTTAAGTTCTTCAATAATTTCTTTAGTATTATTTCCACTAATGTAAAATTCAAATTCACAACCAAATCTAAGATTATTGGGGAATGAAATAACAGCTCTAGGCAAAACTTGCTCTTTACAAATTATTCGAGTACTTGTTTTCATAATAACTATCCAAGTATAGATTGATAATAAGCATTAAAGTCTATATCAATTTTTCTTTTATTTTGAACCCAAGATTTTAAGGGCTTTTGGTTTAATGGAACCCTAGGGGATGATAATACATATGTTTTTACTTTAATTTTTCGGCTTCGTGTTTGCACAAAAATATTTTCATGTTTAAAGTATATAGGAGCACATTCAAATTCATCTACTCTTTTTAATATATCTTGGCGTGTTATCTCATATACTTCACCATCAATATTTTGACCATATTGTGCATCATCTATAATATATGGATAATCATGATTTTCTTCTTTATACATTGCAAATTTACGCAAAGTTTTAGCTTGACTAATATAATTAGCATCCGATAAAATATCATGATTTTCAAATCCTTTTTTCAAAGAACCATATACAAATAGATAAGTTTTAAATTGCTCTTCTTTAACAAATTGTCCACGCCCATTTATTGTAATTATACCTTGTTTATGTAGACGATGAAGAGCCTTTCTAAAACTATCGACATTTATTTCTTTATCCATTTGAGAGCGTAAATCTTTAAAAGTAATAATTTTATCATCTGAAAATTTAGAAAGCTTTTTTTTAATTTGATTAGTTAAATTCATAATAAACTATTATACCATATACAAATTGATGTCACGATAAGTTCATAAATATTATTTTTTGAAAGATTGCATTTGAGAAGACTCTACCGAAACCTCTTAAAAACACGTTCAAAGTCTAAATTTACTTTGCATGTTGTCTCTTCAAAACTGTAGCTCTCATTTAAGAAGTCACCTTGTTTGTCATATTTTGACCCTTCAAGTTTGTAAACTTTGGCTCTTAGGTCGTTAGGATAGACTAAAATATAATAGGTGACTTTCTCTTTTTCATAAATCTCAAACTTATACTTTTCATCACGTTTGGCTGTTGACTTTAAGATAATCTCTACTACAATTTCAGGAGATTTAGTAAGATAACTTTCGTTTGTCTCTCCACAAGTTAGAACAATGTCAGGCTTTAAAATAGTGTCATCACTCACTTTATAGTCTATCTCTCCTAGAACCTCACACTGAGTACACTCTTCTAGTTGATTGTGAAGTTCAGTTATAATAACTGTTGCTAAACTTTGATGTTTTCGCATAGGAGCAGGTGCCATTGCCAAAGGCATACCAGCTATAAGCTCCCAATTACCATCCCACTGCTTATAGTCGTCATAAGTATAAAATTCAATTGCTCGTGCTAATGATGGCATAAATGCTCCTTTAGTCTGTTAGATATATATTTATTATAGCAGAGTTTTAAATAATATCTTTGAATTATACAGACTGTTTAAAGTATAATATCCTCATAAAAGGAAACCTAATGAAAAAAATCCTAATTATTGGTTATGTGTGGCCTGAGCCTAACTCTTCTGCTGCTGGTAGTCATATGATGTCTATCTTGAGACTCTACAGAGAGCAAGGTTGGCAAGTGGAGTTTGCTACTCCTGCTCAGCCTACAGAGCATATGATAGACTTAGAAAAAGAGGGTATAACAAGTCAGAGTATCAGACTCAATTGTGACAGCTTCGATACGTATATCATGCAGTATCAACCTGATATAGTGATGTTCGATAGGTTTATGATGGAAGAGCAGTTTGGTTGGAGGGTAGATAAATACGCCCCTTTAAGCCTCAAGATACTAGATACTGAAGATTTACAGTGCTTACGTCACGCACGCCATCAAGCTCTTAAAGCCCAACGTGACCTTACACAAGCAGACCTCTTTAGTGACTTAGCAAAACGTGAGATAGCTGCTATTTTACGTTGTGATATATCTTTGATTATTTCTAGTTATGAAATTGAACTTCTTGTAAATACTTTTAAAGTAGATGCCTCTTTACTTCACCATCTTCCTTTTATGGTAGAGTTAGAAAAAGCACCTAAAAAAACCCTCTGCTTTTCAGAGCGTAAACACTTTATGACTATCGGTAATTTTCGTCATGCTCCTAACTGGGATGTTGTCTTGTACCTACAGAAGATTTGGCCTCTAATCAGAAAACAGATACCCGATGCACAGTTACATATTTACGGCTCTTACCCACCACCTAAAGCAACAGCACTACATAACCCTAAAACTGGTTTTCTCATCAAAGGTTGGGCAGAAGATGCCTTTAAAGTTATGGAAGCATCTCGCATCTGTTTAGCACCCATACGTTTTGGTGCAGGTATTAAAGGTAAACTTCTTGATGCAATGGTTATGCAAACACCCACAGTTACTAGCTCAGTAGGTAGTGAAGGAATGTACCAAAACGAACCATGGGGTGGCATAATAGAAGATGACATAGAGAAGTTTGTAGAAGCAGCCGTTAAACTTTACAAAGATGAAGAAGCATGGGTAGAAGCACAAAAAAATGCAACAGCACTTCTTTATGCAAGGTATGACAGCAGAGTACTAGGTAGTGAATTACTTGACAAAATCACTCTTACTCAAAAGAACTTAGCACAACACCGTTTAAAGAACTTTACAGGTGCTATGCTTAAACATCACACCATGATGAGTACCAAATACATGTCACAATGGATAGCAGTAAAGAACTCTATCAATGCATAATTTGAAGTTTATCTTAGTTACTAAACTGAAATTTCTTTAATATCTGCTATGGCTTTAAATGTTTTATAGATAGAACCTATCATGTTTAGTCTGTTTGCTTTTAGGGCTTCATCTTCACTATTTACCATAACGTCATCAAAATATGCATCTAGTTCACGTTTAAGCCCAAAGAGTGCTTCTAAGTGTGTTTTGTAGTCTACGTAGTCTTGGTTGATAACTTTTACATAGGCATTGTAAAGGTTTACTTCTGCATCTTCTTTGAAAAGCGTAATATCTATACTTAACTCACTATCTAAATTTACATCTTTAGAGATATTTGCTACACGTTTAAAAGTAGAAAACTGCTCTTTAAAGATGTCTGAAGAGACTATCTCATTGAGTGCAGATACTTTTTTTGCTATTTGGCTAATATCTCTTTCACCTGAAGCAAGAACTGCGGCAATAACTGATGGGTTTGCATCTAAAGATTTATTAATACGTTCTAAGATAAAGTCTGAGAGTAGCTTAGTATCAAACTCTTTATAACTATCTTTTAGTAGTATGATAATATCATCAATATTAAAACTTAAATCGTAAGCTGTTACGATGCGTACGACTCCGTTTACTGCACGTCTAAGAGCAAAAGGATCTTTAGAACCTGTTGGTATTTTACCTACGGAGAAGAGTCCAAATAGCGTGTCAAGTTTGATACTCATAGCAACAATAGAAGAGAATATAGATGCAGGTAACTCAGCACCCTCACCTACTGGCATGTATTGCTCTTTTATGGCAGAGTAAACAACAGCATCTTCGCCTAGTGCTTTGGCATAGTAGTACCCCATAAGTCCTTGAAGTTCTGTAAACTCATATACCATCTCAGACATAAGGTCAGCTTTAGCAAGTGATACAGAGTTATCCATCATTTTTTCTAACTCTACACTACTTTTACTTGTCTCTTTCTCTACATTTTTCATGTACAGACCCAACAGACGCATAGCAATCTTCTTCTCTCTGTCTATTTTGTCTGCAAGTGTTCCTAGTCCATCTATAAACTGTACTTTTTCAAGTCCATCTGTAGAGAGTCCGTTTTTAAGATCATTTTTGTAAAAGAAAAGCCCATCTGCAAGACGTGGTTTAAGTACACGTTCATTCCCTTCAACTACTTTAGTGTAGTCGTCTGTATAAGCATTACTTACAACTACAAACTTATTTGCTATTTTCCCATTTTCAAATACTGGAAAGTAACGTTGATGCTCTTTCATAGATGTAATAATCACTTCAGGTGGTAACTCTAAGAAGAGCTCATCAAAAGTACCCACAAGTGCTTTAGGGTTTTCTGTTATAGCTACTACCTCTGCGATAAGTGAACGGTCTCTCTCTATGATGATATTGTGTTCTGCTTCTAGGGCATCGAACTCTGCTAAAATTTTACTCTCTCTGTCTGAGGGGTAGAGCATTACTGCACCCTCTTTTAAAAGTCCTTCATACGCCTCAATACTAGGTACTTCTACTGTATCGTAACTAACCATTCGGTGAAGGTAGGTTTTTGTACTTGAAGTAACTCCAAATAGCTCTACAGGTACAGAAGTTTTGCCTAGTCTTACTTGAAGCCAACGAATAGGACGTATAAACTCATCGGTTCTACTTCCCCAACGCATCATCTTTCCAAAAGACATAGAGGCTATCCATTTTTCAAGCATCTCTTGAAGAAGTGAAGTAGTATCTGAACCCTTCTCCTCTTTTTTAAAGTAAAGCACCTCTTTACCATTCTTCTCTCCACGACCAAGTGCGTCAAAACTTACACCACATTTACGTGCAAAACCTTCTGCTGCTTTAGTAGGCTCACCATCTTTAAGTGCTGCAACTAAAGGAGGTCCAAAAAACTCTACAGTTGCATCTTCTTGTTTTGTAGGTATTGCACTCTGTTTAAGTACCAATCTTCTTGGTGTATAGATAAATTCAAACTCTGATGTTAGGTTATACTCTTTCAGTAGTTTTTGCCAAGATTTTTCTATGTTAGATACGATTTTAAGTAGTGGTATAGCAGGAAGTTCCTCTACACCGATTTCAATAAGTAGTGGTTGTGTCATTTAGATAGTCCTATACGAATAATAATAGCTTTTATTCTATCTAAATATTGGTAAATAGAGGGTTAGTCTTTCTTTATCTCTATCTCTTTTTTCTCTGATTTATCTGAAACATAATCATCTTCATACTCATCGACTAAGTCTTTACGTCTCTCTTGGTCGTCGAATTTAGATAAAAAGTTATTTCTAACAATAGTAAAAGTCATAAACGAGAAGAGTATAACAACAAAAATATAAAGATAATCTCCAAATGACATTAGGACTCCTTCAAAGTATTTGCTATGGTAATTTTTTTAAATCCCTCATAGTTTTGACGCAAAGCATCATAGATAACAACCCCTACACTAACACCAAGGTTAAGGCTTCTACCCTTACCAGCCATAGGGATAGTAATACACTGCTCAGGATTAGCTAAAAGAATTTTTTCATCTAAACCTTTAGTCTCAGAACCAAATAAGATGTAGTCATCTTTCTTAAAAGGTGCATTAAAATAGAGGTTATCTGTTTTTGTAGTTGCCATAAAACTGTTCTCATCTATTGGATGGGCTTCTAAAAACTCAGAAAAGCTCTCCCATATAACTAAATCCAAATCTTTCCAATAATCAAGACCTGCACGTTTGACAGCTTTGTCGTCTATGTCAAACCCTAGAGGTTTAACTAAGTGAAGAGTTGCACCAAGGTTGACACATAGACGACCTATGGTACCTGTATTTGGTGGAATTTGTGGTTCTACTAGTACGATGTTAAACATAACGCTAATCCTTTAAAATATAACTGTTTTGTTACCATTGACAAAGACTCTATCGTTTAAAACTAACGACAATGCACGTGAAAGTACTATCTTCTCTCCATCACGTCCTGCTTTTTGCATATCTCTCCATGTAAGACGGTGGTTAACAGGGATAACATCTTGAGCAATAATAGGTCCTTCATCTAAGTCATCTGTAACATAGTGTGCCGTTGCCCCTATAATCTTAACCCCTCTCTCAAACGCTTGCTTGTAGGGGTTAGCCCCTATAAATGCAGGTAAGAAAGAGTGATGAATATTGATAATTTTTTTAGTGTATGATTTTACAAATGTAGGAGTTAAAATACGCATATATTTAGCAAGAACAATGTAGTCAAATTCAAACTTATTAATATGCTTCATCACCTCTTTTTCATGTTCTTCTCTGCTCATGTTAGTTGCAGGAATATAGAAAAAAGGAATGTTAAATTTACGAACTAAACTCTCTAATGTGTCATGGTTGGCTATGACACAAGCTATATCTGCTCCTAATGCACCATCTTCATGACGGATAAGAATATCACCCAAGGCATGAGACTCTTTGGTTGCCATAATGATAATTTTCTTATCTTTAGGTTCTATAACTTTAATCTGTGCATCTTTAGGAACAACAGACTCTAACTCATATTGTAACTCTTGTGCATTAAAAAGCCCCGTTACTACTGTACGCATGAAAAATCTTCCATGCTCTTTATCTACAAACTCACGGTTATTGTCTATGTTTAAATCTCTGTCATAAAAAACTTTTGAAATTTTATAGACTAAACCTTTTGCATCTTCACAATCAATAAGTACTCTTGCTCTATTTTCCATCGTAATACGGTATGCTATTTACTACTATAATCGGCGATAATATCACCCATTTCAGTACAAGTACAAATCTCTTTTGCATCATAGTCACCTAAGTCACCAGTACGGTAACCCTCTGAGAGTGCTTTTTTAATGGCATCGTCTATTTTGTCTGCTGCATCATTTTCACCCAATGCATAACGTAACATCATACTTGCACTAGAGATAGTTGCTAATGGGTTAGCGATACCTTGACCTGCTATGTCTGGTGCTGAACCATGTATAGGTTCAAATAGCCCTACACCTTTACCTGTACTAGCACTTGGTAAGAGTCCAATAGAACCACTCAACATAGATGCTGCATCTGAAAGGATATCACCAAAAATATTACCAGTTAAGATAACATCAAACTGTTTAGGTTCACGGATAAGTTGCATAGCAGCGTTATCTACATACATGTGTGAAAGTTCAACTTCTGGGTAATCTACAGCTACCTCTTCTACTATTTCTCTCCAAAATTGACTAACTTCAAGTACATTAGCTTTATCTACAGAACAGATACGTTTTTCGCGTTTCATAGCAATATCAAAAGCAACAATAGCGATACGTTTTACCTCTTCTCTTGTATATACCATCGTGTTAAATGCCATATCTTGGTGAAGCTCTCTTGGCTGACCAAAGTAGATACCACCTGTTAATTCACGTACAACCATAATATCAACACCTTGAATCACCTCTGCTTTAAGACTTGAAGCATTTACCAATTCATCATACACCATTGCTGGTCTTAGGTTTGCAAATGTTCCCATCTCTTTACGTAAACCAAGAAGTCCAGACTCAGGACGTAAATGTCTCTCTAAAGTATCCCATTTTGGTCCACCAATAGCACCAAAAAGAATAGCATCACACTTCTTAACACCTTTAATAGTCTCTTCTGGTAAAGGCACACCTGTTTCATCTATAGCAGCACCACCAAGTAGCATCTCTTCATATTTGAGATTAAATCCTTGTGATACAGAGACTGCATCAAGTACTTTTATCGCTTCATCAATAATTTCTGGACCGATACCATCACCTTTGATTACACCAATTTTATAACTTTTACTCATATTAAGCCTTTTTTGTTCTTTCTTTTTCTGCTATCTCTTGTTTAGCAAACGCGATAAGTCCACCTGCATCTACTAACTCTTGCATAAACTCAGGTATAGGTGAGAACTTGTATGTTTTTGATTGGGAGATATTGATCACTTCACCTGCAACCATATCGACTCTTACTGTATCACCTTCGTTTATCTCTGCTGACTCTTCTAGCTCAAAGATAGGAAGTCCCATATTAAATGCATTTCTGTAAAAAATACGTGCAAATGTAGGAGCAATAATAGCTGAAACACCTGCTGCTTTAAGTGCAATAGGTGCATGTTCACGGCTTGAACCACAACCAAAGTTTTCACCTGCAACGATAATATCACCTGCATTCATTTTACTTACAAACTCAGGGTCTGCATCTTCCATTACATATTTTGCCAACTCTGATGGCTCACTTGTATTAAGATATCTTGCTGCGATAATCAAATCTGTATCTATATTATCGCCAAATTTCCAAACTTTACCTTGCAAAATTGTTCCTTTTAATAAGAGCCTAGACCCTAGTAAATTTTCGCGATTATAGCTAAATAAATAAAAATCTCCTAATTTCTTATCAATATTTCATAAAATTTCGGTATAATCCACCTTAATTATTACTGAAGGATACACATGGCAGTTAAAGACAATTCTAAAAACATTGAAGCACTATTTAAATCTAAGAAAAAAGGTGATGTTGTTACATTTGAAAACATCGCTAAAGAGTTTAGTAAGTCTCCTACTGTTGCACAAGCTAAAAAGATTTTTAAGCTCTCTACAGATACTAAAACAGAGCTTATTTCTGCTTCTGAGTATGCAAAATATCTTACTGCTAAAGAGCTAAAAAGAAGAGATGAAGCAAGAAAAAAACTTGCAGAGAGTGATGATGATGAGTTTGACTTACACAAAGAGAAAGAGCTGCTAGAGTGGAGTCGTTCAGACTCTCCTGTCAGAATGTACTTACGTGAAATGGGTAAGATTCCTCTTTTAACTAAAGAAGAAGAGGTTGACCTCTCTATGCGTATTGAAGAGGGTGAAGATATTATTATCGATGCTATCTGTTCTGTTCCTTACCTTATAGGGTATATTTTAAACTACAAAGAGCCTTTACTTAATCGTGAAAGACGTGTAAAAGAACTCTTTAAAAACTTTGAAGATGAAAAAGTTGACCCAGAGAAAGAAGAGAGTGAAAAAGAGACAGATAAAGCACCTAAAAATGACAAAAGAGTAAAACTTGTTGTAGAGAGCTTTAAACAACTAGAGAAAGCTAAAAAAGAGTGGATGAAATCACGCGATGAGCTTGAAGAGTTTATGAAAGTAGAGAAAGATCCTATTAAAATAATTCATGAGCGTCTTAAAATTGCTTATAAAAAAGAGTTACTCAAAGCTGCTCTTCTTAACCTTGGTCCTACATCTAAACTTATTAATGAGCTTGTAAAAGCTATGGAGACAGCATTAAAAAGTGATGATAGTTTTGATAAAGAGCTTAAACGTTTAGAGTATAAACTGCCACTCTTTAACGATACTCTCCTAGCAAACCATAAAAAACTTCTTGATGATATTATTAACCTAGATAAAGAAGATATTATAGACATTGTACCAGAGACTACTATGGTAAGTACCTATGTTGAGATTAAAAAACTTTTTGAAACAAGAGAAGCGAGTAAAGGAAGTTTTGACTTAACAGAAGAGAAACTTCAAGAGATTTTAGGTCAAATCCGTCAAGGTAAAGCCAAATCTGAAGTAGCAAAAACGCGTATGGCAAAGTCTAACCTTAGACTTGTTGTATCGATTGCTAAACGTTACACTAACCGTGGGTTACCATTCCTTGACCTTATTCAAGAGGGTAACATTGGTCTAATGAAAGCTGTAGATAAATTTGAGCATGAAAAAGGGTATAAATTTTCTACTTACGCTACATGGTGGATACGTCAAGCAATTAGCCGTGCTATTGCAGATCAGGCAAGAACGATTCGTATCCCTATCCACATGATAGAGACGATTAACCGTATCAATAAGATTATTAGAAAACACCTTCAAGAAGAGGGAAGAGAACCTGATCTTGATACCATTGCTGAAGAGGTGGGTCTCTCTGTTGACAAGGTTAAAAATGTCATCAAAATTACAAAAGAGCCTGTCTCTCTTGAGACACCAGTTGGTGATGAAGATGATGGTAGATTTGGTGACTTTATTGAAGACAAAGCAACACTAAGTCCAACTGATGTTGTACTAAAAGATGATTTAAATAACCAGATAGATGAAGTACTTGACCAACTTAACGAGAGAGAAAAAGCCGTTATACGTATGCGTTTTGGTCTACTTGAAGATGAGAGTGATAGAACACTAGAAGAGATAGGAAAAGAGCTCTCTGTAACACGTGAGAGAGTAAGACAGATAGAGTCATCTGCTATCAAGAAACTAAAACACCCTAAAGTAGGACGTAAACTTAAAAACTATATAGAGGAGTAAGCTTAAGCTTCTCCCTATGAAAAAACTTCAAGTGCAGATAAAGCCTACTATTTACCTGTACTTCCAAAACCACCCATACGTTTTGCTTCTGTAGTGTAAGATGCAGGAAGCAATTCTCCCTCATGCCTTTTCAAAAGAAGTTGCCCTATTTTATCTTGCTTAGCAATACTAAAAGTTTGATTACCAATAGGGTTATGAACAATCATTTTTATCTCATTTCTATAATCCATGTCTATGATTCCAGGAAGAATAATAAGCCCTTTCATTCGTAAAGAAGAGCGTGGATGAAGTTCTAAAAAGTGTGCTAACATAAATGCTTCATTCTCTACTTCGTTCATATTTTTAAACCATTTTTCATCTATAGCAATACCAAGTCCAACAGCCTTAGTCTGCCCCTCTTCAATGTTCATATCTTCATCTGCATATACATCAAAACCTGCACTATGTGAGGTTGCTCTTAATGGTTGTTTAGCAGTAGTACTAAGTGTAATAAACAATATAGACTCCTAATCAGTTATTTTTGTTAAATCTTGTTCTAGTACTTGACTACCATGAACACTTACTTGTATCGCTATACGTATATTTTTACTCTTGTCATATCCACACTCTGAAGCACATTTAACCGTACCAATAAGATAATAACTTCCTGTTGGTACACCATAAAATGCAAACTCTCCATTACTGTTTGATGCTGTAAACTTTAAATAATTAAAGAGTCTAGCATCAGCTTTTTCCATTTTCTGTCCACCTATATAGCTCTCACGGTACCACTGTTTAGAGTAACTCGTTAAAGGGTTAAGATAGAGTCTTGTCCCTGAACCTAATACTTTTTCACCATTTAAATCTCTAACATAGATAGTACCTTTAATAGTTGCTTTACCAGATGAAGATAAATGACTATACTCAGAGACGGGGAATGGAACACGTTTTTTTCTTACATTATTAGACTCTTCACTAATCATCGTCTCAGTCTCAGATAAGTTCTCATCAAGATCTGAAGTATCCACATCATTTACATTAGTCTGTTCAGCCCATGTATTGCTACCTGAGTCTTTAGGCTCAACCAAAAGTTCTCTCTCTACACATCCTGTAAAAAGCAATATCAAGATAGATGTTGTTATCAATAGTTGTTTTTTAATCATAAATTTTATAGCCTTTTTTAATAATTTAAATCATACTGTATTAACTTTAGAAAAGTAAATACGCTTCTAAACCTTTATTTTCCTAAGCAAAACTCGCCGAACATTTTATCTAATATCTCTTCACTGTCGTACGGTTTAGAGATAGAAGAGATAGCCTTAACTGCCTCTTGAAGATGGTAAGAGAAGAATTCTAATTCACCGTTAAGTAGTGGTATTTTAGCCTCTAAAATAGCTTCTCTACTCTTTTTAACTGCTTCTATCTGACGTGTTGAGATAAGCATAAGTTCATCTCCTTCACCAATAGAGTTAAAAAAAGACTCCAACGCATTAGTAAGTTTTGTAAAGCTCATTTTTGCACTTACCTCTAACGGATGATACATAGCAATTTTATTACGTTCAAAAGAGCTTTTCAAATCTACTTTATTGAGTGCAACAATAATATGCTTATCTTCCAATTTGGATATAAGTGAAAGTATCTTCTCATCTTCACTATCAAAAATCCTTGAGTCATCAAAAAGAGCGATAACCACATCAGCATCTTCTATGGAGCTTAACGTTCTCTCTATACCTATTTTTTCTATAGTATCGTTAGAATCTCGTATGCCAGCAGTATCTACAAGTCTAATAATGTGTGAGCCTATACGTACCTGCTCTTCAATGGTATCTCTTGTTGTTCCTGCTATGTCACTTACGATAGCTCTATCATAAGAGAGTAAAGCATTTAAAAGAGAACTTTTACCTACATTTGGTTTGCCAATAATAGCAACTCTAAAACCTTCAATAAGTCCTCTCCTACGATAACTAGCATCTACAATCTGTTCTATTTTAGTAGTAAGACCATCAAGCTGTGTAACTATACTTTGCATAATGTCATCAGGAATATCCTCTTCAGCATAGTCTATCATCACTTCAGAATATGCTAAAGATTTCAATAGTCCATCCCTGCTCTCATCTACAAAAACCTTTAACTCACCCTTCATCTGCTTTGCTAAAATCTTCGCAGCATCTACAGATTTGGCTTCTATCAATTTAGAGATGGCTTCTGCTTCTGTAAGGTCTATTTTACCATTAAGAAAAGCCCTTTTAGAGAATTCTCCAGGTTCTGCAAGTCGCACTCCATACTCAACTATAGTGTCAAGTATCTCTTGAGCTACTATCATACCACCATGACACTGGAACTCTACTATCTCTTCTCCAGTAAAACTGTTAGGAGCAGAGAAATAAATCATAATAGCTTGATCTATAAGTGAATTATCTTTTCGGTAAAGAGAGGTAAGGTGTGCATAGCGAGTAGTAATAATTTTTAACCTAGATATTTTATAAGCAATATCTAATGCCATCTCTCCACTTACTCTAATAATAGAGATAGAAGAGACACCATGTGCTGTAGCTATAGCAGCGATAGAATTATTCATTTAGCTATTTGACTTTATTATTAAATTCATTAATTACAACAAATTTTTTACCATCTCTGCCTGTTTTTACAGCAACGTATTTATTTGGAAATCTCTCACGCAGTTGTTCCAAGGCAATCTGTACTAAGATACCGTCAAGTGTGCGTGTTTTTCCTCTACCATTTTTTTCTACATTTTCAATAACTGGTTTAATATAGTTACTTATCATCTCTTGTTGCGATGTAAGAAACTCTGCAATTTCTAACTTAATAAAAAGTTCATATTTTGTATGTAACCAGTTAAAAAGCATGTAAGAAAGAGCATTATAACGATACCCCTCTTTCCCAATAAGAAGTGCTGCATCTTCACCATCTATAAATATAAGTGCTGTATTATCTCTTACATCAACTTCAACAACATCTATATCGAAGCATGAATAAGAGAGAAGTTCTTTTAATTGATTTTCTATTAACATTGCTAACTCATCATAGATAACTTCTTCTTCAACTATCTCTTCAGCAGTTTCTATATCTTCTACAAGTTCTTCTTTATGTTCAAAAAAGCTATCTAGTACTGCATCTTTCTCTTTTGGAGTTTCTGCTTTTTTTACTTCTTGAATTTTTTTTATCTCTTTGTTACTCTTTAGAATTACTTTTTCAACAACTAAAGGTTCTTCTTTCACTGTCTCTAGTACTTCCATAGCTAAACTCTCTTCTTTACTTATAAGTGTTTTAGCTTTTTTTACTGTAATTTTTTCTTTTTTATCTATTTTGCATGTTGCAACGATAATAGCCTTTTTTTTCATAAAACCTAAAATTCCACTAGAAGGATATTGTATCACTTCATATTTTAAATTAGTAATCGAACATTCTAAGAGTGTTGCAGCTTTTACATATGCCTCTTCAAGTGTAGATGCTTCAACTTTTTTCATAGTAAATTCCTTTATTTGTTCTGTTTTGCAATTGCAGCTGTTGCTTTATGTTTTTTATAAGCATTATTGATAACATATTGTTGACCAATTGTAAAGAGGTTATTCACAACCCAGTAAAGAACCAACCCAGATGGAAAAGGCATAATAATAAACATAATTGCCATAATTACAGGAAACCATTGAAATATTTTCTCTTGTAGTGGATCTGTAAAGTTATTGGGTGTAATTTTTTGTTGAAACCACATAGAAGCACCCATCAATATTGGTAAAATATAATATGGGTCAGCAGTTGCTAGGTTATCAATCCACATAGGTATCCATGACGCACCTTGTAACTCATCTGCATTTAACAATACTCTATAAAGTGCAAAGAAAACAGGGATTTGTAGTAACATAGGAAGACAACCACCCATAGGGTTTGCTCCATGCTTCTTATACATCTCCATCATCTGTGCATTCATCTTAGCTGGGTCACCTTTATGTTTCTCTTTTAGCTCTTTTATCTTAGGAGCTAAGTCTTTAAGCTTCTGCATAGACATCATCCCCTTATATGAGAGAGGAAATAAAATTAATTTAACAAGAAGAGTAAAGAGAATAATCGCCCAACCCCAATTTCCTATAATATTTTGTAACCATAAAAGTATTTTATAAAAAGGTTTAGAGAGAAAAGTAAACCAACCAAACTCAATAGCATCAGTAAGTTCAGGATTAATAGACTTTAAAATCTCATATTCTTTTGGACCAATGTATCCACCTAAATTTAATGATTCTCTACCTTCAATAAAGATAAGAGGATCACCCTCACCCTCTTTTAAAATAGAAACATTCATACCTTTGTTAAAGTCATAAAGCATTGAAGCTACATATCTGTCAAAAGCAGATGCAAGTTTTGCATTTTTAACTACTTCATTACCCTCTGCATTACCATCTTCTATACTTAATATAATATCGTCAGGACCTTTTACTAAAGCACCTCTAACAAGCATATACATAGATTCATCTGCCATTGGTCTATGCCCTGGAGTAATAAAGTAATCTGCTTTATTAGAAGTAGTAACTTCTACATTATAAGCACCATTTGGTTGAATAGTAATTTTCTTTGTTACCACTAGAGATGAAAGTTTCTGTGTTAATATTATGGTTTTAGCAGAAGATGATACATTTACACTCTTTTTTCCACTGTAAGTATAGGGTGTTTTAAATGCTTCTGCATTCAGTTTTACATCTGAAAATCTAAGCTCTAAAGGTTTTACTTTATTAGCTCCTAGTATTTGAAGATTATTTCCTTCTGCATTTTTATACTTATCTTCTAAAAGTTCAAACTGTGAAATACGTCCTAGCTCATCTATGCCCATTTTAAAAGTATTAGAAGTTATAGTTGCTAATAAGTTTGTACTAGTCGTTACAGGTGCATCAGCAGTTGCTTGTTGTATGTTTATAGGAGTTGATGTACTACTAACTACAGGTGTTTGTTGTAATTGAGTTTGTGTTGATGTACTTGTTTGTGTTTGAGAAGTATCTGTTTGTTGTTGGGGAAATAAATAACCAAAACCTATAAATACAAAGAATGAGAGCACGAGTGCGAGAATAAGTCGTCTGTTTAAATCTTGTTGTTCCAAAATTATACCTTTTTTCTATATCAATTTAAAATAATATTTTGCTGATAGTATAGTCTTAAATGTGTTAAAATGTGCTAATAAATGCGTGGAAATAAGAAATTTATGTTATTGAGGTACACTTTTTTAGTGTATGTAGATATGTTTTACTAATCTCTTTAAAATCTTTAGTTAATAAAGCTGGTTTTGCAACCAAAACATAAGATCCTTCAGATAAAAGGTTGATATTTTCAATGAAGTGTGCTCGAAGTAAACGCTTGGCTCTGTTACGATAGACAGCATTACCAACTTTTTTACTAGCCACAAAACCTACGTTATATCCTTTGTGCTTCTTATAAAAAAGCACAAAAAATGGATTGTGACAAGTTTTAGTAGAGCTTTTATAAACTCTATTAAACTCTCTGGTAGTTTTTATTCTAGTAAAGTGTTTTATAAAACTGATGGTATTTACTCTCTCAATCTTATACTGATAATCTCTTTCTACCTTTAGCTCTTCTTGCAGAAATTACTTTTCTTCCGTTTTTAGTTTTCATTCTTGTTCTAAAACCGTGTGTTCTTTTTCTTGGTGTGTTATGGGGTTGAAACGTTCTTTTCATTTTGGATAATCCTTAATCTATTTTAGTTGCATTTATGCATACTATTGTTTGGTCGTGATTTTACACAAATATGACTTAAAGCATACTAATTTAAAGTTTTAAAAGTAATTTCTAGCTTTCTTATTTGAATATCTTGTAAAATATAGTCAAATATAAATTAGACAGCTCTCTTAAATATCTATCTTTAAATGGTAGTTACCCTAAAAGCTCTATTATGTTTTCAATAGGACGACCTATTACTGCTTTACCATCTTTTATCACTATAGGTCTCTCTATAAGCTTTGGATTTGCTACCATAGCTTCTATAAGTTTCTCATCATCATCTAATGCGTTAAGATTTAACTCTTTGTAAATCTCTTCTTTTGTTCTCATAAGTTCTCTTGCAGATATACCTAGCTGAGAAAGTACTATTTTAAGTTCCTCTTTTGTAGGAGGTGTATCAAGGTACTTAATCACTTCTGCTTCTATGCCTTTCTCTTCTAAGAGAGCTGCTGCATTTCTTGATTTTGAACATCTTGGATTGTGCCATAATGTAATATTACTCATAATTTTCCTTCATTATATTTATAGTATCTTATCTAACTTCTATCTTCTCTACTACATCTAAACCAAAACCAGCAAGTCCAACAAACTCTGTTTCTTTATTACTAGTAAGTAAGTTGATGTTTTTAATACCTAAATCTTTAAGTATTTGAGCTCCTACACCAAACTCTTTAGCTTGTTCATGAGAGATAACCTTAGTATCAAGGAAAACAAGTACACCACCGTTTTGCTTTAAGTAGTCTATAGAGTTATTTAATGCAGAAAATCGTTTATCATCAAGTACAAGATCAATATCTGTACCAATATTATGAAACTTTACATTTGCTCTTTCATGCGATTTGTAAAACTGCATTACAGTATGTGTTCTATCTAAGTGATCTTTATAGCTTATTTTCTTTACAACAACACCTCTTAGTTCAGTCTGCTCTTCTGAAATACGAGTAATAAGTTGTTCATTAGCTAAACGATACTCTACAATATCAGAGATATATAAGATACACATATCATGTTCTTTAGAGAAAATTTCAAGATCATCCATACGTGCCATTTTTCCATCATCTTTAATGATTTCACAAATAACCGCAGCAGGAGCAAGACCTGCTAATTTACATATATCTACTGATCCCTCAGTATGTCCCGTACGTACCAAAACTCCACCATCTTTAGCAATAAGAGGAAAGATATGCCCTGGACGAACAAAGTCACTAGCTACAGTTAAAGGATTAGAAAGTTTAGAGATACAGTCATCTCTCTCAGCTGCAGATATACCTGTTTCTGCATTAGTCGAATCAATAGAAACAGTAAATGCAGTTTCATGGTTAGAAACATTATTTGTAACCATAGGCATTAAATCTAATTTAGATGCTATCTCTTTAGTAACAGGTGTACAGATAAGCCCTCTAGCCTCTTTAGCCATAAAGTTAACAAGTTCAGGAGTAGAGAAAGTTGCAGCATAAACAAGATCTCCTTCATTTTCACGATCTTCATCATCCATCATGATGACCATCTTTCCTCTTTTTATCTCATCTATCGCTTTTTCTACTCTTTGTATTGCATCTGTTAGCATATTTTCTCCAGAAATTATTAATTGGTTATTTAATGTATTATACCTATCCTAAATTTAAATAAGTAGTGCAACATAATAATTTTTATTAAATGCTAATTAAAATATGGATTTTAGTTATGAAATAAACAGTTATGTGGTTTAATGTAAGTGTTTTTTGAATTGGTTGCGGGAAATGGATTTGAACCATTGACCTTCGGGTTATGAGCCCGACGAGCTACCAAACTGCTCTATCCCGCGACATTTGAATGTAGATATTAATTTCATGTTCTATTAAATAAGAATTGGTTGCGGGAAATGGATTTGAACCATTGACCTTCGGGTTATGAGCCCGACGAGCTACCAAACTGCTCTATCCCGCGACATGAAATAAAATTGTACTGTGGATGGGGTAGAGGGATTCGAACCCCCGAATACCAGTACCAAAAACTAGTGCCTTACCGCTTGGCGATACCCCAATCTTCATAAGTTGTCATGCTTATGTGGACGGCATTATAGCACCAAAATCTTTTTATGTCAAGGGTTTTTAGAAAAAATATGAAAATTCTTTTTTAGTCAAGTTTTAAGGCATATATTTAAGTAATTATGTAGAATTTACAGAATATGAAGTAAGTATATTTAAGATATGAATTGTCTAGTAAAAGTAGGAATTTATTTGAATTTTAGGTTTATATATTTGTATGTGGCTCCGGCACGAGGATTCGAACCTCGGACCAAATGATTAACAGTCATCTACTCTACCGCTGAGCTATGCCGGAACAATTAAAAAGGTGTAACAAAACTATATAAATATAAAAAGTGGCTCCGGCACGAGGATTCGAACCTCGGACCAAATGATTAACAGTCATCTACTCTACCGCTGAGCTATGCCGGAATAATTATATTTACAAAAAATGAAGTGGCTCCGGCACGAGGATTCGAACCTCGGACCAAATGATTAACAGTCATCTACTCTACCGCTGAGCTATGCCGGAACAATCAAAGTTTTGTGGAGAGGATTATAGATAAAATTTGCTTTAATGTCAATGATTTTTACAACTTTTTATAAAATTTAACACCATTTGTCTCTATAATCTTTATTTTTTGTTTATGATAAAGATTTTCTACTCTCTCTTGACTCTCTTTATCAAACAGTGCTTCTATATCTTCTTTTGTTAAAGGACGTTTATCTAAGGTCTCTAATATCTCTTCATAAGAGTAACTAGAAGATGATATCTCAGCCTTTTTACGTGAAGCGATATAGACACTCAGACTACTATCAAAAAGATGGCTAATACGCAGTAGCTCTTCATAACTAACTGGTTTTACATCAAAAGCAGGAGGTCTGTCTATTGTCCCTATATCTATGCGTGTAGGTTGTAGTTTTAAAAGAAAGGTATTAAGCTTTGCTATCTCTTCATGAGAATCATTTAAACTTTTCACTATAAGAACCTCTATAACCAAAGGTCCAGAGTACTTCTCTTTAAAGGCTAGCATTCCAGACTTTATATTTTCTACATCTATGTTAGAATGAGAACGGTCAAGTTTTTTAAGACACTTCTGTGTAGCACAATCTAAAGAGAGCTTCACTTCATCAAGCTTAAGCAGTGCCTCTTGTACCTCTATGTTATCTATAGTAGAGGCGTTGGTAAGTATAAGTGTTTTGGTTTTACCTTTAAAAATATTTATCTCATCTATAAGTTCTGAAAGATACGGATAGAGTGTAGGCTCACCATTGGCAGTCAGTGTGATAAAATCAACATCATCATGCTCTACTAGTGCTTTCTTAAGTGCTGTAGTCACTTCATCTACACTTACTACATCTGAATAAGTACCCACAGTCTTAGCAGGATCTAGCTCACAATAAAGACAATCAAAATTACACTGCTTCTTAGATGGACTCAAATCAACACCTAAAGATTTACCAAAACGACGCGAATGTATTGGACCAAATATTATGTTCATGGGGGTTTCCTTTATTGTATGCTTTAATTATAGTATATCAGAAATAGATTAGGTAAATGAGTATATTGGATTTTTAGGAGTTATCGTCTTTAAAAATAGTACTTGGAAGATTGATAACTAAAAGTCGGTAGAGTCGCCGACTTTTAAAGCTTACTTTTTATTAGTTACTTCTTAGCACTTACTCTTTTACACTCGCTTACAAAGTGAATAGCGTTTTCAACTGGTACGTCAGGTAAGATACCGTGTCCTAGGTTAAATATGTGTCTTTTTGTACCCATGATTTCTTGGATAGCTTCAACACATTTAGTTGTCTCTTCTTTTGAATATAGACGACATGGTTCCATGTTTCCTTGGAGTACATACTTGTCACCTAGTTTCTCTTTAGCCATCGCCATAGGTGTTCCCCAGTCTACTCCAAATACATCAAAGTTACCATATACAAGCCCTCTTTCTATGAATGCCGAAACACCCTTAGGGAACATAATAATAGGTACATTAGGGTACTTAGATTTGAGATAATCTGCTATCTCTACCATGTATTTCCATGAGAATTCATCATATTTACCTGGTTCTATTGCTGATGCCCATGAGTCAAAGATTTGAACTACATCTATACCTGCTTCTATCTGCTTCTCCATGTAAAGTTTTACAACTTCCGTTACTTTTGCAAGAATGTTATGTAGTAGTTCGGGGTTAGAGTACATCATTTTTTTACAGATGTTATATGTCTTTGTTCCTTGCCCTTCTATCATATAAGTTGCAAGTGTCCAAGGTGCTCCTGTAAAACCGATAAGTGCTATCTCATCACCACGTTCATCTAGTTGTTTTCTTAAAAGCTCAATAGTCTCAAACACATACGTCAACTTAGAAGCTGCTTCATCTCCACCGATGAGTCTGTCTAAATCTTCTTGTGATGTTAAAGGGTCAGAAAACTTTGGTCCTTCACCTTTTACAAAACTCAAATCCATTCCCATCTCATCTGGTATAACCAAAATATCTGAAAACAAAATAGCCGCGTCAACACCTACGATGTCAAGTGGCTGAATAGTTACTTCAGCAGCTTTAGCAGGGTTATGACAGAGGTTAAGGAAGTTTCCAGCCTCTGCTCTTACTGCCATATACTCTGGCAAGTAACGTCCTGCTTGTCTCATCATCCATACAGGTGTGTATGCTGTCTCTTTACCTAAACATGCGTCTACAAAAATTTTACTCATTATTTACCTACCTTACCTAAAAAATATAACCCAACAGCTAATGCTGTAATAGAAAGTGCCAAATACAACATCTCTAAAGGTGTTGTAAAGTTTGTGTGTAAAACTCTTTGAAAGAAATTTACGACTAGAACCATCACGATAACTTTTGCTATTTTATCTTTGAGTTGGTCTAGTGAGTGTATAGCTAAAAGCTTTGAACCATTTTGACCTTCTGCTGCTTCTATATCTGAGATAAAAAGCTCATAGAGACCAAAAGAGAAGATAAATAGCACTACGGCGATTAGATATAAATCAACTGCTCCTATAAGCCCTGCTACTACATCTTCATGAAAATGTTCAGGGTGTGGAACAGTATGCATAATCACTTGAAATGAATCTACAGTCACTTGCCAAATATCAAGTGACGCAATAACAAAAAGAAGTATTGCTCCTAATAAGCCAAAAATAACTGCGAGTATTACTACAAAACGGCTGTTCCAGATAAGACCTTCAAATAATCTCTCTACCATTATGCATTCTCCTCTAATTTAATCCATTTAAATGCGATTCTTACTGCATTGGTTGCTGCTCCAACTCTTACTTGGTCAGCTACTCCCCAAATATGTAAAATATTATCTGCAAATAAATCTTTTCTAATACGTCCTACATACGTCTCATCTGTATCTGTTGAGATAATAGGCATTGGGTACTCATTTTTCTCCATGTTGTCTATTACTGTAACATTTTCAAAGTTTGACAATACTTCTCTTGCTTTATCTACATTGACATTTACATCGTTTTCAAATGTAATAGTAATAGACTCAGAGTGACTTCTTAAAACAGGTACACGAACACATGTAGCACTTAACGCAAAGTCAGTACCCATGATTTTCGCTGTTTCGTTAACCATTTTCATCTCCTCTTTAGTGTACCCATTCTCTAGTGGTACATCTATATGAGGAATAACATTTAGTGCTATCTGATGAGTAAATGCTTCTACTTTTGATTCACTTAATTTAAAGGCAAAAAAGTCTTGCATCTGCTTTACAAGCTCTTCCATTCCTGCTTTACCTGCACCACTTACTGCTTGGTAGGTACTCACATCTACTCTTTTTATGCCATAAAGGTCATGAAGAGGTTTAAGCAGTTGTACCATCTGAATAGTAGAACAGTTAGGGTTAGCTATAATCCCTGTATCTTCCCATAAGCAAATATCTTCAGGGTTTACTTCAGGTACAACTAAAGGTACTTTTGGATCCATTCTAAAGTGAGAAGTGTTGTCTATAACCACAGCTCCAGATTCTACTGCATACTTAGCAAAATGTGCAGAGACACTTCCACCAGCAGAGAAAAACGTGATGTCTATCTCTCTACCTTTAAATACCTCTTCTGTAAGCTCTTCTATTTTATATGCTTTACCTTGACACTCTATCTCTTCACCTACACTCTTAGCACTTGCTAAAGGAAGAAGTTCTCCTATAGGAAACTTTACCTCTTCTAAGACTCTAAAAAGCTCTTCACCTACGGCACCTGATGCACCAACTACTGCTATGTTAAATTTTTTCACGTTATTGTCCTTTAAAAAAAGTCTATTAATGTGTGTATTTTATCTAATCACTTGTAAGTATTTGCTTTTTATGCTCTTTTGTCATCATTAAGTTAAAACCTTATCCATCAATTCACCGTAATCTTTAACACAATCATAACTTATACTATCATCATTTAAACACTCAAAATACTTTTTCGCATACTCTATTTTTAAATCTTCACTACCTTTTAATTGAAGTTTATCCATACAGTTACCTTTTGTTTCAGCTATAAAATATATATCTTTTTTATCTGTTCCATTAAATACTATTGCCCAATCAGGGTTATAGTTACCCATAGGTGTTGGTATTTTGAAGTCATTTGGTAGTTTTGCATACACGACTATCTCATTATCATCCATCTCTTTAGCCATTACTCTTTCTACTTGTGAATCATACTTTAGGTAATCATATATATGTTTTTTGACTTCCATAGTATCTTTTGATAGATTATATTTGAAATTTGGTATCGTAAATATATCTGTCTCATACACCTCATCAGTTTTAAAATACTTGATACCACTGACTAAAAGTTTTGCTTTTTGAGTGTTGATAATATGTGTTACTTTTATGATAAACTCTTCAGGATTTACTTTAAACTGGTTAAATTTCTTTTCGTTTATCTCTGCTAATATTTTGATAATCGTTTTTCTAGTCAATAGTGTATTTTTCTCTATCTCTCCTACCAAGTCATATCGAGTACTCCCTAGCTCATGGTTTAGAAGTTCATACTTTTTTTTCTCACTTGACATCATACTGCTGTTTTTTTCAAGATTTTCAACTTTTAAATGCTCTTTTTGTGAAGATGAGGAGATGATTACCTTCACTTTGCTAACTTCAAGTTGTTGGTTTATAGCTTCTACACTCTCATCTTTCAACACTACACTATCTACATTTATGGTGTAAGTTGCTTTAGCGTTTATCTTACTCCAAAGTGCTTGAAACTCTTTTTTATCAAAATTTTCATTTGGTTTTAGCTCACCTACAGTTACATTTTTACCATTACCTATCATATCACCAACTACTGCAACACTATTAGCTTTTATCACTAATTCTTTTACTTGCTTTTCCCAAAGTTTAAGTTGTGGTATCACATCAAATGAACCATCTTTTATATCTTTTATAGCAACATCAGTAATAAACTCATCATCCCCTATATAACCTTTTTCTTTCCAATCTTTAACAATCTCTTTAGCCAACTTGTCGCCTATTTTTAGTTCCATCCCATCATCATTCATAAGTATAATTTGACTCAATACTTTTAGGGTTATCTTTGTCTCTCGTGATAGTGAATCAAGTATCTCTTTTTGCAATGTTGAAGCAAACTCATCATAAGATTCACTAGCTATAACAGTAAGTGAATTGACATCAAAAAACGCACCACCTAGTAGGCTTTCATCTTGTCTTATACCGTGATTATCTACACATATCCGTAAACCTCTTCCTATCTCTTGTCTTTTGCTATCTGTACTGTTTGAGTGTTTTAATGTACATATCTGAAATACATTAGGATTATCCCAACCCTCTTTGAGTGCAGAGTGTGAAAATATAAACCTAGTAGGCTCTTTCAAACTCAACAACTTCTCTTTGTCTTTCATTATCAAGTCATACGCACTGCTATCTTTTTCTATTTCAGACACTTTTGTTTTTGGCTTTCCTTTTTTATCTACAGAAAAATAACCTTTATGAATATCATCTATTTCAAACGACTCAACATATTTAGCATACTCACTATCAAATAGCCCTATTTCATCTTTTAAAATATTTTGATACTCTTCCTCAAATACTTCACCATATTCAGCTTTTATTTTTGCATTGTTGCCATCATAGATTCTATATTTTGCTACCTCATCTATGAAAAATAGGCTCAATACTTTGATGCCCTTAGCATATAATTCTTTCTCTTTTTGTATATGGCTTTTGATAGTTTCTCTTATCTGTATTCGTCTTAGATGTTTCTCTTGGACTGACCCAACTACCCCACCTGCAAATATCTTTGTCCCATTTAAAAACTCTATGCTATTTTCGTCTGCTCTTATGGATTTGACTATAAACTTATCTTGATATTCATTGAGTTGGTTAGATATATCAAATATATTATCACCCTCACTTACTCGTACGCTTTTTTTAACTACAGCATTTTTAAGCTTCATATCTATCTCAATTAATGCTGTGGGGTCTGATTTACTCACTTTTATATTGTCTAAAAATATATATCCTCCAGTAGCACTATCAGTTTTGACATCTATGGCTTTTACAGAGATTCTTTTTACCAACTTTTGATTGTACGCATCTATGGCATCAAGTCGATAGACCTTGTGAAATTCAAAACCTTTTTTATGTGTAGCACTATATCTCAGGGTAAAAAGTGCCTTGAACTCCTCTAGCTTTTTCTCTGCTGTTTTGCCTAGTCTTTGTGGCTCATCTATGATAAGTATTGGATTTGTGCTACTTATCACATCTATGGGCTTGCTAGAGATGGGTGATTGCATAAAGTCTTGTTTTTCGTATATTTTTCTACTCTCTTTAGATTTTGTAGCAAAGGCTTGATAGTTCATTATCATCACCTCTATCTCACTACTGCTAGAGAAGTTACTTATATTTGTAAGGTTTGAGGAGTTCTTTGTATCATATATAAAAAATCTTAACTTTTTTTCATACTTCTCTTCATATTTAAAATGCTCTGCTGTTATCTCCAAAGATTTCTTCACGCCCTCTCTTATGGCGATACTTGGCACGATGATGATAAATTTATTCCAACCGTACTTTTTGTTTAGCTCAAACATCGTCTTGGTATAGACATAAGTTTTTCCAGTTCCTGTCTCCATCTCTATAGTGAAGTGTAACCCTTGCTTCATATCTAGACTCTGCTTTAAGAGTTCATCTTTTTTCTGTATAGTTTGAATGTTATTTAAGAGTTCTATCTTTATAGGATTATTTGAAAATCTTGAAGTTACTTTTTCTTCTACAATCAATCCACTTTTTATAACTCTTCTGTCAACTATATCTTCCCTACTACCCCTACCTTGACCCTTAAATATATCGACAACGGCATTAGTAGCATCAGTCTGATAATCTTGTGATTTAAATTGTAATCTCATACTCTATACCTTCTTTTATTTTAGTGGCTATACTAAGACACTCTAGGCATATATTTTCATCTGGTTCAAAATCTGCCAAAACAGAACCAAAGGGATATTTTGAAGAGAGATATATGCTATCTATCAAATCTATTTCATCATCTGATACATCCAAAAAGAGATTATTTTGCTTTAAAGTTTCATTTAATGATAAAATATTGTGAGTTTTTCGCAACTTCAAACCATTTTCAATAAAATATGCTTTGATATATTTTTCGATAGCTTGTTGAGAATTTTGCAATGATGGATTATACAAAAAACTCTCAACCAATATTTTTGCTGATTTTAAGTTTTCATTGGCATATTGTAGCCACTGTTTAGTCTCTTCTTTCATATATAACCTCTCCTTTATTTATCTCCTGCAAAAATGTACCATTGATATTTTGCTTTATTGGTACTATGTCTAGGGGTATTATTTTTGACAACTCTCTTAATACTTTTCTATATTTTAATGATAAAACTAAAAAATTATTATTTGAGTTTTGGATTACTGCAATATCTATATCATTTGGATTATTTGATTTTGGAAATGAACCAAATAGTATAATCTTATTTACTTCAGAGAATCCTGTAAGAGCATCTTTTATAGTGTTTACAATATCTGCTTTGCTTTTATTTGTAAGTTTCATACTAATCCTTAGGTTCTTTATATAACGCTTACAGTAGATACTTTGGACAAACTCTCAACTGCATTTATTTTATCTTTATCTTCTTTAAAACAACTATCTTTTAGTACCACTTGATAAGGTGCTATTTTTTTAATCTCTTCTATCACTTCTATAGATATATCATCACTCATACAAGCTACAAGTTCACTATTTTCTAGGATATATATGGTCGTACCATCTACTACTTTGGGGTTTATCTTTAGCGACAACTCCACACCCAAATCCAACATCACTTGAAATAGCAAATCTAACTCTGTTCTATCTTCTTTTATGTTATTTTCTGCATCTTCCTCTTTATACAAACTTTGACTAAGTTCATTTGGGTGATAATAGACATCTTTCATATTGGAGCTATCTATTTTAAGTACTCTAAAGCCAATGTCTAGTTTACTTAAATCTTTTGGTTCTTTTGATGCTTCATTATCTTCAAGTATCTTTTTACCTGCACGGCGTATTCTCTCTTTTCCTATCTCAGGGATGCTTTTATACCCTGTCTTGTAAGCTTCACTCTTTTCATCTGTAAGTTCTGGGAGTTGAACCATAATGTGTTTTCTATTTCCTCCATCTTCACTATTTAGTTGCATCACTGCATGGGCTGTTGTTGCTGAACCTGAGAAGAAGTCTAGGACTAGGTCATTTTTATCTGTTAATACAATATCTAAAAAATAATTTATTAAACTAATTGGCTTTGGATTATCAAACAATTTTTTATTAAATAACTTAATAACTTCTTTATTTCCATTTTGTGTAAAACCTACAATTTCCTGTTTTAATATCGCTCTTGGCTTAACTTTTCTTTTTATACCATTTTCATCATATAAATAAGTTTTTGTATATATTTGCCAATCTTCATTTTTATCTTTTTTAAATTCAATATTATTTAAAGCTTTTCTTCTTTTTAGTTCTTCTTTAGATAATCTCCAAATTGCAGGTGAAATATCTTTTAATGTTCCATCAGGACATTCTATAGGGTAAATTAAGTTAGGTCTATTAGAATCAATACCTTTTTTATCTAATCTATCTAAATAGTATTTCCCTCTTTCATCTTTATATCTAAATAATTTCTCATAATCAGGTGCATATTTTCCAAAAAAATGTTCTAGTTTAGTAATACTTTTTGAAAATACTAGAATATTTTCATTTTCTGCCACTATAAAAGGGCTGTCACCACCACCACCATGTTTATTTTTCCAAATAAATGCCCCAACAAAATTACTCTCCCCAAAAACCTCATCACAAAGTTTCCTAAGATTATGCACTTCATTATCATCAATAGAGATAAATATAACCCCATCATCTTTAAGTAAATCACGAGATACCAATAGCCTCTCATACATCATACTCAACCAATCACTATGAAACCTGCCGTTGCTGTCTGTGTTTTTGAAGAGTTTGTTATCGTCCTCATCTCTTAGCCCTATCTCATCTTCAAAATCGGCTTTACTTTGAGTAAAGTTGTCACTATATACAAAGTCTTTCCCAGTGTTGTATGGTGGGTCTATGTATATCATTTTGACTTTGTTTAGGTAGCTCTCTTGTAGGAGTTTCAACACTTCAAAGTTGTCACCCTCTATGTATAGGTTTTCTGTATTGTCAAAATCTACACTCTCTTCTTTGCAAGGTCTTAGTGTTTTGTCTATGGCTGTATTGACTTTGAGGAGTGAAGCCTTTTTGCCTACCCAGTCAAGCCTATATCTCTCATCATCACTCTCTACTATCTCATCACTCAACATCTGCTTCAAAAGGTCAAAATCAACCTTGCCCTCGCTTACTACATTTGGAAAAAGTTGTGCTATTTGCTCTACATTTGTTATGGTTTTATCTGTGGTTTTCATATCTAGTTTTTTCATATCTTACCTTTTTAAGTTCTTTAACGCTTCTTCTTTTGGTTTTAGTAGCCTACTTAGTTCTAACTGTTTGTTAAACTGTTTCTCTTTTTTTAGCTTGTTTTCTAGTGTTTGTATCTCTTTTTCTAAAGTTTTTATATGTTTATCTATCTCTATGCTTTGCTTGAAGTCTATACTACTATCTTCTTTTATGTTTTT
>JAMOTA010000055.1 GCA_027068435.1 Sulfurovum sp.
TATCGCCTCATAGCTTTTTCTAAGACGTGCAAATACAACTTTTCTTTGATCATGTTCTGGAAATATTTTCTCTAAAGTAGGTTCGTTCCACATCTCCAAATCACGAGCGATATTTATAATCTGTTTGATCTCTTGAAGTGAAAATTTAAAATGGTGGGACTTCTCCTCAATGAACTTTTGCTCATTAAGGGGAAGTTTGGAGAAGAATGTGTTTGTAATAGCTTGGTTAAATTTATCTCTATAAGAATTCATAGTAGAATTCTAGCAAAAAAGCAGACTACTTTATCTCTAATATCTTAGATTTCACTTTTTTAGGTGCTTTTTTACCTATAGTTACTCTTAAAATACCATTATCATACTTTGTTTCAACTTTCTCTTGGTCTATGTCATCTGGGAGCTGTATAACACGCGAAAATGTTCCATAAAAAATTTCTTGTTTGACATACTTATCTTTTTTCTCCTCTAGTTTACTCTCTTTTTTCCCAGAGAGGCTAAGCATATTGTTCTCATCTATAGAGAGTGTAATGTTCTCTTTTGGTACACCGGCAAGATCAAACTCATAGATGTAGTGCTCTTTTGTGTTTTGAACATTAACACGAGGATAGCCTAAGTTTGCTATTTTTGCTCGTGTGAGATGTGTTGAAACCATAGAGTCTAAATAGTTTTGCATCTGCTTAAACTCAGCCTCATAGTCAGAGTCCATAAGCGAACTGCTTGCAAAGAGTCCACTTGTTAGAAGTGATGCTGTTGTAAGTGATAGTAGTAGTTTTTTCATAATGTTTCTCCTAAGAAATAGATATGTTTTTACTCTTTTTATCTTCACTTTTTTCAAGTGTAAGATAGAGTCTTCCGTTTTCAAATTTTGCTTCGATTTTATCTCTGTTAATATTATCAGAGAGTACAAAACTTCTTGAGATGACTCCAAAGTTAGACTCACATAAATAGTAGTCCTCTTCAGTCACTTCATTTTTGAAATGTCTCACTGCATTTACAGTTAAAAAGTCATCTTCGACCTTCAATTCTATATCTTCTTTTTTAACACCAGGTAAATCCACCTCAATAGTGAAAGTATCATTCGAGTTTTTTGCTAGATTTGCAAATGGCAAGTGTGATGCCACATTATTAAAACTCTCTTTAACTACCTCTAAACCTTTTTCAACATTCTCTTCTACTTTACTCGCTAACTCTTTTGATGTTTGTACTAAATCCATAATAAACCTCCTAAAAATTATTTATGTAATTACTTATTGAATCTCTATTTTTTTTGTTGTATCTGTTAAAACTGTAAGTTTAGGGATAATAATCTCTAAAACACCATTATCACTCGCTGCACGAATATTTTCTATATCAACTTTTTCAGGGAGTGTAAAACTTCTACTAAATGTTCCATAACTACTCTCTAAACGGTAGTAGTTTTCCTCTTTAACTTCCTCTTTTGCCTCACGTTTTCCTGAAATAGTAAGTACATTTTTATCGACATTTATATCTACATCCTCTTTGTTAATTCCTGGAAGATCCACATCGATGTGATATGCTTCTTTACCTTCTCTTGTATTGACTGCGGGTGTAAAGTCAAAAACCTCTTTTGGCTCTTCATTTTCTAATGAATTAAAAAATTGATTAAAGAGGTCAACTCTTCTTTGGTGATTTCTAACTGGATTTGTATATCTTCTAAGTAACATAACTAACTCCTTAAATTTTTTATACCGTAATGATAGAAAAAATTGAAAAAGAGTTCTGCTACTTAAGTAGCATTTGGGAAGTTTTTTCATTTTTTAGTTTTAACTTTTACTTACACAATAATTTTATACCGAATATTTCTCCCTTGACTTCCTTTGACTCTCTTTATGCATCCTATCTCTAAAAGTTCAGCTATATCACGAGAAGCTGTACTTGGAGTTGTGTCTGCTATTTTGATGTATTTTTTCTTACTTAAGTCTCCTAAAAAATTCTCAACACCAACATCTAAGATTCTATTTAGCACTTTTGTTTGTCTAGTGTTTAGCTTACTATCTCTGTACTTATCCCAAAACTTTGTTTTATCTATGATGTAGTTGAGTTTTTTTCTTGTGTCTACAAGAGTAGTATGTAGTGTGGTTAAAAACCATTCACACCATAGGCTTATATCAAGATAGTTATCACTTCTTTGTATGTATCCTGTTGTATATTCGAGGGCATTATAGTAGCCTTTTCTATCTGCATTTATTGCAGTTGACATTGAGTAGATTTTTGAGATTTTTGATTGTTGTATTTTGGAGAGTACTAAGTCAGTTACAGCTCTAGCTATTCTACCATTACCATCATCAAATGGATGGATTATGACAAACCAAAGATGCGCTATAGCAGCTTTTAATATATGGGTATCTTCTGTATTGAACCACTCTAAAAAACTAGCCATTTCATCATCTAGTCTTTTTCTCGGTGGTGCTTCATAGTAAACTTTTTCCATACCAGCTATACCGGAGACAACTTGCATACTCTCTTCACCTCTAAAAGAAGCACTGTTTATCTTTACAAATCCACTATAACCTTTTGGAAAAAGTGCATTATGCCAGCCAAAGAGTCGCTCAAGAGTTAAATCTTCATCATAGTTACTGTTTGCATCAACAAGTACCTCTATAAGATACTCTGTTGAGTGGTCTATCTTTTTATAGTCTATATCTCTAAAACCAAACTTCTTTTTTATAGATGCTTTTACACTATCTCGGTTTAAAACTTCACCCTCAATAGCACTTGTACTTATAGCTTCATTCTCTAAAGCTTCTAACTGTTTTTGTATTATAGTATGGCTATTCATCATTTCACTCATAGCTATAAGATAGCCTTGTTCTTGTGATATTTTTTCTACTAAAGAGTTTATTTTTATTTTATTATAAGTGAAGTGAGGGTACTCATCCCTTTGCCAAATCCATTTTTCCATAAGAACATCTTTTCTACAATCATACCATATTTGAGGTGATTATGCTCTTTTTTCGTTTCATTTAGGGAACTTTACTACTTAAGTAGCATCTGGGAAGTTTTATCTAAAAGTTTTTGAAAATTTGTAACGATGATATTTTTTCGTTTTGTTTGAATAATTTCATCTTGTTTAAGTTGCTTAAGTGTTCTCTCTATAACATGGCGAACAGTACCTATAAGTTTTGCTATCTCAGAGTTAGAGAGATTTTGTAGAAGGTTGTACTTAAACTTGTCCTCAGGGTTGAGGTTTTGAATGAGGAGGTTTATGAGTCTATCTTTTGTATCGTATATAGAGAGTTCTGTAGCTAGCTCTTCAGTATGACGCATCTGTGCTGCGAGATAGGGAAAAAACTTTTGGTTAAAAGTGATGTCATTGTTAAGCCAGTAACGAACTCTCTCTATTGGAAGCTCAAGGAGTTTACAATCCTCAAGTACTTCATAGGTAATCTCATGTGCTTTATTATCAAGAAGAGAGATTACATCAAACATATCACCGCGTTT
>JAMOTA010000056.1 GCA_027068435.1 Sulfurovum sp.
GATAAACGTCCTAAGATAGTAGAGAGGAAGAACCGTATTGGAGACTTTGAGATAGATACAGTCATTGGGCTTAATCATATAGGTGCATTGATTACTGTTGTAGATAGAAAGTCTAAGTATGCGATTATCAAGAAAGTTACATCAAAGAAGGCTGATGAAGTTACTAAGGCTTTAATTGAAATGCTATATCCTCTACGTAAGATCACCAAGACCATTACCAGTGACAATGGTAAGGAATTTGCCTATCATAAGAAAGTATCTGAAGCACTAGATACAGACTTCTTTTTTGCTCATCCATATTCATCTTGGGAAAGAGAGCTTAATGAGCATATGCCCGAACAAAGTGACAAATACACTTGGGGTACCAATGGGTTAATTAGACAATATCTACCTAAAGAGACTGACTTTACTCAAATATCTAAGGAAGAAATAACTACCATTCAGAACAAACTAAACCATAGACCTAGAAAAGTACTCAATTATATAACACCATATGAAGTATTTTTTACTGAAGTTGCACTTGTGATTAGAATTGACGTTAGATAAATAAAATTAGAGTAAAATTGTGATTTGAATGATTTAATATGAGTGGTGACCCCAAGGAGACTTGAACTCCTGTAACATGGATGAAAACCATGGATCCTAACCGCTAGACGATGGGGCCACTAATATTGAAAAATTCACAAGTCATATATGGTGACCCCAAGGAGACTTGAACTCCTGTAACATGGATGAAAACCATGGATCCTAACCGCTAGACGATGGGGCCATACTAAACTTGTGAGTGGCATTATATAGATAATATCCTTAAATAATCCTTAAATTTAGGATATAATTGAATTAAAATTTAGGAGGCTTCTATGAAGCATATAAAAACCAGTATAGTATTAGGTATGTTTGCTTTTTTACTTAGTGCGTGTGCAAGTAAAACATATCAAAAACAAGAGAGTAAATTTATAGTATTTAAGACAGCGACGTTAAAGTATGCAGATTTAGGCTTTGTCTATGAAAATAGTGATGAGATAAAAGTAGAACTTTATGGAAATGGTCAGGCTTTGCGTTCCTTGGTTATCTCAAGAAATGAAGTATGTATGAGTACTTTTTCTTGTATGGATAAAAAAAGTTTTAATAGGCAAGTATTAGATGAGAGTTATCCTCAAACAATCTTAGAAAATATTTTTAGGGGTAAGCCTATTTTTAAAAGTAAAAATTTAAAAAAGATACGTAACGGCTTTACACAAAAGATAATAAATGAAAATAAACATCATATAGAGTATAAAGTTTTAAATAATGAAATTATTTTTAATGATACAATGAACCATATAATTATAAAAGTTAAAAAATAGTGAGGTTAATATGAAATTTGTTGGAGCACATGTAAGTGCAAGTGGTGGAGTAGATAATGCACCACTTAATGCGATGGCTATAGGTGCTAAGGCATTTGCACTTTTTACTAAAAATCAGAGACAGTGGGTAGCTAAACCATTAGAGACTAAAACTATAGATGCTTTTCATAAAAATCTTGAACTTTCAGGAATCTTACCTAAGCATATTTTACCTCATGACTCTTATCTTATCAATCTTGGACATCCTGAGGTAGAGAAATTAGAAAAATCAAGAGATGCTTTTGTTGATGAACTTGAGCGTTGTCGTATTTTAGGCTTAGATAGGTTGAACTTTCATCCAGGGTCGCATTTGGTAAAAATTCCTAAAAAAGACCCTCATTATCATGATAAACTGATGTTAGCAGAGATTGCCTGTTTAGATGTTATTGCAGAGTCTATGAATAGAGCTATAGATGCTACAAAAGATTCAAATGTAAAACTTGTAATAGAAAATACTGCGGGGCAAGGTTCAAATATGGGTTATAAGTTTGAACATTTAGGACATATTATTAGTAAAATTAAAGATAAAAGTAGAGTTGGAGTCTGTTTAGATACTTGTCATACTTTTACGGCTGGGTATGATTTACGTACAAGAGAAGCTTATGATGAAACAATGGGAGCATTTGATCGTATTGTGGGTTCTCAATATCTTATGGGAATGCATATCAATGATTCCAAGCCACCATTAGGATCAAAGGTAGATAGACATCAATCTTTAGGCTTAGGAGAGATAGGATGGGATGCGTTTAAGTTTATTATGAATGATTCACGAATGGATGATATCCCATTGGTGTTAGAGACGATAGATGATTCAATTTGGGCTGAGGAGATTAAAGCACTTTATGCTTTAATAGAGAAATAATTTCAATAGGAGGAAGTGAGATGAGTAAGATTAGAGCGTTAATATTAGCAGTTTCTGTACTGCTTTTTGTAGGTTGTGGTAGTTTAGATAAACCTACAAATGAAAAGGTAGTAGGTGGAGAGGTTGTAGTTGATTTAGATGGAAATAGTATAAAGACATCATTAATAGCAGCGGGAACTCCAGGGATAGATGAAAATAGTACGGTGTATGGGTATAAAGCATATAAGATTCCTTATACAACAACAGATGAAGAGGGTAATAGCGTTGCAGTTTCTGGACTTATGGTTGTACCTTTAGGTCTCCCTGAAGTAGTGTATTCTACACTTGGACTCTCTTTAGTTAGTGACAGTCATGGGACTATCTTCCCTAATGCCGAAGCCCCTACAGAGGTAGCAGGTACAACAAATTCACCCGATGGCTCTTCTATTTTACTGACTTCTTTAGGAGGTTTTGTAACATTACAAGCAGATTATATAGGTTTTGGTGATTCTCATGGACACTATCACCCTTTTATATTAAAAAAATCATTGGCTAATGCCACTGTAGATTTTATTAGTGCAGCTAGAGACTTTGCATCTCATAATGAGATCAATCTTAATGGACAACTTTTTCTCACAGGGTATAGTGAAGGTGGATATACTGCACTAGCTACTTTGGAAAAAATAGAAGCAGAAACATCATTAGATGTGACTATGGCCGCACCTATGGCTGGACCTTATGATGTAAACCGTACAGCATTTGGTGTATTAAGCCAAGATACAATTTCAGTTCCCTCTTTTATGGCAGATATTGCTTATGCGTATGCTTTAGCTTATGATGAAGATGTCTTAATGGTTGTAAATGAACCCTATGCTTCTAAATTAGAAGGGCTATTTGATGGTTTTCATACACGTGTTGAAATTGATGCAGAGTTAACAACTCAAACTACAGGTGAAGAGGGGCTTTTTTCTCAATCTTTTGTCTATGACTTTTTTACCAATTCAAATAATTGGTTTAGAGAAGCTGTAGGAGAGAATAATGTACATACATGGGGACCTCAAACTACAGTAAAACTTATTCATTGTGAAGGTGATGATGTTATTCCTTTTGGTATTTCCCAAATAGCAGAAGCAACAATGAATGCTTATGGTGCAGCTGATGTAAGTATTGTTCCTGTAGAAACAGTATTGGGGATACCTGAACCTGTTGGACATGTGGCGTGTGGTGCTATGGCATATAGTATAGCAACAAATATTTTTGCTCAAACAAGAGCAGCAACTATTGGGTACTAGGAGATGATAATGAATAAAATAATAGCACTAAGTGTAGTTACAAGTGGTTTATTGATAGCGGGTGGATATAAAATTCCTGAACAGTCACTTAACTCTATGGCATTGGGTTCAGCATATGTAGCACATACTACAGATGCAGATACAGCATATTTTAACCCTGCAAATATGAGTTTTCTTGATAACTCCTTGAATTACCTTGAAAGTGGTATTACCTTGGCACATCTTCCTTCAAATACTTTTAAAGGAGTGCAGTACCTTCCAGGCATAGGAGGAGTAGCAACTTCTTCTAAATCTGAAACAGAAAATCTTCCTATCCCTTACTTTCATTATGTTGCACCTGCTATGGGTAAATGGCGGTTTGGTTTGAGTATGACAGCACCTGGAGGTCTTACAAAACGTTGGAAAAGTCCTGTACAAAAAACGTTTGCTGAGGAATTTACACTTGAGAATATTGAACTTAATCCAGTTCTCTCTTATAAAATAAATGAAAAGTTTAGTGTAGGTGGTGGTATACGTTTAGTCTATAGTATGGGAAAAGTATATAGTGATGGTAATGATTTAGGTGTGCCTTTTAAACGTGAAATGGAGGGAGATACTATAGAGTTTGGGTATAATCTAGCTTTAGCATGGAAACCAACTTCAGATATTGCAGTAGGTATTACTTACCGTTCAAAAATTGATTTAGATGAAGAGGGTGAAGCAAATCTCTACTTAGGAAATGTAGGTCAACAGTATGATGCAACAGTATCAGTACCTCTTCCTGCTGCTTTAAATATAGGTGTGAGTAAAACATGGAATGATACACTTACTGTAGAGTTCGTTTATGAGCGTACTTTTTGGTCTGCATATAAAACATTGAACTTTGATTATGATTCAGCAATTCAACCAGGGTTAGTCTCCTCTTTTGATGACCCAAAATTAAAAGATTGGGTAGATACAAATACCTTTAAATTTGGTGTAACATATGAGATGAATGAGAAGTTAACACTTATGGGTGGTTATGCATATGATGAAACACCTGTTCCTACAAAAACACTCAGCTATGAGTTAGCAGATAGTGATGCACATGTATTTTCTGGAGGATTTAAATATAAACAAAATGAACAATTGAACTGGGGTGTAGCAGTATTGTATGACTTAAAAGAGAGTCATACTTTAGAGTTAGGTGAAAATGAAAATGGTATAGTTGGTAAGTTTACAGATGGTGGTGCATTATTGATTACCCTTGGTATCTCTTATAAGTTTTAGTCATGGAGTATAAATACCATAACTTCTATGAACTTATTACGGCTCAAGGGAAGAACTACAAATCAAAAGTAGCACTCATTATAGAAGAGGAGAAAATTACCTATGGTGATATTCTCAAAGCATCAGATGCAGTGGCAGGTTTTTTAGCAGATAAAGGTATACAAAAAGGTGACAGAGTAGCACTTTTTGTAAGGAATTCTGCTGAGTTTATCTATACTATCTTTGCTGTCTCTAAGCTAGGGGCTATACTTGTTCCTATCAATATTTTTTTAAAGGAAGAGGAGTTAAGTTATATTTTAGAAGATAGTGGAAGTAAGATATTGGTTGCTTCTTCTATTTATGATAAAGTAGTCAACAGCTCAAAGGCAACTTCTATTTGTCAATACATCTTATGGAAAGGGGAAGCGTTAGTAGAGGGGACACAACATTTACACTATAGTGATGCTTTAGCTTATGAAGGAAGTGTAAATCCTACACCAAGTTTGTTAGATGAAATGGCAGTGATTATTTATACTTCTGGTACAACAGGAAAACCTAAAGGGGCGATGTTAAGTAATAAAAATGTTCTCTCTAACGCAGATTCAGGGCAGAAAACGATAAATGTTAAACCTCGAGACAGAGGTATTATCTTTTTACCTATGTTTCACTCTTTTACTTTCTCTATAGGTATAATATTACCTATGTATGTAGGGGCTAGTATTGTGATTATCAAATCTATACAACCTTTCTCTAATATCTTTAAACAGACACTCACTAAGAGAGTGACACTCTTTTTTGGTATCCCCGATGTCTATAATGCTTTAGCAAAAGCTAAACTTCCATGGTACTTTATGTGGTTTAACCGTATTAGAGCTTTTGTCTCAGGTGCGGCTGCATTACAACCAAAAACACTTGATGCTATGGCAAAAAAGTTTAAACGTGCAACACTGCTTGAGGGGTATGGGTTAAGTGAGGCAAGTCCAGCTGTATGTATGAATACCTTTGAAAAACAGAAAGCAGGTTCAGTAGGTACAGCACTTCATAGCTATAAGATGAAAATTGTAGATGAAGATATGAATGAGGTTTCAAATGGTAGTATTGGGGATATTATTGTTAAAGGTGATAATATTATGATGGGTTACCTTAATCGTCCTGAAGCAACAGATGAGACTATTGTGAATGGATGGCTACTTACTGGAGATATGGGATACATGGATGATGAAGGTTTTTTATTTATTGTAGATAGAAAAAAAGATTTGATTATCTCTAAGGGTATCAATATCTATCCTAGGGAAATAGAAGAGATAATAGATACCTTTGAGGGTGTTGGTTCTTCTGCGGTGATAGGTATTATTGATGAAAAGAGTGGAGAAGTACCTGTGGTATATATAGAATTAGCAGAGGGGGTTGATGTATTTGATCAACTAGGTCTTAAAAAGCATATGAGAGAACATCTTGCTAATTTTAAAATACCAAAACAGATACATATTATCTCTGAACTTCCTAAAAATGCTACAGGAAAAGTACTTAAACGTGTACTTAAAGAGCAATTACGAGATGTGTAAGGGTTAAATGAAAGCTATTATTAATGCTCACTACATCGGTGTATTAGAACATAAAGAAGATGAGGTATTACTTTTTGATACACAGATTATATCTTGGTGTAAAGAGAGTGAACTCCCCATAAATACGCTCTTAATAGATGCTAAGGGTGCGTATGTAAGTGCAGGATTTATAGAGTTACATATACATGGCTCTGCTAATGCAGATGTAATGGATGCAACTTTAGAAGCTCTACAGACTATCTCTTCTTCGTTACTTCAAACAGGTACAACCTCTTTTTTACCTACAACTATGACAATGTCAAACGTGTCGATAACTAAGGCGTTACAAAACATAAAACTTCATAAAAAAAGTGTATCAGGAGCAAAAATTTTAGGTGTCCATTTAGAGGGACCTTTTATTAATACCCTTAAGCATGGTGCGCAAGACAAAGCATATATCCAGTTACCTAATAAGGCACTTATAGAAGATTTTATGCATGAAGTAAAGATGATTACTTTGGCACCTGAAATAGAGGGGGCAAAAGCGTTTATTGAGTATTTGGCTAAAAATCATTCTCATATAGTTTTAAGTATAGGACATAGTGATGCTAGTTATGACAAGAGTATGGAGAGTTTTAGTTGGGGTATCTCACATGCAACACATCTTTTTAATGCTATGAATACTTACCATCATAGAGAACCAGGTATAGTAGGTGCTGTGTTTGACTCAGATATTACTTGTGATGTGATAGCAGATTTAGTACATACTCATCCCTCTACATTAGGCTTAGTACAGAGTATGAAAAAAGAGAAACTTATACTGATAACAGATGCTATGAGAGCAGGGTGTATGAAGTGTGGAAGTTATGACTTAGGTGGTCGTGAAGTCTATGTTGAAGGAGCTAAAGCAACACTTTTGGATGGTACTTTAGCAGGGTCAGTTTTGAAGCTTAATGATGCTCTTAAAAATATGGTACAACATACAGATATGACACGAGAAGAAGCAGTATATGCAGTAACAAAAGCACCTGCTCAGAAGCTGGGGTTAAAAAAAGGTCAACTTAAAGTAGGGTATGATGCAGATATAGTCATCTTTGATGAAGATTTTAGTATCATATCAACTATTGTTGCAGGAGAAGTAAAATATAGAGCTTCATAGTATAAAAGGAAAAAAGTGTTTGGATTTTTAAAAAGAAAGATAAGAGAAGTAAATGCACCAGTAGATGGTGAAGTAGTCGCTATAGAGAACGTTAATGATGAAGTGTTTTCTAAAAAATTAGTAGGAGATGGTGTCGCTATTATCCCTATTGGTAATCTATTTACTGCTCCTATAGATGGAACAGTTACTAAAATCTTTTCTACAAATCATGCGTATAGTATAAAAAGTAGAAAAGATTTGGAAGTGATGGTACACATAGGGTTAGACACAGTAGACTTAAAAGGTGCAGGGTTTGAACGGCTTGTAGCAGAAGGGCAAGAGGTAAAAGCAGGAGATGCTATTATCCGTGTTGATTTAGAAGTGTTAAAAGCACATGCAAAAGATATTATTACTCCTATTATTATTACAGATAATAGTGATGTAAAGAAGTTAGAAAAAAAATTAAATATCGTTAAAAATGGCGATATTATTATGGAGGTAAGTTAATGCCACAAAGTGATAATTTTTACTATTATGTAATTTATGCGGTGATAGTTGTTGTATTTATTGTTGTATTGAAAGTACCTAAAAATAAGAAGAGTAAAGAAGAGAAAAAAAGATTTGTCTCAACTTCTAAAAAATTTAATAAAAATATCAAAGAGTAGAAGGCTCAAAGGATAGAAAAGAGAGGCATGGTATTACAATGCCTCTCTAATCCTCTCTGCTACCCCTTCAGCTTTGGTACCTAAAATAATCTGGATAGACTTTTTATCTGGACGGATAACACCTTTAGCCCCTAAACTAAGAAATGCTTCATCATTAAGGATGCTAGAGTCCTTTACACTCATACGTAGTCTGGTAATGCATGCATCGGTATCTGTTATATTTTCAGAACCTCCTAATGCAGAGATAAAGGCTTGAATCTCATGAGCTACTTGAACTGCACTCTCTTTATGGCTCTCTTCAAATATTTTGAGTTTTAAAAGTTTTATTGTGTAGTAGCTAGTGATAAAATAGAGTATGGCGAAAAATACACCCAAAGGGAGTATAAGTAGAGGATTAGTAGCAAGTTTGTAGTTAATAACATAATCTATAAACCCTGCTGAAAAACCAAAACCAGCATGGATGTTAAGCATTTGGGCTAAGGCTAGAGCTAAGCCTGTAAGCAGAGCATGGAGTATGAAAAGTGGTGGAGCTACAAAGAGAAAAAGAAACTCTAAAGGTTCAGTAATCCCTGTAAGAAAGGAAGTAAATGCCACACCTAGTAAAATAGCACCTGCTTTTTTACGGTAATCTTTAGGTGTGTTAAGATAAATAGCAAATGACATAGCAGGTAAGCCAAACATCATAACTACATAAAATCCAGACATGTAAATACCTGCTGTTTTATCTCCTGCAAAGAAACGGTGTAAATCCCCATTGGCAACAACTTCTACACCCTCTTTTATGTGGGTGTATTCACCTAGTTGAAACCAAAAAACAGAGTTAAGTATATGGTGTAAGCCAAGAGGAATGAGTAGTCTATTTAGTGTACCGTAGATGAATGTACCTATCTCGTTTAGTCCTATAATAGTATTTGAAAATGCATCTATACCACTCTGTGCAAAATGCCAAAAGTACCCTGAAAGTACCCCTACCCCTATGGCAGAGATAGCCGTGATAATAGGAACAAAACGTTTTCCTCCAAAGAACCCTAAAAATTCTGGTAGCTTAATGTTATGAAAACGGTTGTAAAGTGTTCCCGCAAGTACACCAATAATAATACCTACAAAGACACCCATGTTGACATCTTTGTCTATGCTAAGGTAGACAGCTTTTGCTATGAGTACCCCTATAGCTCCAGAGAGTGCAGCTGCACCATCACTGTTTTTAGCCAGTCCATAGGCAATACCTATACCAAAAAGTAAGTCTAAGTTAGAGAAGATAGCTTCTCCAGCACTCTTCATAATAAGGGCTATCTGCCCATCAAAAATATCTCCAAAACCCAAACGAAGTAGAAGTGCAGCTACAGGAAGTACTGCAATAGGTGTCATTAGGGCTTTACCAATGCGTTGAAATAGGTTAAACATCTCTTATATCCTCTTTTGTTTTTGCTATGCTTTTGGGTGAGACACTTAGTGTCTTTATGCCACACTGTATGAGCTTTTCTATGGCTTTTGTGTTAGATGCTAACTCTCCACAGATGCTTACTGGTTTTGTTGCGTTTTTGATAATAGACTCAATAGCTGAAAATACTACAGGAGAGAGCGTGTCAGTTTTAAGTGTAGGGTGTGTTCTCTCTGTTGCAAATAGGTATTGGGTAAGATCATTGGTGCCTATGGAGTAGAAGTCTACCACTTCATTAAATGATTCTATTAAGAAGAGTACAGAGGGTACTTCTATCATGATACCAAAGTCTATTTTTTCTATGTTTATCTGATGTTTTTTGGCTACATGTAATGCAAATGCTTTAGCATCTTTAAACTCTTGTACCGTGCTTACCATAGGAAACATGATTTTTATGGCTTGGTTGTTAGAAGCAAGAAAGATAGCATGTAGTTGTTGTTCCATCACTTGAGGATGTGTTTGAAACAGCCTTACTCCTCGTATGCCTAAAAAAGGATTTTCTTCATGTGGTAGATGAATGTATGGCAACTTCTTATCTCCACCAATATCAAGGGTACGCACAGTCACTTCATGAAAGAGTCTAAATATCTCTTGGTAAGCTTCTGTCTGCTCTTCAAGTGTTGGTGCTACCTCTTTAAATAAAAATTCACTTCTTAAAAGCCCTATCCCCTCTGCTCCCTCCTCTTTGGCTACTTTAGCAGAGTTGACATCTGCTACATTGGCAAGAACTTTAATCGTTTCTCCTTGTGTAGTCACTGCACTGTTAAAACGTTTTGTAGAAGCCATTTTCTGTTGGGTAGAGTCAGAGTTTATTCGACTTTTTGCTTTTTCAATATCTGATGAGGTTGGTGTATAAAGAACTACCCCCGAGTGAGCATCTACAATAACTGTCGTTCCTAAGGGTATCTGTGTTGCATCAGCGATGAGAGATACTACCCCTTCACTACGTAGTAAAATCGCAGTATGTGAAAGTGTAGAAGTCTCTTTTAACACAACTCCTTGCACTTGAGTTTTACTAAGTAAATCTACCTCACTAGGAAGTAAGTCTTTTGCGATGAGTATAAACGGTGAGTGAGGGAACGTCAGTTTTACCTCTATGCCTAAATGTTTTTTAACCCTTTGTAAAATATCTTGGTAGTCACTTCTTTTGGCTTCAAGTTTTGTACCTAAGAGTTTTTGTGATGCATGGTTGGTAGCTTCTGTTAAGAGGTCTAAGGTTTGGCACTCTTTACTAAGTGAGTCTAAAAGAGCTTTTTGTGCAAGGTAGATAGGTGTATGCAGAGTCTCTAGCTCATTAAGAGCCTTTGTTACCGCATCTTTAAAACTTAGAGTATTTTTACTGATAACCTCTTTAGCTTCATAATGATATACAGGAGCTATAGCAACACCTTCACAGATATTTTCTGCTTCAATACATACACTCTCATACTTGTGTGACTCTTTTTTTAAGGTTTTGATCTCTTTATCATTTTGCATGAGTATTTGAAAAAGTGCATGAAGTTTTTCAAGTGCAAGTTTTGCATCTTTCCCTTTTGTATTAAGTATAAAACTATCATTTTTTTCTAAAGAGAGGGAGAGTAGGGTATTGATATTTTTAGCATCTACAGTTTGATGGTTAAATGTAGCACGAATTTGACAAGAGAAAGTTTTTGCCATGGTTACAAACTGAGCAACAGGTCTTAGATGAAATCCATTACTTGATGTGATGGTAAACTGTTTTTTATGTGCTTTAAAAAATAAATATTTAAGAGAATTCATTATTTACTTTTTTTGAGTTGATGATATACACATACACCCCTTTAATTTATCGTTTGCACAAAGTATAGCAAATATTTATTATACTAATAAGATATTTTAAAGTGATATTTAATACAAAGGATTATATTATAGATATATAACTCTTTTAAAGGATTCCCTATGATTAATAAATTATGGAGATATAAATTTAATTATTTAATATTTTTGGCATGGTTTAGTTTTACAACTATGCTTAATGCTTATGATAATGTTGCAGCAAAGTACTGTACTGCTATGGGATATAGTTACAGCATAGAACGTAATAAACATGGTGAAGTGGGTATGTGTACTCTCCCTGATAACTCTAAAGTAGATGCATGGGTATTTTATAAAGGTAAAGTAGCGAAAAACTTTTCGTACTGTGAAAAAAATCACTATCAAATGAAAACTAAAACATTGGTAAAAAATGGATACAGTGTAGAAGTTCCGATGTGTGAGAGTGCCTTAAAGCAAGGAAGTAGAGAGGTTACTTCTATGCTAGAGATGATGAAAAATAATCAAGATATACATTTACGAGAGGAAAACTCTCCTGTTAGAACGGGTGAAAGTACTCCTCCAAAGAGAAGTAGTAAAAAAACATCTGATCAACCAGATAACTTAGATTGGAGAGATTATGATGGACATGCATACATTGGAGCGGTAAGAAATCAAGGTTCATGTGGCTCTTGTTACGCCTTTGGTGCATCAGCAGCAGCTGAGGGTTCATACAATAAGGTCAATGAACTCTATGATGATGATATGATAGACTTTTCAGAAGATTATATCGCATGGTGTCTTGGAACTTATGGACCCTATAAAGATGATTTTGATGGATGCGAGGGGGCAAGTTATGCTTATGAGGAGTTAAAAGCTTTAACTGTTGAAGGTGTAACATATGAGGCTAATTATCCTTATGAAGGAGAAGATCCAGGAAGTTGTACACATGATGATGACCCTACTGTAGTATTTGAAGAGTGGGGAAGAATATCATCTAATGATACAGATGCGATGAAAGATGCTATTGCAACGTATGGGGTTATAGATGTTGCTGTAAATGCAGATAGTGATTGGAGCAACTACTCAGGAGGTATCTTTTCTGATGATCAAACAGATTGTCCAAATGATGAGTATACAGAGGTAAATCATGCAGTAGCATTAGTAGGTTGGGGAACAGATAGTGAAGAGGGGTTGTATTGGATTCTTCGTAACTCATGGGGAGCATCTTGGGGTGAAGATGGTTATATGAGAACTAAAGTAACCTCTGGTAGAGTCGCTTGTGCGGCTACGTACTTAAAGGCTATAGTAGATCCTGATCAATGTACTTATGCTATGACACCTGACTCAAAAGCATTTGCAAAAGAGGGTGGTTCAGGTAGCATAGATATCGTAAGTTCTCCTGATGGTTGTTCAGAAGGTAGTTGGGATGCTACAGAGTCACTAGACTGGATAACCCTAACAGGAACAACAGAGGGAACAGGAAGTGGATCTTGGAGTATCCCCTATGATGTAAGTAAAAATGTCAATACAACCTCTACACGTAGAGGAGAGATAATTATTGGAAATGATGTATTTAAAATATCTCAAGAGGGTGCAGATTCGGTAAGTTATTATGATAGGACTACATCATTAATGTGGCAAGATCAACCCCATACTGAAGAGGAAGCAGATGCCTATGATAACAATGAAGAAGCGGGAAAAGTATTACGTTGGGAAAATGCTCTAAATTACTGTAGTAATTTAAAACTCAATAACTATACGGATTGGCATTTACCTACAGATAGTGAACTTTTAAGTATTGTAGATGAAGACAATACACCTGCTATAAAATCAGGTTTTAAGTACGCACTTACAAAAGGGTACTGGACTTCTACAGAGAAAGATACTGAAAAAGCTTATGATGTAGCTTTTTATAATGGAAACTTAGGCTCATACGATAAAACCAGAAGTGCATATATACGTTGTGTTAGACCACATGAGATTAATATGCCCCCTTCTATTATTATGTATTTATTACACTAAAGGTAATGATGCATAATATATTAAGCATAGAGAATTTAACATTAGCTGTAGGGAAAAAGAAGATACTAAAGTCTGTCAGTTTTAAGATAAAGCAAGGTGAAGTTTTTGCTCTTGTTGGGGAGTCTGGTAGTGGAAAATCTTTAACCTCTTTGGCTATTATGAGGTTATTGCCTAAAGCTATTTCTGTTAGTTCTGGTGATATTAAACTCAAAAGTAACTCTCTGTTTGCTCTGCCTGAATATAAGATGCAAAAAATTCGTGGTAAGTCTATTGCCATGATATTTCAAGAGCCTATGTCTGCGTTAAATCCTGTTATGAGTGTAGGTTCACAAGTAGCTGAGGTACTAAAACTGCATTTGGGGTTAAAGGGAGAGAGGCTTAAAGCTAAGGTAATCTCTCTTTTTAAAGAGGTAGCACTCAAAGACCCACAAGAGCGTTATAGTTGGTACCCACATCAGCTCTCAGGTGGGCAAAAACAGCGGGTAATGATAGCCATTGCCTTAGCTTGTGAACCAGACCTTCTCATAGCAGATGAACCTACAACAGCATTAGATGTAACTATACAAGCACAAGTTTTAGAACTACTTAACAAAATAAAGCAAGAGAGAAACCTCTCTATTTTGTTTATCACCCATGATATGGCAGTTGTATCTCAAATAGCCGATACCGTAGCAGTGATGCTTCATGGAGAGATAGTAGAACAAGCACTGTGTAAAAGCTTTTTTAAAGCTCCTCAACACCCTTATACTAAGCGTCTTTTAAAAGATGCCATTGGAGTAAAAGAGGAGAAGAAAACAGCTACTAAAGCTAAGCCTCTTTTAGAAGTAAAAGCGTTAAAAGTACATTTTCCCATAAAAAAAGGTTTTTTTCAACGTACAGTAGGGGTGGTAAAAGCAGTAGATGGGGTAACACTGAGTATTGCAAAAGGAAGAACATTAGCCTTAGTAGGTGAGTCAGGATCTGGAAAAAGCACTATAGGACAAGCCATACTCTCTTTAGTTCCTACAACCGAAGGAAGTATTAGGTTTGAAAACCAAGAACTTAGTCAGTTAAAAACAGAAGCATTAAAACCCTACAGACGTAAAATACAAATCGTATTTCAAGACCCTTTTTCTGCACTGAACCCACGTATGACTATAGGTGATATTATTCGTGAGGGGATGCTAAGTTTAGGGGTAGGCTCAAAAGAGAGAAGCGTTCAAGATACACAGATAGAAGCGTTATTGCTTAAAGTAGATTTAGAAGCTGAACATGCTCACCGTTACCCTCATGAGTTTTCAGGAGGGCAACGTCAACGTATAGGTATTGCAAGGGCATTGGCAGTAGAGCCTGAGCTTATCATCTGTGATGAGCCTACCTCTGCACTAGATGTCTCTGTACGTTCTCAAGTACTTACTCTACTTAAAAAGCTACAAGAGGAGTCGGGAGTCTCTTACCTCTTCATTACCCATGATCTCTCTATAGTTCCTATTATTGCAGATGAGGTAGCTGTAATGAAAGAGGGTAAAATAGTAGAACAAGGTGAAATGGAAAAAGTGATGAATAATCCACAGCATGCATATACAAAGAAACTGTTAAAATCTGCACCAAGGATGATAATTTGAAAAAAATAGCTGTACTTTTTAGTGGGACAGGATCAAATTTTGCTTACATTGTAAAGCATTTACATAAACAAGAGATGGAAGTTGTTGTCGCCTTGACAAATAATCCAAATGCAAAGGGTATAGAAGTCGCTAAAAAAGCTTCTATTCCTTTATGTATTGTAGACTCAAAAGCTTATGAGAGTAGGGAAGAGTTTGACACATTGGTTGTAGAAAAACTACAAGCATATAGTCCAGACTTAACGATACTTGCAGGGTTTATGCGTATCTTGACACCAGTGTTTACACAACAGATAAAAAGTGTCAACCTACACCCCTCACTACTCCCTAGACATAAAGGGTTAAAAGCCATAGAGAGAAGTTATGAAGATGAACACGCTCATGGGGGAGTCTCTGTCCATTGGGTAAGTTCAAAACTCGATGGTGGAGAGATTATTTTACAAAAAGAGGTGCTAAAAGAGGGTTTGAGCTTTGAAGCATACGATGAAAAGATACGAAGCATTGAGAAAGAGGCTTTAGTAGAAGCAGTTAGAATCGTACTGCTTTAAAAAGAGCATCGTGTAATTATTGAGCTATATACTCTTGCCAATGTAGATACAAGGGTGTGATATCTGTGTCACATATAAGTGACATAGCTTTTTTTACTTGTGGCTCTGTCCAGTTCCACCACTGCACTTGAAGAAGCATCCTAATTTGAGCTTCATCAAACCTATACTTCAATACTTTTGCAGGGTTACCTCCTACTACCGCATACGGAGGTACATCTTTAGTCACTACAGCACGAGAAGCGACAATAGCACCATCACCGATGGTAACTCCTGACATTATCATCGCTTCACTACCTATCCACACATCATGCCCTAGTGTTGTATCTCCTGCTTTTAAGTAAGGGTTATGTGCATCTTTAAATATATTGGCTTGAAAGTTAAAAGGAAATGTACTAACCCAGTCTGCTCTATGTCCTTGGTTCCCACCCATCATAAAAGTAACACCAGAACCTAAGGAACAGTAGTTGCCAATACGAAGCCTATCGGTACCTTTTTTCTCTAAAAGGTAATGTACACACTCTATAAAACTATGCTTATGATAATACCCAGAGTAATAACTAAATGCACCTACACTAATATTGGGATGGTTAATGCTTATACAGAGCAGTTGAGAAGAAAATGGATTTTTAAAGTAATTATTCATGAAAGGGAGTTTACAGTGTTCTATGTTATGGTGTGGTAAATTTAAGTAACATAAATTTAGGATATTTTAAAAAGATTTTAGCGTAATATTATTATATTAATTTATTAACAAATATTTTTTCTTCCTTCTTCATAATCTACTTTAAATTTTTGAAGTGTTGTCTTAATATGACCTATCATTGGATTAGGTGCAAAGTAAAGTAAGTCTAAAATTTCTCTCACATCTTTGGAATATCTAATATTATACTCACTAGCATACTCAATATCAAAACTAAAAAGTTCTTGTTCTGTGATACCTAAAACTTCAGCTATATAAGGAATAAGTTCTATTTTTACTTCTCGTTTCCCATAAAGGTATCCTAGTATAGTTTGAGTAGATGGTATTTCACCTGTTCTTTTAAGTTTAGGCTGAAGGTTAATCAATTGAGTTGCAAATTCTTGTTTAGTTATGCTTTTTTCATGAAGTAGATAATTTATCTTTTCCCATACTTCCATTTTATTCCTTTTAGTCGTATTGAAAACTATTTGTCATATTGTAAGTTTTATTGAAGGTCGTATTGAATATACTTATGTCATTATGAAAAAGGAAAGAGATGAAAGAAAATATATTAGACACATTAATAAAAGCTGGGGTATTCACATCAATTATAGTATTGTTGGTAATATTTTTTGGAAATACAGGTAGCGGATTTTTTTCTAATTTAATGTTATTTATTGTTGCCGTGTTAATAGGTACACCATTTGCTATTATTGGGCAAAAAATAGGTGGGTTATTTGCTTTTTTAGGAAATACATTATCAAATAATGGTGATATGGGTATATTTCGTCATATTGGATTTGTAATGGGTTCACTTATTGGTGTAGTTGTAGGTGTATTGCTTTTTTCAAATAAAACTGAAGTTGGGTTCATGTCACATTGCTATAATAATATAGGAGATAAGGAAATATGTGAATGTATTTACGATAATGTAAATCAGTATACAAGTAAAGAACAAATTGAATTAATAACTAATCCTAAATATAAGAATGAGATTGTAAAAATATATACAAAATGTAAGTAATTCTATGAGAGTGTAGTTTTTACTTGTTTTAAAAACTTAATGCATTATAATGATTTACATTGTAATGCATACTTAGATATTCATTCTTCCCTCTCCCACATTAGGGGGAGTGAGATAAGTTAAGCATAACTTTAAATAAAGGGTAAAATATGAAACTTTTATATATATTTATAATAATTGTTTTTTCTAGATTTGTGCAGGCTGGAGATAAACATACATCTTGTAAACATCATATTATGATAAGTGGTTTAGCTGAACAATCATATACTAATCCTGCTGGATATTTAGCAATTAGAAGTGGACCTGGCGGAAAATATAAATTATTAAAAAAAGTTGTTAAGGGGGACTATGTAAAAGGATGTTTAGTAAAAGGAAATTGGGTTAAAATAATTTATGGTTGTGCTGAAAGTGGTGATTTAGATGAAAATACTTCAAGAAATTTTAAATGTAAATGGGGATGGACATATAAAAAATATTTATCACCAATAGATGGCTGGGATATGAATAGGTAAAATATAAAGATTATCAACAAAAATTAAGTTTAAAAATAAAAAAAGTAGAAAATAAATCATCTTTATCTAATAGATTCTGAGGGACTGTAATAAATTCTGTGTCAGCACCTCTTGACCTATGACATTATAGCAAATCTAAAGCATCTTTCAATCTCTCCTTAAAATGAATATTTAGTTGGGAGATTGTAAGGCTCCAATTTCTAAT
>JAMOTA010000057.1 GCA_027068435.1 Sulfurovum sp.
ACCTGCTGCTGCAAAGCTTTACAGAGAGAAAAATGGTGATTCTGTAGTAGAGATGAGTGACATTCGACCACCAAAACAAGGCATAGTAGGAAAAATCTTCGATTAATACGAATTTAAAGTAACTTTATTAAGGTAAAGTTACTTATTCTATTGTGCTACTTTAACCACCCCATCAATTAACTTTTTATTTTAAGGAAAATAGTATGCAACTTTCAGATTATGATGCATTTCCAAATGTACTCCCCGTTGTCGTAGAAGATGAACTTTTTCTCTACCCGTTTATGATAAGCCCTATCTTTTTAAGTAATCAAAAAGATATAGATGCCGTGACATATGCTATGGAAAATAATACACTACTTTTTGTTACCTCTTCAATAGCTGGAAAAGAGGGTAATCGTGACTTTGACTCCATCTATAAAATGGGAGTTATAGGTTCTATTATGAGAAAGGTAGATATACCTGATGGTAGAGTAAAAATACTTTTTCAAGGGCTTACTCGTGGAGAGATAAAGATTGTAGAGGAGGGAGAGGTCAACAGAGCGTTGATAGACGTTGTTGCACTAGATAGTTTTGATAAGCTAAAAACTGATGCACTTATAGGTGTGTTGCGTGAAAAGTTGAAAAAACTCTCCTCTTTAAGTAGTCATTTTTCTTCTGATTTAGTGAGAACACTAGAGGAGAATGATGAGCCTTATCGTATAGCAGACTTAGTCTCTTCTTTACTTAAGTTAGATAAAAAGATAGCCTATGCACTTTACACGGAGATAAATATAGAAAAAAGACTGCTTAACCTTATAGATGTTATAAGTTCTGAGATAGAGTCTGCAAAGGTTGAAAAAGAGATACGAAGTAAAGTACATACTAAAATAGAGCAGACTAACAAAGAGTACTTTTTAAAAGAGCAACTTAAAGAGATACAGCAAGAGTTGGGTATGGATACTCAAAGAGAAGAGGAGATAGCAACATTTAGAGCTAAAGTAGAAGCACTTAAACCACATATGCAAGAAGATGCGTTCAATGAGATAAATAAACAGTTAGACCGTTTTGCTCGTATGCACCCTGAGAGTGGTGAGGCACATGTGGTTCAAAGTTACTTAGAGTGGGTTCTTGAAATTCCTTTTGGAAAACTAAGTAAAAAGAACTTATCTGTTAGTGATGTCTCTAATGAATTAGATAAAGACCATTACTCTCTTGAAAAACCTAAAGAACGTATAGTAGAGTTTTTCTCAGTTGAAGAGCTGGCTATGCTAAGAGGTCTTAAGAAAAAAGAGTCGGGTGGTGTTATCTTATGTTTTGCAGGACCTCCTGGTGTAGGTAAAACCTCATTAGCTAACTCTATAGCCAAAGCATTAGGAAGACCACTAGTGAGAATAGCATTAGGTGGGTTAGAAGATGTCAATGAGTTAAGAGGGCATAGACGTACCTATGTGGGAGCGATGCCAGGAAGAGTTGTCCAAGGGCTTATAGAGGCAAAAAGTATGAATCCAGTGATAGTCCTAGATGAGATAGACAAAGTAGGGCGTAGCATGAGAGGTGACCCAACAGCAGCACTTCTTGAAATACTTGACCCTGAACAAAACAGTAAATATAGAGATTATTACTTAAACTTTAATATTGACTTGAGTAAGGCTATATTTATAGCTACTGCAAATGATGTAGGACGCATACCTGCACCACTTCGTGATAGAATGGAATTTATAGGACTTAACTCCTATACACCTAAAGAGAAATTCGAGATAGCAAAGCGTTATCTTATGCCTCAAGAGCTTAAGAAACATGCACTTAAAAGTAGAGAGTTTAGCATAACAGATAAAGCACTTAAATTACTTATAGATGAGTACACAAGAGAAGCAGGTGTAAGAAATTTACGCCGTAAACTAGCAGGGCTTATGCGTAAGGTTGCTCGTAAACTTTTAGAAGATAAAAGTAAAGATAAAATCTCTATTACTAAATATAACTTAACAGAGTATAGTGATAAAAAAGTATTTGAAATCTCTTTGGTAGATGAGAAACCACAAGTAGGTGTAGTGAATGGTTTGGCTTGGACTGCCGTTGGTGGTGATGTTTTAACTATAGAGGCTATTAAGATTAAAGGTAAGGGGATATTGCAACTTACAGGTAGTTTAGGTGATGTTATGAAAGAGTCTGTGCGTATCGCTTACTCAGTAGTGAAGATACTTGTAGATGAAAAAAAACTAACTATACTACCCTCAGCCATACCTCATACCCTTAAAGAGAGAGAAGAGCGTGTTCAAGTTGACCCTAGTGAGGTATATAAGCGTTATGATTTGCATATTCATGTTCCTGAGGGTGCAACACCTAAAGATGGTCCAAGTGCAGGTATAGCAATGGTAAGTGCTATTGCGTCTATTTTGAGTGGAAAGAAGATAGACAACAAAGTAGCTATGACAGGTGAAGTAACACTTACAGGTAAAGTACTCCCTATAGGTGGGTTAAAAGAGAAGCTTATCGCTGCATATAAAGCGGGTGTAACTAAGGCACTTATCCCTATGAAGAATGTTGAGAGAGATTTAGATGATATTCCAAATGAAGTAAAAAATAGTATGAAAATTATAGGTGTTTCACATGTAAGAGAAGTACTAAAAGAGATATTTATAGATAAGAAGTAGAAGGTAAGTTTACCTTCTACTTTAGGTGGAGCTTAAATTTATTCTGTCCACTTAAGCATAGTGTTTGTAAGTATCTCTTCTCTTACAGGTTTTCTAAGAAAATCGTTTGCACCATTATCAAAAACTTCACCTTTTCTAGTATCATCTGTAGAGAGTACAATGACAGGTATATGAGAATTCTTCATATCTGATCTAAATATTTTTAAAAACTCTACACCATCTACGATTGGCATCATAATATCTAATAAAATAATATCTATGTCTTGGTTTTTCTTAAGCTTATCTAACGCATCTGCTCCATTTTCTGCCTCTACCATATCTGATACTGTAGGGTTTTTCTTTAATAGAGTTTGCAATAATTTCCTATTGATAAAGTCATCATCGACTATTAATACTTTTAATCCCATATTTTATCCTCTATGCTTTTTAATAAATTCTTCAATTTTTTCTTTCGAATTTTCTGATGTGATTATAGCAAGTTTAGCATTAGATTGTGTCATTTTATCTGTAACTAAATTGCTGTCTGTAATGAGTATATCATAGGTACCTGATGAGAGTTTCTCTTCAAGAAGATCGATATTATCTAGAACATCATATGGATAACCTAAGTTATTAATAACTTTGGTTAAGACTCTTTTTTCTAAAAGGAATTTTTTAGCAATCAGTACTTTTTTATCTGAAGAAGGATTAATATTTAGTATGTCTAAATTTTCCACTTCTTTGGCTACTGCTGCTTTAACTTTAGGTTTAGCTTGCTCTACTGGTTTATCTTTAGAAACAGGTTTTGCTGTTGGAGTAGGCTTATTATCCACCACTTCCTCCTCTACCATAACTATCTTATGTGATAAGAACTTGTTAAGTACATAAAGTAGTTCACTAGTCTCAATAGGTTTAGTAATATATTCGTCCATACCTTCGCCTAAGAATCTCTCTCTGTCACCCTTAAGGGCATTGGCTGTCAACGCAACAATAGGGATATGCTCTTCATTTTCATCTTCTTCATAGTCAAGTATCTCATGCGTTGCTTCAATACCATCCATAACAGGCATTTGAATATCCATGAATAGAAGATCATATTTGTTATTTCGTCTTTTTTCAAAAGATTCTAAACCATTATTTGCTAAATCAACTTTCATACCATGTGCTTCTAAAATACGTTTAATAAGCTTCTGATTAATAATGTTATCTTCTGTAACAAGAATATTGGCATTAAATTTAGTAGCTAAGATTTTACTTGTCTCTTCAATAATTTGTGGAGTATCAGAGCTTGTTTGATTAAGTACTCTTTTAATTTTTGTTAGTGTAATAGGTTTATAGATGACATTGTCTTGAGAGATACCCATCCCTTCTACTTTATCTCTACTTGTCACATTGGAAAGAAGAATAAGTTTAGATTTTTCAATATGGTCTATATTATTAAGTATCTCATCTGTAGTATTGTCTATGTCTATCCAGAAGCTACTACATGAATTTGCACTAGTTAATGTTTTTAACTCATCTATAGATTTAAAGAGTTTAACCTCTGGAGCATAGAACTTAAAGTACTCTGTTAAGTAGTTATCTAGTGTACTCTTTGTCTTACCTTCATATTTTGCTAAAGTGACATTACTAAATGCTTTTGAGTAGTTTGTCTCAGTAGTTGCAACCTCTTCAAGTAAGATAGTGAAGAAGAATGATGTACCTAAATCTTTTGTACTCTCAAGTTCAAGTGTACCACCCATAAGTTCAACAAATTGACTAGAGATAGTAAGCCCAAGTCCTGTACCACCGAATTTTCTAGTAACAGACACATCTGCTTGAGAGAATGCATCAAAGATACGTAATTGTTGCTCTTTAGTCATACCTATACCATTATCTTTAACGGTAAACTTTATCTCTGATTGAAGTTCATTTTCATCATTTGGTATTTTTTCAATCTCAAGATCTATCTCTCCACCGTAACTAGTAAATTTAATCGCATTACTAAGAAGGTTAATAATAATTTCTTTAAGTTTGGTTGGATCACCTTTAAGCTTGCTACTGATAGTAGGATCCATAAAGAAGTTAAGATTGATATTTTTATCTGAAGCACTTACTGCATACGTTTCTACTGCACTCTCAAACTCTGCTGAAGCATCAAATACAATATTTTCAATCTCAATTTTATTACTTTCAATTTTTGAAAGGTCTAGAATATTATTGATAATACTTAAAAGGTTTTCAGAACTTTTATCAATAATAGATAAAAACTCTTTTTGTTCAGTATCAAGATCTGTACTTCTAAGTATCTCTGTAAATCCAACAATACCATTAAGTGGTGTTCTAATCTCATGTGACATGTTTGCTAAGAAGAGTGATTTAGCTTCATTGGCTTGGAGTGCTGTTCGTTTATCTTCTCTTGCTGTATCTACTAAGGATTCAAGAAATTTATAGGCTTCTCTTGTTCCTTCATGTGTATTTAGGTCAATATTTTCAATATAAGCAGTATCAGTACTTAAGTATTGGTTACTATTTTTCATCTCATCAACAGCTTTGTTAAGAACATCTTCAAGCTCATTAATGTTACCTGTAATATCTTTAGCCGTAATATACCCTAGGTATGCCAAGATAAAACTCAATATCCAAATAGCAGTTGCTATAGAGAGTAGTATAAGTTGTTTTTCAAGAAAGGTATTACTTTTTTCCCACAATCTACTTGAGACAATCATTTCTGCTTTTGTTAAAAGTGATATTTTTTCTGTTTGAAGTGTAAACCAATTCATTACATCACTACTGTATTCTCCCGTATCTATATCTGTTTGAATAGCAGCTGATGTTTCTGAAATTTCATTAAGTATTTTTTTAGATTTATTACTATTTATCATAGCAGATAGCTGTTTTTTTAATTCACTATTAGTAACTTGTTCAATATTAAAAATATTGGCTTTTGTTTTAACCTTATTCCAAAGTACAATAGCATCAAAAGACATAGGTTCTTTTTTGGTCATATAATAAGAGACAAGCCCTCTTTCTAGTCCCGTATTTTCTTTAGCTGTATAGAGCTGTGAGAGTGTTGCAATTAGTGAAGAGATTTCTGTATTTAATGCAAAATTATTAATCTGTAAAAGATTATTAAGTATAGGTGATGATACTTTTTTTGTATATCCATCAATAAAAATACTTTTAAACTCTTCTCCCCCCTGATCGGTACGTTTTCTTAGTTTTGCAAGTTCTTTGCTTACAGATTGAGGAGATAGGTAGTTAGTCTTCTCTAGATTCATATACTCAGTAAGTATATTATAGAGAAAAGGTATATGAGATGTATCTCCAGGGATAAGATTTTCTCTAAGATTACGTAGAGCTAAATCGGTATTTTTTCTCTGTTTATTGAGTAAATCAATAATCTCTGGCGCCTTATTACCTATGTAAAGAGAAGATAAACCACGCTCTTTCCCTACTTGTGTTAAAGATTTACTTAAGTTTGCATTATTATTTAGTAAGTTTTTTAGGTTACTTGCCTTTTCAAAGTTTATATATGAAGTTATAAAGAAATAACTTGATAATGAAATCAAAAGTAATATAGGCACAAGTGCAATGAGAGTAAGTCTATTACGTATAGTCATTAGTGGTTCCTTTTATTTTTTTGTAAGTTTAACTTGTGTTTCTAAAGACAAGAAATGTGCCCAATAGAATTTAATTAGTTTTTCTAATTTACTGCTGTCTTCACAAAATTGTATCTCATACAGTGTATCTGCTAAAGGCTCAATACGAAGATTACTAGAAGTTCCTTTAAGTAAGTGACCTATTTTCTGTATAGAATCTAAGTCACCTTCTTCATAGCATTTAAGCATTTTTAATGTCTCTTCATGTGCTTGAACGATAAAGTCATCTACAAACTCTTCTATAAGATCAACAGGCAGACCTAAATCTGTAGCAGCTTGTTCCATTTGAAAATCAAAGTGTATAGGCTCTATACCCTCAAGACTGATGGTACCAAAACTGTTTGGATTAGCAACTTCTGCAACTGCTTCATCGATTACAATAGGTTCTTCTTTTGCAACTAGTTCATCGATTACAATAGGTTCATTTTCTTCAACTAGTTCATCGATTAGAATAGGTTCTTCTAATGTAAATTCGTCTATTGATGCAATAGCCTCTTCTACTTTTTCAGAAACTGATTCTTCTTTTCCTTTAGACGTTTTATCTAAAGATTGAGAAAGTTTTGTTAATGTAGTGTAGAAAGAGTTGATGTTACTATCTAAGGAGTCATTACTTCCTTCTTTTATCTGTTTAATGCTTTTAGCAATAATAGGTAGTTGTAGGACATTAGATAAATGTGTAAGTGTGTTGAGTGCATCGTTACGTTTCTCATCTGTAGAATTACGTAAGTCATCTTCAGATGAACGAGCAGTTTGGATATATTCATCAAGGAAAAGTCCATAATCATCTTCAGAAATCCCAATACTTTCACTAATGCTTTTTACATCAATATCTATAGGCTTATCAGGAGTTTCTGTTATTGTTTCAAGAGTTATCTCTGGTTCATCATTTATAATTAAATTTAAAATATCATCATCACTATTTAGTGATTCACCTATTGGAGGTACACTCATTGACGATTCTACTTCAATTTCTTTCTCTTCAGTTTTTTCAGCAAAAAGGTCATCATTGAAAAGGTCATCATCAAGAGGAATAGGAGTAGGTTCTGGAGCTAGTTCTTCCTTCTCTTCAGTTTTTTCAGCAAAAAGGTCATCATTGAAAAGGTCATCATCAAGAGGAATAGGAGTAGGTTCTGGAGCTAGTTCTTCCTTCTCTTCAGTTTTTTCAGCAAAAAGGTCATCATTGAAAAGGTCATCATCAAGAGGTATAGGTATAGGTGTAGTTTCAGGGGCATCTACTAAAAGTTCTTCTTCTTTCTTTTCTAGTTCTTCAAGGAAAAGTGCATCATCAAGTAGAGTATCTTCAACAGAAGTAGTTTCAGGTTCAACTGTATCTAGCGAAAGCTCTTCTTCAAGAGAAACAACATCATCAAGTGAAATGCTATCTTCAACTGTAGTTTCCTCTTCTACTTCTTCTTTCTTTTCTAGTTCTTCAAGGAAAAGTGCATCATCAAGTAGAGTATCTTCAACAGAAGTAGTTTCAGGTTCAACTGTATCTAGCGAAAGCTCTTCTTCAAGAGAAACAACATCATCAAGTGAAATGCTATCTTCAACTGTAGTTTCCTCTTCTACTTCTTCTTTCTTTTCTAGTTCTTCAAGGAAAAGTGCATCTTTAAGTAAGTCATCTTCTAAAGATGGAGAAATAGTTTCAACTGTTTCAGATATGGCTTTTTCTTCTGTATTAATTGCAGATACTTCAGTTTCTTTATGCTCATCTTCCTGATGTACTTTGTTCTTTTCTAATGCCAATCTATTTTTAAGTGATTGGAGATTTATAATAGCTTTCTTTTCTTTTTCATCTAAATCTGCTTCTTCAGTAGGGATTAAAAGATTATTTTTATCTGTATTTATTATTTCAGTTAATGTAAAATCACCAAGTAAACTACTAAAAGAATGAAGTTTAATATCAAATGTATGTTGACTTAATGTAGTTTTTATGGTGACTGTATCACCTATAGATGGTAAAATTTGAATATTTTTTAGCAAAATCTCTTTATATAGTTCATTAATATTTTTAACGTTAAATAGTTTTATTAATGAAGAGTCTGCCGCAATAATTTGCTTGTCTTGATTTGTAATATAGTACATAATGGAAATGGCTCCTTTTAATTATTTTCTTTTTCTAACAACTCTTTATATGTTAGAATACTTTCATTGATTTCACTTCTTAACGCAGGTCTTCTTGCTGCTGAGTACCCTTTTATCTCTCCATTTTTTATAATAGGAGTAATATGAGAGAATACCCAATAGTAGCTACCATCTTTACGAAGGTTTTTTACAATACCTGTCCAATCTTTTCCTGCTTGTAAAGTTTCCCATAATTTAGAAAAGGCAGCTTTTGGCATATCTGGATGCCTTACAATGTTATGATTAGCACCTACAAGTTCATTTTTGTCATAACCTGAAATTTTACAAAATTTTCTGTTTGCGTAGTTAATGATACCACTTAAATTTGTGGAACTTAATATTAAGCCCTCTTCAAAAGTATACTCTTCATCTATTGGAATAGGTTTATCCAAAATGATCCTTTTTACAATATTTCAATGGTAGTAAGAGGTAAGAAACCACTCAAAACAATTCGCTATTAAAACTTTAGTACAATTAAACTAAAAATAGAATGAATTAAGAGTTTTTTTACCTAATTAAATAGATTATGTATGCTTATAGATTATTCTGAATGAATTATAGTAGCAATATTTTTATTGGTCACTTTTTCGAGTTCACTTTTAGAAGCTTTATGAATATTTTCAAACGTACCAAAATAGTTAATAAGTTTTTGAATAGTGGCTTTACCAATACCTTTTTTATTGAGTAGAGAAATTTGTGTATCTTCTTTTCTCTTTTTGTTTTGATGATAAGTGATAGCATAACGATGGGCTTCATCTCTTTGTCGCTGTACCCAGTGTAAGCGTTTATCGTTTACTTTGAGTTCAAAAAGTCCATTAGAAGTATATATCATATCTTTAGCAGCACCTTTAGCTCGGTGGGCTTTTGCATCAAGTTTCTCTTTAGCTATAGCAATGACATTAAGATTTACCTTTGCTTCTTGAAGAAGTTGTAGGGCTAAATTTAAGTTTGCTTGACCTCCATCTAGTATCCAGAGATCAGGTGCGGGTTGGGTTTTAAATTTCTCTATGCGACGTGAGAGCATCTCTCTCATCTGTCCATACTCATCTCTTGCATGTAGTGTATAACGTCTGTAAGCACTTTTGTCCCATTTGGCTTCACTCCATACAACCATTCCTCCTACTGTTGCTACACCCATGAGATGTGAGTTGTCAAAAGTCTCTATGCGGTAAGGGATAACACTAAGCTCAAAGAGGTCTGCAATTCTCTGTTCCATAAGTGTGTCATTTTTTCTACTTAGTAACTCTTGGCAATTTTGTAGTGCAAGTGCAGTAAGTTTAGCTTTAGAACCACGTTGTGGGGTAAGTATTTCTATTTTTTTCTTAAAACGTGTGCTTAACGTTTGTGCAACTTGTTGGATGTCTTCAAATGTGTGGGCTGTAAGTATCTGTTTACTTTTTTGAGGGGTATCAATGGTATAAAACTCTAGTAATGCCTGTTTATATGCTTCATTTTCATCAAATATATGGGTATGTCTAAAGTAAGTGTGAGAAGAGGAGATGACTTTCCCTTCACGCATAAAGAGTTTGATAATAACCCCTCTCTCATCTCCATTTTGTATGGCAAAAATGTCAATGTTTGCTTGGTTTGCTAAGTCAATGTTTGAACTTAGAGTAAGCGAAGAGATAGATACTATAGCATCTCTCATGCTTCCTGCCTCTTCATAGCGTTCTTGCATGGCAAGAGATGTCATCTTCTCTTCTAACACACTAATGAGCTTTTTACGTTTAACAATGGACTCTTTTGCTTGAGTTACTATCTTGCCATACTCTTGAGAAGTTACTTTTCCTTCACAAGGGGCTAGACATTTTTTTATCTGATAAAAGAGGCATGCTTTTTTCTCTCTTAAACATGTTTTTTTTTGCACTAATGGATAGACTTCATAGAGTGCATCTATCAATGCTCTTCCACCTGTGGGAAAAGGTCCGTAATAGCTAATCTGTTTCCCTTTTACTACTTTACGTGTTATTTCAAAACGAGGAAATGGTTGTGACTCATCTATGTAAATGTATGGGTAAGTCTTGTCATCACGTAGTAAAATATTGTATTTTGGTTTGAGTTGTTTGATGAGTGAGTTTTCAAGTATAAGGGCATCTTCTTCTGTTTGAACCACGATGTACTCAAGTCGTACAGCCTCTTCTAGCATTTTTATAATACGTGGACTTTGTGAAAGGTTTATAGTGAATTCTGGTGTAAAACGCCAATAACTCTTTACACGGTTTTTAAGATTCTTAGCTTTACCTACATAGAGTAGTTTATCTGTTTTGTCAAAGTACTGATAGACACCTGGGATAGCAGGTAGATTTTGAATTACTGATTGCATTCAATCACTTTTTGAATGGCTTCAAATTTTTCTTTTAACTCTTGGTTTTGTGTTTCTATTTTAAATTTACACGTAGCACGCTCCTGATAGTAAGGGACGGTAATGGCACTTTTACTCTCTTTTTTTACAGGATGATACTTGCTATGAAAGACTACGATTTTATTTGCTTGCATCATTTTGCACTTTTTATCGTAAGAAGTCAGTTGTGTTAATATGCTTTTTAATAAATCTTTATTATAATTAAGCTCCATTTTAAAGCCAGGGTGTGTCACCGCAATAAAAAGTGTCTCACTTTGAATATAGACAAAAGCGATAGCTTTTTGATATTTTGTACCTAAAAGTTTGATATATTTTTGGTAGCACTCTTGTTGTTTTAAAAATCTAAATTGAGGTTGATTGCTAAGATGAGACAAAATAGTATAGGCTTTTTTCATAAAGTTATTATAGCATCTCTTTGCTGTATAATATTGAGTAGTTGCGGATATAAAACAAAGCCTATGTATGTATCTGAGACAAATAGTAGCTCTTCAAAATAGCATGAATAAAGGTTTAGTTTGAAAAAATATGATGTACTTATAATCGGTGCAGGTATCGCAGGACTTTATGCAGCGATGCAAATTCCAAAGAGTAAAAAAGTATTAGTTGTGTGTAAAGATATTCCTTGGGAGTGTAATACCTTTTATGCCCAAGGTGGTATTACGACAGCATTAAATGAAGAAGATATTGCTCCACATGTAGCAGATACTATGTCTGCTGGAGCGTATCATAACGATAAAGATGCGGTTGAAATACTCTCTCGTACTTCACTTGAGACTACAGCAGATATTATTAATCGTGGTATGGAGTTTGATGTAGATGATGATGGAAATATCCTTTATACCAAAGAAGCTGCACACTCTACAAAACGTATTTTACATGCAGGAGGCGATGCAACGGGTCGTCACATGCATTACTTTATGATGGTTCAAAACAGACATCATCTTCAACGAAATACTTTAGTGTATGATTTACTCATAGAAAATGGTAGATGTTATGGGGTAAAAGCGAGTGTAAACTATCAACCTACAACTATTTTTGCAGATGATGTTATTATTGCAAGTGGTGGGATAGGTTCATTATATGAATTTAATACGAATTCACGAACAATAAGTGCCGATATTCATGGTATTTGTGTAGAGAAAGGTATAGAACTTTCAGATATGGAGTTTATGCAGTTTCACCCTACGGTTTTTGTTGATACACCTTATGCACGTAAATTGCTACTTACAGAGGCTCTTAGAGGTGAGGGTGCGCATATTATAGATGAAGAGGGTAGAAGATTTTTATTTGATTATGATGAGCGTGGGGAGTTAGCTAGTCGTGATATTGTAGCACGTGGTATATTCTCTCATAAACGTAAAACAGGAGGTAATGTTTATCTTGATTTCTCTATGTTTGAAGAGAAGTCATTTGAACAAAGATTTCCTAACATTACACGTACTTTTAGAGATTTGGGTTACAGTTTTCCTAAAGATAAAGTCTCCATATCTCCAGCATTTCATTATGCCAATGGTGGTATCAAATGTGATACTAATGGCTGTATAGAGGGGATAGAGGGGCTATATGTCATCGGGGAGGCAGCAAGAACAGGAGTCCATGGTGCTAACCGTTTAGCTTCTAATTCTTTGCTTGAAGGAGTGGTTTTTGCAAAAAGAGCAACAGATCATCTTTTAGCTAAAGAACAAATAGCAATAGCTACACCTAAATTTGAGAAAGATTACGCTAATATTCTGCATAAAGAAAACGATAAAATCTATAAACATAAGTTACGTAAAATAATGTGGGAAGATATAGGTATTATCCGTACAACTAAAGGTTTGCATGAGGCTCGAAATCTTATTTATGATATGAAAAATAAAGAGATTGGAAGATTGCTAGAGTTACGACTTAATACTGCTTCTGCTATTGTAGATGCTGCATTAGCACGTAAAGAATCACTTGGATCACACTATATTGAATCTATAAAATAATCTTTAGATTTATAAATGATCATGGACAAAACATACTACTAGGAGAAGAGATGACAGACGCAGTACAAGCTGTTGAGACAGTACAACATTTAGATTTAACTACAACATGGGTAGGGATACTCTCCTTTGCCATATTTGTAATAGCATATTATTTTATTGCAACTGAAGATAAATACAATATTAACAAAGCAAAACCAGCACTTTTTGCTGGAACATTTATCTTTTTACTTATTGGCGTGTATTATGCAGTTAATGGTTTAGATGGTAATCATTTGCATCATGAAATTGAGTTACTTATTGTTGAAATAGCAGGAATCTTCTTCTTCCTATTTGTAGCAATGACCTATATTGAAGCAATGATAGATAGAAATGTTTTCTCAGCTTTACGTTATGAATTGGTATCTAAAGGATATGACTATAAAAAACTCTTTTGGATTACAGGACTTTTAGCATTCTTTATCTCACCTATTGCAGATAACCTTACCACGGCACTTATCCTCTCTACAGTATTGATTACTATAGATAAAGATAACAAAGCTTTTATTGTTCCTTCTGCAGTAAATATTGTAGTTGCAGCCAATGCTGGTGGTGCTTGGTCACCATTTGGAGATATTACTACCCTTATGGTATGGGTTGATGGTAAAGGGACATTTGTTGATTTCCTCTATCTTTTTCCAGCTGCTGTTTTAGGTTGGGGTGTTACAGCATTTTTATTAAGTCGTTTCATTCCCAATGGAAATCCACCATTTGCTGATGGTGAGAAGAGAGTAGAGATTTCTGCTGGTGGTAAAGTAATTATTGGACTTTTTACTGTGACTATTGCAACTGCAGTACTTTCTCATCAATTACTTCATTTACCTGCAATGTGGGGAATGATGTTTGGTTTAGCATTACTTAAACTTTATGTATATAAAATGAGTAAAAAGGTTAGATACGGTAGTGATGGTAAAGTATGTGAAAGAGTTAATGTATTCTCTTTTATTTCTAAAATAGAGAATGATACTTTACTATTCTTCTTTGGTATTTTAGCAGCTGTTGGTGGACTTCACTTCTTAGGTTTCCTTGAGTACTTTACAGCACTTTATGCACAGTTTGGTGCAACTACTGTAAATATAGGTGTTGGGTTCCTCTCTTCTATTGTTGATAATGTACCTGTAATGTCTGCAGTATTGAAGTCTAGCCCAGATATGGGAGCAAATGCTAATGCACAGTGGATGCTTGTAACACTTACAGCAGGGGTTGGTGGATCACTTATCTCATTTGGTTCTGCTGCTGGTGTAGGAGTGATGGGTAAACTTCATGGTGTTTATACGTTTGCTTCACATATGAAACTTTCATGGACAGTACTTATTGGGTACTTTGTCTCTGTAGCTGTTTGGTATGTACAGTTCCAAATATTAGGATTTGGAGCATAAGTTACAAAGAGGGTTAGAGATACCCTCTTTAAAATTATTAATACCTACCTCCTCTTACAGAACGAGGAGAAGCGTTACAAAAACCATAATAGCTACAATCTTCAGGCATATAATATCTTCTACTAAATAGTCCTTTTCCTCTTACTCTGTCTCTAAAACTATATTGTCTGTCGTATCGGTAAAAAACATCTTCAAAGTAGTATCCATTACGATTGAAAAACCCATAATAATACCCTTCGTTGTCATAAAAAGAAGCTCTATCATAACGGTAAGCTAAAGTCCAACCTCTTTTAGGGTATCTATATCCTCTTTGTCTGTTTTGATAGTAGTTATTGTAACCCCTATCATCGTAGTATGAACTGTTTTTATGAGTTCTCTTATGGCTATCATTTTGAGTGTCTCTTTTTGCTTTTTTATGAGATTTGTGTTTAAACTCTTTGGCTGTTTTAAAATTTCTCTTTTGTGCTTTTTTTGAGGTATATTTTTTATCCATATTTTTAATCTTATGGATACTCATCTCTTTTGGTTGACTCTGTGCATTGGCATAGATGCTTACTGTTAGCCAAAGTGTAAGTATGGTAATAATCATTTTTTTCATTTTAATCCTTTATATAAATGTTGAGAAGAGTATAAAATAAGTTTGTGTAGTTATCGTGAATTAGAAGATTAACATTCTTTTGCTATAATAATTCTCTTAAAATAATAAACTAGGAATTATAAAATGAATATATTTGATGATGAAGATGATGCATTTGTAGGTACCCCACAATCTAACTATTTTGCTATTGCTAAAGCAGCAAATCAAAATATTGTAGAGATGGAAATAGAGAAGATGTTTAGACGTTTTGCTATAGCAGAGAAAATGTTAGAAGAGAGAGGGCTTGAAGATGAGCATGAGAAGCTTATTAGAGCTTTAGTGATAGATGAAGAGGTAAATGGAAGAGTTGAATCTCTTTTTATAGAGCTTGTAGGTAATATCGTTACTCAGTGTGAATAGGAAAGAGATGTTAAGTGCCGTTGAAAGAAAAATAGAACAGTTTGTAAGTGATCTTGATGATAAAGAAGTGTCAAAGCTTTATGCTAGACTTCCTCATGGAAAAAGGCTGAGAGCAAAGCTTATTTTAAAAATAGCAGGAAATAGACTTCCTGTAGTGAAAACTGCTGCTATAGTTGAGATGATACATGCTGCTAGTCTTCTACATGATGATGTCATAGATGATGCTGAAACACGTAGGAATAAGCCTTCTATTAACGCACTTTACGGAAATAAAACAGCCATTATGTTAGGGGACATCCTCTACTCTAAAGGCTTTTTAGAGTTAAACAATATTAGTCCAGAAGTATCAAAAATAGTCTCCAATGCAGTTGTACAACTTAGTCTTGGTGAACTTAAAGATGTTTCACTCTCCAAAGCGTTTAACTTAAACAAAGATATTTACCTTAAAATGATTTATCAAAAGACTGCATCACTCATGGAAGCAGCAGCAGGAGCAGCAGCACTTCTTGCAGGTAAAGATAAAGTATCTTATATGACTTATGGTAGAAATTTAGGTATTGCTTTTCAAATGATAGATGATATTTTAGATATTACAATGGATGCTAAAACTTTAGGTAAACCAGCTCTTCATGACTTTGAAGAGGGAAAGACAACTCTGCCTTACATTTATCTCCACGAAAAACTCAATAAAGATGAACAACAAAAACTCCATGCTTTGCATAGTAAAAGACTTTCAGAAGATGAAGCTTTATGGATAAAAACAAAAATGGTTGAACATGGTGTGATAGAGAAGAGTTATACTGAAGCAAAAATCTTAGTAGAAGAGGCTATCTATTTAATGAATAGTAGAGGTGAAGATGCCTTAACATCTATTGCAATGGCAATGATAGAGAGAGAGTTTTAATGTATTATCAAGTCGTAAGTTTTTCTCATAAAAATTGTAAACAAGAGATAAGAGAGAAGTTAGCATTTTCTAATGATGAAGAGAAAAGAGAGATGCTTGACCAACTCACAACGTTTGAGTTTATCTCAGAAGCATTTATTGTATCTACTTGTAACCGTGTCGAGATAGTTTTAGCTACTAGTGATAACTTTTCAAGCTATCATGCAGTCTTAGGACTTATGAGTCAAAGAGGTAACCTAAATTTTTACGAGTTAAAAACATCAGCAAAATTGTATGATGATGAAGAGGCTGTAGAGCATATTTTCTCTGTGGTAGCTTCGTTAGACTCTTTAGTAATTGGTGAGTCACAAATCACAGGTCAAGTTAAAGAAGCATTTAAATTTTCTCATGCCAATAAAACAGCAGGAAGAAAGCTTAACCGAGTTATCTCTTACGCGGTTAAATGTGCTGCTGAGGTGCGTAATGTAACTAATATCTCTCAAAACCCTATCTCTATAGCGTCTGTAGCAGTTGCCCAAGCACATAAGCTTTTGGGTGCAAATATACAAGGTATGAAAGGGATAGTCGTTGGAGCTGGCGACATGGGTGTGTTGGCTGCAAAGCATTTACTAAGAGTAGGGTGTGATGTTGTATTTATAGGGCGTGACCTTAAAAAAGTACAAGCTGTTGCAGAGAGCTTGGGTGAAAATGTTGAAGCTGACACAATAGAGAATCTTCCTAAATACTTAAACCGATATAGATTGTTATTTTCTGCTACTTCTGCAAAAGATGTAGTAATAAATAGAGATATGATAGAGAATGAAACCTTGCCTAGGCATTGGTTCGATATGGCAATCCCCCGTGATATAGAAGATATGGATTTAGAGAAGTTACAACTTTTTCGTATAGATGATTTACGTAGTATCTCTAACGATAACCATGCATTGCGTGAAGAACAAGCAGTAAGAGCCATAGAGATAGTGAGTAAATATAAAGATGAATTTTATGCATGGCTTAGAGCATTATCTATAGAGCCAGTGATTAAGCAGATGAGAGAGCATGTTGCAGAAGCAATAGATAAAGAGATGCAAAGAGCTATTAAAAAAGGTTTTTTACCTTCTGAACATGAAACAAATATGAGAAAAATGGCAGAGCAGATGTTTAACCGTTTTTTGCATGACCCTACACAAAATCTTAGACACTCTTCAGTGGAAAAGAAAAATGCTAACTGCATAGAGGCTGTAAAAAAGATGTTCAATATAGATACAGAAAATATAGATTTTAAGCAATATAAAAATGACCACCATACTAAAGGATACAGTGCATGAGATTTTCAAGATTATTAATCCCTACAACTAAAGAGACACCAAATGATGCAACATTGGCTAGCCATATTTACCTAATACGTGGAGGATTTATCCAGTCGGTAGGTGGTTCTGGACTTTACAACTTCTTGCCGTTGGGTAAAAAAGTGTTAGATAAAGTACGTGCAGTAGTAAAAGATGAACTTGATAAAGCAAACTGTCAAGAGGTAAGTCTCTCTTTTGTAACACCTGCATCACTTTGGAAAGAGAGTGGACGTTTTGAAAAGTATGGTAAAGAGCTTTTACGTTTTAAAGATCGTAAAAATAATGACTTTATTTTAGGACCAACACATGAAGAGATGATGGTAAACCTTGTAAAGCAGACTGTAAAGAGTTACAAGCAGTTACCTCTGAACCTTTATCAGATTAACCTCAAATTCCGTGATGAGATTAGACCTCGTTTTGGACTCATGCGTGGACGTGAGTTTCTCATGAAAGATGGATACAGTTTTCACACTTCTACTGAAGATATGGAACGTGAATTTACTTTTATGGAAGAGACTTATAAAAAAATATTTAGACGTTTAGGTTTGGATTTTAGGGTAGTAGAAGCAGATTCAGGAGCTATTGGTGGTAGTGGTTCTAAAGAGTTTATGGTTCTTGCAGACTCTGGAGAAGATACTATAGTAGTATGTGATGCTTGTGACTATGGTGCTAACATTGAAGCAGCAGTGAGAAAAGAGAAAACATGTGATGAAGAAGCACCTGAAGCAGTTTTTGCAAAGTTTCATACACCTAATACCAAAACTATAGATGAGTTAAGTGAATTTTTCCATGTTAACCCTTTTTACCTTGTAAAAACTGTAGCTAAAAAAGCACTTTATGATGAGGGTGAATCAAAAATAGTACTTTTTGCATTAAGAGGTTCTGATGACCTTCAAGAGGTAAAAGCATCTAATGCAGTACAAGCAAATGAGCTAGTAGATGTTTCAGAAGAGGAGTTAACTAAGCTAGGGTTAGTTGCAGGTTATATGAGCCCTACTATAGTACCTGAAAATGTAATAGTAGTCCTAGATAATGAACTTAAAGAGGCAAGCTCTATGATATGTGGTGCAAATGAAGAGGAGTATCATCTTATAGGAAATAGCTTTAAAGGTGTAGAAGCAAACTACCACGATGTTATTTCTGTACAAGAGGGCGACTTGTGTGTATGTTGTGGAGAGCCTTTACGTTATACTAAGGGGATAGAAGCTGGGCATATTTTTCAGTTAGGTACACAATATTCAGAAGCGTTAGGAGCAAACTTTTTAGATGAAAACGGAAAGTCTAAACCTATGGTCATGGGGACTTACGGTATAGGTGTGAGTCGTTTACTCGCAGCCATTATCGAGCAAAATCATGATGATAAAGGGTGTATCTGGACAAAAGCATCAGCACCTTTTGATTTACATATTATTATCTCTAACATTAAAGATGAGAAACAAGTAGCGTTAGGTGAGGAGCTTTATGAATCGCTAAAAGCTAAAGGGCTTGATGTACTATTAGATGATAGAAAAGAGCGTTTTGGTTCAAAGATAAAAGATTATGAACTTTTAGGTGTACCACATGCTGTAATAATAGGTAAAAAACTTCAAGATGGTACAGTAGAGTTTGTAACAAGAAAAGAGATAGTAAAAGAGTCTGTTTTAGCTGAGAATATAATGAATCTAGTTGAAGAAAGGATGCTTTAAATGTTTCTTATAATGGCTGTTCCATTTCTTTTATTGGAGTTGTATTTCTCTTTAAAAGTAGGTGAAAACATAGGTTTCATGTTTTCAGCTTTATGGATAGTAATGAGTATGATAGTAGGGATAAGAGTATTGAAGTTCTCTTCTTTGTCTATTATGGGAAATATGAGTGCTGTATCAAGAGGTAAGTTAAGTATGCAGAGCTTTCAAAATGCTAGTACTGCGTATTTAATAGGGGCTATATTTCTTATTATCCCAGGTGTATTGACAGATTTTTTAGGTGTTTTAGCACTGATTTATACACTCTATTTACAATTTGTAGCTAAAATAACACCAGAAAAAACAAAATTTACACAAGAACAAGGAGAAGAAAATGTCATTGATGTCGAAATTATTAACGAGTACCCTGATAGCAACAGTCGCACTTAGTGCAGCAGTACAACCAACTGAAAAGGTACTATTAAAGTATGTCAAAAGAAATATAGTAAAGAATCCTCAAGTAAAGGTTAATGGTCTTACTATTCTTGAAAAGAAAAAACATAAAGACTTAGCAGGTTGGGATATTTACCTAACTACAATGGATTTAACTTTTCAGAAAAAAGAGGTTCATGTTCCAGAGACAATGTTTGTAAAAGATGGCTTAGTAACAGGACATTTAGTTAACCTTAAAACAGGTAATGACTATCGTACAGAGATTAAACCAACAGTACCAAAGAGTATGTATAATGATGCACATCTTCTTTTTGGTAATAAAGATGCAAAACATAAAGTTCTTATCTTCTCTGATCCTCAGTGTCCATTCTGTCAAGAAGAGGTACCTTCCATCTTTAAAGCAGCTAAAGAGAATCCTACAGTTTTGGCAGTCTATTATTATCATTTACCGTTATTAAAACTTCACCCTGTTTCAGGTGTACTTACACGTATTATGCATGTAGCACAGCACGAGGGTAAAGTAGATATAGTAAATAAAATTTATAGCTTAAAGATAGATGCTAAAGAGACTAATGCTACTAAAATAATAGCAGCAGTAAAAAAGCATTCAGGTTATGTAGTAACCAAAACACAGATAGATGCTAAAGAGGTTAAAAAAGCTCTTAAAGAAGATGCAAATGCAGCAGCGAAGATGATGGTTTCAGGTACTCCTACTATTTATATTGATGGAGAGTGGGATAAAACAAGAAATAGTTACTTGAATTTAATAGATAGCAAATAAATTATAAAGTGAAATAAGTGGAAAAATTAATTATAGCAACAAGAGCGAGTAACTTGGCTCTTTGGCAAGCTTATCATATAAAAGAGAGAGTGGAAGCTTTATTCCCAAATGTAACTGTTGAACTAAATAAAATCGTCTCAAAAGGCGATAAAATACTAGATAAACCTTTAGCACTTATAGGTGGTAAAGGGCATTTTACTAAAGAGCTTGAGGATGAGATGTTAGCAGGTAATGCAGACCTTGCCGTACATTCTCTTAAAGATGTACCAACTTATATTCCTGAGGGGTTAGAGCTTTGTGCTATTACGACTCGTCAAGATCAAAGTGATGTACTTCTCTCTCATACTTATGATTCATTAGATGCCTTACCTCAAGGTGCAGTGGTTGGTACTACAAGTCTTAGACGACGTATGCAACTTCTTGAAAAACGACCTGATTTGGTAGTTAAAGAGCTTAGAGGAAATGTCAATACACGTCTTAGAAAACTTAAAGAGGGGCAGTATGATGCTATTATCTTGGCATATATTGGTCTTTATAGACTTGATTTGCTTAAAGATATTCCTTATGTAAAAAAGTTAGATTTTTTCATTCCACCTATGGGACAAGCAGCACTTGGAATAGAGATAGTAAGTTCTAATGATAGAGTAAGAGAGATAGCCATGAGTCTTAATGATGAAAACTCATTTATCTGTACTAAATTAGAGCGTGATTTTGTCTCAAAAATTGGTGCAGGATGTTCTGCTCCTGTGGCTGTAAATGCTATTATTGCTGGGGAGACTATCACAGTAAAAGCTATGCTTGGTTATCCAGATGGAACAAACATCATGCATAAAGAGTTAAATGCATTAGTAACTGAATGTGATACACTTGGAGAACAACTTGCAGAAACTATGATAGCTGAAGGTGCATTAGATATCTTAGCTAAAGCAGAAGAGATAGCATTTAAAGATGAGATGCCAGAGAGAATGTAAAGATTTTCTTTATCACAATCTTTAAATATATTATAGGAGATAAAATGAAAAAATTAATAACAAATACATTACTGAGTTTAACACTGCTCTCTACTTCAGCAATATATGCTGATGATAGCAGTGAGTGGGAGCATAGTGTTTCACTTTATGGTTGGCTTCCAAGCTTTAATGGCACACTAGAATATACAATACCTAGTGATGGTGCAGAACCAGAAGAGGATGCAGAATCAAGTTCTATAGATAACTTAGATATGGTTTTTATGGGTTCTTATGAAGCTAGAAAAGAAAAATGGTCTTTTTTAGCAGATGTAATTTACTTAAAAATGTCTGCTGATCAGGGAAAATCTATTACAATTTTTCCTAGATTGGGAGGACCAAGTTTTGAAGTAGGTGCAGAAGAAGAATTAAAAGCTTGGTTACTAGGTTTTTATGGTGGATACAATATTATTGATATAGATAATTTTACTATGGATGCTATTGCAGGTATGCGTTACTTTTATTTAGGAGTAGATGCTAAATTTAGTTTGGCTAATCGTAATGTATCACTCTCTCCTTCTAATGAATCGTATGATGCTATTGTTGGTGTAAAAGGTAAAGTAGATATTAATCAAAATTGGTATATTCCCTATCTTTTTGATATTGGTACTGGAGATACAGACTTAACATGGCAAGCAGAAACAAGTTTAGGATATAGATTTGACTGGGGTGATATACTCTTAACATATCGTTATATTCATTATGATAAAGATGATTCAGGATTGGTAAATGACTTTGATTTATATGGTCCTAAAATAGGAGTAGTTTTACACTTTTAAGTAGTTGTTTCTCTTATGTTCAACAGTAGTAAACTGTTGAACACACTATCTTATTTTAGTTTATATTTGTATAAACAGCTTGTACATCTTCATCATCTTCGAGTTTATCGATGAGTGTATCTAGCTCTTCCATCTGTTCATCTGTAAGATCAATAGGTGTATTGGCTATACGTTCATGTTTTGCAGACTTCACTTTTATGTTCATCTCTTCTAAGGCTTTACTCATATCACCAAATGCTGAAAACTCTGCAAATATTTTGATAATGGCCTTGTCTTCACCCTCTTCTTGTGGCTCCATTGTCTCTTCTATCTCTTCAAGACCTGCGTCTATAAGTTCAAGTTCAAGCTCCTCTGTATCCATATCTTCAGTTTTATAAAAAGTAAATACAGACTTTTGTGTAAACATAAAGTTTAGTGAACCTGAAGTAAGCATTTCTGTTTTGTTTCTTACTAGTGTAGCTTTTACATTTGCTACAGTTCTTGTACCATTATCTGTTGCACAATCAATGATAAGCTGTACACCATAAGGTCCTTTTGCTTCGTAGTGGATCTCTTTAATGTCAGCAGCATCTTTACCTTGTGCTCTTTTTATAGCTGCTTCAATGTTATGTTTAGGCATATTCTGTGCTTTAGCATTGAGAATAGCGGTACGAAGTGTAGGGTTCATATCGGGGTCAGGACTACCAGCTTTTGCAGCCATAGTAATAATGTTTCCTAGTTTAGGAAACAGTCTTGACATTGCACCCCATCTTTTTAGTTTTGACGCTTTACGGTATTCAAATGCTCTACCCATAGTATTTCCTTACAAATTAATTGTGTGATTATACTCCTAAATCAATTAATTATATATATGTAGGGTGGATTTATCTACTTAATATTAAAATTAGTAGATAAATTTACGCTATGTGAGCTTCTTTAAAAAGAAAGAATAAATATTTTAGCTCTTAACATTTATTTTACATGCTCAGCTATGAGATGAATGGCCATTCCGTAAGAGGTAGAGTTGTTATATCGAGTAAGTACTTTAAAGTTTTTTGCTCCTAGCCAGATGTCATCGTGTGTAAGATTCCTATTTTTAAGTAGGTAGGCTCTAGATTCATTAAAATGACTTACAGGAGTTATTCCATATTTACGTATGGTACTGAGTGATTTTGTTCTTCTATGACTACATTTTAGTCTTTTGTACCTTTTACCTTTAAATGTTGTAGCTACTGTAACTAATGCACCTTTTTTCCAGTGATTTTTATGCATAAATTTCGCAATAATCCCAATACTATCTTCTAAATCCCAAGGATCTTTAACTCCATCGTGGTTATAGTCCATACCATACTTTCTAAAGACAGAGGGTACTTGTTGTACCATCCCCATAGCACCTGCAAAAGAGCCTTTAAGTTTAGTAATATCATAGCCCTGTTCTCTTGCCATTAGAAAAAGGTGTTTAAACTCTGATTTGAAAAACTTTTTCATACGATTTTGATGAAAGGCAAGAGTAGCTAAAGCATCAAGTACTCTGTAGTCACCACTGTATTCTCCAAATTTACTCTCAACACCTATAAATCCAACAATATAATCCATATCTACTTTGTAGTCTATACTTGCTCTTTTTAAGGTTTTGTAATATTTCTTTTTGAATTTCTTAGCTTTTGCTAAACTTATTGGGTCAAGTACATGAGCTTTATAGCGTTCCCATGAACCGTTAGTGCTTCCTCTTTTATATCGTCCTGTATATCTGTTTAATGTATCTCTATCTAGTTTTGCATTTTTTAGTACAGTATTCATGTACGAGCGTTTAAAATGATACTTTTTAAGCATCATATTGATAAAATTCTTTACCTCTTGTTTAGCTATAAAATTATAGTGAATAGGTGGTCTATCGTCATTGGCTAGTAGAATTATTGGTATAAGTGATATAAGTAAAAAATACTTTATTGTGTGCAAATTTATTCCTTTGATTTTATTTAATATTATAACAAAATTAATAAGATTTTTTTAATGTTTTATTATATATAATGAAGGAAAATTTAGTTTGACGCACTTAAGGAAAATATAGCCATGAATATCAAGTACGAAATTATTAAAAAAGGTCTTATCTATTTTTGGGGAATCACTTTTATTATTGTTGGATTAAAATTTCTTTCTGATTATATAGACACCATTTCAGATACAGTAAATACTACAGTTACTACAGTGAACACAACAATAACAGAGACAACTGAAAATTTTAATGCTTATAAATTACCTATTAAAGAGAAATTTACTTTAAGAGTTGAAGGTATTAGTTCTTGTCAAACTGAGTTAAAAGAAAAATTTCATTTAGGGTTATCTGATGATAGTATACGAGATGTACGCAATGAGTGTGAAGATGATGTTTGTGAATTAGTTGTAGATTTTGTAGATGAAGTTCCAGAATTTATAGAAATAGCAATAAGAGAACATGCTAATGATTATTGTAAAGTGAAGAGATTTGAGGTAATGAAAAAATATATCTTTTCGGCTTACTATGTTGAACTTAGTTTGACTGATATATTACGTGAAAAGATAAATGGTATTACCTCTTCAGATAGTTTAACCCTAAAAAATGCTAAACGTGCATATAGTAATACAAAGGATGAAGAGGAAGATAACCTCTTTAAATATAGTGAAAAAGTAGAAAAAGATATGATTTTAGTCAATGGTAAAGAGAGACTAGAAGTTAGATTTTATTAAGTACTAACAGACTGTCTCTGTAGATAGGTTCATCTATAAAACCATACTTCTCATGCATAAAGCCATGGTTATTTTTCATACTCTGTGCTTCAAAAAGATGCTTAATACTCTTAGCACGTTTTATGGCATCAGAGTCTAGGCTAAAGACCTTATTGGCTATCTCTACTTGTTTTGGTCCCATACACGCTTTACTCTCAAATCCCATTAACTTCTCATGTTGACACCATGCTTTAAAGGTGTCAGTATCGTTATACTCTTGAAACATAAATGAGATAGGGTGAATTCCTGCTATTTTAGCATCTACTAAAAACTTAGAGAGTATATAGTCTATAGTAGGGTTGTTAAGTGTAACGATTGATTGTGCTAAGCCAAGTGATGTAAGTAAGTCTAAAATACCTAAGTTAGCTACAGTTAAACGCTCATCTATACGAAGTCTTTTTAAGTTACTAAAAGCCTCTTTTGTCTCTAGTGAGATATGCAACTCTTTATCTGCTGAGAGTAGGGTAAGTATCTGTGCTATCTCAGTCTCTGTTTTTACTTTGGCAACACGTACAGCGTCAAATCCAAAATCATTAAGAAAAGCTATCTCTTCTTCTCCACCATCTGCTAATGGGTTAGTTCTTACAATAATAAAAGAAGATGAGTTTTCTAAATGAGATAGAAAAAGAGCAATATTTAAAAGGGCTTCTTTTTTACGGCTAGGTGCAATGGCATCTTCTAAATTGAGCGTAATCATATCTGCACTACTCTCATCTATACGGTTAAGATGTTTAAGTTTAAGAGGGTTTAGCATTATGTTAGAACGAAAACGTTTAGAAGTATGTTTAGGTTTTTTATGTTTACCAAAATACTTTGCATACTCTGTTAAGGGAAGGTTAGTTAAAAAATCAAGGTTTGTAAATATCATAAAGTTATCATAGCTAAAATTAGTTAAATTTTTTAACTATCTCTAATTTCAGCGATTCTATCGCATAATTCGTTATGAAACAAAACACAGCACTCAACATATTAAAATCAGGCAAAAATGTATTTATCACAGGGTCAGCAGGTACAGGTAAGACCTATTTACTTAACCTTTATACTCAGTATTTAAAAGAGCGTAGGGTCTATCCTACTATCGTTGCACCTACGGGTATTGCAGCATCACATTTGGGTGGGCAAACGATTCACTCATTTTTCTCTTTGGGTATACGAGATAGTATAGATGAAGGGTATGTAGAGTTTTTGTTAGAGAAGAAGTACTTAAAAAGCCGTTTCTCTAAACTCAAACTACTTATCATTGATGAAGTTTCTATGATATCTCCAGAGATATTTTCTGCTATGGATTTGATACTACGTGGATTTAAAGGTACAGATGCTCCTTTTGGTGGTGTGCAAGTAGTGATTTCAGGAGATTTTTTTCAGTTACCTCCTGTCTCTAAAGCACCTAAAGAGAAGCGTTTTGCATGGCAATCTACAGCTTGGAAAGCCCTAGAGTTACAAACTTGTTACCTGAAAGAGAAGTTTAGACAAGATGACAGCAGACTAATACAGATACTAGATGATATACGCTCTGGGCATATCAGTACTTTATCTGAAGAGTTATTGGCAAGTAGGCATGAAAAAGTACTTGATACCACTACACCTACAAAACTATATACACATAATGTAGATGTAGATCGTATTAATTTAGAGGAGTTAGCCAAGCTTAGTGGGGACTCTAAGCATTTTGTATGTGAGACGAAAGGGAGTGAGAAGAGTATTGAAAAAATATTTAAATCTTCTTTGGTTTTAGAGGAGTTAGTCCTTAAAAAAGGGGCAGTGGTTATTTTTATAAAAAACAATACTGAAGATGGGTATGTTAATGGTACAACAGGTACTGTACAGAGTTTTAGCCCCATAGATAATATGCCTATTATCATAACCACAGATGGAAGAAAAATAAAACTAGAGTTAGAAGATTGGTCACTTGAAAATGATAGTGGTAAGGTACTTGCTACAGTTTCACAAGTACCTCTACGTTTGGCATGGGCGATTACGATACATAAATCACAAGGTATGACGTTAGATGCTGCAGAGATAGACTTATCTAAAACTTTTGAAACAGGGCAGGGGTATGTAGCACTCTCTCGTATTAGAAATATAGAGGGCTTACGGCTGATGGGTCTAAACTCTATGGCATTACGTGTTGACCCTCTTACTCTGCATGTTGATGAACGTATTATGTTGGCTTCACAAAAGTCTATAGATACTATAAGCTCTTTGTCTAACGAAGCTTTAGAGAGTAGGTTTGAGACGCATATTTTAACCCTTGGTGGTGTAGTCAATAAAGAGAAAATAGAAGAGGAGATGCAAAACATAAAAGCAGGTAAACCCTCTCACTCTTCGTATGTTACACCTACACATGTAAAGACTAAAAATCTTATAGCTAAGTCAGATACACTCATAAAACTTGCACAAAGTAGAGGAGTATCTAAAGGTACTATTATTCAACATCTACTTCTTATAAAAGAGGAGAATCCAGAGGTTGATTTAACGAAATATAGACCTAGTGAGGAACTCTTTAAACGTGTAGATGAGGTAGTTTTAAAGTTAAAAACTAAAAATTTAAAAGAGAATTTTTCAGAAAATGGTAAGTTACGCTTAAAGTCTGTTTTTGAAGCATTAGATACAGAGGTAAGTTATGATGATATACGTCTTTGTATGTTGTTTATGGAGTAAAGTATTTTCAAGTTAGGTTGACTTCGTCTCTTGAAACCAACGCAGTAAAAATGCTTCACGCTCTATTACCTTTGTATCATAAACCTTTATGATATTGTACTAAAAATTGTTTAGCCTAGTATTTATAATAGATAAATCATTATTTAGATAAAATATAATTAGAAATTATAGATATTAAGGGATAGTATTTTACAGATGTTGAAAAATAATAAAATAGCAGTTATCGGACTTGGTTACGTTGGTTTGCCATTGGCTCATGCATTTTCAGAGAAATTTGATGTAGTAGGTTTTGACATTGCTCAGTGGCGTATAGATGAACTTAATGATGGTATAGATAGAACACTTGAATTGAGCTCATCTCAGGTAAATAAAGCATTAGCTAATGGGATGAAATTTACTAATATCTTAGAAGATATTGCACACTGTAATATTTATATAATCACAGTACCCACTCCTATAGATAAACATAAAAAACCTGATTTAACTCCTCTTATTAAAGCAAGTGAATCTATTGGAAAAGTACTTAAAAAAGATGATATAGTGATTTATGAATCTACAGTGTATCCAGGTGCAACAGAAGAGGTCTGTGTACCTATTCTTGAAAAGTTCTCTTCATTAACATTTAATAAAGAGTTTTTTTGTGGTTACTCTCCTGAACGTATTAACCCTGGAGATAAAGAGCATACAGTAACTAAAATCTTAAAGGTAACAGCAGGTTCTACGCCTGAGATAAGCTTAAAAGTAGATGCTTTATATGCTTCTATTATTACTGCGGGTACACATCTAGCACCTAGTATTAAAGTAGCAGAAGCTGCTAAAGTGATAGAGAACTCACAAAGAGATATTAACATTGCTTTTGTAAATGAGTTGGCTATAATCTTTAATAAACTTGATATTGATACAGAAGCAGTGCTTGAAGCAGCTGGGACTAAGTGGAATTTTTTACCTTTTCGCCCAGGTTTAGTAGGCGGTCACTGTATAGGAGTTGATCCTTATTATCTCACATACAAAGCACAAGAGGTAGGTTATAACCCAGAGATAATCTTAGCAGGTCGTCGTCTAAATGATAATATGGGTATCTATGTAGCCAATCAAGTGATTAAGCTTATGATAAAAAAAGGGCAAAAGATAGAGGGTGCTAAAGTACTGGTACTAGGTATTACTTTTAAAGAGAATTGTCCAGATATTCGTAACTCAAGAGTCATAGATGTCATTAAAGAGTTGGAAGATTTTGGTTGTAGTGTAGATGTTAGTGACTATTGGGCAGATGTAGAGGATGTAAAACACGAATATAACTTAGTGCTGAAAGAAGCGTGTAGTTATGATGATTATGATGCTGTGGTACTGGCTGTGGCTCACGATAGATACAAATCTTTAGCATTTGATAATAAAAAACAAGTAGTCTATGATATAAAATCTATATTAGATAATGCAGATGGAAAACTATAATGAGTGAATTTGACAAATTATTACAGAGATTTAAAGTAGAACAAAAAACGTGGCTGATAACAGGAAATGCAGGGTTTATAGGTTCTAATTTAACAGAATTTTTACTTAAACACAATCAAAAAGTTGTAGGGCTAGATAACTTCTCTACTGGGTATCAACATAATATTGATGATATACTTCAATCTGTAGGAGAAGAGTTAGCAGATAATTTTACTTTTATAGAGGGTAATACTTGGGATATAGATACTTGTAAAAAAGCGTGTGAAGGTGTTGATATAGTATTACATCAAGCTGCACTTGGTTCAGTTCCTCGTTCTATAGATGATCCTATTACTTCTAATCGTTCTAATATTACGGGTTTTCTCAATATGCTCACTGCCACAAAAGATGCGGGGATTAAACGTTTTGTATATGCTAGTTCTAGCTCTGTTTATGGAGACTCTAAAGAACTTCCTAAAGTGGAGGAGCGTGTAGGTGATGTACTTTCACCTTATGCTGCTATGAAAAAAACCAATGAGATTTATGCTAATGTTTTTCAAAAAACATACGGCATGGAGACTCTAGGTTTACGCTACTTCAATGTTTTTGGACGAAGACAAGACCCCAATGGTGCTTATGCAGCAGTGATTCCTAAATGGGTAGGTTCTTTACTTGAAGGTAAAGATGTCTATATCAATGGAGATGGAGAGACAAGCCGTGATTTTACCTACATAGATAATGTTATACAAATGAATCTTCTTGCAGGAACTACAGATAATGCAGAAGCTTTTGGTGAAGCGTTTAATGTTGCAGTAGGTGGAAGAAATACACTCAACGAACTTTATGCACTTATCAATAAAGAGTTAAAAGTACATATAGATACATTCACAGAGCAAAAAGTTATCTATCGTGACTTTAGAGCAGGAGATATACGCCACTCTAATGCTGATATTTCTAAAGCAAAGTCTATAGTAGGTTATCTGCCATCTCATGATATTTATCAAGGAATGGAAGAGGCTATAGAGTGGTATATTGAAAGTAGGAAATTATGATTTTAGTTACAGGTGGAGCAGGATATATCGGTTCTCACACACTTATATCTCTGCATGAAGCAGGTTATGAGTTTGTAGTATTTGATAACTTATCTAACTCTTCTAAAGAGTCTTTAAATAGAGTATCTGAGATTATAAAAAAAGATATCATCTTTGAAGAGGGAGATATTAGAGATAGTGTATCTTTAGAAAGAGTATTTAAAAAATATACTATAGATGCTGTTATCCATTTTGCAGGACTTAAAGCTGTTGGAGAGTCTGTAGTAAATCCGCTTGAGTATTATGATAATAATGTAAATGGTACTTTAGTATTACTTTCGGTAATGCAAAAATACTATTGTTATCAAATAGTATTTTCTAGTTCTGCTACAGTTTATAATGAAATAGATAGTGATGATTATAAAGCATTAGAAGAGAATGACCCCATAGGAAATACTACAAATCCTTATGGTACTTCAAAATTTATGATAGAGAGAATTTTGCATGATTTACATGTGAGTAATAATAGTTTTAAAATAGTTATTTTAAGATACTTCAATCCTGTAGGTGCACATATTTCGGGAACTATAGGGGAAGATCCAAATGGTATACCTAATAATCTTATGCCTTTTATAGCTCAAACAGCGGTAGAAAAAAGAGAGTTTATTAGTGTATTTGGTGGAGATTATGATACTGATGATGGTACAGGAGTAAGAGATTATATTCATATTGAAGATCTCGCATTAGGACATCTGAAAGCATTAGATAAAATATCTACTATAAAAGATGTTCTGATAGTAAATTTAGGTACAGGAAAGGGTTATTCTGTACTTGATATGATAAAAGCGTTTGAAAAAGCATCAAATAAGCAAATAGAATATAAAATAGTAGAAAGAAGAGCTGGTGATATAGCAAAATGTTTTGCTAATCCTAGTTATGCTAAAGATATTTTAGGTTGGAGTGCTACTAAAACTATTGATGATATGTGTGAAGATAGTTGGAGATGGCAGATGAATAATCCTGAAGGATATGTGAAGTAGATGAATAAAATATTAAATCTTATTGGAAGAAAAAAAGAGTTATTGAGTGATGATATTAAAAATAACGAAAGTGAGTTATCTTTAATAGTATCTAATTCTACTTTTCTTGTTATGGGTGGAGCAGGATCCATAGGTCAAGCTGTTACAAAAGAGATATTTAAACGTAATCCTAAAAAACTTCATGTGGTAGATATATCAGAAAATAATATGGTAGAACTTGTAAGAGATATAAGAAGTTCATTTGGGTACATAGATGGAGAATTTGCAACATTTGCACTTGATATAGGAAGTTTAGAATATGATGCATTTATTAAAAATGATGGTCAATATGATTATGTATTAAATCTATCAGCATTAAAGCATGTAAGAAGTGAAAAAGACCCTTTTACTCTTATGCGTATGATAGAGACAAATATTTTTAATACAGATAAAACTCTTCAACAATCAATAGAAAATGGAAGTAAAAAATACTTTTGTGTCTCTACAGATAAAGCAGCAAATCCTGTTAATATGATGGGTGCAAGTAAAAGAATAATGGAAATGTTTGTAAATAGAAAGTCTATTGATATAAAAGTATCAATGGCTAGATTTGCTAATGTTGCTTTTAGTGATGGTTCACTTCTTCATGGATTTAACCAACGAATTGAAAAAAACCAACCAATTGTAGCCCCAAATGATATAAAAAGGTATTTTGTAACTCCTCAAGAGTCTGGAGAACTTTGTCTTATGTCTTGTATTTTTGGCGAAAATAGAGATATATTTTTCCCTAAGTTAAGTGAAGATTTGGATTTAATATCTTTTGCAGATATAGCTGTTAAATATTTGGCTAATAAAGGCTATGAACCTTTTCTATGTAAAACTGAAGATGAAGCAAGGGAACTATCTAAGACTTTGCCAACAGAAGGCAAATACCCATGTTTATTTACAAAAAGTGATACAACAGGTGAAAAAGATTTTGAAGAGTTTTTTACTGATTCTGAAACTTTAGATATGGGTAGTTTTAAGAATTTAGGAATTATTAAAAATAATATTAAATATGATGAAGAGTTATTAAATAATTTTGAAAATATTATAACTCATTACAAAGAGAATCTTTCTTGGACAAAAGAGCAAATCGTAAGAGAATTTTTTACACTGATTCCTGACTTTGAACACAGAGAGACTGGTAAATATCTTGATGGGAAAATGTAAATGCAAAAATTAGTTAATTTTATTCAAAAACTTTATAATACTAAAGAATTTATTCCTCTTCATGAACCTAGATTTATAGGTAATGAAAAGAAATATTTAAATGACTGCATAGATTCTACATTTGTATCTTCAGTAGGTAAATATGTAGATATGTTTGAAGAACAATTTGCTAAAAAAGTTGGAAGTAAATATGCTATTGCTACAGTAAATGGTACATCAGCATTGCATATCGCTTTGCTTCTTAGTGATGTAACTTGTGACGATGAAGTTATCACACAGTCACTTACATTTGTAGCTACTTGTAATGCTATAGATTATATTGGTGCTAAATCTGTATTTGTAGATGTTGATTTGGATACGATGGGTTTAAGTCCTAAGTCATTGAAAGAATTTTTAGAACAAAACTGTGAAATTATTGATAACCAATGTATAAATAAAACTACAAAAAAGATTATAAAAGCTTGTGTTCCTATGCATACTTTTGGGCATAGTTGTAAGATACAAGAGATAAAAGATATTTGTGATACTTGGTATATATCTTTAGTTGAAGATAGTGCAGAGAGTTTAGGTACTACTTACAAAGGCAAACATACTGGAACTTTTGGAAAACTTGGAGCATTTAGTTTCAATGGAAATAAAATTATTACTTCAGGTGGTGGTGGAGTTATAGTTACAGATGATGAGAACTTAGCAAAAAGAGCAAAATACCTTACAACTACAGCAAAAGTACCTCACAAATGGGAATATGTACACGATGAGATAGCATATAATTATCGTATGCCAAATCTAAATGCTTCACTTCTTGTAGCTCAATTAGAACAACTAGATGGTTTTGTAAAAAGTAAAAGGGATTTAGCTTCAAAATATACAGAATTTTTTAAAGATGATGAAAATATTGACTTTGTACAAGAGCCAAAAGATTCTAAATCAAACTATTGGCTACAAGCAGTTATCGTAAAAGATGTAGCTAAAAGAGATGAGTTTTTAGACTATACAAATAAAAATGGAATTATGACAAGACCTATTTGGAAGCTTATGAACGAATTGGATATGTTCAAAGATTGTCAATGTGGTGATTTAACAAATGCAAAATATTTAGAACAAAGAGTTGTGAATATTACAAGCAGTGTGGTTGTATAATGAATTTAATTAATGATATTTATTATTCAGATAATTATATATCTTTATATCTGAAAGATAAAGAAGAGATTTTTAGTTTTGAATATAAAGAAAATGATAATATATTTATTAATAAAACAATTAAAAGACCAATTTTAAATATTGGTAACATTAAAATAGATGAAGGTTTTTATGATTTAGAAACAGCTTATGGTTATGGTGGGTTCTATACAAATTGTAATGATGAATTATTTATAAGTAATGCTTTGATAGAGTATAAAAAGAAATGTAAAGAAGAAAATATCATAGCTGAATTTATGAGATTTCATCCTTTTAATAATTTTAGTCAAAATAATGATTCCTTTTTAGATATGAATATATATGATAGGGATGTTGTTGTAAAAAATTTAACAGAAGATATCCTTATGTCCTATTCTTCTAAGGTAAGAAATACGGTTAAACGAGCAATAGAAAAAGTTACTATAGCAGAAAGTAATGATATTGATAAGTTTATGGAACTTTATAATGAAACAATGTTAAAAAATAAAGCAGACAATTTCTATTTTTTTGACAATAACTACTATCAAAAACTTATTGCAAATGATAATATCAAACTTTATAAAGTGATATATCAAGATGAAACTATAGCTATGGGATTTTTTATGTTTGGTAATGACATTTGCCATTATCATCTATCTGCAAATACCGATCTTTCTTATAGTTTAAATTCTAACTATGCTTTGTTAAATTATATTTTTAATGTAGCTAAAGAGAGAGGTTTGAAATATTTTTTACTAGGTGGAGGTACAACTTCAAATGAAGATGATTCATTATTTAAATTTAAAAAGAAATTTTCAAAAGAATTAAAGCCTTTTTATATAAGTGGTAAAATTTATAATAAAGAAATTTATGATAAATATACTAAAATATGGGAAGAACAAAGTAAAGAAAATATTAAATATTTTTTAAAATATAGATTGGAGATAAAATGAGCGTTTTTATAATAGCAGAAGCAGGTGTAAATCATAATGGAGATATTAATTTAGCAAAAAAACTAATTGATGTTGCCGTTAATGCTGGTGTAGATGCAGTAAAATTCCAAACTTGGAAAACTGAACTGTTAGTAACTAAAGAGGCTAAACAAGCAGAATATCAAATAGAAAATACAAGCATAGAAGAATCTCAATTTGATATGCTGAAAAAGTTAGAATTATCATATTCTGATTTTAAAGAATTAAAAACTTATTGTGATCTAAAAAAGATTATGTTCTTATCAACTCCAGATGAAATACCAAGTGCTAATTTTCTAGTTGACTTGCAAGATATCTTTAAGATTGGCTCTGGTGAAATAACAAATCTACCATATTTAAGACATATAGGTAGTTTAAATAAAGAAATAATACTTTCAACAGGTATGGCTGATATGGGTGAAATAGAAGATGCTTTGGATGTTTTAATAAAAGCAGGAACTACAAAAGAAAATATCACAGTATTACATGCAAATACAATGTATCCTGCACCAATGGAAGATGTAAACTTAAAAGCTATGGTAACTATTGGAAATACTTTTGATATCGCTTATGGATATAGTGACCATACTTTGGGTATAGAAGTTGATATTGCTGCTGTTGCTATGGGTGCTAGTTGTATTGAAAAACATTTTACTTTAGATAAAACTATGGAAGGACCAGACCATAAAGCTTCTTTAGAACCAGATGAACTAAAAGCTATGGTAAAAGCTATACGAAATATAGAGTTAGCTTTGGGAAGTAGTATAAAAAAACCATCAAAAAGTGAAACACCAAATATACCAATAGCTAGAAAATCAATAGTAGCAAATACTATTATTAAAAAAGGTGATTTTTTAACAGAAAATAATCTCATTATAAAAAGACCTGCAAATGGAATAAATCCTATGAGATGGGATAATATAGTTGGAACTATTGCTAGTAAAGATTATGAAGAAGATGAGTTAATATAATGAATAACAAACGGAAAATATGTGTAGTAACTGGTACTCGTGCTGAATATGGATTATTAACTCCTTTAATGAAAGAGATAATGAAAGATGAAGATTTAGAACTTCAACTTATAGTTACAGGTATGCACCTTAGTCCTGAATTTGGACTTACTTATAAGACAATAGAAAAAGATTTTAAAATAGATAAAAAAATAGAGATGCTTTTATCTTCTGATACATCAGTAGGTATATCAAAATCAATGGGATTGGCTCAAATATCTTTTGCTGAAGCTTATGAAGAGTTAAAACCTGATATTTTAGTAGTACTTGGGGATAGATATGAAATCTTTTCCGCAGTTTCTACTGCAATGATTTATAGATTACCAATTGCACATTTAAGTGGTGGAGAATTGACAGAGGGTGCTATTGATGACAGTATAAGACATTCTATAACAAAAATGAGTCATTTTCATTTTGTAGCTACTGAAGAATATAAAAATAGAGTTATACAATTAGGTGAAAATCCAAATACTGTGTATAATTTTGGTGAAGCAGGGTTAGACAATATTAAAATCTTAGACTTATTATCAAAAAATGATTTTGAAAAAAGTATAGATTTTATTTTAGATAAAAAAAGTTTATTAATTACTTACCATCCTACGACATTAGATGATATTAATATAATTGAAAAAGATTTTAAAATTATCTTGGAAGAATTAGATATTTTAGATAATACAAGTTTGATTTTTACAAAAGCTAATTCTGACGAGGGTGGAAGACTTATTAATAAAATGATAGATGATTATGTTAAATTAAATAATAGAAAAGCTATTTGTTTTACATCTATGGGTCAAATTAGATATCTATCTGCTTTACAATATGTAGATGCTGTATTTGGTAATACTTCAAGTGGAATAGTTGAAGCTCCAAGTTTTAAAATTGCCAGTATTAATATTGGAAATAGACAAAAAGGAAGAGTACAGTCTTCAAGTATTCTTAATTGTACAAATGAAAGAGAATCAATCAAAGAGGCTATAATTAAACTATATAATCCTAAATTTCAATCTAAATTGAAAACTACAATAAATCCATATAAACAAGAAAATACTTCATTCAAAATAAAAGAGATTCTCAAAAATATTAAATTGAAAGAAATTATAAAAAAAAGTTTTTGGGATATTAAATGAGAGCAATAGGTGGAGAGTTAGAATTAAAAGCATATTCTTCTAATTCTTATTTTACAGATTCAGGACGATCATCATTAAGATTATTTTTAAGAAGCTTAAATAATAAAGATAAAAAATATTTAATACCAGATTTTTATTGTTCTGTAATTGAATCTGTATTTATAGAAGAAAATATCAATTATTCTTTTTATAAAATCAATAAAAATTTAACTTTTGATGAAAAAGAAATTCTAAAAAATGATTTTGATGTTTTGTATATTATTAATTATTTTGGTATTAAAATGGAAGTAAACTCTTCTACTTTTGAAGATAAGATTATCATAGAAGATAATGTTTTTTTTAATAATTTTGATAACTCTTCAAAGTATAAGAACTGGTTTGCCTTTAATAGTTTTAGAAAAATTTCTCAATTATCTAGCGGAAGTTTAATTAAAACAAATCTTAATTTGGATTTAGATTTAATTAGAAATTGTGATGCTTCTTTTCATAATTTGAAGAATATAGCTAAAAATATTAAATATGAATTTGTGAATAATAATTTATTTTCAGAAGAAGAATATCTAAATAAATTAAATGAAGCAGAAAATAAAATTAATTTACAAAAAGATATTTATTCTATGAATAGTGATTGTATTTCTCATCTTATTTCGTTAGATATAAAAGCTGAACAAATTATAAGAAAGAAAAGATTTAAGCAATTATTTGAGATATTTCCAAATGAATGCATAAGTAAAGAGTCATTATATTATTCATTTTTTATTATTAGCATTAAAAATAGAGATAATTTTAGAAAACTATTAATAAATAATAATATCTTTTTACCTATACATTGGCCAAAAAATCATATAAATAATTCTTTATATGATACAATTATATCAATTCCACTATTTAGTATTTATAAAGATAAAGAATTTGATCACCTACTAACTAAGATTAAGGATGTTTATGAAAAACTATAAAAATATATTATTAAAATTATCTTCTACAATAAAAGATGCACTTAAAATTATTGATATAAGTGGTATGCAAATCGCATTAGTAGTAGATGAAAATGAAAAACTAATAGGTACTTTAACTGATGGAGATATTAGAAGAGGACTTCTATCTAATTTATCTTTAGAAGACAGTATAGAAAGTATTATATTTACCACCCCTACAGTATGTCACATAGAAGATACAAAAGAAAAGATACTTGAGATAGCAGTAGCTAAAAAAATATATCAAATACCTATAGTAGATAATGATGGAAAAATAGTGGGAATAGAAGAAGTTGATGAGCTTTTAAAACCACAAACCAAAACAAACAAAGTTGTACTTATGGTTGGTGGATTAGGTACAAGACTAAGACCATTGACAGAGCATACTCCTAAACCTATGCTTAAAGTGGGAAATAAACCTATTTTAGAAACAATTATACTAAATTTTAAAAAATACGGATTTACAAATATTGTACTTTGTGTAAGTTACAAATCAGAAATAATAGAAGAGTACTTTAAAGATGGCACAGAGTTTGGGGTAAATATAGAGTATATCCATGAAAATAAAAGAATGGGTACTGTTGGAGCGTTGAGTCTTATTAAAGATAAATTAACAGAATCTTTTTTTGTAATGAATGGAGATTTGCTTACAAATATAAATTTTGAAAATATGATGGAGTATCATTTATCAAATCAATCAATAGCAACCATGGGAGTAAGAGAATATGATTTTCAAGTACCATATGGAGTTGTAAATATTGATGGGAAAAATATATTGAGTATAGAAGAAAAACCTGTACACAAATTTTTTGTAAGTGGTGGTGTATATGTATTAGATAATAAAGTTTTAGATTTTATTCCAGATAATGAATTTTATGATATGCCAACACTTTTTGAAGAAGTTATAGAAGCAAGATTAAAAAGTATATCATTTCCTATTTATGAATATTGGCTTGATATTGGAAGAATGGAAGAGTTTAAAAAAGCAAATAATGAATTTCATGAGGTATTTAATGTATAATAATAAAACTTTTTTAGCGATTATTCCTGCTCGTGGTGGGAGCAAAAGATTACCTAGAAAAAATATATTAAATTTAGTGGGTAAGCCACTTATTGCTTGGAGTATTGAAGCTGGATTAAATAGTAAGTATATTGATAGTGTTATTGTTACTAGTGATAGTGATGAAATATTAGATATATCTAAAGAGTTTGGTAGTGAAATTATCAAACGACCTGATGAACTTTCGAGTGATACAGCAACTTCTTTTGATGCTATTAAGCATACGATTGATAATGTAGAAAAGTATGATTACATTGTGTTACTTCAACCAACAAGTCCATTAAGAACTAATATACATATCGATGAGTCCATAGAGCTATTAAGTACTAAAGATGCAGATGCTATTGTTTCTGTATCAGAAATGGATCATAGCCCTTTATGGTCAAACAGATTAGATGATACTCTATCTATGAACGGTTTTTTAAGAGATGAGGTTGTAAATAAACGAAGTCAAGATTTAGAGAAATATTATAGATTAAATGGTGCTATTTATATTTGTAATAGTACTAAACTTTTAGAAGAGAAAAGCTTTTTTCTTAAAGAAAATACTTATGCTTATAAGATGGATAGAAAAAGTTCTATTGATATTGATGAAGAGATAGATTTTAAGTTTGCAGAATTGATAATAAAGGAAAAAGTGAATGCATAAAATAGCATTAATAGGAGCTGGTCAGCTTGGTAGTAGACATTTACAAGGATTGGCTAAGAGTAGTAATATAGAAATCATGATAGAGGTTGTAGAACCTTTTGAAAAGGCAAGAGAAGTTGCTAAACAACGTTATGATGAGATGGAAAGTAACCTAAAGATACATACTGTTGATTTTCTTACCTCTATTGAACAGCTTTCTAATGAGATAGATATAGTAATTATAGCAACCAATGCTGATGTGAGATCAAATATTGTAAAAGAATTATTAAGAACAAAGAGGGTTAAAAACTTAATTCTTGAAAAAGTACTTTTCCAAAAAGTTGAAGATTATTCTGAGATATTAAACTTACTTGAAAAGACTTTAACAAAATGTTGGGTAAATCATCCTAGAAGAATGTACCCATTTTACAAATCCTTAAAAAAGGAGATAAAATATTCTGAACAGATCAGTTATATGGTACAAGGTGGAGCTTGGGGATTGGGTTGCAATGGATTACATTTTATAGACCACCTTTCTTTTTTATCTGATAATATAGAGTTGAAGCTTGATAATGCTGATATGAATCATAAGACTTATGAGGCAAAACGTACAAACTATATGGAGTTCAATGGTTTACTTAAAGGGAGGCTTGGTAAACATATTATTTCTCTTTACTCTAATAAAGAATATATTCCAACTGTCGTAACAATAACAACTGATACTTTAATTGCTTTTATAGATGAAGCTAATGGATTTACACGTATAGCACGTAAAAATAATGGTTGGAAATGGGAAGAATCAAGAGAAAAGATTGTTTATTTTCAAAGTGAATTGACAAATATTTTAATAGAACAAATTATTAATACAGGTACTTGTGATTTACCAAATTATGAAGAATCAATGAAATTACATATACCATTTCTTCAAGTGTTACTTAGACATATAGAGAGTGTAGATGGTCAAGTATTGTCACATTGTCCTATAACATAATAAAAGGGAAAAAATGAAAAATGTTTGGTTGATTGGTGCAGGTCCAATGGCACAAGAGTATATAAAAGTACTTAAGGGGCTAAAAAGTAATTTTACTGTTATTGGGAGAGGAAAAGATACTGCACAAAAATGTGAAGAAGCTACAGGCTGTGAAGTTATTAGAGATGGGATAGAACAATTCTTAGTAGATACACCTAAAGTTTGTACACATGCTATTGTTTCTGTGGGTGTTGAGAAACTTTATGAAACTACAAAAGTACTTTTAGAGTATGGGGTAAAAAATATTTTAGTAGAGAAACCTGCAGGTTTATATGAAGAAGAGTTTCAAGATATGGTTTACTTAAGTAAGGAAAAAAAAGCAAATGTTTTTGTAGCCTATAATCGTAGATTCTATGCTTCAGTAATACATGCACAAAAGATTATAGAAGAAGATGGAGGTGTTACCTCTTTTAATTTTGAATTTACAGAATGGGAACATATTATAGCTCCTTTAAAAAAAGGAAAAGGTGTAAAAGAGAAGTGGTTTTTAGCAAACTCTACACATGTTGTTGATCTTGCTTTTTATTTAGGAGGTAAACCTAAAGAAATTTGTAGCTTTACTAGTGGGAATTTAGCATGGCATCCTACTTCTTCTGTCTTCTCAGGTGCAGGAAAGAGTGATAAAAATGCACTCTTCTCGTATTCTGCAAATTGGGAATCTGCAGGTCGTTGGAGTGTAGAAATATTAACAAAAAAGCATAAACTCATCTTAAGACCAATGGAAAAATTACAAATTCAAAAAAGAGGTTCTATAGCTCAAGAATTTGTTGAAGATATAGATTATTTAGTTGATAATAGTTATAAACCAGGACTTTATGTTCAAACTAAAGTATTTTTAACAAATAAACATCATACTTTGTGTAATATTGAAGAGCAAAAACAAATGATTAATATATATAATAAAATAGCAAATTATTAAAGGTAGATAATGCTTAATAATAAAACAGTTTTAATCACTGGGGGAACAGGTTCCTTTGGTAAGAAATTTATAGAAACTATATTAGGTAGATATCCTAATGTTAAAAAAATAATTATTTATTCTCGTGATGAACTTAAACAATTACTTATCAGACAAAAGTATACGGTTAATGATTTTCGTCAATTACGTTTTTTTATTGGTGATGTGAGAGATAAAGAACGTTTAACCCAAGCTTGTGAAGGTGTTGATGTTATTATTCATGCAGCAGCAATTAAACAAGTTGATACTGCTGAGTATAATCCTACAGAATGTATACGTACAAATATAGCGGGTGCTGAAAATGTTATTTATGCAGCACTAGCTTGTGGGGTAAAAGATGTTGTTGCCTTATCAACAGATAAGGCATGTGCACCTATTAACCTGTATGGTGCAACTAAACTAGCATCAGACAAGCTTTTTGCAGCTGCTAATAATATTCGTGGTTCAAAAGATATCCGTTTTTCTATTGTACGTTATGGTAATGTCATGGGATCACGTGGTAGTGTTATTCCTTTCTTTATAGATAAACGTAAAGATGGTGTTTTACCAATTACTCACAAAGATATGACTCGCTTTAATATCTCTTTAGAAGATGGTGTTAACTTGGTACTATTTGCACTAGATAATCACCTAGGTGGTGAGATTTTTATCCCTAAAATACCTTCGTATAAAATTTTAGATGTTGCAGAAGCTGTTGCTCCAGAATGTAGCATAAAAGATGTAGGTATTCGCCCTGGTGAAAAACTGCATGAAGAGATGATTACGGATACAGATTCTTTAAATACTATTGATCTTGGACCTTATTATGCCATTCTTCCATCCGTTTCATATACCTATACAGAAGAGGATTACATTCAACATCATAAAGCTGTAAAAGTACCATTCGGATTTAAATATAATTCAGGAACTAATACAGAATGGGAAACAGTTGAAGGCTTACGTCAGTTGATTGTCAATCATATTGATCCAAACTTTAAGGTTTAAATATGATTCCTTATGGTAAACAATTTCTTCAACAAGATGATATTGATGCGGTTGTTGAAACCCTAAACTCGGATTACCTTACAACAGGTCCAAAAGTAAATGAATTTGAAAATGCTATAGCTAAATATTGTGGGGCTAAATATTGTGTAGCCGTAGCTAATGGAACAGGTGCTTTACATTTAGCCTCTTTAGTGCTATTAAAAAAAGGTGATAGAGTTTTAACAACTCCAAACTCATTTTTAGCTACCTCCAACTCAATTCTATATGCAGGAGCTAAACCTGTTTTTGTAGATATTGCAAAAGATGGAAATATAGATTTAGAGTTATGCGAAGAGGAGTTAAAAAAAGACCCAACCATCAAAGCTATCTATGCTGTGGCATTTAGTGGAAATATGGTAAATCAAGAAAAATTAAAATATCTAAAAAATACTTATAATATCAAAATTTTAGAAGATAATGCTCATGCAATTGGAGCAATATATAATAGCATTAAGGCAGGAAGTTGTGCGAATGGTGACTGTTCTATTTTCTCTTTTCATCCAGTCAAGCATTTAACCACAGGAGAGGGTGGAGCAGTTACTACCAATTCCAAAGATGTATATCAAAAACTTATCACTCTTCGAGGTCATGGAATGATAAAAACGTCTGAAATGATGCCTTGGGAATATGAGATGAGAGAACTCGGATTTAATTATCGTCTTACCGATATTCAGTGTGCTTTAGGTCTTAGCCAACTAAAAAAATTGGATGGTTTTATTGATAGAAGAGTTGAGATAGCTAAAAAATATGATAAGACATTTTATAATAGTATTATAAAACCACTATATACTTATGATGGAAAATCATCATATCATCTATATGTTGTGCAAGTTAATTTTTCTAAGTTAAATATCTCTAAAGAGGAGTTATTTATTGAAATGAGAGAGAAAAATATAGGTCTTCAACTGCACTATATACCCATAAATAAACAACCATACTATAAATCTTTAGGTTATGGAGATGAAAATACTCCTATGATGGATAAATATTACAATGAGTGTTTCTCTCTTCCTATATTTCCAAAGCTTAGTGATAAAGAACAAGATTATGTAATAGAGAGTTTATTTGAGGTGTTAAGTGTCTAAAGTAGTAGCAATTATCCCAGCAAGGGGTGGAAGTAAAAGAATTCCTAGAAAAAATATTAAAGATTTTTATGGTAAACCTCTTATTGCTTACTCTATAGAGACAGCATTAGAGTCAAATATCTTTGAGAAGGTTGTGGTTTCTACAGATGACAAAGAGATAGCCGATATTTCAAAAAAGTATGGTGCAGAGATTATTCAACGACCAGATGAGTTGGCAGATGATTATACAGGAACATGGGATGTAATTGACCATGCTATAGAGCATTTAGAGAAGCAAGGACAGGTGTATGATTTTGTCTGTACTATCTATGCTACAGCTCCTTTTTTAGAAACTAGATACCTAAAAGATGGGTTTGAGAAGTTGAAAAACAGTGATGCCATCAATGCCTTTAGTGCAACCTCTATGCCTTTTCCTATTCAAAGAACATTTAAACTAAATAGTGATGACAGATGTGAGATGTTTACTCCACAGCACTACAATACAAGAAGCCAAGACCTAGAAGAGGCTTATCAAGATGCAGGTCAGTTCTATTGGAGCAAAATAGGTCAAAAGTCTAGTGAGATATTTTTTGGAAAGGACTCTATTCCTATTATAATTCCGAGATATTTGGTTCAAGATATTGATACGCTTGAAGATTGGAAACGAGCAGAGATTATGTATAGAGTTTTGAAAGAGATGTGTTAGATGAAAATGCAAGAAAATCAAGAGTTCAAACTATTTGTAAAAGAGATAAAAGATAAAATCCTATCATCACAATATCAAGCACTAAAAAAAGTAAACGAAGAGTTGATAAATCTCTATTGGAATATTGGTAAAGATATTGTTGTAAAACAGAAGCTATATGGATGGGGTAAATCTGTAGTTAAAAATCTCTCACTGGAGTTACAAAAAGAGTTTGTAGGGATGAGGGGGTTTAGTGAAAGAAATTTATGGAATATGAGAAATTTTTATATTGAATATGAAGATAATCAAAAACTGCAGTCAATGACTGCAGAAATTGGGTGGACTCATAATGTCACTATATTTCAAAAGTGTAAAGATAATTTAGAGAGACAATTTTATATACTAGCTGCCAAAAAATTTGGGTGGACTTATAGGGTTTTGAAACATCAAATAGAGAATAAAAGTTATGAAAAATATCTATTAAATCAGACAAATTTTGATAAAACTCTTCCTGAGAAATATAAATATCAAGCAAAATTAGCTGTAAAAGATGAATATAATTTTGATTTTTTAGAGCTATCAGCAGACCATAGTGAATATGAATTAGAGATAGGGCTTATTAATAGTATTAGGGAGTTCTTATCTCAAATGGGTACAGATTTTGCTTTTATTGGAAATCAATACAAGCTAGAGGTAGGAGATGAGGAGTATTTTATTGATTTACTTCTATACCATAGACGATTGAGGTCATTGATTGCTGTAGAGTTAAAAGTAGATAAATTTAGACCAGAGTTTGCAGGTAAGATGAGTTTTTATCTCTCTATTTTAAATGATACTATAAAATTACCTGATGAAAATCCATCTATTGGAATAATTATATGCAAAGAGAAAAATAGAACTATTGTTGAATATACTTTAAGAGAGATTCAGCAACCCATAGGTGTAGCAACATATAAAACAACCAATAAATTACCTTATGAGTTAAAGGCATATCTACCTACAACAGCTGAAATAGAGAATAACTTAATAAAATTCTTAGAGAGTATAAATGCAAAATAAAAATATCCTATTTCGTGCCAATTCCTCTTCAACCATAGGCATAGGTCACATTATGCGAGATTTAGTTTTAGCTAAACAGCATAAAGATAGTAATATTATATTTGCAACTCAAGATTTTAAGGGTAATATTAACCATAAAATATTAGAAGCAGGATATAGAGTAGAACTTTTAAAAGATAACTCCCTATATGAGTTTCAAAAAATTATAGATAAACAGACTCCAGCTTTGGTGGTAATTGATAGTTATGATATAGACTACAACTATGAAAAACAGCTTAAAACTAGAAATCCAAATCTAAGACTTTTAGCCTTTGATGATACTTATGAGAGACACTATTGTGATATACTTTTAAATCATAATATAAGTGCTGATGAGAAAAGATATAAGGGGTTAGTTCCCAAATATTGTGAGCTTAGGTGTGGAGCTAAATATACGCTTTTACGAGAAGAGTTTATTATGCAAAAAAAGAGTAAAACACTATTTATTGCAATGGGTGGGGCTGACCATAGCAATATAAATATAAATATTTTAGAGGTTTTGAAAGAGTTTGAGTATATCGAAGTAAATCTTGTAACCACTACAGCCAATCAAAATTTAGAACAACTAAAAGAGTATGTTCAAGATAAAGATTGGATAGAGTTACATATCAATTCAAATAAGATAGCAAAGCTTATGAGAGTTAGTGATTTTGCTATAGTTACCCCTAGTGTTACTTTAAATGAAGTATTTTTTATGGAGCTTCCTTTTATTGCTATTAAGACAGCTGATAATCAAGAGGATATGGTTGAATATCTTATTGAAAATGAGTATACTGTTTTGGAAAGTTTTGATGATAAAGAGTTAAGAGAGAGTATCTATAATCTTTTAAAACCTAAACTTATTAACTTTATAGATTTGTCTTTAGAGGATAAAAAGATGGTTTTAGAGTGGAGAAACCATCCAACTATTAGAAAATGGATGTTAACAAAAGAGGAGATACCCTTAGAAAATCATCTATCTTATATAGACTCTTTAAAAACTAAAAGTGATAGAGTCTATTTTTTAGTGAAAGAGCAAGATAAGCCAATTGGCGTTATTGATTTTACAGATATAGATTTGATTCAATCAAAAGCCTCTATTGGTATCTATGCTAAACCTAACTTAAGAGGGGTCGGAAATCTATTGATGCAAGAGATTATTAACTATGGCTTTGTTAAATTAAAGTTAGAGAGTCTAATATCAGAAGTTTTTAATAGTAATGATTTGGCAATACAATTATATAAGAGATATGGATTTAAAGAGATAGATAGAAGAGATAATATGAGTATAATGGAGCTAAAAAATGAAAATAGGTAATTTTAATTTAAAAACAGATGGAACTTTTATTATAGCAGAACTATCAGCTAATCATGGTGGAAAGATAGAGATAGCAAAAGAGAGTATAAGAGTAGCCAAAGAGATAGGAGCTAACGCAATTAAACTTCAAACTTATACTGCTGATACTTTGACTCTTGATAGTGATAATGAGGATTTTATCATAAAAGGAGGAACGCTTTGGGATGATAAAAAGCTTTATGATTTATACAAAGAGGCGTATCTTCCTTGGGAGTGGCACAAGGAGTTATTTAGATATGCTAGAGAGATAGGCATAGATATATTCTCCTCTCCATTTGATAAGAGTGCTGTTGATTTTTTAGAGCAGTTTAATCCATCTGCATATAAGATAGCATCATTTGAGATAACAGATTATGAGTTAATTAGATATACTGCTTCAAAAGGAAAACCTATAATTATTAGCACGGGAATTGCCACGATTGATGAAATTCAAGATGCTGTTGATATTTGTAGAGATGCAGGGAATAATGATATAATATTGCTCAAATGTACCTCTGCTTATCCTGCTGCACTAGAAGATGCTAATTTAAAAATGATACCAAGTTTAGGAGAAACCTTTGGAGTGATTAGTGGTTTTTCTGACCACACTCTTGGTTCTACTGCTCCAATAACTGCTATTGCACTTGGAGCTAAAGTGATAGAGAAACATTTTATAATAGATAAATCTATTGGTGGGGCTGATGCTGAGTTTTCTATGGATAAAAAAGAGTTTGCTGATATGGTAAAGGCTATTAGAGATGTAGAGAAACTTCTTGGAAAAGTTGATTATAGTATGAGTGAGCAGAAGAAAAAATCAAGACAATTTGCTAGAAGTCTTTATGTGGCTAAGGATATTAAAAAGGGTGAGGTCTTGACAGAAGAGAATATTAGGAGTGTTAGACCTAGTTTTGGTATGCATCCTAAGTATTTGAATGATGTTTTGGGTAAAATTGCTGATAAAGATTATGAATTTGGTAGTAGATTTTAATTATGCAAAAAAAAATTTTATTTATACCTACATATACTTATTTAACTTCACCAATATATGAAGAGCTTTTATCAAAATTGGATGATTTTGAAGTAACATATCTTGAAAAATTATATATTAATAATGATGCAAATGATCAGCTAAGATGTAAAGGAGTATCAAAAAAATTTAAAGAGAAATTCTTTAGATACATTGAATTAGAACTAGATACAAAAGAGGATAAGTTTTATTCTAAGATAAGAAACTTTTTTATTTTATATAAGTTTCAAAAGAATTTAAAAAACATCATAAAAAATATAAAACCAGATATAATTGTTACAGGATCAGATATTAAACTAAGTGTTCGAAGTATAAAAAAGTATTTTCCAAATCTACCTATTATTATTCTTCAAACAGCACCTACAGCAAATGGTAATTGCTTATTAAGTTTACAAGAAAAAATTAAGTATATCATTTTTAATAAAATTTTTGGTCTTTGCTTTTTTGCTAAGCAAAAATGTATATTTAAAGAATATAGTGATACCTATATATTATTATGGGGGGAGTATTTTAAATCTGGAGTTGGAAATAATCATGATATTTCAAAAGTTAAAATAGTTGGTAATATTAAATTTGATAAATTTGCATTAATTAATACAAAGAGTAAGGAAAGTAAAAAGAAATTTTTTAAAATTAATAATATTAAAGGTTTCTCTTCAGTTGTTACAATATGTACAAATTCTATAATTAATCTAGAAGTAGCTATAATACAATCTGTAATGGATTTATATATAAAAATTATTTTAGAAAATAAAAATATCTTTTTTGTTATTAAACCGCATCCAAGAGAAGACATCAATAAAATTGAACAAATATTTCAATCAGAAAAACTAGAAAATATGCTTGTGACCACAAGTGAACTGTATGATGTGTATAAATATACAGATGTACATATTTCTTCATTCTCAACTACTGCATCAGAAGCTATGGCAGCAGGTATACCAATAATTATAGTTAATCCTAATAATATGATAAAGGCAGACTTTTATAGTAATGATATAGGGGAACATGTGACAAACTTTGCTCAATTAAATGATATATTATCTAAAACATTAAGTATTGAATATCAAGATAATTTTTTTAAAAAGAGAGAGATTTATGGAAAAAAATTATTTTATAAACTAGATGGAAAAGCATCTGAACGAGTTAAAGATATTATTGTTGATACTCTTAAATGAGTGAATAATTTGAAATAAAAATTTAGAGAATTGGGAATGGAATTTATAAATGACTAAAATTATTATTGATCTTTGGAGTTATTTGGGGGAAAAACATCGTTTACAACTGTTTATAGTAGCTGTATTAATGCTTTCATCAGTATTTTTTGAAGCGGTTAGTCTAGGGGCTATACTACCTTTTTTGGGAGCATTAACAGACCCTGAAAGTCTAATGAAGCTTGAGTGGTTCCAACCTGTTAATATTTTTTTTCAATTTAAGTCAGCAAATGAAATTTTGCTTCCAATCACCATAATCTTTATTATTATAACTATAATCTCTTCTGGATTACGAATATTACTGTTATGGATGAATGTCCGCTTGACTGCTGATATGGCGATTATGCTTCGAAAAGATGTTTATGCCCGAACACTCTATCAGCCTTATGAACAGCATATCACAAGAAATAGTAGTAAATTAATCACTTTGATTACAGAAAAGATTTCAGTAACAATAACTGCTGGTATCATGCATGTACTCTATTTTATTACTGCATTAATAATGAGTGTGGCTATTATATTTACACTGTTACTAATGAATACATTTTTAGCTATTTCTGCTTTTATAATTTTAGGTGGTGGATACTTTCTTATGGGATATATAACACGTAAGCGTATAAGACGTAATGGTGAGTATATCGCTTCTAATCAACCAAAAGCTGTGCAGTGTGTACAAGAAGGGCTAGGTAATATTCGAGATATTATTATTGAGAGTAATCAAAACACATATATTAAAATATATTATGATTTGACTAGTAAAATTCAAATAGCTGCATTAAATAATGCATTTTTGAGTATGCTTCCGAAATATTTACTTGAAATGATAGGCTTAATATTTATTGCAGTATTTGCATACTATCTGCAAGCACAACCATCTCAAGAAAGTAGTTCGGTATTGCCAATGCTTGGGGTCTTAGCATTAGGAGCACAAAGATTGCTTCCTGCTTTACAACAGATATATATGTCTTGGTCAACCATCAATGGGGCTACCCCTATTTTAACTGAAGTGGTTAGTTATTTACATTCTCCTTTACCTTCTGATCTTGATATAGAAAAGAATATAAAACCTTTGTTGTTTCAAAATAATATGATATTGAAAGATCTTAACTTTAAATATAGTGGTGCATCAGAGTATGTATTTGAAAATATAAATTTAAATATTATAGCAGGATCTCGCATAGGGTTCATAGGTTCAACAGGTAGTGGGAAGAGTACACTTCTTGATATTATTATGGGTTTGCTCCCTCCAACCTCAGGAGAGTTGATTGTTGATGGTACAGTACTCAATATAGATAATATTCAACAATGGCAGGCAAATATTTCACATGTACCTCAGGCTATTTTTCTTTCTGATGCCACTATGGCAGAAAATATTGCTTTGGGGGTGAATAGAGAACAAATAGACCAACATAGAGTAGAAGATGCAGCAAGGCAAGCCCATTTGCACCACTTTATAGAATCATTGCCGAATGGCTATAAAACAACAGTAGGTGAGCGTGGTGTACAGATATCTGGAGGACAACGTCAGCGTATAGGGATTGCCCGTGCATTATATAATCAAGGAAATGTAATTATTTTTGATGAGGCGACAAGTGCATTGGATAATGCTACGGAAGAAATAGTTATGCAGACAATCGATTCCTTGGGAAAAAATTATACAATTTTGATGATTGCACATCGTTTAAGTACACTAAAGGAGTGTGATATAATTTATAAATTGGAAAAAGGTGCCATTGTGGCATCTGGTAGCTATTCTGATATGGTTGGCAGGTAAAAATATTGATGGAGATAAAAGAATACTCAATTGCATTTGTTTTGACACGATACCAATATAATATTCTTTTGGCTACATTGGATAAATTACAGATAGATCACTCTTTAGTTATACTTTTTATTGCAGAGAAAGCGTATAAACAGGGAGTAAGAGGAGAGGACTTTTATAAGAGTATATTGTATAATGATTATGAAAGTATAAAAACTTGGGCTGGATTAAAAGAAAAGATATATAGTTGGTTAGATGATTTAGGATTTTATTCTAAGAATATTTTTCTTAGAAACTTTAATGCTACAATTTCCAGAGTACTTATGAGTTATTATTCTGAAGCAACAGTTTATCTTTTAGAAGAAGGTATGCCTTCTTATATGAGAAGCAATTTTATGGGGTGTCCAAAGACGATAAAAGAGAAAATTAAAACATTACTAACAAGAGTGTATTTTAGTAAAGGATTATTAAGATTTTTACCGATAAATCGAAAAAAAACTGTAAAAGTTGGTCTTTTTAACACTGTAAAACCTTGGCTAAAAATTCCTTATATACCTATAAAATTAAATCAAATTAAGTTAGGAAATAGAGTTGATTTGACGGAAAATATCTATAGTAATATTGATATATTAATTATTGATCAACCGTTGTGGCAAATAGGCTTAAAGAGTGAACAAGTGAAAGAGACTTATGCACAAATTTTTTCTTATTTGGTAGAAAAAAGATCAAAAAAAGATAAGATTGCTATTAAAATGCATCCCTCTTCAAATAAACAGGAGTTAGAAGTATTACTTACTGAATTGGGATATAAAAATATAATTAATATAATTAATACAAAAGAGAATATTGAGGAATTACTTTTTTCTGATAAATTAAAATCTGTTAAAGTTTTTGCTGGTTTCTTCTCCTGGGCATTATGTCTTCTTCAGACACATAGGCAAAATGATGATGTAGAAGTGATTGCTTGTTCCAATAATATATTGGAAAATAAGGTTGGAGAGGTTTATGGAATAATGAGAGATATGGGAATTGTTATTTATTATGAAAAAGGAAAGGAAATAATTTTATGAAAATCTTTGGATTATTATTAATCAAAAATGAAGCAGATATTGTAGCAGATGTTATTCTTGATGCTCTAAAATGGGTAGATAAAATATTTATGATAGACTCTGTAGGTTTGCTATGAAGAATAATAAGCAAATGTCTTTAATTTCTGTAATTGTGCCACTCTATAATAAGGCACCTTGGGTTAAACGATGTATCCAATCAATTATAGAACAAACTTATCAAAATATTGAGATTCTTATTATTAATGATGGATCAACAGATAATAGTCGACAAGTAATTAGTGCAGTTATTGATAGAAGAATAAAAATATTTAATAAACCTAATGGTGGTCTATCATCAACTCGAAATTATGGGATTAAACAAGCTAATGGTGATTATATTGCATTTATTGATGCAGATGATGAATGGGCTGTAAGACATTTGGAAGTATTACTTAAAGGCTTTGATTCTGATAAGAATATAGTTTTGGTTTGTGATGATTTGATTGAAGTTAGAGATACTCAAAAAGATAAAGCTGTTCAAAGAGACCTTCCTTTTAACATTAGTAATCAAAAGAATAAATATCATATAATAAAAAATTATCTTCATACTTTAAAAGATGGGTATTTTATTTTATCAGGAAGTAGTGTATTAATAAAAACTAAAACGATAAAAGATAATAATTTACTTTTTTATACAGAAGCTCAGCCTGCTGAAGATATTAATTATTGGATTCGACTCAAAGAATATGGTGAATTTGTTTTCTGTAATTATATTGGACTTTACTATCATCGTATAGATGAAAATAGTATTATGAATAAAAGATTTATTATTAGTCAAAAAGTTCCTCCTTTTTTATTTAAAATAAATATAGCTTCTTACGATATTGAGAACCAAAAAATTCTTCAAAAATTTATTCGTAAAGAATACTTTAAAAAAGCATTTCAAAATAGAGGTCTTATATTAAATAAAGAAGAGTTTATAACAAAATTTGATAATATAAAAATAAATAAATGGAATATATTTATATATTTAATGATTCGCTACTGCCCAGAAAAAATTATTTATTTATATAAAAAACTAAAAATTAATAATAGGAAAATAGATGTGTAAAACACTCATTTATTCGCCAAGTCATGGTATATGGGGTGGAGGTCAGATATATATAGAACAGTTATGTAATTATATGAATTATAATAATGTAGAAACCTATATTATAACTTCTGAACCTAAATCATTTTCCTGTTTTAGTAAAAAGATGGAGAATGTACTTTCTAAAAAAAGAAGGCTTTTTTCTGCTATTAATATAGCAAAAGTTTATAAAAATGAAGGTTTTAAAACTATTATACTAAACGATCTTTCTTCCTTATGGTTAGCACCTATTTTTAAAATGTATGGTTATAATGTTATCTCTCTTTTACACTTATATCTGCAAAAACGAAGTGAAAATTTACTAGGACATTCACTTTTTGAGTACTATTTACTTAAATTTTCATCAATATATTGTAATACTATTTTTAGTGTCAATAAAAATAATCAAAAAGTATTTGGAGAAGAAAAAGTTCAATTTATAGGTAACTATGTACCAGATTGGTTTTTTAATTTAGTAAGAAATAATGAGGTTAAAAAATACGATTTTATTTTAATTGCACGTCTTTCTAAACAGAAGAATATTCCACTATTTTTAGCATTATTGAAAAATATGAATAAAATATTAGATAGAGAGTATACAGCACTTATTATAGGTGAAGGTCCTGAAAAAGAAAATATTGAAAATATAATTATAAAAGAAAATATAGAAAAATATGTACAGATTGAAGATTGGGTTGATAGAAAAAAGTTACCATCAATATATGATTTAGGAAAATGCTTTGTAATTAGTAGTCACCATGAAGGCTTTGCAACTACACTTTTAGAGGCACATGCTAGAGGGCTACCTGCTATTGTCACTAAATCATCTGGCTTTTGTGGAGAGTTTGTTTATGGTTATGATGATGTAACAGGTATGGTTTTTGAACCCAAAGATTTGGACAATAGTGATTTTTATGAGAAGCTTTCTACTCTAATAGATAATTATGGTGAGTATAAAGAAAAATGCCTTAAAAAAGCAAAGATATTTTCAGAACATAATGTATTAAATCCTATTTTACAAGCAGTTAAAAAATGAAAAAAATAGCTATTATCACTCCATTTCTCGCAAATGGTGGTTTGGAAAAAGTTGCTATTGTAGGTGCGGAAGAACTTAGTAAATATTTTGATGTAACACTCATAGTCATGGACTCTTTTCATATTGACTACCCGTACCATGGAAATACCATAGATTTGAAAGTGTCATTAATGAATAGAAATATTTTTAAGCGACTGTATAATATGCTATCTTCAACAATTAAACTACGAAAACTAAAGAAACAATATAATTTTGACATGGTAATAAGCCATGGGGAGTTGGCAAATCTTCCTAATGTTTTCTCTGGAGGTAAGAAACTTATACTTACAGTACATGAAAACCGTTTTGCTGCATTAAAAGATATGCAAGGAAAATTTGTTAATAAAATAATAAAATATATCTACTCTACTAAAAGTGTTTTTAAAATAGTGACTGTATCAAAAGGAATTAGAGAAAGTTTTATAGCTAATCTTGGCATAGATAAAAAATCCATTATTACTATATATAACCCCTATAATATAGATGAGATTAAAAAGCTTTCGGAAGAAGATATAGGTGAATTTAATATGCTATTTAATCATCAAGTACTGACTATTACAGGTAGGCTTACCATGCAAAAAGGACAATGGTATTTATTACGTATTTTTAAAGTCTTATTGAAAAATAATTCTAATTTAAAACTTGTTATTTTAGGTGATGGTGAGATGAAAGAACAACTTATTCAATTATCTAAGAATTTGGGACTTAAAACATATATAAATGAGAAAGAAAATATTTTTGATACAAGTTTTGATGTTTATTTTATGGGTTTTCAAAAAAATCCATTTAAATTTGTAAAAGCATCAAAAATTTTTATTATGACATCACTTTGGGAAGGTTTTGGAAATACAATAGTAGAAGCTATGGCATGTGGTACTCCTGTAATTTCAACAAATTGTAAGTCTGGTCCAGGTGAGATTATCTACCCTAAACTAAAAGTTAAAGAGGTTCATAAACCACTCTATAAGGGATTTGGTGTATTGATGCCTATATTTAAAAGTGAATTTGTTGATAAAAATAGGGTACTTGATGAAAACGAACATTTGTGGGTTAATACTTTAAAAAATTTATTAAAAGATGATGAAAAATTACTTTATTATCAGACTGTAGGAGCTAAGAGAGCTAAAGATTTCCAACTTGAGAATATTATGAAAGAGTGGATAAATTTAATAGAAAGTAGTTTTAAACATATAGAGGTAGAAGAAAAATGTTAACATATTGGTTAATGTTTTTAGCTCCTGCTAGTATGGCACTACTACTAGGACAAGGTCGTAAGTCAAATCTTATGTTATTTAGTTTTATAGGATTATTTTTTGCATTATTAATAGGATTTAGATATCAAGTAGGAGGAGATTGGGGTAATTATTTAGGTCATTATAATAGAATGATAGGTCTATCTTTTGATGATGCAATGCAAGGTAAGAAAGAACCAGGACATCAAGTATTAAATTGGCTTATGGCAAGATGGGATATGGGAGTTTATGGTGTTAACATAGTTTATGGTACAGTCTTTATGATAGGTTTAGTTAAGTTTAGTAGAGATCAACTTTACCCATGGATTGCAATGTCTGTAGCAGTACCTTATATGGTGGTTGTTGTTGCTATGGGATATTCTCGTCAAGGTATTGCACTTGGTATCTTTATGTGGGCTATTGTCTATCTACGTCAAGGTAAGCTTAAAACATATGTAGTGATGATACTTATAGCGGCACTTTTTCATAAAACTGCTGTTATTTTACTTCCTTTGGGGATGTTTCTTTATGGAAAAGGAATGTTTCTACGTATTCTAATGATAGTTCCTATTGTTTTTGGAGCATGGGATCTTATGCTTGCAGATTCTGCAGATAATCTTATTTATCAATATGTTGATAAAGATATGCAATCTGCTGGAGCAAAAATACGGGTTGCTATGAATTTGTTACCTGCAATATTATTTTTACTTTACAGAAAGAAATGGAAAATAGAGTTTGATGACTATGTATTTTGGTATTGGATAGCTATAGGATCTATTATTACTATGGGTCTAGTTGGTGTAGCTTCAACAGCAGTTGATAGAATAGCACTCTATTTTATCCCTATACAATTGGTAGTATATGCCCGATTACCCTATCTTGCTAGAAATCAAATCTCACCATCTATGATGAAGCTAATGATTATACTTGGATATACAGCAGTACTTTTTGTTTGGTTAAATTATGCTACACATGCCTATGCTTGGGTTCCATATAATAATATTCTTCTTATGAATATTTTCTAGTAGATTAAGATATGGAGTAAAAGGAAAGTTATGTGCGGAATAGTAGGATTTATAAATAGAAAACATCAAAAAAAATATCTTGAAAAGATGCTTATAGTGCAAGATTATCGTGGTCCTGATGATAGGGGTATTTTTATTGAACCTATAAATGAACAATATATTCATTTAGGACATAATCGTCTCTCTATTCAAGATATATCCTCTCATGGACATCAGCCTTTTATCTCTGATTGTGAGGAGTATATTATTGTTTTCAATGGAGAAGTATATAACTTTAAGAGTATTCGTATAGAACTTGAAAAACTTGGGTATAAATTTGTTTCTGAGTCTGATACAGAGGTAATACTCTATGCTTATAAAGCGTGGGGTATAGAGTGTATAGAAAAATTTATTGGAATGTTTGCTTTTTCTATATTAGATAAAAAAGAGAAAAAAGTATTTTTAGTACGAGATAGAGCAGGGGTAAAACCACTCTATTATTATGTAGAAGAGGGTGAATTTATTTTCTCTTCAGAACTTAAATCTTTTCATGAATATCCTTCCTTTAAAAAAGAGTTAAATAAAGAAGTATTACCTTACTATTTTCAATTTGGATATATTCCTGCACCTTATACAATATTTAAAAATACTCATAAATTAGAAGCTGGTCATTATTTGGAGTTTGATATAGATAAATTTACATTTGATATAATACAGTATTGGTCAGTTGATGAATGTTATAAAAAAGAGAAATTTGATAAAAGTGAATCTGAGATACTAGAAGATCTTGAACTACTCTTAACAGATGCAGTAGAACAACGAATGGTATCTGATGTACCTGTGGGAGTGTTTTTGAGTGGAGGGTATGATTCATCTTTAGTAACGGCATTACTTTCTAAAAATAAAAATAGAAAGCTTCATACATATACTATAGGCTTTGAAGAGAAAAAATATAATGAAGCAGAGCATGCAAAGAGTATAGCTAAGTATTTTGGTACTAAACACACTGAACATTATGTTTCAAAAAAAGAGATGCTAGAAAAAGTGGAAACTTTATCTATGTATTATGATGAACCTTTTGGTGATAGTTCTGCACTACCTACAATGATAGTCTCTGAGTTAGCAAAAAAAGATGTTACTGTGGCACTCTCTTCAGATGGTGGAGATGAAGCTTTTTGTGGATACAGTAAATATTTTTTTCTTCAAAAAGCATTAACTATTTTCTCTTCCCCATTTAAAAAAAGTATTTTACAAATGACATTAAATACTGTAAGTAAAGAGAGTATAGAGAAAGTAAATTTACTTCTACCAAAAAGATTTAAACAGACCAATATAAAAGATAAATATAGTAAATTTAAACGAGCTGTAAATGCCGATTCTCTTAGTGATATGTTTCTGCAAGCCTCTTCTTATGTGGATCGTAGAGAGGTAGATAAATTTTTAAAAGTAATGAAAGAACAGAAGCTATATGATAATTTTTCTATAGATACTCAAGAAGAGTTTATAGATGAAATAATGAGAATAGATTATAAAACTTTTATGTTGGATGATGTATTGACTAAAGTGGATCGTGCTACAATGTCTGTAAGTTTAGAGGGGCGTGAGCCTCTTCTTGATCATCGTATAATTGAATATATGGCAAGAGTACCTGTCGGGTTGAAATATAAAAATGGACAGGGAAAATACTTAGCGAGGCAGATACTTTACAAGCATATTCCTCCCTCACTGATAGATAAACCTAAGGCAGGATTTCAAATACCTCTACAAGAGTGGTTACAAAGTGATTTAAGATATTTAGTAGATAAATATCTTGATACTTCAAAAATTGATGATGATATATTTGATTTAGAAGAGATAGAAAAGATTAAAAGAGAACTTTTCTTAGGTAATCAAACAAATATTAGTAAAGTATGGTTTATTATCATGTATGAAATGTGGAGAGAGAAGTGGTTTAGTGCTAGATGAAGAAAATAATTTTTATTCTCTTTTTATTAATATTTATCTTTTTTAATTTAGGTAAATGGATAGATGTAACAACTAAAGCTATAGAATCAGATATAGTCATCTGTTTAGGGGGAGGAACAATAGATAGAGTTAAAAAATCTGTAAAATTAATAGAAGAGGGTTATGTCTTAACAGATAAATTATTATTGATAGGGGAGTCATGGTATAATCAACCCTACCTTAAAAAAAATTATCCTGATATCTCTGTAGAAATAGATGAAACTTCTAAAAATACAAAAGAAGAGGTACTTTTTATTAAGAAGTATATGAAAAAACATAACTATAAAAGTGCTTTAATTATAACAGATTCACCACATTCAAGAAGGGTAAAGTTATTACTCTCTATTTTATTGAAAGATGATAATAGTAGAAAATACTATATAATTAGTAGTGATGTAAAATGGTGGAATAGACAATATTATTATTTGAATGAACGTGCTAGAAAATTTGTATTTTATGAAAGTATAAAGATTTTGTATCATTGTATTTATGATTCTAAATTATTTAAATAAAGGTTTGTAATTTGAAAAAAACAGTAGCTATTCTAGTTAATACCTCATGGAATATTTTTAATTTTCGTGTAGGTCTTTTAAAGGCTTTACAAAAAGAAGGTTATAAAATAGTTGCGATTGCTCCAAGAGATGAGTATTCGGAAAAGTTAGAAAATATAGGGTTTGAATATTATGATATTAATATCAATAATAAAGGAACAAATCCTTTTGAAGATACAAAACTTATTTATAATTTTTATAAACTATATAAAAAAATAAAACCAGATATTTTGCTTCACTATACAATAAAACCTAATATATATGGATCTTTAGCTGCAGGAGTACTAGGAATTCCTGTAATTAGTAATATTTCTGGACTAGGTACAGTTTTTTTAAATAATAATTTCTCTTCAAAAATAGCACATTTGCTTTATAAAATAGCATTAAAGATACCAAAAAAAGTTTTTTATCAAAATAGTCATGATAGAGAGTTATTTATTAGTTCACATTTAGTTAATAAAACTAAAACAGATCTACTACCAGGTTCTGGTATAGATACAGATAAGTTTAAACCTAGTGTTGAACAAGAAAATAAAACAGGTAGTTTAAATTTCTTATTTATTGCAAGATTATTGAAAGATAAAGGTTTGGTAGAGTATGTAGAAGCAGCTAAAATATTTAATGGTGATGATAAAGTAGAGTTTTGTATTCTTGGTGCATTTTATGAGGCTAATCCTACAGCTATCAGAGAAGATGAGATGAATAGTTGGATAGAAAGTAAGATAGTAAACTATTTAGGCACTACTGATGATATTATGAGTGCCATAAAAAAAGCAGACTGTATTGTCCTCCCATCATATAGGGAAGGACTTTCTAGGGTTTTATTGGAAGCTGCTAGTATGGCAAAACCAATTATTACTACTAATGTACCAGGGTGTAAAGAGGTAGTAGATGATGGGGTAAATGGTTATTTGTGTAAAGTTAAAGATGTTGACTCTTTAGCTAAACAGATAAAAAAAATGATTTTACTTTCAGATAAAGAACGAAAAGAGATGGGACAAAGAGGTAGAGATAAAGTAATAAATAGCTTTGATGAAAAGATAGTGATTGACAAATATATAGAAACAATAAAGTATTTAATAGGCTAATTAATATTTTGAGTATTTTTTTATTAATCTAAAAAAACGTACTATAGGATATAAGAAAGCCATCTGTTTTGGTAACTGAAAAAAGAGGAAGTCATCAAATTTAGGTGTTATGATACCCTTATATAGTAATTTAAGTTTATCAATATAGTTTTCTCTCATATCTAAAAGTAAGAAAAGGGTATTGATACTTTTTCCTTGATAAGTTGTATCTGAATAATTAATCTTTATTATTTTATTTATAAGTATTGGAATTTTTTTGTCATGGCTTATACTGTTTTGTATCTCTTCTGGTATTTTTAAGTCAAATAATTCCTTACAAAGTGCTAGACCAAGATAAAGCATACGAGTTATTCCCATATTTTTTGCTTCTTTTAGTATATATTTCCAGTCAATATTTGGATTTGTGTTTATTAACCTATCAATATCACAAATCCACTCTATTCGTTCATATAAATGTTTAGCACTATGTACACAAATATATAGAAGATGTAACTCCATAGATAAAATATCTATTTTATTGTTATTAATTTGAATAGATTTTACATCATTCCATAATGTATTTTCATGCCAATTAATAGCATAATTTTGTGAAAGCAACTCCCAATGTATCTCTATACGAATACCTATTGACTTGTTATAAAATGCTATAATATTTACAGCATTAAAAAAAGTCTCTTTTGTTGAATTTTTTAAGATAATTTCAGGGATATACCCTTTATTTTCTAAAATATTAATCATATTAAAGCGGTCTTTTTTTCTAATTAAAATATCAATATCACCATATTGTCTTAATGTAATATCACCATAAGCCATTTGAGAAAGTACTGGTCCCTTAAAAGTAATAGTTTTTATTTTATGTTGATTAAGTAATTTAGTAATAGTTATAAGTTCAGCTGTCATAAGCATATTACGTTTTGAAATATTTAAGTAGTGTATTTTTAATTGAAGAGAAAAATCTAATAATTCTTTAGTAGAAGAAGCTAATAATTTTATAGTTTTATAGACTATAGAAAAAACACCATGTTTGTGTGCAAGTTGAATGATTAGTTGATATGAAAATTTTTCATGTTTAAGATAATTAATAATAAATTGTATCTCATTTTGAGTTAATTGAGTTTTAGAGCAATAAATAAGAAATAGTAGATGTATGTTTATTTTATATAGCATAGGTAATAGCTTTTTATTTAGTATTTTAATATATCTTATAGATATTTAAGTTGAAAGCTAATTAAAATATTTAAACAATAACTATAATGCACAACAATAAGTAGGATTATAGTATAATTAAATTAGTGTCTTTTTAATAAAAAAGGAAAAAATATGAAATTTATAGTAAAAGTTGCAAGTACACTAAGTGTAATAGCATTATTAAGTGGATGTGTAAAGATACCTAATTCTACAGAGGGGTATGTTTATGATACAAAGAAAATACATATTATAAAGTATCAGAATGAAAGTTATCATTATAGACCAGACCATACTTGGAGTTATAAATTAAATGCTAATAGTGCAAATATGAATAATGTAGCATCAAGTGGTATTTTATCATGTAAAGAGGGTGATATATGGTTTATTTCTCTTAAAGATAGAGAAGAAGAGAGAAAAATACGATATAGATACTTTATTAGTCTATCTAAATTTCAATTAAATGATATGAGAGAAGATCCAAATTTTATTCCGAGAGAAAACTCCAAAGAGTTTAAAAATTTAGTAAGAATGGATACAGAATATGCAAAACTAGGGCTTATAGGTTGTTCTGCTAAAATACCAAAAGAAGAAATAGAAAAGATTCTACCTAAAAGTAGTGCAATAAGTGTACCTACACTGTAAAATATTATAAATTTAAAAGGAAAAAAATGAAAAATACATGCTTATCATTAATAATTATTATTACTTTAAGTAATTTTGCTTTTGCTGAACAGAATTCAGTAATCATGCAAGCTATTGCAGAAGAAAATTCTTATGAAGAAGTTGATGCAGGTTTATATATTGGTGTAGCATATACTCATTTATCTCATGATGCAGATGCAATTAATAGAACAACAGTATCTGAGATGGATTACTCTGCAATGTCATTACAAGTAGGATATAAGTTTAATCCATATATTGCTGTTGAAGGTAGATATGGAATGACTCTAAGTGATCCTTGGCAAGTTAAGGGTGTAGAACCTGTTGCTGATTCAGATATTACAGTATGGGGACTTTATCTGAAACCTATTTTTCCTATTGGGCCAGAATTTGATCTTTATTTATTGTTAGGATATGCTGGTACAGATGTTGTAGGAGAATTTCCAGATAATAAGTCATTTTCTTTTGATGAGAGTAGTTTTTCTTGGGGAGTAGGTGGAGTTTATGACTTAACAGATAACGTGTCTGTCTTTATAGATTATACGGTATTTTATGATGATACACCAGTAAATTATGATAGTGTAGTTGATAGTTTTAACTTCGGCGTCTCATATCAGTTTTAAGAAGGAATATTTATGAAAAGAATTATATTAAGTCTATTAATGATGAGTGGTCTTGCGGTTGCAACGGGTAAAGTAGTAGCACCATTAGTTATTGTAGAAGAGATTGTTGAAGAGAATAATTTTTATGTAGGAGTAGGAATGGCTGCCTTATCTGCACGTGATTCTACTGTAACTATGAATTTTTTTGATATTACAGGAGATCAAGATAGATTAGCAGATTTTACGTTTCATGCAGGTTATTGGTTTGCTGAATATCTTGCTTTAGAGCTAAGATATACTGTTGGCTTTCATGATGATGACATGCTTCAAATGGATGGAGGTTGGAGTGCATTTTTAAAGCCAACATATAGATTTGATGATGCAGAAAATAGAGCATATGGAGATAATTATTTTTCAGTATATGGACTTCTTGGATATGGACATGTAGCATTTTCAGGAAGAAATAAATTACAAGGGGATATTGATAACAATGATTATCAATGGGGCTTTGGTACAAGTTATACATTTAGAGCCATCTCGGGTTCAGATGATTATCCTTATGTTGATAAATGGACAGTTTTTGCAGACTATACAAGTCTAGGAAGAGATATGGATGGTATTATTCTTGATTATCCACGTCAAGCTGATTTAGATGCTTTAACGCTAGGTATCGTTTACCACTTCTAAACTTCTTTCTCATAAATTGTAAATATAGTTTATGAGAAAACTCTTAAATTTAACTTTCAATAACTTACTACCTAATTAAGGAATATAATGAATAGAACTGAAATACAAAATAATGCTGATGAAATAAATATAAAAGAAATTATTAGAATAGTATTTCAATATAAATATATGATTATGAGTTTTGTGATGATTTTTACATTTTCCAGTGCTTATTTTGCATATTTTAAACCTAATGTGTTTAAAGCCTCTACAACTATAGAAGTAGGTAGTAAGAAGAGTGCAGGTAATGATATCCTTAACATGGCAATGAATACAGAAAAAATGAATTCTGCTACAGAGATAGAGATTATTACATCAAGATTTTTAAGAGAAAAAGCACTTAAAAAAGTCAATTTTACTCATTTTTATTACTTTACTAAGAAATTTAAAGAGATTGAGCTTTATAAAGATTCTCCTTTTGAAGTTGGTATGCTCAAGGGTTATGATATCTCTTTTAATTATTATCCTATAGATGAAACAACTTATAGACTTGTTGTGGAAGAAGCTATTAGTTCAGATGGAAAAATTTGGAATTATGATGAAGTACATAGTTATGGTACTGAAATTATAACAGAATATTTTCACTTGAATATTGTAAAAACAAAGGATGCTAAGGAGTCACAATATCGCTTTGTTATTAAGAAAAATCCTGCTTTGGCTGGTGGAATATCAGTAAGAAGAAGAGCAAAATACTCTACAATTCTTGAAATTTCATATACAGATAATGTTCCTTTACGTGCAAAAGAGTATGCTAATGCTTTAGCTCAAGCATATATTGAACAAAATATTGAAAGAAAAACAAGAGAAGCTACAAGAAAGTTAGACTTTATTGATAAGCAATTAAAAAGTATAATGGCAAATCTTAAAAGCTCAGCTATTAAGGTTGAAGAGTTTAAAAAAAATGCAAAAACTGTTGATTTAAGTTCAAAAGCAAATATTGTAATTACAAGAATTGCCGAGTATGAAGGGCAATTATCTGTTATTAGCATAGATGAAGAGATGCTTAATAGTGTTTATAAACAGGTTAAATCTGGGAAAAATTTGGAAAGTATATCTATATTAGCAGTAGGAATAGCAGAATCATCTGTATCAAGAATAGTGAAAGAACTTCAAAATGCTATGATGAAAAAAAGAATATTAAGAGAAGATTATACAGAAATGTATCCTGAAGTAATAAAATTAACAAAGATGATTAAACAACTTAAGAAAACAATTGTCTTAACTGTGAAAAATATGAGAAAAAGTGTACAAGATAAAAAAATGTTAATTGAAAAAGCGATTAAGGAACAACAAAAACTATTAAACACTCTTCCTGCGGATGAAAGAATATTTGGACAACTACAGCGTAAATTTGTTGTAAATGAAAAAATTTACTCGTATTTATTGGAAAAACGCTTAGAGACTGCAGTAGTTAAAGCTTCTACTGTAAGTAAAAATAGAATTCTTGATAGTGCAACTACACCTTATGTAGCCATCGCTCCTAAGAGAAAAGTTATAGTAATCAGTGGATTTATTATGGGTCTAATATTAGGTCTTCTTTTAGCTTTTTTAAGAGGTTTTTTAGATAATCGTATTAAAAGTGAAGATGATATATTATTAAAAATATCTGTGCCTATATTGGGACAAATACCAAATATTAAAGGTGATGCTAGTAATATTAAGGTTTTTAGCTCTCCTAAATCAGCAGTTGCAGAAGCTTTTAGAAATATACGTACAAATTTACAATTTATGACTAATAAAAGTGAAACACATACTATGGCGATAACTTCTACTGTTGGTGAGGAAGGTAAAACAACGATTTGTATAAATCTAGCTGCTATTATGAGTATGTCAGGGAAGAAAACAGTAATACTAAATCTTGATATGAGAAAACCTACACTTCATCAGAGATTTGGACTTTTAAATATATATGGTATGAGTAATCTTCTTTCTGGATATGTAAGTTTAAAAGAAGTTATTCAGAATACTCAATATGAAAATTTAGATATTATTAGTTCTGGTCCTATACCTCCAAACCCAAGTGAACTGATACAGACAGAATTTATGGAAAAAATATTAAATAAATTAAAAGAGCTCTATGATATTATCATTATTGACACCCCCCCTGTAGGTTTAGTAACGGATGCGAGAACATTAATGCATTATGCTGATACGACACTTTATATAGTTAGAGCTGATTATTCCAAAAAAGATTTTTTACGTAATATTAAAGATCTTTCCTTAAGAGATGATGTAAAGGGCTTAAGTATTTTACTTAATGATGTAAATATGAATCGTGGTGGCTATGGCTATGGTTATGGTTATGGTTATTATGAAGAAGATAAAAAATGATATTTCCATTTTTTAAAAATAAGCATAAACAAATTTCATCACAATTGAAAGTTGATATTCATTCCCATCTTATTCCTGCTATTGATGATGGATCACAATGCATGGAAGAGAGTTTGACTCTGCTTAGAGGCATGGAAGCATTAGGGTATGAAAAAATTATTACTACGCCTCATATCATGTCAGATGCTTATCAAAATACACCAGAAAATATCAATAGTGGTTTAAAATTGTTGCGTAATGCTGCAGTGAATGATGGTATAACTATGGAGATAGAAGCAGCAGCAGAGTATTATCTTGATGACCATTTTTATGAATTAATTAAGAAAGGTGAATTGTTAACACTGAAAGATAATTATATACTTTTTGAAACGTCTTATTTTTCTAAGCCTTTACAACTTGAAGAGATAATTTTCTCTATTACATCATCAGGATATATTCCTGTTATGGCACATCCTGAACGTTATAGATATATAAAAAACCCTTTAGTAGAGTATGAAAGATTTCTTGAATTAGGAGTGATTTTTCAAGTAAATTTAAATTCATTTGCTGGTCATTATGGTAGAAAAGCAAGAGAATTAGCATTTTTTTTAAGCAAAAATAGAATGATTAGTTTTTTAGGATCAGATATACATCATAAAAAACAAATAGATACTTTAAGAGATGTTTTTAACTCAAAAGAGTTTAAAGATATTTTAAAAAATAATACTATTTTAAATGATACGTTTATCTAATCAATAGTATGTTATAGTTCAAGTTAAGTTTATAAAAGAGGGTTATTTATGTTAAAAAAAGAGATATTATTGATTTTTATTGCAGTACTAGCTTTAAGTGGTTGTTCTAGCAAGTCTGACTATATATTACTGCAAACAGAGCAAAACCTAAGTAAAGAGAATGTAAAAGTAAGTGCTAGAAGCATAGAATATCTTATCTTACCACAAGATAGATTATTGGTCTCTTTATATAGAGATCCAGAGCAAGGTTCAGAACATAGAGGTTCTCTTGGACAAGAGATGAATGGAAAGGGAACATTAGTAAACGCTAAAGGGTATATACCACTACCATTAATTGGTAATATTAAAGTTGCAGGATTAACACAAACACAAGCTGCAAATAAAATTACTAAACATTTTAAAAAGTATTTAAATACACCTTCTGTGTATCTAGAAGTGATAAATAAACGTCTTTTGGTCTTGGGTGAAGTAAGAAGTCCTGGTGTTGTGCCTATCGATAAAGAGAAAATGACACTATTTGAAGCCTTAGCATATGTTGGAGATTTTACTGATTCTGCTGTTAAAGACAGTGTAATTATTGTTTCAAATAGTAAAAGTGGTATGGAAATGAGAACAGTGGATATGACAAATTTTGATACTATGAATTATGCTTCATTAATGTTAAGACCGAATGATATTGTTTATGTAAAACCAAATGGATGGAAAGAGTTTAAAGTGACATCAAGTGATGTATTGTCACCACTAGATCCAATTCTTAAATTAGCAGGTGCATTTGTAACATTTAAATATTTAACGGATTAAGTTTCTAAATGTTTTTTGAATTTATATTAATTTTTCTTCTTACATTAGTTTTTATTAATATAGTTCAAAAAAAAGCAAGTTACTTTGGCTTAGTAGATATCCCGAATAAACGTAGTTCACATGTTAATAATACTCCAAGAGGAGCAGGAATAGGCTTTTATTTAGCAGTTGTTTTAACTCTTTTATTCTTTCAGTTTGATATTGTACTCTATTACATCTGGATATCTCTTGCTATTTTTTCTGTATTTGTAATTGGTGTGCTAGATGATTATCAAGATACTTCTCCTAAGCTTAAATTTTTTATTATTTTTTTTGCTACTTTTTTACTCTATGTAGATAATATATATATTGATAAATTGGGTACTTTTTTTGGAGTTGAACTCTCTTTAGGTTGGATGGCTCTTCCTTTTACCGCTTTTGCTTTAGTGGCATTTACGAATGCTTTGAATCTTATTGATGGATTAGATGGATTGGCAGGTACTATAAGTATCGTTATTTTAAGTAGTTTTTTTATAATTGGATATAACAATAATGATTTTTTCATAATGCTACTCTCAGGTGCATTTATCTCAGCACTTTTAGCTTTTCTAATATTTAATTGGTATCCTGCATCTATTTTTATGGGAGATAGTGGTTCTTTAACGTTAGGTTTCATCATTTCAGTATTGGCTATTAAATCATTAGCCTATATCCCTGCTATAAGTATATTATTTCTTACTGCTATTCCTATTTTAGATACATGTATTGTAGTGATACTTAGAAGAAGAAGTGGACGTTCACTTTTTTCTGCAGATAGGTGTCATGTACACCATGTATTAAAACAGTTTTTTTCAGAAAATACTCCAAAAACAGTTCTTTTTTTAGTATTTATTCAAATTATTTATTCATTACTGGGGTTACAATTAGAAAAAAATATAGATTCAGGGTACTTACTTGGTTTTTTTATTTTTAATATTTTAATATTTCATCGTTTAATTTCAAATTTAATTAAGAAGCAAAAGAGAGAGTGCTAAGGAAGAGAGAGTTAAGTAAATATAGCATAATGCTATATTTACTTTATAATTTTAGTGCTTACCATATTTTTCAATAAACTCTTCATAGCCACCTTCAAAGTCTATTACTGTTCCATCGTCATTGAATTTAATGATACGGTTTGCAAAGGCATCTATAAGTTCTCTATCGTGTGAGACACAGATAACACCGCCCTTATAGTTGTGTAATGCTTCACCTAGTGCAACAATAGCTTCAAGGTCAAGATGGTTATTTGGTTCATCCATTACAAGAAAGTTTGATGAGTCCATCATAATTTTACTAAGCATTACACGGTGTTTCTCTCCACCTGAACATGCATCTACTTTTTTCTTCTGCTCTTCACCTGAAAACAACATACGACCTAATGTTTTTCTTATATCATCTATATGCCATTTAGGATCAAATCCTTGTATCCATTGAGGCAACTCATCACTACCTACAACTAAGTCAGTTGTATTTTGTGGAAAGTAAGAGTATGTAACTGTCTGACCCCATTTAAATGTACCACTATCTGCTTCAACTTCTTCCATAAGGATTTTAAGTAGAGTAGTTTTACCTACACCATTACTACCAATAAGAGCTACTTTTTCATCTTTATTTATTTTAAATGTTAAATTTTCAAAAACTTTTTCACCATTATAACTTTTAGATAGCCCTTCAATTTCAACTAATTCATTACCGATATCTCTATGGGCTTTAAACATAATAGATGGATCACGTCTTGATGAGAGTTTAATCGCTTGTACATCTAGCTTATCTAACTGTTTTTGACGAGAAGTAGCTTGTTTTGCTTTAGAAGCATTTGCTGAGAATCTTGTAATAAATTTTTCAAGTTCCTCTTTCTCTTTAAGCCCTTTTGCTCTATCTGTTTGTGCTTGTTTTGCTATTAAATTTGCAGCGATATACCACTCATCATAATTTCCTGTAAATTCTCTAATATTTTGAAAGTCAAGATCCAGAATATGTGTAACAACACCATTGATAAAGTGTCTATCATGAGAGATAACAAGTAGTGTACCTTCATGTCGTTTAAGCTCATGTTCTAACCATGAGATAGTCTCCATATCAAGGTTGTTTGTAGGCTCATCAAGTAAAAGTATATCAGGTTTTAAGAAGAGTACCTGTGCAAGTAAAATTTTAAATTTATCTCCACCTGTAAGTGAAGACATAAGATCAGAGTGTTGAGTTACTGGAAAACCTAAAGATTGAAGTAATTTTTCTATCTTAACATCAGATTCATATGTAGGGTCTTCATCTGCACAGATCATCTCTAGTTCACCTAAACGGTTGTTTACTGCGTCATTCTCAAAGTCACCTTCAAGATATAGTTTCTCTTTCTCTTTTTGTGCATCAAAAAGTTTTTTATTTCCGTAAAGTACGGCATCACTTAAAGTATACTCTTCAAAAGCGTATTGATTTTGTCCTAGTACTCCTAGTTTAAGCCCTGGTTGAAGTTGTACCTCTCCATCACTTTGTTCTATCTCTCCAGATAGTATCTTAATAAAAGTTGATTTTCCTGCACCATTTGCTCCTATAAGTCCATAGCGTTTGCCTATATCTAAAGTTATATTAATTTTATCAAAAAGCACTCTTTTTCCGTAACGTTGTGTTAAATTTACTGTACTAAGCAAGTTCTATCCTTGTATCTATAATTATTAATGCGATTTTACCCAAATGTTCTGAAAGTCAGAAAACAGTATTGTATTAATATTTTAGAATAGTCATTAAAATAGTAAATTTTTTTCTTTAAATCACCCATAAAAACTCAAGAAGATATAGATACAGTAGTTAACTATCTTTTTGAGAATTATGGAAATGGAAAATTAGAGTAGAAATTATAATTCTATATCGTCTCTATCCCAACGTTTGGGGTCTAAAAATGTATCATCATGGATATGTTTAAAAGAGGCTTTGAACATTTTAAATATATCTTTATTTTGGGCTTCTAATCCTGCTAACCACTCTTTAGTAGAGGCTCTAGCATGAGGCATTTTTACATCTTTTAGCATAGCTGGACACGCTTCATCTCCTATAACTTGCAAGTTATTATCTAGGACAAAAGCACGTAACTGTGTCTCTCTTGCTTGAATGAGTGGTCGTATAAGGTGAAACCCTCTACTTGTTTTATAGATAGGTGCTAAGGCTCTCATACTTCCATTGTAAAACATATTCATAAAAAAGCTCTCTACTGTGTCATCAAAGTGGTGACCTAGAGCTACTTTATTGAAGTTACCTTTTTCTGCAAAGGTATAAAGTGCACCTCTTCTCATGCGTGAAAAGTAAGAACAAAAAGAGGAGTTTTCACGTATAGTATCATGAGAGATTTCAAAAATATTTGTATCATACACAGTATGTTTAATATCATATTCTTCACAATGCTTTGTTAAAAAATCATAATGCTCATCAGGCATACCGTACTTAATCGTACAAGCTTCAAATTCAAAGTTAAAAGGAGCATGACGTTGTACATGTTTAAGTGCATGTACAAGAGCTAAAGAGTCTTTTCCTCCACTTAGACCAACAAGTACCTTGTCTCCCTCTCCAATAAGCTTAAATTCACTATTGGTTTTTCCTATGACTTTAAGTAACTTTTTACTCATAGGGATAGATTTAGAGGCAATACGTCTTTTTTTATCGTTCAATATTATCTACCATACTTAAAATAAAATCTGCAGATATTTGTGCAGAACTCTTTAAGAACGCATCAAAATCAAAACCAGCATCCATATCGGCACTATCTGAGATTGCACGTAAAATGAAAAAAGGAATATTGAGTGCTGAACAAACAACAGCAACACTTGCCCCCTCCATCTCTAGTGCATCTGCCTTAAATGTAGTTCCTATCCAATTTTTACGTTCTTCATTGGCTACAAATTGGTCGCCTGTAGCTATCACACCTTCTTTGAGTGTTAATTTCTTCTCATTAGCAACTTTTTTAGCAATGTTTCGTAAATTCACATCCGTAGGTATACAGACTTCACCTTCAGGTACATAACCATGAGGATGACCAAAAGCAGTAATATCTAAATCGTGTTGACATAATCCATCTGCAATAATAAGATCACCAACTTTTAACTCATCTGAGATAGCACCTGCAACTCCTGAGAAAAGTAACATATCACATTTAAATCTCTCTATAAGTATCGTAGCTGTTAGTGTGGCAAATACTTTTCCTATTTTAGAGTATGCAACTACAACTTCTTGACCATTGTAACTCCCCTCATAATATGTATTCGCAGCATAAATATCTTCGCTTACATTATCTAGTTTTGCTAAAAGTGGTTCTATCTCTTCGGGCATTGCACCCATAATTGCTATTTTAGAACCCATATTAACCTAACTTCGCTATCTCTTCAATAGCAATTGCCAAAGAATCCATATCTGAAATAACAAAATGTGGTTTCTTTGTTGCTCTACGGTTTAGACCTTTAAGTACACCACCATGTCCAAATTCAATATAACACTCTACAGAGTCATCAAAATCAGCGATAGATTGTTTATAGAGTACAGGAGAGACCAACTGTTTAGGGAGTAAATCTAAAGCTTCAGCTTTTGTATTGTATGTTTTAGCTGTTACATTTGAAACAACTGGTGCGATAAACTCATCTTTAAGCATCGTTGTTAGTTTCTCTGCCAAAGGTGCAGTAGCACTCTCAAGTAGTGGGCAGTGACTAGCAACTGACATGTTCAGCAACATAGCTCTTTTTGCTTTAGCCTCTTTAAGTATAGGTGCTAAGCGTTCGAGGTCTGGTTTAATTCCTGCAATGACTATCTGTCCTACAGCGTTGTAGTTTACAGGCCAAACTTTTAGTCCTGCTTCTCTTTGTGTGTTACAGATCTCTTCTACTATTTCATCGGAGAGTCCTAATGATACCATCATCCCTACATCTTGACCTGCACAAGCCTCTGCCATAAGCTTACCACGAAGGTTTACTAACTCTACAGCGTCTATAGCATCGATAGCACCTACAGATACCAATGCTGAAAATTCACCTAAAGAGTGACCGAGTGCATAGACAGGCTTAATAGGCATCTCATTTTCAAAAAGTCTGTGTGCAATAGCAGATACAAGTAAAATAGCAGGTTGCGTAAACTCTGTTTTTTCAAGATTTTCATTTTCTGTAAAAAGCAGTGCTTCGAAGTCTATGCCTGTTCTTGCTGAAGCCTCTTCTATCATATTTTTAGCAACATCTGAGTTGTTAAAAAAGTCTTGTCCCATACCTACAGCTTGTGAACCTTGTCCTGGAAATAAAAATGCACATTTGATTGACATACGTTATCCTTAATTTAAATTACCATATTTTACCATGTTAAATTATGATATTTCTTTACAAGATATGTTAATCAATGTACTTATTCATATTTACAATAACACTTGTCTCTCCAAAGATATAATTTGCATCTTTTACTGTCTCTGTAAAGAGTGAAGTAATAAGCTCATAAATACTCTCTTGTATAATAGGTTTCACAAGATAGGTACAATCTATATGTTTATGCATATCATCAATAACATGAGAGTTATGAAGCAGTACATATTTAAGTGGTTTCTCTTTTTGTATCTCTAAAATCATTTTCTCAAAATTTCTGTTTGCATGCTCTTTTTCCATAAGAAGAATATCATACTCTTTTAATTGATTCCCATTACGTGTATGTTCATCAAAACCTACTATAACATCATAATTAAAATACTCAAACATTTTCTTAATTGATTGTGACTCTTTTTGTGAATCACATATTAAGAGTACTTTTTTATGTAACATATCTTTATTTGGCAATCTATAATGACGTCTTTCACCTAATTCATTTAACTTAAAAGGCATATAAATTTGAAAAGAGTTTACTGAATTATCTTCAATCTTCGCATCAAGGGTGATGGCACTATTGTATAAGTTCTCTTCAATAAATGTAGAGATTTTACTGTGATCTATCCCAGTATCTTTAAATTCAAAACAGATAGGCTCTTCATACAAAAAATCCTGAGGTGCAGAGAGTGAGATAACTATCTCTCTATTTTGTGTATTGTTACAGATAAATATTAGTATCTCTGTAAGAAAAGTAGTGAGTGCTTCTGCATCACCTTTTAGTTTTTTAGGTATTGTTGAACCGATTTCGTAAATAAGCTCAATATTTTTTTTAACTCTTATCTCTTCTAATGAGGTAAATACCATCATTAATACCATATTTATATCAAAAGTATTGTCTTCAAAAATATTATCTGTAGTTTGCATTAATCTATTCCTAATAAAGTACTGTATCTAATAGTATAATAATAGCAAAAAAAGGTGAAAAAATAAGTTTTTATGAAAGTTTTTGGTTAAAAGAAGAGTATTCAGAGGGTAAACCTCTGAATTTAGAAGGTTAGTGTGAACAACCACATCCTCCACCTTCTCCATGAGAACCACAGCTTTCACCACCTTGAATTCCACCAACTTGACCAGAAGCTGCCTCTTCTGCTGTTGCTTCTCTAACAGAAACTACAGTTACAGAAAACATAAGGTCTTTACCTGCTAAAGGGTGGTTAAAATCTACATTTACCTCTTTGTCATCAAAAGAAGTAACAGTAACTTGTACAGTCTCTCCATTTTCACCTTGACCATAAAGTACCATACCTTCTTTAAGGTCAACACCTTCAAACTGATCTACAGGTAGTACTTGTTTTGCTTCTTCATTTACTTCACCATACGCGTCAGCAGCAGTAACCATAATATCTCCACTTTCACCTTCAGCCATACCTACAAGTGCATTTTCAAGACCTGGAATAACATGACCTTTTCCTACGATAAACTCTAAAGGATCTGCACCTTTATTTGTATCTACTACTTCAGTTGTTCCTGTCTCTTTTACTTCGTACTCTATTCCTACTACACAATTTTCGTTTGCTATTGTCATGATTTATCCTATAAAATATTTTAACGCTATTTTAACTAAGGAAACTTTAGTCATCCTTAGAAAATAAGATAGTTTTTATCTTATTTCTCCATTCCCATAAATTTTGTACTTATATGTTGTAAGTTCGGTCACTCCCATAGGACCTCTTGCATGGAGTTTGTTAGTACTAATACCCACCTCTGCACCAAAACCAAACTCTCCACCATCTGTAAACTGTGTACTTACATTAAGATATACACAAGCAGCGTCTATAGTATTTAGAAATTTCTCAGCTGTTGTGTAGTTCTCTGTGATAATAGCCTCTGAGTGTTGTGAACCATACTGCTCTATATGGCTAATGGCATCTTCAACACCATCTACTACTTTGATGGTTATTATATTATCTAAGTACTCTGTAGCATAATCTTCATCTGTAGCACTCTCTACTTCTACAATAGCTTGTGTCTGTTTACAACCTCTTATCTGCGTACCTTGTGCATCATAAGCCTCTTTAATGCTTGGTAGTATCTCCTCTGCTATGGCTTTATCTACAAGCAGGGTTTCTAATGCACCACAGATACCTGTACGACGACATTTGGCATTTACTATCACAGCTAAAGCTTTCGTAAAGTCTGCATCTTCATCTATGTAAGTATGACATAACCCCTTATCATGTTTAACTACAGGTACAGAAGCATTTGACGATACAAACTTAATTAGTGCTTCTCCTCCTCTTGGTACTATTAAGTCTACATACTTGTCTTGCTTAATCAACTTTGCGACACCCTCTCTTGAGCTATCTGGTAGCAGTGCTATGGCTTCTTTAGGCAGGTTATTAGAGACTAAAACAGATTGAAGTACTTTTGCAATGGCTCTGTTAGAGTGTTCTGCCTCCTTACCCCCTTTTAATATGGCAACATTACCACTTTTAAAACATAATGCTCCCACATCTGCTGTTACATTTGGACGTGACTCATAAATCACCCCTATGACTCCAATGGGTACAGAGACTTTTTCTATCTTAAACCCTGCATCAGCGTACCAACCATCAAGTACACGACCTACAGGCTCTTTGAGTGAAGCTATCTCTTCTATGGCTACAGCCATACCCTCTACACGACCTTTGTCTAAAAAAAGTCTATCTTTTAGTGAAGAGGAAAGGGCATTTGTCTCAGCCGCTGCCATATCTAAGCTATTGGCTTTGAGTATCTCATTGCTATGATCTCTTAAAGCCGTAGCCATCTCTTTTAAAATTCGGTTTTTCTCTGTACCACTTAGTGTAGTAAGTACTCTACTTGACTCTTTTGCTTTTGCTAAAAATGCTTCCATCTGTATATCCTCATCAATTATTGGAGTTATTCTAACAAAAAATTCTAAAATACAATCATTTTTATATTATATAGTTACTTTTAGCTATAATCTTCGCAATAAAATGCAAAAGGTTTCATATGCAAGATGTAGTACAGTGGCTCAAAGATAATGGTAATTTAAAGATAATAGATACTCCCCTTGATGTGGAACTTGAAATCCCTCATGTGGCGTATGTGGAAGTAAAAACCGATGACTCTCGTCCTATTTTGTTTACTAAACCCATTAACAGAGCAAAAGGTATTGAGTATGATATGCCAGTACTTATGAATATCTTTGCAAGTAAAGCACTTACAGAGAAGATTTTTGCAAAGCATCCTGATGAACTAGCCAAAGGGATTGATGCACTACTTAAACTCAAACCACCTAAAGGGCTTAAAGCTAAACTTGCGATGCTTCCTAAGCTTTTTTCTCTTAAAAACGTATTTCCTAAACGTTTAAAGGGGAGAGGAGAGTGTCAAGAGGTTATTATCCCTAAAGCTGAGGTAGATTTAGACAAATTGCCTATCCTTAAAACATGGGAAGAAGATGGTGGTGCTTTTATTACTATGGGGCAGGTATATACGCAAAGTTTAGATGGTGAGATGCAAAACTTAGGGATGTATAGACTTCAACAGTACGATAAAAATAGATTGGGTATGCATTGGCAGATACATAAAGATGCTTCTCACTTTTTTGACCAGTACCAAAGAGCAGGAAAAAAGATGCCTATTACTGTAGCTATCGGTGGTGACCCTCTCTACATCTGGTGTGGACAAGCTCCTATGCCTCATGGTATGTTTGAGATGCTACTTTACGGTTTTGTACGCAATAAAAATGCTCAACTTGTTAAGTCTATCAGCAACGATATTTATATACCTAGAGATGTAGATGTAGTCATAGAAGGGTTTGTGGATCCTGAACTTACAGAGATAGAGGGACCTTTTGGTGACCATACTGGTTACTACACACTTAAAGAGCCTTTTCCTGTGATGGAAGTAGAGACTATTACTATGAAAAAGCATCCAGTTTTTCAAGCTACTGTAGTAGGTAAGCCACCACTTGAAGATAAGTACATGGGTTGGGCTACAGAGCGTATCTTCTTGCCTATGCTCAAACCTATGGCTCCTGACCTTATAGACTACAATATGCCTGAAAATGGAGTATTTCACAACCTTATTATGGCGAAGATGAAAACACTTTACAAAGGTCATGCGATGCAGTTTATGCACGCTTTTTGGGGAGTAGGGCAGATGAGTTTTGTGAAACATGCCCTCTTTGTAGGTGAAAATGCTCCAGAGTTAGAGGAGTTTGAAGCCTTGAGTGAGCATATACTCAACCGTCTTAGCCCTGAAAGAGTCTTCATCACTAAAGGGATAGTAGATCACTTAGACCACTCTTCATCTGAACAGTTTGTAGGTGGAAAGCTTGGTGTAGATGCTACTGACGATGAGGTAGAAGAGGGTGTAGCCACGCCTCTTGACGATGCCACACTTCTAGCCAAAATGCAGGAGATAGACGCAAATATAGCAGACTTAAGACAGTATTACACACAGACAAAAAACCCAGTATGTGTGGTGAGTGTAAACAAAACTGAGTCACAGTTAAAAACCATAGAAAAACTAGCACACTTAAAAGCTCACATAAAACTGCTCATCATCATAGACATAGCCAACAACGACTTAGACGACCCATACATGCTAGTATGGCGTGTAGTAAACAACATAGATGCAAGTAGAGATGTAATACTCACACCATTCATAGCAGTAGATGCCACAAATAAAGGCGAACTAGACGGCTTCAAAAGAGAGTGGCCAGGAGACACCTTCTGTACCAAGTCAGTACTAGATGACTTACAAGCAAAAGGGCTGATAGATATAGATGAAGCGTTTATTAAGAAGTTTGGGTTGTTGCCGTTTTAGTAGGTATAATTTTATCGTTCCTTACATCAAGTTGAGACACTAGAAACTTTTTAAATTAGACCAAATATCTCCCATTTAACTTTTCTTTAAAGTTACTAAGATATAATTTCCTTACAAATAAAAATTATCCTTAAGGAACAAATATGTTAGTAACAAAAAAAGCCCCAGATTTCACAGCAACTGCTGTACTTGCGAACGGTCAAATAGTAGAAGATTTTAATCTTATGGACAACCTTGGTGAAAAAGGTGCGGTACTTTTCTTTTATCCACTTGACTTTACTTTTGTATGTCCATCAGAAATTATTGCATTTTCTAAAAGAGCAGCAGATTTTAGAGAAAGAGGCGTGAACATCATTGGTGTATCTGTAGATAGCCAATTTTCACACTTTGCATGGAGAGAAACACCAGTAAATCAAGGTGGTATTGGTAGAGTTGATATGCCACTTGTAGCTGATATTACTAAACAAATCGCTAGGGATTATGATGTTCTTCTTGACGATGCAGTAGCTCTTAGAGGTTCATTCCTTATCGATGCTGATGGTACAGTAAGACACGCAGTGATCAATGACCTTCCACTAGGAAGAAACATCGATGAGATGATTAGAATGGTAGATACAATGTTATTTACTAACGAGCATGGTGAAGTTTGTCCTGCTGGTTGGGTTAAAGGTGACGAAGGTATGAAAGCTGACACTGAAGGTGTTGCTGAGTATCTTGCTAAACACGAAGGTGATTTATAATCACACTTTATCTCCATCTTAGGATGGAGATAAAACATTAAAGAAATAATGTTTTAGTCTTGTATTTAGTATCTCTCTTCCCTTTTATTACTGTTTGCAAGGCTAAACCATTGTTTCTTCAAGAAGGATAAAAATGACTAACTATGCAGAGCTTCTCAAAGAGAATGGACTCAAAGCTACATTTCAACGTATGAATATTTTAGAAGTTTTAGAGAAAAATGGACATATGTCTATAGATGCTATTTACAATGATATTACAAAAATCCATCCATCACTTTCACTAGCTACTATTTATAAAAATATTATTTTAATGGTTGAAAAAGGTGTTGTGGTTGAAGTGCCTATCTCAGGTCTTAAATCTAAATACGAACTTGCTAAAGAAGACCATATTCACTTAGTCTGTACAGAATGTGGCGATGTTGAAGATAAGCCTTGTGTTAAAGAGACAGATATTGTCTTAAGTACACTTATCAAAAAAGAGAGTTTTATTTTAAATAAAAGACAGATTAACCTTTATGGTGTCTGTAAGGAGTGTCAAAATCAAATAGCATCATAAGGTGCGTTAGTTAACGCACCTTTATTTTAAAGATTAAAAGTTGTATGTAATACCTACTGAGACAATACTATTGTCTGTATGCATCCACCACTCATCGTTTAAAAGATGTTGATAGTCTAACCATAATCCCCAATTACTCTCTTCTGAAAAGTCATATTCGATTCCTGCACCATATGAGAAAGCATTTTTACTATTCTTACTATTTTTAACACCATTATCATAATCTACAGATGTTTTTCCATACCCTAACAATCCATAGATGTTACTATTATTTGTAAGTTGGTATTGTGGTTTCAAATAGAGACCATAATGTGTCGTTGTAGAAAAAACATTATCATTAAATGTCTTTAAAGCTCTTGCTTCTACTCCTACATATTGATTGTAGTCCCATCCAAGTCTTAGTATAGCACCTGCACGATGATCTTTTATATCTTTTACAGCTCTATTACAACATGGGTCTCGTTGAATAAAAGTTGACATCACTCCTACACTATAATGCTCCCCATAAATCAGACCACTTAATTTAACTTTCTTATTCCAAATGATAGAATATTAAATAAGAAATATGAGGGATCAAAGATGAGTGTAAAAAGAAAGAGTTATAGTGCAGAC
>JAMOTA010000058.1 GCA_027068435.1 Sulfurovum sp.
ACTCTTTTGGTAATTTAGGGTAATTCATTATAGGTTTCCTTTAAACTTTATATAGAACTATCATAACATATCTTATCTGTTATCACTCATAACTCAAAGCTTCCAACTACTACTTTAAAACACTAATTCTTAATTAAAATATGGTTATACTCTAGCTATGCAAATAAAAAAATTAACAACATTAACCCTACTTCTAACGAATCTTCTCATGGCAGAAGGTATTCATGATAACAATACATCACTAAATTTAGATTTTGACAGAGAGGGTGTATGGACTTTTTTACCCTATGCTTTCTCAACAGATACTACAGGTTTAACAGGAGGTGTCGGAGTCATTGCACAAGGATTACTTCAACCTCATACCACCTTAGTAGCAACAGTATTTATGGGGGAAGAACAAACAGTCATAACCAATGGAGAAGAGAGTAATACAAACTTTGAAGGCGGTTTATTTGCTTTTAAGAACTTAAAAATACCTTACACTCATAGATTATACTTCTCTACTTTAACCTATAAGACAACAAACCCTAAAGAGAAGATCTATTTTGATAGCAGACATGAGTCTACTACAGATAATACATGGTTTAGCTCTACAGAAAATACTTTCTTTACCGCATCACTTACCTATGTACTTCCATGGGGAGAGGGGTTAGATAATCCTCAAGGAAGATACCCACTTAAAGATGGTTTTGCCATGAATCGTGAAGCGTATGGAAATGGTACACCTTTTGTCACTGGTCGTACTGAAGTTGGACTTACTACATTTTATCAAAGTAAAACCATAAACAACACAGAAAATGCCATAGAAGCATCCGATTCACCCAGAGAATGGAACTCTAACGGATTAAGACTCTTTTTATCACATGATAATACAGACTATAAAGATAACCCTTCACGAGGCTACAGTACATACCTATGTTACTCTAAAGATTTTGGAAAAGATGACTCTTTACAAAGTTGGGATTTTTTAGAGTTTAAGTCGAGTAAATACTTCAACTTAGAGACTTTCTCTTTTACACAACAAAATGTTTTAGCCTTTAACTTTTGGACGGGTTACTCTTTTAGTTGGGAAAATGACAAAGAACTTGTATCAGGGATAGACCTACACCGTACACCTTTAGCAGAGGGGGCAAGGCTTGGTGGCTTTACGCGAATGAGAGGGTACAACCAAAATAGATTTATAGACAAAGCTGCCATTTATGCTTCTATGGAGTACCGAGCTGTTATAAACTATAACCCCATTAAAAATGGTGCTTTAGGTACATGGGTTGCAGACAACTTTCCTGTTGATTGGTTTCAAGTTGTTGGCTTTGTTGAAGCAGGAAGAGTCCACGACAGCTACGATGTAGAACTTTTGAAAGAGTTAAAGTATGACGCAGGGGTGAGTCTGCGTGCAATGGTAGCTGAGTTACCTGTACGTTTTGACATCGCTTATGGAGATGAAGGTATGAACATGTGGGTTATGATTAAACATCCTTTTGATTTTTAATTCAAGGGCTTTTTTTACCCTCACTAATCTGCTATAATATTTTTATGAATATACTAACAATAAAACAACAATTTATACTATCTATGACGAGAGGTTTTAGATGAGTCCTTTTGCTATACAAATCAGCAATGGCTGTCTTCTTTTGGACATTGAACCTGAAGACCAAAATAACTTTCAAGCCCTACAACAACTCGGTGCTATTACTGAAGTAAATGGGTTATGGAAACTACTATCGATCTACCGTGCAGGAAGACTCTACCTAGGTAAAGATGGAAGAGGCTACATAGAATCTGAATTTAAAGAGCAGAAAGATTTACTTGTAGAAGCAGACGACCTCTGTGGTGCAAAACATGGTGACGTGGTTGTAGCTAAGCGTGTCATAGCAAGACGTGGAAGAGCCAGTGGTAAAGTAAAACTTATCATCACAAAAGCCCATGCCTTTACTGTAGCCTACACCCATAGAGATGAACAAAACAACTTTATGATACTAGACATTCGCACCAACATACCTACCCACGCAGTCATGGAGGGGATGGACTTAAAAGCATTTAAGCTTGGTACTGTACTTAAAGTAGATATAGATGATGACAACGTCTTAGAAGTCTTTGGGCATTTAGCAGATCCAAAAGTAGATGAGAAAATCTCCCTTGCACTTTATGAACGTGAAGATGCTTTTCCTAAAGAGTGTGTTACTGACGCCATAGCCATAGAGTCTGAAGTAAACAAAGAGGAGCATCCAGAGCGTGTTGACCTTACCCATCTGGACTTTTGTACTATTGACCCCATCTCTGCAAAAGATTTTGATGATGCTATCTACTTTGATATGGAAACTTATACACTTTATGTTGCTATTGCCGATGTAAGTCACTATGTACCGTTCTTTACACCCATCGACAAAGAGGCAAAAAAGAGAGGCTTTACCACCTACTTACCACACAAATCTTTTCCTATGCTTCCACGTGAACTCAGTGAAAATATCTGTTCACTTAAACCCAAAGTAGATAGACTAGCATTTGTAGCCAAAATAACCCTAGACAGAGTAACACTCAAACCCCTAAAAGAGGAGTTTTTTGAAGCTATTATCCACTCTAAGCACCGTTTTAACTACGAAGCCATAGACCGCATACTTGAAGAGGGTACAGAGGGTATTACAGATACCGTTGCTCAGATATTGACATGGTTACTCCCTCTACAAAAAATCACCGTTGAGCTTCACAATGAACGTCTTAAAAAAGGTTTTGACTTTAGAAGTGAAGAGACAAAACTCAGCATCAATGCAAAGCATCTCTTAACCCAAACACAAACAGAGACAGGCACCCCCTCTCACTCACTCATAGAGGAGTGTATGCTCTTAGCAAACCAAGCCAGTGCTAAACGTTTTACAGGAGAGGGTGACGGCATCTTTAGGATACACGAACCCCCTCAACTCACCCGTACCGAAGCACTTTTAGCAGAACTAGCAACCATAGGACTCTTTGTCACAGAGTATGAAGATAGCCCCTCTCTCATAAGAGCCATTCAAAAAGAGGCAGATAAAATGGGACTAGCCTCAGAGGTAGACTCTATGGTCATCAAGTCTCTTCGCCGTGCAGAGTACAATGCAGACAATGTAGGACACTTTGGGTTAGGTTTCTCTTACTACAGTCACTTCACCTCCCCTATCCGTCGGTATGCAGACCTTATACTTCATCGTCTCATTAAAGCTCAACTTAAAGAGGACAAAGAAGAAGCAGGATACCTCCTACGAAACATCGAACCCCTTTGTGCAAGAGTCTCAGAACTAGAACGAGAAGCCACAAAAGCAGAATGGGACTTTAGAGACCGTAAATTTGCAAGATGGGCAAAAGAGCAGATAGGACTCTTTTTTGAAGCAGAAGTCATAGAAGCGGGAGAGAGTGCAAAAGCTGTACTCACAGGTAACATCAAAGGTGTCACAGTCCACCTAAAAGGCGACAACATCATGCTCTTTGACAAAATACGAGTCATGATAACAGAAGTAAACCTAGCACAAGCCGTAGTAATGGCAGAACTTGTAGCTAAATTAGAGAAAGATGAGATGGAGTTGTAAAACAATTCACTTAGAATACTAAAAAAAGGGAATAAATGCCAGAAATTGAAAAAACTAAAAAAATAAGTACAAATCTAAAAAACTTTTACTTAGACCCTAATAACTATAGGTTTGTTGACCATAAAGATTATAAAAAGGTTGATAAACAAGATGTTTTAGATGAAAAAATTCAACAAAGAACACGAAACTTTATTTCAGGAAAAAATAGAGAAGGTGTAAAAGATTTATTAGATAGTTTTAAAGCAAATGGTTTCTTAGAAGTAGATGTTATTCAACTTAAAGATTTAGGGGATAATAACTATTTAGTTCTTGAGGGTAACCGAAGAGTAACAGCTTTGAAAATTTTAAAAGAAGATTATGATAATGGTTTAGATATTGGAAAATTTAATCCTGAAACTTTTAAAAAAGTTCCTTCTTTTATTCATGAAAATGAAGATGATGCTACACATAAAATTATTATGGGATTAAAACATATTAGTGGTAATAAAAAATGGCCTGCTATTAATCAAGCTCAACTAATTTATGACTATTTAGAATCTCATTGGAGTGATGGAACATATTATGATGAAGAGATTAACTTATGTGAATCTCTGGGTATTACAAAAGCTAAACTTAGAAGTTCTCAAAGAGCATATCATCTGATTCTTCAATATAAAGAGAGTGATTACGGTGACCAATTTGCTAGTGATATGTATTATACTTTTTCAGAAATTACAAAACGACCTACAATTAAAAAATGGATAGAGTGGAATGATGATAAGTATGAAGCAAAAAATGAAGAAAATACTTTACGCCTTTTTTCTTGGTTGTCTCAAAGAGAAGAGCAAGATGAGCTTGAAGATGATGAGATAGAAGATTCTAAAAAATATCCTCCTATTATTACCAAATATCGTGAAATTCAAGATGTAGCAAAATTTATTGATAATGAAAAAGCTCTGCTTGTAATGGAAGAGGAAAATAGTGTTGCACAAGGGCTTTTAGCTAGTGGAAGTAAAGAGCAAGAGAGTTATGAAAAAAGTATAAAAGCATTATCTGATCATGTTGGAAATTTAGATAGATTAAAGGACTTGTTTTCTTATGATGATATAGAAAAACTTCAAACTATAAATAAAAATTTTACAAATTTATTACCAAATGATTCTTCTCTTGATATTCAAAATGAAAGTGTCTCTTTGGCTTTTGGACGAACTGAAGTAAAACATTTTACCTCTTTAAATATTCAAAAATATAAAGTCTTTACTGATTTTAAAATTGATAAACTTAATCGTATCAATATTTTTGCAGGATTTAATAATACAGGAAAAACAACTCTTTTAGAAGCAGTTTATCTTTTGACAAAACAAAATAATATCTCTGCTTTTTTTGAATTAATTAAGTTTAGACATAAACTTTCATCATTAAGTAGTAAGTCTCTGAGTTTATATTTAAATGAAGACATTCAAGTCTCTGGGACTTTTAATAATGAACATACAGAAGTATTATTGAAAAGATTAAAAAGTGTTAATATTGATAAAAAAGATGATTATATTGCTTCTTATGAAGTTATTGCTTCTATTAATGAAGAAAAATTAAATAATATTATTCATACTTTTAGTCATAATCCTCTTCAGCGATTTAATGAAAGAGTTGAGATTTTATGTAATAGTATATTTAAAAGTCCTTATTTTTATAATCAAAAAGAGATTATTAATACACATAGTAAAAATGTTGAACTAAAAGTATTTAATCTTGTAGTAGAATTTCTGCAAAACTCGATTGATAATAAGATTAAAAATATTGAGTTTACAGAATTAGAAAATATTAAACGCTTCTTAGTTGATTCAGAAGCTTTTCCTAATAGTGCAATTCCTATTACAAGTTATGGAGAAGGATTACAACGAATATTTGAAATAGCTTTATCTTTTGCTTATTGTAAAAATGGTGTAGTTTTAATCGATGAACTTGAAACGGCTATTCATTATTCTTTATTGGTTGATTTTACAAAGTTTATTCAAGAGTTGGCAGTTAAGTTTAATGTTCAAGTCTTTATTACCTCTCACTCAAAAGAGTGTATTGATGCTTTTGTAAATAATGAGTTTAAGAATGATGAAGTATCCGCATTTTTTCTAAAGAATGAAAATAACAATATTAAAGCAGTCTCTGTGACAGGTGAGAAGTTAAAGCATTACATAGATAGTGTTAATTTTGACCTCAGAGGTAAAAATAATGGATAAATATATTATTGTATTTTGTGAAGGAGATCATGATATCGCCTTTTTAAGTCGTATTTTACTTGTTAATGGTTTTACTCCTTATGATAAAAAAGTGAAAAATTTTATTGTTCCATTAAATGATTTATATATTTCTGCACTGAAAGATAAAAAAATTGAAGATAGTAAATTTAAATTTCAAAGAGCTAATATTCATGTTCCCTATGCTGTATTTCAAAAAGATGATACATTAGTAATATTTCATAACCTTGGTGGAGATGGAAATATTTTAAATGGTAAAGCAAATAATATAATGCAACTATATTTGGAACAAAATGATGAATTTTTAAGAGAAACAAGCGGGTATGATATTTTAAATTATCGTTTTCTTTATTTTTTAGATGCTGATGATGAAGGTGTGGTAACACGTTTGTCTGAAATAAGTAATTTACTGTCTTTAGCAAATCAATTAGAACATTATGAAGTTATTGAAAAAGATGACTTTGAAATTTCTTGCTGTGTTTTTTATAATAGTGAATATGAAAATACTCATGGAAAACTAGAAGATATTTTACTTGATTTAATGTCTCCGAGTAATGAAGTTATTTTTGAAGAGAGCCAAACTTTTATAAACACGCATTTACTTTCAGATATACGACAACGAAAATTTGTGTGTACTCATGAGAAAGAAGAGTCAAGGGGTTCAATTCAATTTAAACAAGAGAAATCAATTATTTCAATTGCAGGTCAACTACAGTTTTCAGGTTCTAGTAATTCGGTTATAATTGCTAATAGCGACTATATTAAAAAAAGTGATATTGATAATAACGTAATTTGTCAAAATATTATACTAATGTTTAAATAGAACATCATCTCCCTATTCTCAAGAGCAATAGGCTTAGATCTCGATTTTAAACGAGCAGAGTTCAACAAAAAGAGGAATAAAAATGACAAAACCACTAACTACTAATACAACCATACAACAATACAAAACCATAGACCTCTTCTGTGGTATAGGTGGCATCAGAAAAGGGTTTGAGCTAACCAACAGTTTTGAAAATGTACTCTCTGCTGAAGTAGACAAATACGCTTGTATGACTTATGAACATTTATATGGAGAGAACCCACAAAATGATGTCACAAGCCACGAGTTTAAGGAGAGAGTAAAAAATACAAACTATGATGTACTGTTGGCAGGTTTTCCTTGTCAATCTTTTTCTATTGCAGGTGGTAAAAAAGGCTTTAAAGATACGACTAGAGGAACACTCTTTTTTGATGTGGCAGATATTATCAAAGAGACAAAGCCCAAAGCCTTTTTATTGGAAAATGTAGAGGGGCTTTTACGTCATGATAAGGGTAAAACTTTTAAGATAATACTAGAAACACTTATCAATGAATTGGGATATAAAATTGTCGGTGTCAATGAAAATAATGGTATTTTAGAATATAATGCAACATCATTTTTACGCAAAACTATAGATTTTGGACTGCCACAAAAGAGAGTGAGAACGTATATAATGGGATTTAGAAAGGATTTAGTTCCAAAGGGGTATATTTTTGATAAGTTGCCAATGAAAAGAGATAAACCTATTTTTAATAATCTATATGAATTATTAGAAGAGGATGTATCTGCTAAATTTTATCTATCGGAACAATATATTAAAACGCTTGAAAAACATAAGGCTACGCACAAGGCAAAAGGCAATGGTTTTGGGTATAAGGTGGTCAATATTGGGGATAATCCTATTTCTAACACTATTTTAGCCACAGGGGGAAGTGGGAAAGAGAGAAATCTTGTGATACAAGAGAAACCTGAATATTATGGGATGATATTTGGTAGCAAAAAATCACCTATTAATGACCAAGGAATAAGAGTAATGACGCCTTTGGAGTGGGCAAGACTTCAAGGTTTTAAAGATTATGCTTTTATGCGAAAAGGTCAAGATACTTTTTCATTTCCAACAACTATAAGTGATACTCAGCAGTATAAACAGTTGGGAAATTCTGTATCTATTCCAGTAATTGAGGAGTTGGCTAAATATATGTTTATACAATTAGAGGAGTTTAAAAATGGGATTTAATAAGGGCGAATGGTCGGAACTTTATACTTTTTTGTATCTGATGGATAATCCAAATTTGATTATAGTAGATGAAAATTTACAAGTAAAAGACAATATAACATTTAAAATACTAGAATTTATGTTGACTAATAAAACCAAATATCAACTCTTCAATAGTGATAAAATTCTTAAAATATCTCCTAATGGTTGTAATCAAGAGTATGATATTAGCTATATTAATGGTCAACACAAAATATTACTTGAAAAAATAATATCACACAAGAGTGCCAAAGGTACATTTGAAATTAACGAAATGACATCACTTATTAATGATTTATTAGATGGAAATAAACTAAAAGGAAGTTCAAAAGTTAAAGGTGATTTAGAAGCACTTGTATTTGACAGTCTCAAAAATAGTAGTATAAATATTTCATATAATGTCAAATCTAGTTTAGGAAGCCCTGCCACACTTTTAAATGCTTCTAATCATACAAACTTTATTTATGAAATCACAAATATAAATGATGATATTATGAATAAAAATAACACTATTAATACTAGAACTAAACTATTGGATAGATGTAATTTTTTAATGAAAAATAGTGCAAGAATAGATTTTAGTAAAGTCCAAAGTGATAAGTTTGATTTCAATTTACAAATGATAGATACAAATTTGGACAATATTTTAGCAGAAATACTTTTTAACTCATATGCTAAGAATGAAAAAGACATTCAACGATTGATTGAATATATGGCAGATAATAAAGATAAATTTGACATTTATAAAAAGAAAATTAGTGATTTTGCTAATGCTGTAACCTTTGGTATGAGAGCTGGTGAAAAATGGAATGGAATAAATGAGGTTAATGGAGGGATACTTCTCGTTACAAGAACAGGTGAAGTATATTTATTAGATTTAATTTATTTTAAAAGTATTGTAGATAAATATTTAATTAATAATATTAAACTTGATAGTCCTAGTTCAAGTAGATATAAGATGTTTGAGATTTATAAAAAGAGTGGTAGATACTATTTTAAACTAAATCTGCAAATAAGATTTAAATAGCATAAAAACCAACCCATAAAGGAAGCCTCCTAATGTACCAAAGAGAATTTGACCAAAAACTTAAACAATCTTTTCCTAAAGCAGTGTTGCTTTATGGAGATAATGAGTATCTTTTAGACTACTATATAGACCTTTATAAGAGCCATCTTGATGCTAAAGAGAGTATGCTTACTCTCTATTATGATGAGTGGAATTTTGAACAGGCTAAGAGCTACTTGTCTCAGACATCTCTGTTTGGTGGAACCAATCTAGTGGTAGTAAAACATGATAAAAAGATTCCTAAAAAAGAGTTAGATGCACTAATACAACTAGCCAACAAAAACAGTGATAATTATTTGGTCTATGCCTATGAGGGAGCGGCAAAAGATGCAAAGAGTATGCAGTCTGCTTTTACAGAGAAAAAAGGGGGGATATGGGTACGTTTCTTTGAACCCAATATCAATGAAGGTATAGCTATACTCCAGCAAAAAGCCCAAGAGATACAACTTGACATAGACCACTTTGCCCTACAACACCTTATGCTTCTACTTAACAACAACTTAGCTCTTTGTGCTAATGAGCTACATAAACTTGCTATTCTTGGTATGAAAGTTACGAGTAAAGACATCGATAGACTGGTATACTCTACGGCACCTTTAGCCACAGAGCAATTACTTGTTGAACTGTTCAATAAAAAGCCTATTACTACAACCATCACTAAGCTGCTAGACTTAGGAGAAGATGAATCATCACTTTTACGTTCAACACAATACTTTGTAAATCAGATTTTTCTCTTTAACGCCTACATTAAGTTGCATGGGTATGTAGATTCAGCTGCTATTTTAGGCTATAAACTACCCAAACAGATAGAAGAGAAAAAAGCACAACTTGCTCTACGTGTTAACTCTGCTTCTTTGTTAAAGATATTTGAACATCTTTTAGAGAGTGAGATAGCCATGAAAAAAGCAACCACTACACAAAAAGAGGTTCTTCTCTACAGCACACTTATCAAATTGCAAGGGTATTTGTAGGGTGGATTTATCCACCGTTAAAATAAAATTATATGCAAGCAATAAAGAAGATAATTTAGGATAGAATATTGCTTCCAAAATTCCTGCTCATTTTTGGACGGATATACACTATTCGCATTTTTAATGGGCTATTAAACCAAAAGGAAACAATATGACTTGTTATGAAACACTGTTTGTAGTTAAACCTACACTTACAGAAGAAGAGATTGCAGCAGCTATCACTAAAGTGAAAAATGTACTTGCTAAAGAGGGTGCTGAGCTTGTAGGTACTAATGACATGGGTATGAGAAAACTTGCTTACCCTGTAGAGAAAAATGATAGAGGTTACTACACAATCCTTTTCTATAAAGCAGAAGGTACAGTGATCAACGAGCTTGAGAGAAATCTTAAGATTAGTGAAGATGTTATTAAATTTTTATCAGTTAAATATGTTAAAAATAAAGAGTTAGCACAATTTGACAAACTTGTTACAGCTGCAAACAAAAATATAGAAGCTGAAAAAGTTGAAGCACCAGCAGTTGAAACTCCAGTAGTTGAAGCACCAGCAGCTGAAACAACAGAAGCGTAATTAACAGAAACTTAGGAGAACTTTATGTACAATAAAATAATTTTAGCAGGAAACCTTACAAGAGATGTAGAGGTTAGATATACACAAGGTGGGAGTGCTATAGGTAATACAGCAATCGCTACTTCACGTAAATTTAAATCTCAAACAGGTGAACAGAAAGAGGAAGTTCTTTTTGTTGACTTAACATTTTTTGGTAGAACTGCTGAGATTGCAAATCAGTATTTACGTAAAGGTTCTAAAGTTTTAGTAGATGGAAGATTGAAGCTTGACCAGTGGACAGCACAAGACGGTACAAAAAGAAGTAAGCACTCTGTAACTGTAGAAAATCTACAGATGCTAGGAAGTAAAGATGATGCACAAGGTGGCGGATATAATCCTGCACCAGCAGGAGATAACTATTCTCAACCTGCACCACAAGCAGCAGCATCATATAACAATGCTCCTGCATACAACAATGCACCTTCTCAACCTGCCCCACAACCTGTTCAACAGCAAGCACCTGTATCTAACATCCCAGAAATTGACATCAATGAAGATGAAATACCATTTTAGGAGAATATCATGGCAGAAAGAAGAAAATTCAAAAAAAGATTTTGTAAGTATTGTGAGTTAAAAACAGACTTTATCGACTATAAAGACTTAGCACAACTTAAATTTTCACTAAGTGAAAGATTTAAGATTATGCCAAGAAGATTGACTGGTAACTGTAAAAGACACCAAGAGCTAGTAACTATAGCTATCAAAAGAGCAAGACAAACAGCACTTATTCCATACATTGTAGATAGAAAAAATGTTGTAGAATCTCCATTTGAAAACGTAAGATAGATAGACCTCTCCACCCTACCCATCAGTTTTGATGGGTAGTTCAACACTTTACCCTCCATTTTTAGCGTTACCCTCTCATAAAACACCTCTTCCTTATCATATCTCTATTTTATTTGCTATAATTGCACAAAATTACGACGACTAAGGAAATAAAATGAAATTAACAATTGTAAGTTCTACACTACTTGGACTACTACTCGCTCTTAATGGATGTGGTAGTAGTGGGAGTAATGACACTCCAGATACTCCCACCGATACACCCACAGATACACCAATAGAAAACATTGCACCCACAGCACTAGCAGGTACAGATAAAACGACTATTGTCAACACTACCATTAACATAGTAGGAACAGGAACTGACAGTGATGGTACTGTTGTTAGTTATGTATGGAAAAAAGGTACGACTACTTTAGCTAACACTGCTTCTTTTAGCTATACTCCTAGCACTGCAGGCACAGACACCCTCACACTTACAGTCACAGATGATGACGGTGCTACAAGTAGTGATAACATGAGTGTGACTGTAAATGAAGAAGAAACAGTAAATCCTGATACTATTGAGATAACTGAAGCGTATCAAGTAGAAAGTTTAGGACAAGCTTCTAGTATCAATACAACTATCTCAATAGATACAGATACACCTAAAAGTCTTTACCTTCTTCTTAGTAACTATGGTTCAACAAGTACAACTCCCAGTATAAGTCATAGTGCAAAAGTAATCTATGCACCTGTACTGAAAGATAAAATGAAAAATACCTCTAAACCGACTATTATTCGTACTCCTGAGTATGTACGTCAATTCAATGCTAACATTCCAAATTTACTTAAAAAAGCAGGGCAACACCCTTTAGAAAAAACCTTAATAGTAAAAAGAGAAGATAGCACTGGAGAGACAGATACTTTTTATCTTGATACTAATGGAAATGATGCAACAGAGGTAACAGCTAAAAAGATAGTCTCGAATGTAAGTACAAACTTTGGAGATAAAACACTCAACATCTGGGTCTCTAATGATAGCTTTGGTGAAGGGTGTGGCAAAGCAAAATGTGTCACTCAAGAGATGGTTGATGCCCTTGCCGATAGCTTTTTACACACAGGATTAGATAATGATGTTTATGACTGGGTAACAAACATTTATGGTGAAGCGTGGGGAGATGATGCACAAGGTGTATATAGTAACCTTATCTCTAGTAATGATGAGATAACTATCTTACTTACAGATATAGACGATGATAATAGTTCAAATGGTGGTGTAGTTGGGTATTTCTGGGCAAAAGACAACTATAAAAAATCTTCATTATCTGGCTCAAATGAGCGAGTGATGTTTTACATTGATTCTGTAATGTTTGCCAACGGGAATGGCGATTGGGATATCAATGACTTCTGGCCAAAAGAGATGATATCTACTTTAGCACATGAATTTCAACATATGATTCACTTCTACCAAAAAACTGTTTTACTTGCTGATGACTCTACAGATACATGGATTGATGAGATGTTAGCAGAGACTACTGAAGAGCTAGTAGCAACCAAAATCCAACACACAGGACCTAGAGGTGTAGCATATACAGATGGTAGTGCAGGTGATACAGATAATACATCAGGTAGATACCCCCTTTTCAACGAGAACAATACACTCTCACTTACTTCATGGGGTAACCAACTAAGAGACTACTCTAAGGTCAACGCCTTTGGTGCTTTTCTTACACGTAACTATGGTGGAGCTAAACTTCTTCATGATGTTATGCATAACAGTTATACTGATGAACAAGCTATTGTAGATGCTGTTAACAACTCAGCTAATGGAGGAAGTAAAACGTTTGACAACTTACTTACAGAATGGGGTGTTGCCGTACTCTTATCTGACCATGAAAACTTAGAAGATACACCTTTTTACAACACAGGTGACTTTACAGAAGAGAGCTACAACGGTACTACTTACCAAATGGGTTCTATTAACTTCTTTAACTATAGTCCTACACCTACTATATATACAACGACAGGTACGATTCCTAAAAAAGGAAACTACTACTATAAGATAGGTGACAACCTTACAGGAGATGTTACTGTAGAGTTAGAGCTTAATGGACAAACTGAAGTAACACTGATAGCAAAATGATAAAAAAATTATTAGTTGGTATCGTTGCCATGGGTTTTATAGGGTGTGCAGAGAGTCAAACTGTAGTACTTGAGGGGAAAGTGTCTGTTAAAGGCTCTTTTCACCACTACTTGAACATAAAAGACATAAAGAGTAACAAGAGTTACCAGATACAAAACGCAGAGAAGTTTGATTTAATGAAAAAACAAAATCAAATACTTAAAGTGGAAGTGAAACTTATCAAAGAGGCTACAGGACCTGGTTCCCCTGCTGTAGTAGAAGTGTTACAGATACAATAAATTATTGTTTCTGTAGTACGATAAACTTTTTATCTGCCTCTTCCATCTCGTAGAGGCTCACATCATCTGCTACAATGCGTTTCAAGTTAGAGAGTTGTTCTATCTGCTCTAAAGTATACAAATACTGTTTTATAATCTCTTGAGACTTTGTAAAGCTATTTTTCTTCTTTTCAAAAAGTGTAAATTCTGAAACATACTCATCTTTTTCAAAGTCACTATCTACAGTTAAAAAACGCTCGTTATCATCAACGATATAAGCACCAACTGCAACATTTTCAAAACCATAAAGGGTGTTGATGTCACATAAGAAGTAACCCCCTTCATTGAGATGTTCACTTATGCAGTGTAAGAAACGCTCTAATCCCTCTTTGTCTAAGTAGTTTAACATGTCAAAGACTGCGGTAATAACGTCGTATTTACCCCCTAAGTCACAAAGGTCGATACATTGTGAGGGTATATCTAGTTTTGCTGTTTTAGAGACCATGAGAGGGCTTAAGTCTATACCTAACACCTCTTCTATGCCTAAAGCTTTTTGCATCTGATGTAAAAAGTCACCAGAGCCACACCCTACATCAAGCAGAGAGTGAAACTCTACACTGTTAAGAAAAAGAAAATAGTGTGCATAAAGACGAGGTGCAACCTCTTTAACGCCAAGTAAATCCTCTACTTTTGCATAGAGGTCTAATGAGTTTGATGTAGGATTAGTCACGACTCTCTACAACCACTTTTATTTTCTCGTAGAGTGCAAGTATCTCTGACTTTTTAGCATAAAAACTATTTTTGTTAGCGATAAGGTGTGCAGAAGAGTCCATAATATCTTCTGCTACCTTAAGCCCATTTTCTCTCATTGTAGAACCTGTCTCAACAATGTCAACAATAGCATCGGCAAGTCCTACTAAAGGTGCAAGTTCTATAGAGCCATAGAGTTTAACCACTTCAACACCTACAGCTTTTTGAGCAAAATACTGTTTTGTAATGTTAACCATTTTGGTTGCTACTTTAATGTTAGGACGTGACCAGTCTAACTCATCTTCATTTCTAATCCCAATAGAGACTTTACATTTTCCAAGTTGCATGTCAAGAAGTTGGATAATATCTAACTCTTTTTCTGTAATAACATCAAGACCTACCACACCAATGTCGGCTGCTCCATGCTCCACATACGTAGGTACATCTTGATTACGTACATTTAAAAAACGAAACTCACCCATATCTAAAATGAGTTCTCTACCTTCAAACTTAAATTCTCCACCGAAAATCTCTGCAAATATCTCAAGTGTTTGCTCTGCAATTCTTCCTTTTGGAAGGGCTATTGTTAACATTTTTCATCATCCTTTAGTGCATTACGCATCCCATTAAATACCAACATTTCATCATATACTGCTTCTTCAAAAAAAGAGGAAAGAAGTTCTCCATCACCACCAGTAAAATAAAGTCTGTGTCTGTTTCTATGTTTATCTATGAGTGCTTTTATAGACGCGATTATACCATAGCTTATCCCATCTTTGGTTGTTTTAGGAAGTTGGTTTAGTGATATTGTTTCATTTAATGCTACATCAAGAACCAAAGAGATACCTTTGTAGCTTTGCAACATAGCTTGAATACCTGGCAATATATATCCACCTACATACCTACCCTTACTTACAACATCTACAGTAATAGCTGAACCCGCATCAACAAAAACACCATCTTCATGGCTTAAGCAGAGAGCTTTTCTGTCAACTCCCATCGTCTCATACTCCCCCTCAATACGCATAAGTTGTGAGATATTTCTCCATGAGGCTATCTGAGATATTTGCTCTGTTAACTGATGTTTCACACAGATATAATAGAGTGTTTTATCCTTATATTTATCGATAGCATCCCCATAAGAAAGATGCTCTACCTTTGTACCATCATAAATGTGAAAATGGGTATTACCAATATCTGCATAATAGACTTTAAGCTCATTATTCATCTATCTGCCACACTCTCCACCCTTGCTCTTCTAACATAACTTTAGCATGAGAACATAACGGTGCTTTAATGTAGAGGTATTTTTTAGTAATCTTACTGTCGATGTACTTTTCTAACTTTTCATGCAAAAGCATCAACTCCCCAGCCTCTTTACGAAGTACCCTACTCTTCTTTTGCACACACATTACTAAAGCATAGTAACCCTTTAAATTCACCCCAACATAAAGCAAAACCCGCTTACGAGAACCCAACTCTTTAGGACTCACCTCTTTAAAAGACTTAAATATAATCTGTTTTTTCTGTAAATATTCTACGATTTCTTTCATAGTAGTATCATAGCTAAAAGATGTAAAGAGTCGTGTTATATCCAAATAAGGCATAATGAAAAATACTCTTTAAAATAAGTTTTTGTAGTTTTACTAAAGTAAATATATAATTTATATTAATTTATCACATAAATTTTGAGAGTTGGTGTTTTCGTGGGAAAACACCCTACGGGAACTATATTTCCAATCATTTATATTCTCTACTAGACCATGTTTTATGGGGTTGTTGTAGATATAGTTTAGGATGTTCAGATAATCTTTTTCATCTCGAATGGTATGTTCATAAAATCTTTTTTGCCACACACCAGATAGATTGCGTCTATAACTTGAAGCTGTCATCCTTTATTGGTCTAAAGATTTAATGATGTTATCAAGCTATCCCTTTCTTCTTGTTGTATTGGACTCCATAATCTTGTGAAACTGGACATGTAGTAATTTCCATACCTACTTTATTTAAAGATAAGATTGGCATCGTTGTTTCTACTGATAAAATCCATTTTTCATCATCCTCAGAATATTGTGTATGCGTTAAATCAAGAACCTCAACATCAAATTGGTGATTAATACATTCAATAAATTTTTCCTTTTGGTCTGAACTTTTAAAATAAAATTCAAACTCTAATCCAAAAAGAAAATCATCTTTATTAAATGTAGGATAGCTCAAAATATTCCTTTAAGATAATAACTACTATTTATCTAAGCTGGTTTAACTGCTAAGTTCACCAGTTTATTAGGAACGACTATCTCTTTTACTATAGTCATACCCTCAAGCCATTTAGCCCCTGCTTCTTTTGCACTTAAGAGTATCTCCTCTTTACTTGCAGCAGGATTCATCTCTATCTCTGTACGTTTCTTTCCACCTATCATAACCATATACAAAATACTATCTTGTACAAATACCTCTTCTTTTACTTCAAACTTTGCACCTAAGTTCTCTCTGCTAAATAACATTTCAGAAAGCTCAGTAGTCACATGAGGAATAATAGGCTCTAAGAGGTTTAGCATAATATACATTCCCTCTGTCCATACCTCAGCATTATCTTGTTTATCTAGGGCATTTAACGCTTCCATACAAGCAGCAATGAGTGTATTAAATGCAAATGTTTTTTCATACACATCACTAGACTTTTGTAAAGCCTCATAGACTTTTACACGTGCAAGTTTAGACTCTTTACTAAGCGTACTTTGGTCTATGTTTGGTAATGTCTTAGCATTGACTTTACTGTTTCTGTCATAAAGTTTTTTGATGAACCTAAACGCACCCTCAACCGCAGAGTCATTCCACTCTAACTCTTTTGCAGGAGGAGCAGCAAAAAGTGTAAAGAGCCTTGCAGTATCTGCTCCATACTTCTCTATGAGTGCATCTGGGTCAACAGTGTTACCTTTAGACTTAGACATCTTCGCCCCATCCATCAGTACCATACCTTGTGTAAGCAAGTTCTCAAAAGGCTCATCTATATCATGGTAACCCAAGTCACGAAGTACTTTAGTAAAGAAACGTGCATAAAGCAGGTGCAAGATAGCATGTTCTATCCCCCCTATATACTGGTCAACACCTAGCCAATAGTTTGCCTCTTCTTTATCTATGCCTGTTTCGTTCCATTTGTTAGGATTGGTTGCATAACGGAACTGATACCAGCTAGACTGTACAAAAGTATCAAGAGTATCTGTCTCCCGAATGGCATCTGCACCACATTTTGGACAAGCACAGTTTTTCCATGTTGGATGGTTTTCAAGTGGGTTACCCTCACCTGTTATCTCTACATCTTCAGGAAGTGCAATAGGCAAATTCTCTACCTTTTCAGCCACAAGTCCACAAGAGTCACAATGTACAAATGGTATAGGTGCACCCCAGTAACGCTGACGGCTTATCCCCCAGTTACGTAACTTATAGTTTGTTGTACCCTTACCTAAAGCATGTTCTTCAAAATAACTAATAATCTCTGCTTTAGCCTTTGTGTTTTTCGTACCTGTAAAGGTATCTGAATTCTCTAAGTTACCCTCTAAAGTATAAGGTAATTCATCACCACCTAAAATCACTCTTTTTATAGGTAAGCTATACTTAGTAGCAAACTCAAAGTCTCTCTCATCATGAGCAGGAACAGCCATCACTGCCCCTCCACCGTAACTTGCGAGTACAAAGTTTGCAGTCCATACAGGTATCTCCTCTTTTGTAAGAGGATGTATCACCGTTAAACCTAAATCATACCCCTCTTTTCCCTCTTTGGCACGTTCTATCTCAGTCATGTTTGTGATAGTCACTATCTTCTGTGCTATATCTGAGTCTAACAGTTCGTTTTCAAGCAGATATTTTGTAATAGGGTGTTCCGCAGCAAGTGCAGAGTATGTCACACCATAAATCGTATCTGGTCGTGTAGTAAATACAGTATATCTATCAAAGTTACCACCTAGTTTAGCTTTACTCGCTTCTGAGAGTTCAAAATCAAACTCCAATCCTTGAGATTTTCCTATCCAATTGCTTTGCATAGTCACAACCTGATTTGGCCATTTACCCTCAAGCAGTTTTAAGTCATCTAACAACTCATCTGCATACTTAATAATATCTAAGTAATACCCTGGCATCTCTTTGAGTTCTACCTCATTGTCACAACGCCAACAGCACCCCTCTTCTACTTGTTCATTTGCAAGAACCGTATGACAATCTTCACACCAGTTGACTGTAGTACTCTCACGATAGAGTAACTTCTCTTCAAACATTTTGATAATAAACTCTTGTTCCCACTTCGTATAAAGCTCATCACAAGTAGCAAACTCACGTGTTTTAGAAAAACTAAGTCCTAGTGTGTTAAGCTCTTTTTTCATGTAGTCTATGTTTGAGTATGTCCAATCTTTAGGGTGACGACCATGCTTAATAGCCGCATTCTCAGCAGGCATACCAAAAGCATCCCAACCAATAGGATGCAGTACATTAAAGTCTTGCTTTCTGTAGTAACGTGCAAAAGCATCACCTATAGCATAATTACGCACATGTCCCATATGCAGACGTCCCGATGGAAAAGGAAACATAGAGAGTATATATTTCTTTTCTCTTGTTAAAGCATCATCTGGCTCAAACGCTTTTTCATCATCCCATTTTTTTTGCCATTTCGCTTCGATTTCATTTGGATTATAACTCATATTTTCTCGCTTATATTATGATTGTTTTATTGAAAAGATTATAGCTAAGATGGGGTTAGAGGTGTCTGTAGAAAGGGAGTTACTAATTTCTTGCTTATTTGATACTTTGAATTTTTAAAAGCTTTTCAAGCTCTAGTAAATCATACTTATCTTTAGCTCGATTGGTTGCTGTTTTATTTTTGATAAGATCTTGTAAACTAATAAAATGTATCTCTTCACCAAAGAGGCTATTATTTGTTTTGTTGTCCCATGCATGTGCAAATTCTACACCATCAATATCGGTCAGTACATCAATACGCATAGGTTCTATACCTATTTGCAATACAAAATTCTTTTGTGTTAACTCATCTATAGTAATCTCATAAGGTATAGGAAAATCCTCAAAAGCTTTTTGTATCTTTTGAGCATTATTTACAGATTTTTCAATCCATAAATCAATATCTAATGTATATCTACTATAACCATAATTTCCCATAGCATACGCACCAATTACAAGGTATTGAACATCATATTTGTTAAAAAGTTGTAACATATCTTTATAATCTTCAAAATAATCCATCACTTAAGCCTTCAGATATTTTTTGACTATTTTACTCTTATCTAATCGTGCTGGATATTTACCATGGGTATCAAAATAACGCTGAACTGTCATAGAGGTCATCATTTTAAAAAGTTCATCTCCAGTGAGCCCAAAAATGAAACTATGATGAGAAGCATCATGCAAAGACATTTTATTTATCGTAACCACTCTTTTTTTCATAATTTCTCCTCTCATCATTTCAAATTTTTATTAAGCTTTATTAAAAGATTATAGCTAAGATGGGGTTAAAACTACTTACCAAACAGATAAAACCTAAGCATCTTTTTGTTACACTTTTAAGATGAATCAAACGCAACAAACACCTTATAATTCTTATCCTAGTATTATTCAAGATTTTGTAGATATGCAAGAGTGTTATAGTCCACTCTATACTGATGAGAAAGACTACCCATCTGTGAAAGCATGGTTAAAACAGATACGTACAGAGGGATTTACAAACCCTATGATGGATGAAATTTTACGATATATCTATAGACTACTTCAAAAAGAAAAACTAGAGGAAGCGACACTTTTACTTTTAGTATCCTCTGCAACAAAGCATGATGAAGCTAACTACATCTTAGCTAGAGAACTCTATAAAGGTGAGTTGTTTGAAGTCAACAAAGCAGCGGCTTTTGGTATTTTATATACACTTTCTAGCAGGGGTCACCCTCAAGCACTTTGCGATATGGGATACTTTTATAAAAATGGTATTATGGTGAAAAAAGATAAACAACAAGCAGTAAATTTTTATAGACTTGCTATGGAAGCAGGTGTAGAACGTGCTAAAAAGCAGTACCTACTACTCACGCAAAAACACTTTAGGTTTTAAAACTAAAAAGTATTACATGCTCTAATATCTCCTGAGCTAAACCCTTTTCTAAACCAAGCTACTCTTTGTGCAGAAGTTCCATGAGTGAAACCATCGGGTCTTACATGACCTGTTGCTTCTCTTTGCAGGGTATCATCACCTATGGAACTAGCTGCTCTTAATGCCTCTTCAACATCACCTGCTTCTAAGATATGGAAATCTTTATGTGCATAAAATGCCCATGCACCTGCATAACAGTCTGCTTGTAGTTCTACTTTTACTTGTAGTGCATTAGATTTTTTACTACTTCCACCCCAACTCTGTTTTGCTTTTTGAACTTTTGCTAATGTTCCTTGTAAGTTTTGAATATGGTGTCCTATCTCATGAGCGAGTACATATGCTTGTGCAAAATCACCTGGAGCATTATGACGATTTGCTAACTCATCAAAAAAACCTAAATCCAAATAGACTTTCTGATCAGCTGGACAGTAAAAAGGTCCCATCTGTGAAGAGGCATGACCACAACCACTTTGGGTAGAACCTCGGTAGAGTACCATAACAGGTTCTCTATACCCACGTAACTTTTTACCCCATACATCTTCTGTACTTGCTAATACTGTAGAGATAAAGGCTGCATTTTTATCATCTTTTGCTTTGTTAACTGGCAGGCTAGGTGCTGTTCCACCACCTAGTATCGCTAAAGGGTTAAACCCACTCATCATAGCCACTACACCAACTGCTATAACACCCCAGCCAAACTTTGTTCGCAATAACGGTTTAATAATAGGCCATAACATCATCATCGTACCCATAGATGGCATATTTCCACCACCTCTACTTCCACCTGATGTTTCTCTTCTATCTTCTACATTTGAACTTTTACGTTCATTTTCCCATTTCATATCGTTACCCTTTAATTGCTAAATAATTCTTTCAATTATACCAATCAAAAGTAAAAATTGACTACAATTAGTACAATATTTATACGCTCACTTCTATGCTTCTGTATTAAGATAGAGAGCCATCTAGGAGTTTATGTGTCACTAGCCCTTGCAAGAAAATACCGTCCTAGTACTTTTGATGACCTCATTGGTCAAGAAGCCGTTTCTCAAACCCTCTCACTCGCACTTGATGGAAACAGACTCTCCCACGCTTACCTTTTTTCAGGGCTAAGAGGGAGTGGTAAAACCTCTACTGCACGTATTTTTGCTAAAGCATTACTGTGTGAAAATGGAGCCACTTCCCACCCTTGTAACAACTGTATCCATTGTAATATGGCAAATGAGAATCGTCACATGGACATTATAGAGATGGACGCAGCTTCTAACCGTGGTATTGATGATATTAAAGACCTTATAGAACACACCAAATACAAACCAAGCTCTGCACGTTATAAGATTTTTATCATTGATGAAGTACACATGTTGACAAATCAAGCATTTAATGCTCTACTTAAAACCCTAGAAGAGCCTCCTGATTTTGTAAAATTTATTTTGGCTACTACAGATCCACTTAAACTACCAGCAACTATACTCTCACGTACACAGCATTTTAGGTTTAAAAAGATTCCTCAAAATCTTGTCCTTAAACATTTAGAACATATCTTAACACTTGAAAATATTGGGTATGAAGTAGAGGCGTTAGATATTATTGCTCGTACGGGAGCTGGTTCTCTTAGAGACTCTCTTACATTACTTGACCAAGCTATTGTTTACTCTAAAAACTATGTCAATGTAAACACAGTTACTGGTATGCTAGGGATAATAGAACCTAGTTTACTTGAAAAACTTCTTGAAAATATTTTACGTAAAGATACTCAAGAGATACTAAACTTCATTAAACTCTCTTCAGACTATGAAGCAGAGATGATACTTGATGAACTCACTCTCTATCTTAAAGAGTTATTACTCCTAGGTAATGGGTCACTTAGCCCTACTATCATAGAGCGTTTTTTTAGAGTTATAGCAGAATCAAAAGGATTACTCTCTTTAGGAAGTGATGGAGAGTTTATTCTTGCTTTAGCACTCTTTAAAATGATAGAGTCTTTAGAGATAAAAGATATAGATACGATGATTAAAGGTTTAGAAAATGAGCTCAAAGGCGTTAAAATCAATGAGATTATGGTCTCTACCCCTATGCCTGACTTGTCACTTCCTTCAAAAGTTATTACTATTACAGAAGATGACATCAAAAATTCCCTCTCTCCCACTCAACCCCTAGAAGAAAAAATAAAGATAGAAGAGATAGAGAAAGAAGAGACTGTAAAAAAGAAGCCTACAGCAGTAGCACCCATTGTAGAGCGACCTATCATTGAGGAGCCAACAGTTCTCCCTTCTGTAGAAGTGACTCCCAACCCGTATCAAGCAATTTTTGACAATTTGATTAAAAAAGTTTATGATAGAAACTATGAGTTAGGTAGCACTTTTGAAAATAATATAGATTTTATAAGCTTTAGTGAGGAAAAACTTACATGGGAGTCATCTGCCGATGGAGAAGAGAAGAAACAACTCATTACCCACTGGGGAATTATCAATATGTTTGTAAAAGAACTTTTTGGTTTTGAAACTAAAATAGTAAATATTCCTAAAAAAAAAGTTGAAGTACCTAAGCAGACCCACCTAACAAGCCCTGTCCCTCATGCCGATGCAGATACAGGTTCTATGGTAGAAGAGGAGATGAAAAGCTCATGTATCGCCCCTGAAGCAGGAGAGACAGAAGCTGCCAAGGAGAAAGACCCTTCAACTCTACTAGATGAACCTATGGTAAAAGAGGCTATTGAGCTATTTAACCCTAAAAAAGTAAGAGTAAAGAGAAATAGTTAGTCTATCCAAGCCTGAGTGACTATCTTAGGCTTTTCATCATAAATCTTTATCTTCTGAGCATCTATACAGCGTCCATTTTCATCTAATTCAAACACCAACATTTGTAAAATTCTTTTACACTTCTCATTGATGTCAAAATGCCCTCCTAGCCCTGTGAGTACACGTCGCATAGGAATTTCACTCTTCATTCCTATCACACCATCTCTACACCCAGTAAGCCCTACATCTGTCACATAACAACACCCATCAACCACTTGTAAGTCATCTGTTGCTACATGTGTATGTGTACCTATGATGGCAGATAAATCTGTTTTTAACATCTGTAGCAGGGTATTTTTTTCAGAACTTGCCTCTGCATGTATATCTAAAATAATATGCTTAAAACCATCTGCTTTTAGAGACTCTACAACCTCTACTATCATCGTAAAAGGATTATCTACCATTGGCATAGTGTAGTGTCCCATAAGGTTTAAGATAGCTACATTTTCTCCTAATATAGTCGTCTTAAAAATTCCCTCTCCCGCTGTTTTTTTGGGGTAATTCATAGGACGAATAAGAGGATAACTCTCAAACATCTCTAGTATCTCTTTTTTGTCAAAAGAGTGGTTTCCACCAGTCATCATATCTATGCCATAACCTAAAAGCTCTTCACAATTTTTTTTAGTTAAACCAAACCCATGAGAGGCATTTTCATAATTTGCTATAGTAAAGTCTATAAAATGTTCTTGTTGGAGTTGTTTAAGATGTCGTTTGAGCACTAAACGACCTGGTTTACCTACAATATCACCGATAAAAGCTATTTTCATTACACCACCTGTAGGGTATGTTTACTTACATAACCCTATAATTTTAACCTATAAATCTATTTACTTTTTCCTGCAAAAGGCAACAATGCAGAAGCCCAAGTAAGTCCACCACCAAAAGTGTCAAGTAACATCAACTCACCATTTTGAAGTCTTCCTGACTCCCAAATATCATTGATAGCCATAGGGATAGAAGCAGCAGAAGTATTTCCATATTTACCTACAGTTACTACCACTTGCTCCTCTCTCATCTTTAGTGCATCACCTACTGCCTTAATAATACGGTAATTTGCTTGATGAGGAATAAAGTGAGGTATGTCTTCTGATTTTATCTCATTCTTAGCCAAGATCTCTTTCACATCTTTTGTTAAAGTCTTGACAGCTAGTTTAAAGGTTTCATTACCTTTCATCTGTACAAAATTAAGCCCCTCATCAAGTACTTTTTGACTTACAGGATTGATACAACCTGGAGCTGGAGTAACTAAGAAATCTGCATAAGATCCATCTGCACTTGCATGTACATCAATGAACTTTTCTTCTTCTAACTCTGACGCACTAATAACCGCTGCACCCGCACCATCACCAAATAAGATACATGTACTTCTATCTGTATAGTCAACAATAGAGGAAAATTTCTCTGCTCCAATAACCAGTACATTCTTTTTCATACCAGACTCTATGAAAGCTTTTGCAATAGAGAGAAGATAGACAAAACCACTACATGCTGCTGAAATATCTAATGCTTGAACATTTTTAATACCAAGTTTATCAGAGATAATACATGCTGTTGAAGGCATATTGAAATAATCAGGTGTTACAGTTGCACATAAAACCAAGTCTATCTCTTCTGTAGATATACCTAATCTATCTATCGCTATTTTTGCTGCTTTTGCGCCCATATCACTGGTATATTCATCATCTGCTGCTAAATGACGCTCTTTAATACCAGTACGTTTCAAAATCCACTCATCAGTTGTATCTACCATTTTTTCAAGGTCAGCATTAGATAATATCTTTTCAGGTACATACGCACCTATAGATTTAAATGATGCATATACGGGTTTACTTTGTGACATAGTTATCCTTAAGCCATTAATTATAGTTTATATTCTACCATAAATTTCTAATGAGATATATATAAAGGGGAGATAAATGAGAAATTAATGGGGTCATGCCCCATTAATTATTTGTTCTTAGAAAGTAGTTTTTCTATTGTAGTGTTAACATCTGATTCTGTATATCTTATCGCTTGAAAAATAGCATTTTTTATAGCTTTTGCATTAGAAGAGCCATGAGAAATAATTGCACATCCATTAATACCAAGTAGTGGTGCACCACCATACTCTGCATAATCAACTTGCTTTTTCATATTTCCAAATACTTTTTTCTTCATCATTAATGCACCAATCTTTGCTGGCAATGATTTACGAATATGCTGTCTCATAAGTGTAAAGATAGTTGATACTACCCCTTCACTTGTTTTAAGTAAGATATTTCCTGTAAATCCATCACAAACAACAACGTTTGTATTTCCATTAAAAATATCTCTACCCTCAACATTACCCACAAAACCATCAAGATTTTGAAGCAATTTAAAGGCTTCCTTAGTCAAAGCATTCCCTTTAGAATCTTCTGATCCATTGGAGAGTAAGCCAACTTTTGGAGAAGCTATATCTAAAATATTTTGTGCATACGCTTCACCCATAGCACCAAACTGATACAAGTTTTCTGCTGTACAGTCTGTTACTGCTCCAACATCTAAAACCAAAGTATTAGTTTCAACTACTGATGGCATAAGCGTTGCAAGACCTGGTTTAGAGATACCTGGAAGCCTACCAATACGTAAAGTAGCAAGTGTCATAGTTGCACCACTGTGTCCAGCTGATACTACTCCTGATGCTTCTTTATTACGTACAAGTTCTACTGCTTTGTAGATAGAAGAGTCTTTACGTTTTAAAGCATTAGTTGCTTGATCACTCATTGCTATCACATCAGATGCTTCAACAATTTCAACTTTATCAGTATAATAGTAAGGGAGGAAAGAGAGTATCTCAGATTTGTTACCTACAAGTATAGGCATGAATTTTTCTACTTCAAGTGCTTGAACTACACCTTCTATAATGGGCTCGGGACCAAAGTCCCCACCCATAGCGTCAATCGCAATTTTAATCATGAATTACGCTTCTTTTTTAACTTTGTACTCACCTGTAGTCATGTTCATGTGGTGAGGCATTCTCCATGTTCCATCAGCATCTTTAACTGGCATTGGTAATGTCAATTTGTAATGTGTTCTTCTTTTTGCTGCTCTCGTGTGACTCACACGTCTTTTAGGTACTGCCATAATATGTCCTTGTTTTAATATTCAACTTCAAACTCTTCATCATTACCGTCACATTTATCACAGTAATGGAAAGAACTCTCTATTGATGTAATTTCACTCTCTAAAATGTACAAAAGATCAATTTTGCCATCTAAAAATTCAATTATATCTAAATCATCTTTATCTTCAGAAACTAAATCACTTAACTTAAGTCTTAACTTACTGTCCATGTTATAAATATAGCTCTCACCACATCTATCACAGTCTAAGTTAAAACTACCATCCATTTTAGCATCTAAGGTTACTTGATGATAACCACTCTTTTTTAACGTTCCCTCAAGCTTTACACCTTTTGAACTAAGTCCTATAGGCTTTGCTGTGGAACTTATTTTATCAAAAAAAATAATCATAAGGAAACTCCTTAAAGTAAATTAGTTAATCTCTCTTTGTGCAAAGAAAAAGTTAATTTCATTTGTTGCATTTTCAACAGAATCAGAACCATGAACTGCATTTGCATCAATACTCTCTGCAAAGTCTGCTCTAATAGTACCAGCTTCGGCTTCAGCAGGGTTAGTAGCACCCATAAGGTCTCTGTTTTTAGCCATTGCATTTTCACCTTCAAGTACTGTTACAACTACAGGACCAGAGATCATAAACTCTACTAAGTCTTTAAAGAAAGGTCTCTCAGCGTGAACAGCGTAAAATGCTTCTGCATCAGCTTGTGAAAGTTGAATTTTTTTAGTTGCTGCTATTTTAAGGTCTGCTGCTTCAAATCTTGCAAGAATTTGTCCTACAACGTTTTTAGCCACTGCGTCTGGTTTAATGATTGATAATGTTTGTTCCATATTTAATATTCCTAAAACGATAATTTACTTCATCGTGAAGTATTCGGGCGGAATTATACCCAAAATAATATAAAATATTTATTAAATAGTGTGGGAGGTTTGTCAGGCGAGTGCCTGACAAGAGTGGAGATTAGTCTTCGATTACAGGTTCGCCTTTGTCGCCTCTACTCTCCATAGCAGGCATTCCGTCTACAACGTCATCCCATACTATACAACCCTCTGTTGGACATGCTTCAGCACAAGCTGGTACATCATGGTGTTCAACACACTCAACACATTTATCTGCATATACGTAATAAATCTCTTCACCCGTTGGGTTATCATCCTCATCTACGATTGCTTCTACTGGACATTCGTCAATACATGCTGCACAATTGATACAAGTATCACTAATTAAAACTGCCATTTTTTCTCCTTAAATTTAATATGCTCAAACTATATCAAAAGATTTTTAAGAAGTGCTTTAATATTTTGATAAATTGCATAAAATAAATAAAACAAAACAAATCCCTACATAGTAGAAATTTGTTTGTGAATTCTATAGTCCTAAAAATTCTTTAATTTCATCAACTCTATCTGTCTGTTCCCAAGTAAAATCTACATCTTCTCTACCAAAGTGTCCATAAGATGCTGTTTTACGATAGATAGGTCTAAGTAGATCCAATTCTTCCATGATACCCTTAGGTGTAAGGTCAAAAAGAGCCTCTACACAAGCTGTAATCTTCTCTTCATTTACACTATTTGTACCATGTGTATCTACGTAGATAGAGACAGGTTTAGCTACACCAATAGCATAGGCTATTTGGAGTGTTGCTTTTTCACACGCTCCTGAAGCTACAAGGTTTTTAGCCACATATCTTGCTGCATACGCTGCTGAACGGTCTACTTTTGTAGGATCTTTCCCAGAAAAAGCTCCCCCTCCATGAGGACAAGAACCTCCATAAGTATCTACGATAATCTTACGTCCTGTAAGTCCTGCATCACCTTGTGGTCCACCAATAACAAAACGCCCTGTAGGGTTAATATGATATTTGATATCTTCAGACATTAGTTCAGTAGGAATCACTACTTTAATAACCTCTTCAAGTACAGCTTTTTGTACCTGCTCTAGTGTTACTTCTGGATGGTGCTGTGTAGAGACTACAATAGTATCTATAGAAACAGGTTTACCATCTACATATTTTACTGAAACTTGTGCTTTACCATCTGGACGTAAAAACGGGACAGTTCCATTTTTACGTACTTCTGCAAGTTTAGCAGTAATCTTATGTGCCAACGATATAGGTAGAGGCATCAACTCAGGTGTCTCTTTACACGCATAACCAAACATTAAACCTTGGTCACCCGCTCCTATCTCACCACAAGACTTATCTACCCCTTGGTTAATATCTGGACTTTGCTCCCCTACACCATTGAGTACACCTGCTGATCTATAGTCAAAACCATAACTTGCATCGGTGTAACCTATCTCTCTTATTACTTCTCTAGCAATCTCTTGCATAGGACAATAAGTATCTGTTTTTAGTTCTCCTGCAATAACACAAAAACCATTACTCAATAACGTTTCACAAGCTACTCTAGCTTGTGGATCTCTTGCGATAATATAATCCAATATCGCATCAGAAATCTGATCAGCCATTTTATCTGGATGACCCTCTGTTACTGATTCACTTGTAAAAATGTATTCGTTAGCCATTTTTATTCCTTTATTTTATTAAAACTATTTTGTTCACTGTCACTGAACTTGAAAAAATATCTCTTAAGGTACTTATTCAAATTTAGTTTTGTGAGGTAAGCGTATTTTCTTTTATCATAAAGGTGGATAAATCCACCCTACGATATCTTTTTAGCTAACTGTTCAGGTAGCAATCCTAAACTCTCTTCTACCAACTTTGTGTTTCCGTGAGTAATAAACGCATCATCATACTCAAATGAAGTTAATATTATATCTTGTATCTTTTTTTCACTTAAAAATTCAAGTATAGCAGAGCCTACACCACCCATTTTTGCAGAATCTGAGAAAACATACCATTTTTTATAGTGACTACTTAAAGTAACAAGCATCTCTTCATCTAAAGGTTTAACAAAACGCAAATCTAAGATAGCAATTTTTTTATCTAATAGTTTAGACGTCTTTTCTGCACGTCCTACTCCATCTCCATACCCTATAAACAAAATCTCTTCACCCTCTTGAAGTAAAACAGACTTTCCTAGTTCATATGGTGGGCTTACTCTATCTTCTGCTGTAAAAGCACCTCTTGGGTATCTAAATGCACAAGGGTGATTATACTCTTTTGCAAACTCCATAGAGAGCTTCATAGTTGTTTCATTATAGGGAGCAAGCAGTGTCATATTTGGGACTGTTCTTAAAAAAGAGATGTCAAAAACTCCTTGGTGTGTCTCTCCATCTTCCCCTACTATACCTGCTCTATCTATGGCAAAAGCTACACCTAAGTCCATAAGGGCAATATCATGAATAACTTGATCATAACCTCTTTGTAAGAAAGTAGAGTAGATGGTACAAAAAGGTTTAAACCCCTCTTTTGCTAAAGGTCCCATAGAGGTTACTGCATGTTGCTCTGCTATAGCCACATCCCAAAAACGTTCAGGGTATTTTTCCATCACAGCAGACATCCCTGTACCACTTGGCATAGCAGCTGTAACACCTACTAGTTTATCATCACTATCTGCTAACTCCACTAAAGTATCAGAAAAGATAGCTGTTGCTGATTTAGCTCCCGATTTTTTAACAGATTCTCCTGTTTTAGGGTCAAAACTACCAACACCATGCCAATGTTCTTTTGTCCCCTCTGCTATCTCATACCCTTTACCTTTAGTGGTTTGAGCATGAATAATAACAGGTTTACCTAAAGCCTTAGCAACTTTCATAGTCTCTATAAGTGACTCTATATCATGTCCATCTACTGGTCCTATATACTCTATACCTAACTCTTGAAACAAGATACCTGGAGTGATAAGTTTAAAGGATTCTTCAAATTTTTTAGCCATATAAGTTGCACTCTCAGGAAAATGTTCTAATGCTTTTTCCACCTTACCTTTAAACTTTTGGTAAAAAGAGCCTGCCATCGTTTGAGAAAGAAGTTTAGAGATAGCACCTATAGGTTTAGCAATACTCATCTCATTGTCATTAAGAATAATCACCACTGGATACTTTCTATCTCCTAGCTCATTCATCGCTTCATACACCATGCCAGCACTCATACTACCATCACCAATAAAAGCTACAGGTACTCTATTCTCCCCTTTAAGGGCTATAGCTTTAGCTGCACCAACAGCAAGAGAGATAGAAGTAGAGCTATGCCCAGCAACATAATAGTCAGATTCAGATTCACTAGGCTTTGTGTAACCACAAGTACCACCAAATTGACGCAAAGTACTAAAGCTTTCCCAACGATTGGTTAAAAGTTTATGTGCATACGCTTGATGACTTACATCAAAAAGAAAAGGGTCATTTTTAGGGTCAAAAACTTTATGCATAGCAACAATAAGATCAGTAGCACCTAGTGTTGAACTTAAATGTCCACCATTTTTACTTACTGTGTCTAGTATTCTTGCTCTAATATCTTCTGCTAAAGTAGTAAGTTCTTCTATATTATAGGATTGTATGTTCATCTTCTATTTTAACCCTATAACCGTTTTAAAGTTTTGAAAGAAGATGTTGTTCTGCTTTTGTGTTCCTACAGTAATACGTATCGCATTCATACTATACGAGCTTAAATCACGTATAATTACTCCACGTTTAAGCAACTCATCTGCAATCTCACTAGAGTTTAATGTTTCATCAAACAGGTAGGTAATAAAGTTTGTATAACTCTCGATAAACTCTAACCCATTCTCTTTAGCAAAGGCTTCATAGCGTTTAATCTCCTGTTGATGAAGAGAGATAGACTCTTTCACAAAATTTTCATCTTTACATACAGCTATTGCTGAAGCCAAAGAGAGTGATGAGATATTAAATGGTGATCTCATTTTACTAAGTTGGTCTATAAGAGATTTTTGGGCAACACCATACCCTACACGCATACCACCTAAACCATACGCTTTAGAAAATGTACCTAAATAGATAACATTTTCATAAGGCAGAATATCTTGAGGCACAATAGCATACGCTTCATCTTTAGCAGCAGCATACTCCATGTATGCACCATCTACTACGACTAAGGCATCTTTTTGCATCGCTTCTATAAGTTTAAGAACTTCTGCTTTAGGTGTTGCATCTCCAGTAGGGTTGTTAGGAGTACAAATGTAAACAATCTTAGGCTTACGCATCTCAAATGCTTCCATAAACTCATCATACTTATGCTGGAAACTCGCTGTACGAAGTACTTTTGCACCCATCTGTTTAGCGTAAATCTCATACATTGCAAACGTCACAGATGACATTAATACAGAAGAGTTTTCATCTAATACAGCACGCGAAATAAACTCTAAAACTTGGTCAGACCCAGCCCCGATAATGATGTTTTCATCTTCTACATCAAATTTTGAGCTCAAAGCCGATTTGAGTTCAAACATACTATCATCAGGATAAAGATGTGCTTTTGTTGCATGTGCTTTAATAGCCTCAGCAACTAAAGGACTTGTTCCTATAGGGTTTTCATTTGAAGCTAACTTTACTACATCTTCAGGTGCAATACCAAATTCACGTACTACTAACTCTATGGGCTTACCCGCTTCATAGATTTTAATATCTCTTAATACTTTGTTAAATTTTACCATGTTATATATCTTCCGTCTCTTTGACATAAGAGCCTAATACTTTAATGACCTCTTTATGTTTTGCTAAAATATCTTGTATCTTTTTATCGTCTTTATGTCCATTAAACTCTAAAAAGAAAAGAGATTTACCCTCTACAATATGTGATTTTATTTTTGTTAAATTCACTTTTGCTTTTTCAAAATCATTTAAAAAATCTACTAGTGAACCTGGTTTGTTTGTTAGCCTTGCCAAGATAGAAGTCTTATCTGCCCCTGAGGGTTGATTTTCAAAATTTGAGATAATAAAAAATCTTGTTTTATTATTGATGTCATCTTCTACATTTTCAAAACGTATCGGCAGGTTATTGATTTTGGCTGCTACAGAGGGACAGAGTGCTGCTGCATTTTTATCATCTTGTGCTAACTTGGCTGCTTTTGCTGTAGATTCTACTGGGATATGCTCTATCTCATCTAAACCTAAGTCTTCTAAAAACTTTCTACACTGCCCAAAGGCAATATCACGTGAGTATATTTTTTGAATACTTTTAATATCCTCATTAATTGTTGCAAATGCTAAATGCACATCAACAACAACTTCAGCGATAATCTTAAGATTATACTGATCTAAAGAGTTAATAGTATCGGTTACGATACCATTTGAAGAGTTCTCTATAGGGATAACACCAAACTTTGCTGTACCTTTTTCTACCTCTCTAAATACCCCAGGAATAGAACGAATAGCCAAGTACTCACTTAACGCACCAAACTTACTCTCTGCTGCTTGATGAGTAAAACTTGCTTCTGGTCCAAGATAGGCTACAGCTTCAGGGAGTTCAAGGTTTCTAGCTACAGCAAACATCTCTAAAAAGAGTGCATCTATCGCAACATCTGTAAGCTTACCACTGTTTTGTGCTTTAAGACGATTGAGAATAGATTGTTCTCTTTCAGGACGATAAATAGGAGCTCCTGTAGTATTTTTTAGTTCTCCTACTTTATGAACAAGATCCATACGCTCATTATAGAGTTTTAAAAGTGTATCATCTATGTTATCTATGCTGTTTCTCAAATCATCTAATGTCATCTTCTACCTTTACTTTACTAAATACTCACGTTCTAAACGTACTTGATCTTCATACGTTTCACGTTTTCTTATGAGTCTATCTTCTCCACCCTCTAGTGCAACCTCTGCACTTTTTGCACGTGTATTATAGTTACTTGCCATAGTAAATCCATACGCTCCTGCTGAATGTACCACTATAAGGTCATTGTGTTCAAGAGGTGGAAGCTGAACATCTTTACCAAAAAAGTCACCACTTTCACATACTGGTCCTACTACGTCTGCTGGTGTTTTTTCACCCTCTTTCTCTACAGCTTCTATTTTATGATAGGCACTGTAAAGACTTGGTCTAATAAGGTCATTCATCGCACCATCTACGATAACAAAACGCTTCTCTTCATTGAGTTTTTCATACAGTACTTTTGTAAAAAACGCACCTGCATTAGCTACCATGTAGCGTCCTGGTTCACATAGCAAAGTTACATCTAAACCTTTTGTCATAGCAAATATCGCTTCGGTGTATTCTTTGGCTGTTATGGTTACTTCATCATCGTACACAACACCTATACCACCACCTACATCAAAAAACTTAATATCTATTTTGATAGCTTTTAAAGAGCGTACCAAATCTGCAACAATGCCACAAGCTTCACGTATAGGCTCTAAGTTTGTTAGCTGTGAACCAATATGAAAGTGAATCCCTACTGGGTTTAGAAATTCTGATTTTTTCGCATAAATATACATACGTTTAGCCATAGCAATCTCTACACCAAATTTACTCTCATGTAACCCAGTAGAGATATAAGGGTGTGTTTGTGGGTCTATATTTGGGTTTACACGTACAGAGATACGTGCTTCTACACCTAGCTCTTTAGCTATCTGCTCTACACGCTTCATCTCTGCTTCACTCTCAAGGTTTATGAGTAAAATATCGTACTCTAGTGCCATACGTATCTCATCATCACGTTTTCCTACGCCTGAGAAGATAATCTTATATTTACTGATACCTGCTTCTAATGCACGTTTTACCTCTCCAATACTTACACAGTCTGCACCTGCACCAAGTTTTGCTAAATGAGCGATAACAGAGAGATTGGAGTTGGCTTTTACTGCATAGTTGATAAGTGATTTTTTTCCTGCAAAAGCCTCTTTAAGGGTAGTATATCTGTTTTCAATATAATCAAAATCATAAATATACAATGGCGTCCCATATTTTTCTGCCAATGCTTTATAGTCAATATTCATTTGTAATATCCTAGTTCTATTTTAGGGTGATTTTATCTAAAATTTGATTAAAAGGTCGTTGAGTCTCTCTCTATTTTGAAGGAGTCGTAGAGAAGAGGGGAGAAAGACTCACCCCTTATTATATATAATTTTATCTATCTTTTATTTTTTAATACAACGGATAGAGTGTCCTACACTTCTATCTTCTGATTTTGTTCCTACACCAGTATTGATAAAACGTGACTCAGAAGATTTACCAGAAAGGCTATGAGACCAATAATAAATACCATCTCCTTCATCTTCTATCACGCCTAAAGAACTTCTTTTCCCTGCAGAGCCTAATTTAAGTACTCCACTCATTGCATTCTCTAAGCCTGTAATGTTGTCATCTAAAAAGGCTTGTTTAAGTTCATCAATAGTTGGGACATACCACCCTTTTGGACAGATGCTAAGTAAATCATGGTCATTATCATGCCATGCAGCCTCTCTTATTTCACCATCATCATCATTATCTCCCCAGTCATTTGGTGCATCTTCACTCTCTTCATCCATAGTTACAAACTTCTCATTGCTTCCATCATATTCTAATACTCCTACAGGTCCTTCCATAGTCGTTGAATCTCTTAGCTCATGTCCATCTTTACCTCTACCCCATTGGTAGAGTGCACCATAACATTGACTATCTGTTGCACTTTCACATACTCTATCTGCTTTTAGGTTTCTATCAAACCAGATGTTACCATCTGCTACATGTGCTTCACAGTATTTATAGTCATTAAAGACAAAACATGCACTAAGTGGATCATAAGGGTCACTTAATGGTTGACCAAAATCTACCATAGTAATATTATCTTCTGCTCCATTATCGTAACCATCACCATCACAATCTTTTACTTGCCACATTGTATTGTTATTATCATAATAACTATATCCTGGGTTTTGCATAGGATCACATGAATCTAATGGATCTGTTGTATTTTCAGGTACAGGTACTGTATTGTTATCATCAATATTATTTACCTCTTCACCATCATATAAACCATCTCCATCTGTATCTGCAACTTTTGGATTTGTCCCTATCTCCGCTTCATCTTCATTAGTTAACCCATCTTCATCTTGATCACATATACCTGCCTCTACATTGGGATCACATGGATTTAATGGGTCTGAAGTTTGCTCTGGAATTAATACTGTTTGATTATCATCAATATTATTTACCTCTTCTCCATCATATAATCCATCACCATCTGTATCTGCAACTATAGGGTCTGTCCCTTCTCTTGCCTCTTCGTCATTGGTTAAACCATCTGGCTCTTGATCACAAACTCCTGCAACTGCACTTGGAATACAAGGGTCTAGTGGATCTGGATCTAAAGGATTGATAATTCCATCACCATCATCATCTTCTTCACATGTTGGTGAATTTCTATCTGGTATACATGGGTCTGTATCATCTGGGTCATAGTTTGGATCTTCTTGTGGTAAATCTGGGGAATAACCATCACCATCATCATCTACAACAACAGGTGCTGTAGTACTCTTCTCACCTACTGGTCTATCACCACAACCACTTAACCCCAAAAGAGCAATCATTGCTGCAGTAAGTATTTTTTCTTTTAATAACATCTTCTTTCCTTTCTATTTCTTCGGATATGTCAATTCGACTTCAATTCTACGGTTTAGACTTTTCCCTACAGCTGTACGGTTTGTAAGAACTGCATTTACTCTTTTTTGTGACAATAACATATTTAAGTAATACTTTAAATAATATTTTATATCTTACATTTATACTTTACACTATTACATATTAAATTATATTAAAAATACTTGATATAATCATATTCTTGAATGTTTAATTTTATTGAAATTTTATGGTCAAAATGCTTTTGTAAATTGAGATATAGAGAGAGTATAGAGGCTAGATGTTTAGCCTCTATAGATTGATATTTATTTTTTAATACAACGGATAGAGTATCCTACACTTCTATCTTCAGCTTTAGTTCCTACACCAGTATTGATAAAACGAGAATCAGCTGATTTACCAAAAGGACTACTAGACCAGTAGAAAATAGCTGTTCCATCTTCTTCTTTATTACCTAAAGAATTTCTTTTTCCTGCTGAGCCTAATTTAAGTACACCACTCATTGCATTCTCTAAGCCTGTAATGTTGTCATCTAAAAAGGCTTGTTTAAGTTCATCAATAGTTGGGACATACCACCCTTTTGGACAGATGCTAAGTAAATCATGGTCATTATCATGCCATGCAGCCTCTCTTATTTCACCATCATCATCATTATCTCCCCAGTCATTTGGTGCATCTTCACTCTCTTCATCCATAGTTACAAACTTCTCATTGCTTCCATCATATTCTAATACTCCTACAGGTCCTTCCATAGTCGTTGAATCTCTTAGCTCATGTCCATCTTTACCTCTACCCCATTGGTAGAGTGCACCATAACATTGACTATCTGTTGCACTTTCACATACTCTATCTGCTTTTAGGTTTCTATCAAACCAGATGTTACCATCTGCTACATGTGCTTCACAGTATTTATAGTCATTAAAGACAAAACATGCACTAAGTGGATCATAAGGGTCACTTAATGGTTGACCAAAATCTACCATAGTAATATTATCTTCTGCTCCATTATCGTAACCATCACCATCACAATCTTTTACTTGCCACATTGTATTGTTATTATCATAATAACTATATCCTGGGTTTTGCATAGGATCACATGAATCTAATGGATCTGTTGTATTTTCAGGTACAGGTACTGTATTGTTATCATCAATATTATTTACCTCTTCACCATCATATAAACCATCTCCATCTGTATCTGCAACTTTTGGATTTGTCCCTAAATCAGCTTCTTCATCATTAGTTAACCCATCTTCATCTTGATCACAAACACCTGCTTCTATATTTGGATTACAAGGATCTAAATAATCTGGATCATCAGGATTTATTATTCCATCTCCATCAGTATCTTCTTCACATGTTGAAGCTTCAAGATTTGGAATACAAGGATCTGTATCATCTGGGTCATAATTAGGGTCTTCTACTGGTAAATCTGGAGAATAACCATCTCCATCTACATCTACATGAGTTGCACTCTTCTTTCCAACTGGTCTATCACCACAACCACTTAACCCTAAAAGAGCAATCATTGCTACAGTAAGTATTTTTTCTTTTAATAACATCTTATTTCCTTTCTATTTCTTCGGATATGTCAATTCGACTTCAATTCTACGGTTTAGGCTTTTCCCTGCAGCTGTATTATTTGTAGCTATTGGCATTGTCTCACCTTTTCCCTCTGCACTTAGTCTGTTTTCACTTACTCCTAGCTCTACTAGTTTTCTTACTACTGCATTTGCTCTTTTTTGTGACAATATAATATTGTATGCATCATCTGCTACGCTATCTGTATGTCCTATCACTTTTACAGTTGTCCCTTTATTTCTTATTAGGAATGAGGCAAACTTCTCTACTTTCTCCATTGAATAGCTTCTAATATTTGCTTTATCTGTATCAAAATGTATTCTTAATGTCCCTTTTATTGGGCATCCGTACTCATCTACTGTGAAGTAACATGGTGTTTCTGGACACTGGTCTAACATATCTGTCACTCCATCTCTATCTTCATCTGGTGCATCTATTTTTACTGGACACTCATTTTCATTTTCTACTCTTTTTTTGAACTTACTTAATGGTATCTGTACTCCTGCAGTTAAAATTACTTCATTATCTTGATCTTTCGCATCTAGTATCTGTAGTACTTTCCCTTCTACATTAAACTTTATACCATGCTCATTTTTATAGATTAATCCACCTCCACCTTGTACAAACATCTGAGCATCAAAGGTATTATCCATCTCTCCCTCTACAAATTCGTATCCTACTCCTCCTACGAGGTATGGTGACAACACATTCTCCTCTGCAAATCCTATCACTCCATTGATTGAACCTTTATACAAACTCTGGACTGTCCCATATCCTGATATATTTACATAGTCAAAATCAAATCTTGGTTTTACTTCAAAATCATTCAACTCATTAAATTGATAATTCATCCCTACGGTAAAGTTATCCATCTTAATGGAGTCTTCATTATAGATTGACAATGCTCCCATATTGAAGCCTATTGTATCTTCCTCTGCCATAGCTTGTGTTCCACTTACTAAAACCAACGCTGTTACTATTGATAGTATTTGTTTCATCGTTTTATCTCCTTTTTAAGATAACGCTTTAAATAATATTTTATACTTTACACTATTTAATATTAAACTATATTAAAAATGTTTTATTTATTGATATTTTTTAATGTTTTTTAATGTTTAATGGAAATTAAAGTTAGATTGAAAATTATTTTGTCACTTTTAGTATGGGGGAAAATAGGTTTAGGGGGGGAAAGAGTTCCCCTTATATATTTGATAATTAAATATTAATTATTTGCATCATAAGGATTACTCAAACGACTTGAATCTCTATAGTCATCTTCTTCTCCATTTAATGCCCCATCTCCATCACAATCATCTGCTATCCAAATACTATTGGTATTATCATACCCTAGATAGTCTGTAGATTGACGAGGTAAACATGCATCTTTAGCTGTATTACTATTTGAACCATCTGCTACATCAGCAATACCATCACCATCGGTATCTCTATTTTTCTTATCTGTTCCAAGTAAATCTTCTTCTTTGTTAGTTAAGCCATCATTGTCTTGATCACAAGCTTGGTCATTAATACTTGTTGAACAAGGGTCATTTTCTAAAGATGCTCCTCTATCTCCTAAACCACAACCACTTAACCCCAAAAGAGCAATCATTGCTACAGTAAGCATTTTTTCTTTTAATAACATCTTATTTCCTTTCTATTTCTTCGGATATGTCAATTCGACTTCAATTCTACGGTTTAGGCTTTTCCCTGCAGCTGTATTATTTGTAGCTATTGGCATTGTCTCACCTTTTCCCTCTGCACTTAGTCTGTTTTCACTTACTCCTAGCTCTACTAGTTTTCTTACTACTGCATTTGCTCTTTTTTGTGACAATATAATATTGTATGCATCATCTGCTACGCTATCTGTATGTCCTATCACTTTTACAGTTGTCCCTTTATTTCTTATTAGGAATGAGGCAAACTTCTCTACTTTCTCCATTGAATAGCTTCTAATATTTGCTTTATCTGTATCAAAATGTATTCTTAATGTCCCTTTTATTGGGCATCCGTACTCATCTACTGTGAAGTAACATGGTGTTTCTGGACACTGGTCTAACATATCTGTCACTCCATCTCTATCTTCATCTGGTGCATCTATTTTTACTGGACACTCATTTTCATTTTCTACTCTTTTTTTGAACTTACTTAATGGTATCTGTACTCCTGCAGTTAAAATTACTTCATTATCTTGATCTTTCGCATCTAGTATCTGTAGTACTTTCCCTTCTACATTAAACTTTATACCATGCTCATTTTTATAGATTAATCCACCTCCACCTTGTACAAACATCTGAGCATCAAAGGTATTATCCATCTCTCCCTCTACAAATTCGTATCCTACTCCTCCTACGAGGTATGGTGACAACACATTCTCCTCTGCAAATCCTATCACTCCATTGATTGAACCTTTATACAAACTCTGGACTGTCCCATATCCTGATATATTTACATAGTCAAAATCAAATCTTGGTTTTACTTCAAAATCATTCAACTCATTAAATTGATAATTCATCCCTACGGTAAAGTTATCCATCTTAATGGAGTCTTCATTATAGATTGACAATGCTCCCATATTGAAGCCTATTGTATCTTCCTCTGCCATAGCTTGTGTTCCACTTACTAAAACCAACGCTGTTACTATTGATAGTATTTGTTTCATTAAATCTTCCTCTTTCTCTTAAAATGTAGAGCCTACAATATTCAAATATAGACAAAATAGTATGAATCTTACACTAATTAATATTAAAAATAAGTTATATTTATACACATAAATATCGAATTTATGTAATTATCATGTAGAACCTTAACTATGCTGATGTATAATTAGATTTTATTATTTAACCAAGGAAATTATTTTTGAAAAAATACTATATAATTACTATTATTATCTTATTTAATATTTCATTTGCTTCTGCCTATACTATTAAATTAGCAAGTTATGGGAACAAAGAGAATCTTATTGCACAGGTTTCAAAACTTGACAAGGCATTAAGTCAAACTACACATATTATTAAGGAGAATAATCTTTACAAGGCATTTTCCAAATCATTTCCAACGAGAGAGAGAGCCATAGAACAACTTAATCTTTATAAAACTGTCTTTCCAGATGCATATGTAAGTTCAACTTCTATAGATTTAATCAAAGACGAACCAAATTTAGTAAGAGAACCAATTAGTACTGTTGAAGAGCAAAATGATACTGTAGTTATTGAAAAAACTAATGAACTCATGATACCTACAAAAAGTTTAGCTTCTAAAGAGTCTTTAGCCCATAAATTCACAGGTCATACATTTTACATCTGCCCTAACCGTATTAAGTCTGATAAAGAGAAGTTACTTATTGAAGTCTCATTTAAAGAGCATAATGTGGTCACATACAAAACACTCTTAGGAAAGATACCCTCTATTGAGATGGGCTACATAATACAAAATAGTAGAATATACTTTTCAAGAAATGGGATAGTAAACCCTAGTCAATTTAGCCAAGTGGATGAGACATTTTTTGAATATTACATCATATCTAAATGGTCAAGAGGAAGAAAAATACATAGTATGCGTTTTTATAAAAAAAGAGCATATGCAGAGTCTTACCTTAACTCTTTAATCTTTTAAACTAGGATATATACTCTTTTTTATAGAAGATGTAAATTGCATAACTTAATAAAAGTAAAATAGGTAAGATTAACGTCACCTCTGGTGATATAACACCATTTGAAGCAATCTGACCTAAACCAAATAAGATACCCCATGTTACAAAAGTAAGCCCTAAAGATGAGGCTACAACTATACCCATATTCATCATTCTACCATGAAAAGGGAGTTTAAAAAACAAAATAAGTAAAAGTGCTATAGAGAATAGAGGAACGATTGTTTTATTGTAAAAACTTGATCTTATTTTATCGGTATTTATCCCCTGCTTACTAAGTAGTTTCCATGTATTAAAAGCATCAACTATATTTAAAACTTTACCCTCATAGAGTGACTCAATTATACGTGGTTTGTACCCCTTTAAGGTTTTAATACTCTTTTTATACTCAACACTATACCTCTCTAAGTTCTTCTCCTTATAGATATGTGTTTTTATTTTGGCATCTTTAGCATCCCATTCATTTCCATTAAAAAGTGCAAAAGGTGCTTGGATGATATACTCCACCTTAAAACCTGCTACCTTAAAAATAGTAATATCTGTGATTTTTTTCTCTACTGGGTCGAGTTTTTTAATATAGACAAAAGTATCATTGTATTTGAAAAATAAATCATTGACTTCATAGCTATCTAGCTCATTTGCTAATAGTGCTTCTGCTTTCTCTTTAGCATAAGAGAACTCTGTAGTATGAAGTAGCGTAAAAAGTACGTAGGTAACAGATGCAATAAGTAAAAAAGGCATTAAGAGCCTCTTTTTATTGTAACCAAAGGCGTGAAATGCACCCATAGTGTTGTTCTTAATAAGTGCTAGTTTTGTCATGATAAGAGCAAAGACTATAGCCAAGGGATAGAGTAACCCCAATGCCTCTTGCCACATATAGAAGATATAGAGTATCTGATAGTTACCTGAGATATCTAACTTTTGAATATGCTGAAAGTAATCAATCACTGCAAAGGCAAAAGAGAGTCCAAAGAGTATGGCAAGGAGGTTTTTAACGTAAAGTTTGGATAGGTATTTAAAGTATAAAGTATGAGAGAGATAACTCATACCTTCAACCCTTCAATAGATTTTAAACTATATTTTGATTTAACTTTATTGAGTTCTTCTGTTGCGAGTAGTTTACACGCTTGGGCAACGTGATCTATCAGTTTTTCAAGTGTTTGACTCTCTTCTATAGAGAAATCATGTAACACATAGTCAGCAACCTGAGACTTATGTTCAGGTTTACCTACACCCACACGTACACGTATGTACTCTTTAGTGATATGCGTGTCGATGGACTTCAACCCATTGTGACCACCATGACCACCACCCTTTTTAAAACGTAAAGCTCCAAATGGTAAATCTATATCATCATGAATGACAACTATATCTTCTAGATCTATTTTATAAAAGTGCTTAACTACTTGAAGACTTTTACCAGATAGATTCATATAAGTTGTGGGTTTTAAAAAAAATGAGTTTGCAGAGCGATTAAGCTTGCCTTGAAAAGATGTTTTAGAGATATCTCTAGCATTAGAGTCGTTGACAAGCTTATCAATAACTCTAAAACCAATGTTATGTCTTGTAGATTCATACTGTAATCCAGGATTACCTAAACCTACAAAAAGTGTCATTAGATTACTTAGCTTTAATTACACCACAGATAGCAACATCAGTTCTATCCATTAATCTACAGTTAGCAGGTGCTTCAACATCTCTTACAAGAATTGATTCATCTCTATCTAAAGGTTTAACATCAAAATCAAAGTTTGCTGGTACATCTTCAATAGCACCTCTTACTTTTAATCTCTTTTTAGACATTACAAGTACACCTTTGTTTTTAAGACCTATTGGTGTTCCATGAGTGATTACAGGTACAAGGAAGTTTGTTACTTGACCTGGAATTGCTACTCTTAAATCTACATGGATTACATCACCATTTACTGGGTGTACTTGGTACTCTTGAATAAATACATTAATCTCTTTATCACCAACTTTAACTGGGAATGCAAGTGTCTCTTTATTTCTTATAGTTCTTACAAATTCACCACGTTTAAATGCAGCATTGATATTTTCAACACCATTTGCATAAATGTTCGCGATTAGATAACCATCTCTTTTAAGCTTCTTTGCATTCACTTTTCCGATACTCTCTCTAATGATACCTTCTAACATATTTAGTCCTTAAATTTAAAATAGAAAAGGATTATATCTAAAAAGGATTAAATTATGCTTCTTCCTCTTCATCTACTTTAAAGTCAAAAACATCTACTGGTGCATCAGGGTCAACATCTTGAGCAATAGCCCCTTTTCCTACCCCTGCCATTTTCAATAACATATCAGAAGGATTGGTTGCATACTCTAGTGCCATCTCTTTTGTAATCTTGCCAGTATCAAAATGGTCTAGGAGTGACTGGTCAAAAGTCTGTGTTCCATAAATCTCTTTACCCTCTGCTAAAGCGTCAGGAATTTCAGCATCTCTGTTTTCTGCTATGAGTTGCTCTATACGTGATGTCTTTTTCAAAATCTCAAGTCCTGCAACACGCCCTCCATCTATGGTAGGGATAAGCCTTTGACATAAGATCCCCTCTATCACAGAAGCTACAGCTAAACGAATACGAGGCTGTTCTTCAGGTGGGAATGTACCAATAATCCTATCTATCGTCTCTTTAGCATCTGTGGTGTGAAGTGTAGAAAATACTAAGTGACCTGTATTGGCAGCGTGAAGTCCTATCTCAATAGTCTCCATATCTCTCATCTCTCCAACTAAAATAATATCGGGGTCTTCTCTCAACGCCCCTTTAAGTGCTGCAGCAAAAGAGACAGCATCTTCACCTATTCCTCTTTGGTTAATAAGACACTTTTTATCTTGATGTACAAACTCAACTGGATCTTCAACGGTAATAATATGCTTTGAATGGGTGTTGTTAATCCTATCGATAATCGCTGCAAGTGTTGTAGATTTACCAGAACCTGTAACCCCTGTTACTAAAACCATACCCCTAGAGACATCGGCAAACTCTGCTACAACTGGAGGGAGGTTAAGCTTCTCAAGAGATAAAATATCTATAGGAATAATACGCATAACTGCAGAGAGACCATTCATCTGAAAAAAGAAGTTTGCTCTAAAACGCCCCTCTTTACCTATGACATAAGAGAAGTCTAGTTGTCTATCATAGACAAGCTTCTGATATTGGTCAGGTGTCAAAATTTCTTTTGCTAGATTTTCCATCATGGTAGCATTCATAATATCTTTACCTAAAGTTTTAAGTATTCCCTGTACACGTACTCTAGGAATAGCTGTTGCTTTAAGGTGAAGGTCTGAACCTCCACTTTTCATCATCGCTTTTAGATATAGTTGTAAACGTTTTTCCATTTCACCTATTACTTGACTCATTGCAGTTCCTTTTTACCCTAAATTTATTTGACTTTTACACTAAACTCTCTAACATTTCAGCAAAAGCTTTTTCAAATGATGTCAATCCATCTTTTAACAATGTATCATAAATCTCATTCATCTCAAAACCATTATCGGATAGTTTAGTAAAGTATCCGTTGATAACGCTATCTTCTACAAGCTCTTTAACTCTCACTCCTTTACTCTGCACAAATGCTTCTATGGTAGATAAAGGTGCTGTGTTTACAGAGTGAGGAAGTAACAGTGCTTTCATGTAGTAGTCTGCTTCTAAAGTGTCACCTTTTACCCCTGTACTTGCAAAGAGTGTACGTATGTTTGCTTTGTGGTTTTTCTCTACAAGGTTGTAGATTTTCAAGGCGTTATAGATACCTGTCATAGAGACATCTAACCCCTCTTGTGCTAAGTCTTTGTCAAGTAGTCTGTCAAAACGGCTTACAAAAACAGAGATAACAGCATCTACTTTTTGCTCACTCTTCTCTTCAAAAACTTCCAACCCCTTAGACATCGCTTTAAAACAACGTTTGGCTTGTTCTGGTGAGAAAATAAGCGTTGCATTGACTGAGATACCCATAGAGAGTAGTTCACGCATCGCTTCATAACCTGCTTTGGTTGCAGGTACTTTTACCATAACGTTTGGTTCACCTATAGCTTCAAAAAGACGTTTACCCTCTTCTACTGTACCTTTTGTGTCATTGGAGAGAAAAGGATCTACCTCTATGGAGATGTACCCATCATTGTCATCATCATATAGAGGTCTAAGTGCTTGTGCAGCTGTGCGTATATCTTCTATCGCTAGAGCTTCATACTTCTCTTTAGCTGTTTTTCCAGTTAAAGACTTTAACTGCTCTGCATACGCGGGAGAAGTTGTAATCGCTGAAGCAAAAATAGCAGGGTTTGACGTTGCACCATTAATTGTCTCATTCTCTATCAGTTTTGAAAACTCATTTTTCAAATACTCTCTCTCTACAAAATCTAACCATAAAGAAAACTTTATATCTCTATTTACCATCATCATACTCCCATTTAAAATGTTGCCATGAACCCAAATCACTAGGTTTTGTTAGTGCAACTTTGAGTGCATCAAGAAAAATATCTCTTGGTACAACCTCAGCCCCTAACCCTATCATATGATCTGTCTGCATTTGGCAATCTACAAAATCATAACCTCTCAACCCTAAAACATCACTTAGTGCTTTAAAAGCTACCTTTGAAGCATCGGCTCTCAAAGAGAACATAGACTCTCCAAAAAAAGCTTTTCCCATGGCTATACCATAGAGTCCACCTACTAGTTCATCTTCATAGTAAACCTCTACACTGTGAGCAAACCCCTCTTCATGCAAGCGTATAAACGCCTCTTGTATCTCTTCTACTATCCATGTACTCTCCTGCCCCTCTCTTGGAACAGAGGCACAGTGCCTAATGACATTTGGGAACAATTTGTCAAATGTCACACGAAACTTACCACTTCGTAACACCCTACGAAAAGACTTACGTAGGTAAAATTTTTCAGGATAGAGTAGAAGACGAGGGTCTGGCGACCACCAAAGTATGGGATCTCCAGGACTATACCAAGGAAAAATCCCATTACGGTACGCAGTCAGCAGACGAGAAGAGCTTAAGTCTCCACCATATGCTAAAAGCCCCTCATCTGAAGCCTCTCTAGGGTTAGGAAAAATATAAGAGTATTTATTTAGAGGAGGAACAAAATACTCCTCTTCATCAAACATAGATCCCAATTAGTTTCCTTTAAAAGAGAAATGTAACTTCTCTGCTTTCACACTTACCTTCACCTCACCACCCTTTTGAAGTTTTCCAAAAAGTATCTCATCTGTGAGAGCCTCTTTTACCTTTTCGTCTATTACACGTGCGATGTGTCTTGCACCATAACGCTCGTCATACCCTGCTTTAGCTAAGTACTCTTTGGCTTTTTTACTCACTTTTACTTTTACACTTTTAGGCTTAAGTAATAGGTTGAGTTTTTTCACTTCTGTATCTACTATGGTTATGAGAGCAGGAAGTCCCAAGGAGTTAAACTCTATGGTTGCACTTAAACGGTTTCTAAACTCTGGAGAGAAGAAGGCTTGAAGGGCTTTGTCTGTTTTCATGGAGTTGTCTTTATTAAAGCCCATCACATTTGCCTCTTTAGTACCTATATTAGAGGTCATAATAAGTATAACATTTTTAAAGTCACTCACCACACCATTGTTGTCTGTAAGCTTTGCACCATCCATTACTTGAAGTAAGATATTCATAATATCAGGATGGGCTTTTTCTATCTCATCTAAGAGTAGTACGGTGTGGGGGTGTTTTTTTATCATCTCTGTTAAAAGCCCTCCTTGTTCATACCCTACATACCCAGGAGGAGCACCCACTAAACGGCTAATGGTATGTGCTTCCATGTATTCACTCATATCGATACGCTCAAAGTGTACATGCATCGTCTGAGCTAGTTGTGTTGCCAATGCTGTCTTACCTACACCAGTAGGTCCTACAAAAAGAAATGAGCCTATGGGAGAGTTTTCTCTATTGAGTCCTGCGTAAGAGCGTTTTATCGCTGTTGTTAAGGCATCTATAGCCTCTTCTTGCCCGATGATATGTGAAGCTAAATCTTTTTTAAGCGTTTTAAGTTTTTGAGTATCATCTGTACCTATGACAGTAGATGGTAACTTCATCATCTTTGCTACACTAAGCTCTATATCTTTAGTTGTAACCGTCACTCCCTCTTTACCTTTAAGCATAAAGTGTGCACCCACTTCATCTATAATATCCATAGCCTTATCTGGCAAAAATCTATCGTGCAAGTACTTCACAGAGAGGTCTATAGCAGAGGTTAACGCTTCATCTTTAAAGGTGATTTTATGAAAGGCTTCATATTTATGTTTAATCCCTTGTAAGATAATCATAGTATCTTCTTTACTTGGCTCCTCTACGTCTATCTTGGCAAACCTACGACTTAGTGCCTTATCTTTGTCAAAAAAGTTTCTATACTCTGCGTACGTAGTAGCACCGATACACTTTAAGTCACCACGAGCTAGTGCAGGTTTAAGTAAGTTTGACGCATCCATACTCCCTCCACTTGTAGCACCAGCACCTACCATAGTGTGAATCTCATCTATAAATAAAATAGCATCATTCATAGCACTAAGCTCAGAGATAATGCCTTTAAGTCGCTTCTCAAAGTCTCCTCTAAATTTGGTTCCTGCTACCAATGCACCCATATCAAGTGCAAAAAGCTTAGAATCTTTAAGTACTTCAGGTACATCACCCTCAGAGATTTTTAACGCTAAGCCCTCTGCTATGGCTGTTTTACCAACACCAGGTTCACCTACTAGGAGTGGGTTATTTTTTTTGCGACGGCAGAGTGTCTGCATAACACGCTCTATCTCTTCTACACGTCCTACTACAGGGTCTATTTTCCCTGTTTGGGCTAAGGCTACGAGTTCTATGGTAAATTTGTCCAGATAACTCTCTTCTTTTTTCTCTTCATTTAGCTCTTGTGATGTATCTGTATCATGATGAGAGATAACTTCAAGTACATCTAAACGCTCTATATCCTCTTTTCTCATGAGGTAAACTGCATAGGCATGCTCTTGCATAAATATAGCTGCTAACATATCACCAATGCTAGCCTCTGCTCTTCCTGAGCTGTGAATATGCATCATCATGTCATTGATAGCTTTTGAGAGTGATACACTCTCAACAGGCTCTATTTCTTTCTCAAGAGAGGGAATTGTTTTTGTGATATGCTTTACTATCTCCACTTCAAGTGTGTTTAAATCTGCATCTAAAATAGTGAGTATCTCTACCCCCTCTTCACTTCTTATGAGTGACAAAAACAGATGCTCTACAGTTAAGTACTCATGTCTGTTCTCTCTAGCATACTCTACAGCTTGTTTAAATACATTGTTTAGTGCTATACTAATCATCTTTAATTCTCTTCTTCAAATGTAGCGAGTAGAGGAAACTTACTCTCTTTTGCTTTTGCTTTGACTTGTTCTACTTTAGTTTGTGCTATCTCAAAGCTATAGACCCCACAAATAGCCTTATCTTTTTGATGTATCTGTAGCATTATCTGCTCTGCTTGTGCGTGTGTTTTGTGAAAGATACCCACCAAAATATCTACCACAAAATCCATACTAGTATAGTCATCATTATGTAGTAGTACTCTAAACATTTTAGGTTCTTCTAATTCTAGTGCTAAATCAAATTCTAATTCTTGGTCATTCTTTGGCATGTTATGTTAAACTTCCTATTATAAATTATTTATTTTATCATTATACATTAAAATCAAGGATTTTCAAGTGCAAACACTTTTTATCACTGCTACAGGTACAAATGTAGGCAAAACACACACAACACTACAACTCATAGAGGCTTTTGCTTCTAAAGGTCTATTAGTAGGTGTTTTTAAACCCATAGAGACAGGAGTAGAAGAGTCCCCTCTTGATGCTACTATACTTTTAGAAGCGTGTCAAAAAGTAAACAAGAACTTTAAAAACTTTACAGCTAAAGATATTACTGCGTACACGTTTCCTCTTCCCTCTGCACCTTTTTGTGCAGATATTGAGAAGACCATCAACCTACAGAGGATTATAGAGAAACACCAAGAACTCTCAAAACTTTGTGACATTCTTTTAGTAGAGGGGGCGGGTGGTCTTATGGTTCCTATTACCAAAGAGTACATGATGATAAATCTCATTAAAGAGCTTGAAGCTAAAACCCTTTTAGTTACCCCTAGCCGTTTAGGGTGCATCAACGATACACTACTCTCTATTTTGGCTTTAAAAACTTTTGATGTAGAGTTTGAGTGGTGTGTAAATCTACATGAAGATAGTAAAAGTTTTCATGAAGTTACAAAACCCTACTACGATACAGTCTTTCCACAGTGGTGGAGTGTAGAGGAAGGATTGAGCAGATATATCACTCAATTTAGATCTTAAAATCTTACTATGACAACGCGATTGCATAATGAATTTTTACCATCGCTTAGCTATAATACGAAATTAAAATCCAAGGACAACCATGCAACACTTAGTAGATACCAACAACTTTTCAGACCAGCAGATACAAAACTTACTATATGATGCTAAAACCTTTAAAGCTAAACGTCCGCCTCAACTTTTATGTGACAAACTTCTCATAACCCTTTTTTTTGAAGCTTCTACACGTACAAGAAGCTCTTTTGAAGTAGCAGCTAAAAGATTAGGTGCTTCTGTGGTACATCTTGACCCCTCACGCTCCTCTACAAAAAAAGGTGAATCACTTGAAGATACCTTTGCTAACCTTTGTGCCATGGAGCCTGATGGGGTTATTATTCGTCACTCTGACAACGAAGCACCACAACTCTTAGCAAATATGCAGATGACACCTGTTATCAATGCAGGTGCAGGAAACTATGCACACCCTACCCAAGCCCTACTTGATCTTTTTACTTTAGTAGAGCATTTTGATGGTGACATCAAAGGTAAAACCATCGCCATTGTGGGAGACATCGTAAGTTCTCGTGTAGCAACCTCAGGGATACGTCTCTTTAGACGCATGGGGATGAATGTACTCTTAGTTGCACCTAAACCGTTTATGCCAAAGAGTGATTTACCTCAGTATGAGAACCTTGAAGATGTTGTAGATAAGGTTGATGTTATCATGAGCTTAAGAGCCCAGCTAGAGCGACACGCCTCTCCTCTTTTTGATGACTATGAAGAGTATGCAAAGCACTACTGTATCGACCATAAGCGTTTAGGAGAGAGAGATGTGTTAGTCTTACACCCTGGACCTGTGATGAGAAATATCGATATCTCCGATGAGATGCTAGAAGATAAACGGTGTAAAGTTTTAAACCAAGTAAAAAATGGTGTCTATATGCGTATGGCCATTTTAAAGTTACTCTTGTTAGACAGCTAACACAACAACATCTAGGGGTAAATGAAATGTCTTGGCTTACTACTAAAGAGGGTTTTACTGAAATAAACAGACTCTCTAAAGCACGTACACCTTTTCTTTTTATCGTCTCTTATGACAAAAAGAAAATCTTTGCCAAGGCACTTCATTCCTTAGATGATGATATATTTTACAAATTAGAAGAGTGGCGTAACTACCCTGTTAAAAAACGTACAGATAGTTTTACTTTCTCCAAATCTCCCATAGATTTTTTTACCTATCAAAACGCTATGTATCGAGTACTTGAAGAGATTCGCTTAGGCAATACCTACCTATTCAACCTTACCTTTAAGACACACATAGAGAGTAGCTTTAGCCTTAAAGAGATATTTACCTACGCAAGGTCAAAGTTTAAACTCTATTTTAAAGATGAATTTATCTGTTTCTCTCCTGAACGCTTTGTCAACATAGAGCAAAACACCATCTCTACTTACCCTATGAAAGGTACGATAGATGCAAATATCCCACAAGCTAAAGAGAAGATATTAGCAGACAAAAAAGAGATGGCTGAGCATGTGATGATTGTTGATCTTATGCGTAATGACTTGGGTATTATAGGCGTAGATGTAAAGGTAGAGAAGTTTCGCTTTGTAGAGCAGATAAAAGCTGGAGAGAAAGCACTTCTACAAGTAAGCTCCAAAATCACCGCTACACTACCTTCTCAGTGGAGAGACACGTTAGGTGACGTGTTAGAACAACTACTTCCTGCTGGGTCTATTTCTGGAACACCTAAAAAAAATACACTAAAGATTATAGAGGAGATGGAAGATTATGAGAGAGGTTTTTATACTGGTATATTTGGTCTGTTTGATGGTGAGTCCCTACGCTCTAGTGTGATGATACGCTTTATCGAAAAAGAGAATCATAAACTTTTTTACAAAAGTGGTGGAGGTATCACCATAGACTCTAGTGCAAAAGATGAGTATGCTGAGCTAATAGATAAGATCTATTTACCGTTTTAAAGGCTTACTTAGGCACCCTCTGTTGGCTCTATGTACCCAATTGTAGGCTTTGTCCTCATTTATTTTAGAGAAATATAAATCTCCTGAGTCTCTCCAAGGGTCTATCACAACCCCCTCTTCAATCACACCCCCTTTTTTAAGAACTGCCAAAGCATTGTGTTCAAAAAAGTACTCTCCGATGTTTGCACCTATAAGATGAAACTCAAAGTTTTCATAACGATTGAGAAGATGAAGATAAAGTGCATCACTCCAGTGGTAGCAGAGTCCTTTTTTACGAAACCCAAGGTTTACTAGAGTGTTATGAAAAAGTGGTGGAGAGGTTAGTTTGAACTCTTGGGCTAAAAGAGAAGTTTTGTGCAAAATATCTTTAGAGAGTTTAAGTGTCTGTTTTTTAGGTGTAGTAGGGTCTAAGCTTTGCAGTAATTTAGCTAGTTTAATCGTTTTAGAGGGTGACACGTTTACACTTACGACACTACAACCTACTATAAGTAGGCTTAGAAAGAAAAAGCTAAAACATCGCTTCAACATAGTGTCCATGCATATAAAAAATTCTACCCAATATAATGAGTGTCATTAGCATAACATAGAGCCAGATAAATTTTGGATTTTTAGAGACTACAAACCCTCCTATAAAACCTACAACTAAACCACTAATATGTGCACTCATGTCTATTGAAGGGATAGTAAATCCTAGCACTAAGTTAATAATAATAATAATACCAAAGTCTTTCATAAAGGCTTTGCTCTGCTCTTTTATACGCTCTCTAAAAGCTAGGAAAAAGCCTGCTATTGCACCAAGTACACCAAATATCGCACCAGATGCACCGATAGCTACATTTACAGGGTGCATAAACTCTGAAACCAACCCAGCTACAAGACCAGAAAAGAGATAGATAGCAATATAGGTTTTTCTCTCAAAATAGCTTTCTAACACACGACCTATAAGATAGAGTGAAAACATATTCATAAGTAAATGTGTCATTCCTGAATGTAAAAACATTGCAGTAAAAAGACGCCACCACTCTGAGTGAAGTACCATATAAGGACCATACAGTGCACCCATATTTAAAAGTACTTTTATATCTATATCTATAATATCGCTACTCAAAAACGCTGAGATGAGATAAACGATAAAATTTAATATGATAAACAGATAAGTGATTTTATATTTTTTGAACTCTTTTATCATAATAGTTTAACTTATAGCCTCTGAAAAAATTACACCATCTATACCTAATCTAGCTATTTTACTTATATCTTTTTCATCATGGATAAGTACCAATATCTTTGTATCAAAGAGATACTTCTCTGCGATAGGTTGAATAATACACGCTTCATTCTCTTCACAGATAATAAAGTTTGCCTCTAAAGAATTACAGAATATGGCATCTTTGAGTGAACTTACTGTCACTGCATAAGGAACATCATTAGCTTGACAATAGTTTGCTAATTTAATAGAGTCAACCAATGGTTCAAGTAAAACAATACTATTAATCTCTGTATTCTTAATCTCATCTTCTGAAAATACTTTCATAAAACGACTGCTATTTATCCATTCGTGTCCAATTACTATCACCTTAACTCCTTATTATTTAAACTACACACTCATCACAATAATACTTACCATTAACAATAATACTCTCTTTTACCGTAATGTAAGTATGACATTTTTCACACTCAACTAATGTATCTTTATCAAGTCTTTTCTCTTCTGAAGTTCTCGAAAATTTTGGAAATTTTCCTCCAAAAAATCTATATATAAGTACTCCAACTACTGCAAATATAATAAGCTTTAAAATCATTTATACACCTTTAATATAGAGATAATTTCGTTGATTTTTCTCTACTATATCATAATTTAACTGATGTTGTACCGCTTCTATTTCATCAAAAACACGTGAGCCTTTGTAGAATAGATACTCTGTAGATTCATTAGTAATATTTTTAGTTAACTCCAAGAGTAACTTTGTATTGGTAACTGCACGTGAGCTAATAAGATCAAAAGCTTCATACTCTATAAACTCAACCCTTTTAGCTTCAACTGTTACGTTGTCTAACTCTAAATCTATACTTGCGTATTTAAGAAATGAAACTCTTTTTTTAAGAGGCTCTGCAAGTACCACTTTAGTTTGAGGAAGAGCAATAGCCAACACTAAACCAGGAAAACCTGCACCCGTTCCAACATCTAAAAGTGTTTTAGGTTGTTTGATAAAACTTAAAGGATAAAGAGAATCTATGATATTAACATAAATAGCATCTATACTTTTAGCCCCTGTTAGGTTATGTATTTGGTTCCACTCATGTAAAAGTGAAGCAAAGTTCTCTAGTTTAAGCATAACATCACTCCCTAAGGTGATACCCTCTTTCTCTAAGTATTGTGATAAATTCACTTCTATTTTACCTCTATTAACTGGTTATCAAGTAGTTGATTGACAAAACGTATCAAATCTTTCTCTAACACATCAGACTCAACCTCATACTCTTGAAGTAGTGAGTCTAGTACTTCTTGAAGTGATTTATCTTTTTCCATAGCTTGCCATATAGCTGTACCTACTTCATCAAGCCCAAAGTAATTTTCGCTATTCATGTCTAGTAGAACCATCTCATCATCTACCTCTTGAGCAAAAATGGTATCTGCAAAGGTTATTTTTTTATTTAAATCCATAGATGCATTACCTCTTTTTAAAAGGTTTTCCCTTTGGAGTGACAACCTGTGTCCAAGGTATTTTAGTAAAGTTTTCATCGTAAGTTGAAGGAGTACCTCTTGTACCTAACTCTCTTACTGCTCTCATAGCTCTATCTATCACTTTTTTAGTATCTGCTGAGTATATAAAAGGTTTTTTACCCTTTTGATCAAACTTCTTATACTCTGTAGAGTTATGGAGTGTAACTTGAGTTAAACGCTCTTTTTTATCTGCATCTGTTTTACCTTGCATTATCCACTCTATCATAGCAGGTGCTTTTTTATGAAAATTGAGTGGAAAGAAGATTACATGTACTGTGTACTCTGCCAATTTACCCTCAGCAGCTTTTTCAAATTTTCTACAGTAACTACACTCTGGGTCTGTTACAAGGTAAATCTCTTTACTACCTTTTCCATAGCTAAAAGAGACACCTGCTTTAATGCTATCTGTATTTTTAGGAAAAACCATCTTATTTCCCTCTTTGTCATACCCCGCACCAAAATAAACAGCCCCTGTCTTTTTATCAAGAAAAGCATTGACTACACGAATACCTCTTTTTGTTTGAGACTCTAATTTTAAGAAGTAAACACTATCTTTATCTATAGCCTCAACAAGACTCAAGGTCGACTTTTGAAGTGCTTTAGTATTTGTTTTAATCTCTTGTAACTTTTTAGCATCAAGCTTTACTACTTCTGCACTAAGGTTCACTGCTAACACTACTAGCAGTGAACCTATTATTGATATACCTTTTTTCACATATAATCCTTTAAATAACTATTTTATAATGACATTATAATCATATTAGATAAATAATAAATATTTACTCCAATCTAAGTGTAACATCACCTAAGAGGTTACCATTTAAGATAACATCTTTGTAATAACTTCCAAGGTTTTGCTTTGTATGAAGTATTGCTTCACCTAAGGTTTCACCTTGAAGTAAATAATCCATAATCTTTGATGCAACTAAACTATTTTGACTATAAGTACTAAATAACACTGAGCCATATACTGCTACAGCACCTTGTTCTCCTTGAGTCAAAAGTTCATGTGCAATCGTTACGCTTGATGCATTTTCAACATATGTTGAGTAACAAGAGAGAGGTAAAGCTATTGTTGGTTTCTCATTATTACTTAACTCTGCTATATCACTCTCTCTAAATAAACCATCATGTGACCACTTAGTAAATGATGAATGTCCACTAAACATTGTAACTGTTGGGCCATTATTTAATGTAGATAACAAAGCTTCTCTTGCATCTGTTACAGCTGCATTTAAGTCTCCATTATTCTCTTGAACAAATACATCTATATAGATTTTAGTATTATTCCAACCATTAGCCTCTAGTTTGCTTCCTAACCCATCCATCTGTTTTGTATGAACGGTAGTTCCTTCATCTTCCCCTGCAATAAGCAGAGCAGTATGAGATGCTGCCTGTCCTGAACTCTTCCAACTTAATGTTTTATTAATCACTGTTTCTAACTCATCTAAGCTTCTTACTGGCCATCTACCTATTGCCATTTGTGCTATACCCTCTTCATCTACTACAAATGAAATATCACTTGGGGTGTGAGTAGTATTTGGATTTGTATAAACGTAAATACTTGGAATAAAGCTTATAGAACCTGCTCCTAAGTAGTCGTTGTAATCTACTGTTGCTGCTCCTACAAGTTGTACATGGGTTACACCTTTTTCCGCTGCTTCAGCTAAGTAAGATTTAATTGCTTCTGGTGTTGCCATACCATTTCCATATGCTTGGTAGATATCTTCTACATTCACCAGTTGAACACCCCATCCTTCACTTTTACGTTGTGTGATGTAGTGGTTTAACATATCATTCATAAAGAGTGGATGAGATATCATGACATAGTCCGTCCCCTCTTTTACTTCAATATCTGATTTGACTATTTTATCGGTAATAGTCACTTCAGACATCTTTGATGCTAATGGCATTTCATTTTCATAATGTATAACTGTTTTATCATAATAATATATGTCATACCCTATATCTTGTCCCATAGCAACTATAGTTAAAGTATTACTTCCTTCATTGATAATACTTAAATCATCTATTGGTATCTCTATTTCCCATACTTTACGACCTTGAACTTGTTCTGTTGTTACTTCTGTACCATTTATCAAAATTTGTACTTGGTGTTGTGCTTCTGTCACTGTTCCTATATAGATAGCCAGTGAGTCAACTACTCTTCCCTCAACAAATTCCATATCAAACTCTCTTTCTAAAGTCGCTTGACCCATATCTTTTACAAGTAGGTATGTATCATAAAATATATCTGGACTAGGATTAACTGAACTCAATTTGTTGTTGTTTTCAAATACTTCTTCTTCACTTGTAACTGCTTCAATACCATCACTCTCTACAACCAATGATTCATCTACACAAAGTTCATAAGTATTAGTTTTGAGGTAACGTCCATCATTACTATTTATTTTATCCCCTTTAAACTCTATCCAACTTCCTACTGTCCATTTCCCTTTTCTATCTAAACCACCAATGTGTCGTTCAACCCCTTCGCCTTTAAAGCTTATTGCTATTGTATTACCTTCTGTTCTTTTCAGGTCTATTCCTAGCATTAAAAGTTCTTCATGTTCTAAACGGTACACAGCATTTTCAGGAACATTGAGTTGAATACTTTGTTCTTCAAGTTTTATATCTCCAGTTACTCTCAACTCTTTCTTCATTGCTGTTTTCATCTTACGATCTAATGCAACTTCTTTTTTTATCTTTTTCCAGTCTATCGCTTCTGTAACTGTTTTAAATCCTGTTTGTTCTCCCAATCTAAATGGTCCATGTCTCTCTTCACTTGTATCAAAATCTACTCCTGCTATACCTATAGTATATGTGCCAAGATTTTTTGGTACATCTACAGTAACATGGTACTCTTGAAGTTCAAATGAGTCTATATGTCCCATAATAAGTTCACTATTTAATTTTATCCATTTTGTACCTTTTACTGCGTATATATTGAACCCAACATTACCCATCTCAGTCTCTGTTGCAAACTCTATATCTACACTATCTCCATACGATGTGGCATATACGTATGATATCGTTATTGGTAATATCGTTTCATCTTCTTCTTGTGTAATAGTTCCTGTTGCATTAACCTCTCCTATACAGATATCATAAAACTCTTCATACTCTTCACGATTTTCATCTTGTACACTTGATACAAATACTTGGAATTCTAATACCCCTGCTGGTACAGTTATCTCTCCTGTATTCTCATCATAAGTTACCCCTTCACTAAAGGTAATATTGTCATCAGATGCGTTGTAGTCATCATCTTCTGTTGTGTTATTTTCTATTTTAAAACAGTATGTTGTATTGGCTTCAGATACCTCACTCAATGTAACATTATGTTCAAGTATTTCTCCCTCTGTTACGTTGTCATCTGTTACGGTTAAGACTGTTGGTGGTGCATCATTATCTTCTATTGTTCCTGTTGCACCTACGCCCCCTACAGTAATAGTATAATCTTCACTATCTTCATCTACTGTATCATCTATACTTTCAACTGTTACAGTAAAGTCTTTTACTCCTGTTGGAACAGTAATAGTTCCATCACCATTGTTAACCACTCCATCACTAAATACAAACGTAAGGTTATAGTCATTTGCACCCTCTGTTGTGTTATCTGTTATACTAAATGAGTAGGTTCTATTTGCATCGGCTAAACCACTTAAGTTTACATCATGTACAAGATCTGTACCCTCTGTTACACTATCTGAAGAAACCGTAAGCACTGTCACTGTATCATCATCTAAGATAGTACCTGTACCCGTATCTGTAGTGTCTCCTACAGATCCACCTTCTGTACTACTGACTGAGAGTGTCATATTTTCATCTGACTCATCTGTAGTATCTTCTATAGTAGGCACAGTTACACTACCTGTTGTACTACCTGCAGATATAGTAATAGTTACGGTTGTTGCATTGTAGTCATCTCCTGCTTTAGCAGTATTATCACTTGTTGTTAACGTGATATTGATATCTTGACTACTTGGGCTTGTGAGGTTTACTTCAAAGACTAAGTCATCGCCCTCTTCTACAGTTACATCTCCTACTATTACATCTGGGATAACATAGAATCCAAAGTCATAACTTTCATCTTCTGCTCCACGTACTACTGTTACACTCGTACCTGTTGGGTCACTAGAATCTACTTCTTTGTCACTACCCTCTTCTATTGGACTTGCTTCATAGGTACTTGATACAGAAACCGTCAGTTCATACGTTGGTAATGTACCACTGTTAAAGTTTTCATCAAGCATGAGGTTATAAAAATGATAATCCCCATTTGCATCTGTTACTGTTTTTACAATAGCTGTATCACCATTAGGGTAGGTAATAGTCAATGTCACATTGGCATCAGTGATACCACTCTCTCCTGCATCTTGAATACCATCTGCATCTGCATCTTCCCAAACACGGTCACCAAGAGTTCCACCCACTTTATAGAATCCAAAGTCAGCTGTGTTATCTGTCTCTCCTGCTGTAAGTTCTACGGTGTAGCGTGTTGTTTGTGCATTGTCATCTGCCCCATCGTTTGCACCATGTGTACTCCAGTACCCTGTCATTACACCTAAATCGTCGCTTACATATACTGTATAGTTACCATCATTTAAACCTGTAAAACTATAGTCACCATTGGCATCTGTTTTTGTAGTTGCTACGGTATGGTTAGCATCATCAAGAAGAACAACTGTTACATTTTCAAATCGCTCACTCTCTGATGCATCTAAAGTACCATTGGTATCACTATCTTTAAAGAGTGTACCACTAAGCGTATTTGCTGTAGATGCCGTGTATCCAAAGTCTTGATCTAAATCTATTTGGCTGTTACTTGCATTCAGTACGACTAGAGATTCATTGGCTGTATTACCATCTGGGTCAACACTATTACTTAAGTTTGTTCCACTGTTTGGTAGTGTTGTTGTATCTACTTTTACGGTGTAGTTATGGTCTGCTGAGAGTCCACTAAAGGTATAGTGTCCATTCTCATCTGTTACAGTAGCGTAAAGTTCTATTACTCCTGCCTCGTCATAAAGTTTAACAGTTACACCTTCAAGACCTTCACCTGCATCTAATGTATCATCTCCATCACGGTCAAGGAAGACAGTATCTCCTATGAAACCATCGCCTGTGCTGTGGTTAGAGAGTTTATACCCAAAATCTTGGTTAAGATAATCAGCACTTCCATCAACCGTAATCGTATTACCACCATCTTGCGTAAGGATAAAGTCACTTACAATTGCATGACTATCTGTTACACGTACGTTATAGTCTCCTGCTTGTACACCAGAGAATGCATAGTGTCCGTTTGCATCTGTAAACATAGTAGCTACTATATGACTACCATCATCAAGAAGTGCTACGCTTACACCTGCTATACCTGCTTCACTACCATTTTGTGTAGCATCTGCATCTACATCTAAGTAGATTGTATCTCCTATAGTACTACCATCACTTGGTTGGTATCCGAAGTCTCCATTGAGGTAAACATCACCTGGAGCTAGAGGTATTGGGTTACTTGTGTTATCTCCATCACTATCTGGGTCACCTGTTGGTGTGGTAGCAAAGTTTGCTGGTAAGCTAGAAGTATTAACCTCTAACACATACGCACCTCTTGCTACATCATCAAAGATATAGTAACCATCAGCATCTGTTGTTGCTGTTACGTTTGTATCTCCTGTTCCACCATATATACCATCTTTGTTTGCATCATTCATAAGAGTTACAATCACACCTCCTATACCACTCTCTCCTGCATCTTGTACACCATTACCGTTAGCATCATTCCAGATACGGTCACCTATTGCACCTGTTGCATCTGTTGGTGGGTTTGTTGTATCTGTTGGGCTTACCCAGTTGTAACCAAAGTCTGCACTTAAATGTTTTTCACCTTCGGCAACTGTGACAGAAGTCACATTATCTAAAGTAGCATCTTCATCATAGGTTGCATTCATTCCACTTGGTGGTGTCACTGTAACACTGTATGTTCCTGCTTCAAGGTTATTGAAGAGGTATCCACCTTCTGTATCTGTTACTGTTGTGATACTATTTCCATTACCATCATCTAGTGTAACAGTAACATTAGCCATACCACTCTCACCTGCATCTTGTACACCATTGGCATTCTCATCATACCATACACTGTTTCCTATGACTGCTTTAACTTGTGACGCTGGTGGTTGTTGGTATCCATCTTCTCCTGCGTTACTATTTCCACCTGAGGTAATAGTGACAGTTTGAGGATCTGTTCCTGCTGTCTGTTTTGTGAGGTTTGCTGGTAGTGTACTGTTATTTACATCTACTGTTGCATCTCCTGTTTGGAGGTCTGTTGCACTATAGCTACCATTTGCATCTGTTGTAACAGTAGTTACTACATCGTTACTATCTGTAATAATAACATCTACACCACTAAGGTTTGCTTCATCAAACTGCTGTGTGCCATCGCCGTTACTATCTTCAAATACATGCCCGTGTATAGCACCTTTGTCATCGTCCAGTATGGTTCCTGTTGCACTGACTGTACCTACTGTTATGTCGTAGAACTCATCATCTTCAGCTGTATCGTCATCTATCACTTTTACTGAAACAGTAAAGCTACTTACTCCTGCTGGAACGCTGATATTGCCATCGCCATTGTCAACTACACCATCACTAAATATGTATGTAAGGTTATAGTCATTTACTCCATTTGTACTGTTGTCTACTACATTAAAGGTGTAATTTCTATCTACACTAGTTGAAGCACTCATAGTAACTGTATGCACTAAGTCATTTCCCGTACCTTCTGTTTGTGTATCTGAAGTGATACTCGTAACTATAGGTAAGTGAAAACCGTTGTTCTCTTCTACATTGTTACCATCTACTATGGTAACTGTTGTTGGGTTCCTTCCCTCTGTTTGGGCTGCACCTGTAGGGAAGTCATCATCTGATTCATCTATAGTAATATTTGCATCACCCACACTTAAATCAGTAAATGTATAATCTCCACTTGCATTTGTCTCTGTGGTATGGGTAACACCATTAGAATCTACTGCTGTTACAGTAATATTCGATAAGTTCTCATCTGCATTGTTCTGTACACGATCACCATCTTTATCTTCATAAACATGACCTGTGAGTGTTGATGAAAAAGGTCTAAATCCAAAAGCAACATTATGATTATTCGCACCTGAATATGCTATCTCTGAAGCTACAATAGAAGCATTGGCATCATTTTCACTTACTGCACCGTCACTATCATTTACATTGGTATAACTACCTTCACCTACATCTGTTAAGGTCAATACCTTTCCATCAAGTTCTGTTTGCTTATTTATACCCTTTATATTTGGTATTTGTACAATATATGCACTGTTTACAAGAAGTTCCGTTAAATTATATTCAGCATTGGATGTATCTGTTCCTAAAGGGTCATTAGAGAAAAGATAATAACCATTAGCATCTGTTTGTACAGTAGCAATAAATGTTCCATCTGCTGCATAAAGTGTGACATTAACATCTGCTATACCACTCTCATTTGCATCTTGGATTCCATCACTGTCTTCATCAAACCATACCCTACTTCCTATCTCTGTAGGTGTTGGAGCTGTTAAAAGTTCAACATCACCTAAAGAAGCTCCCTTTGCATTATATCCAGAGTGTTCATTAGTACCATCACCATCGCAATCATTTGGATTCCCATACAGTATAGAGTACCAATTATCAATACTGCCATCTATTGTACTTAAGGTATTAATACCAATAGTACTCTGATATTTAGTATCACTATCACCTCCAGGAAAAGGATCTATAGCAAGATGAAGCAGTTGTTTAGTTCCTTTTAAAAGTGCCAAAGCACCTCCAGAAAGATTTTTCATCCCATCTCCACCCTTATCATAAAGGAAATAACCATCATCACCATTGGTAGCAGTACATGTACCTGTTCCTTCCAAACTATAAGTACTGTTACTCTCGTAGCAGGCTCTTAATAAGTCAGAAACACCTACAACATTTTCATCAGCACTTGTATCTTCACTCACTGGGCGATTGTTATGATAGGTTCCTTGCATAGAAAAACGATTAATAAAAGCAATATACATTGTATCATTTTCATCAAACTCAATGTCACCAAGTATTGCTTGATTATATTCATCAAACCAATGGCTTCTGTCTACACGACTATTGTCATCTGACCATGTTTTCCAAGATTGCCATGAATCACCACCATTTTTATAATCCAAAGGTATATCTAGCTCTACTGTAAATCCTGTAGTTGGGTCAGATAAATCAAAAGAGAGTACAAAAGCTCTACTGTCTGTACTTACTTCATTGTCTGTATTACTAGCATCAGATTCATCACAGACAGCACCTAAATACCCTTTACTTTGATGTGTAGTTAATGCCCAAGGTCTAAGTTCTCCGTTGGTACAAGTTGGTACATTTGTCATATTTTCTATAGAGTATTGCTTTGTAGCAGAACTCAAGTTTGACAAATCTCCACTGGCATCTACAGATATAATCCCTTTTTGATTTAAGTTTACTAACCATAGAGTATTTGTAGTTTGGTCAAAGTCTATATCTCCAAAACTCATCTTTCCTACTTTAGCATAAGCATCAAGATCTATACTAGGGTCAGATGCATTATCGGGAAGTGTATAATCAGCAGCTATGCCTGTATTACTACTTGTACTACCATCGTTGGAACAACTTGCTGCTCTACATACGGTACCCAAATCAATATCTGCACCACCATTGGCTGGTGTTACACCCTGTAAATCAATATATGTATTAGTCACAGAATTTACACCCGCACTATAATCAAGTATTGACACTCTACCTAACCCTACAGAAGTTAAGCCAACATGTCTTTGGAGTGAAGCTGAAAGAAATAGTCTCTGCTTATCTTTTTGAAATGCCTGCCCCCATGCTGAACCTACATCTTTCACCTCTGCACTTACTGTAGGTACAGGACCCGTACCTTGATCACCATTTTCATCACAGAAATCACTGTTTAGTTCACTGTCCGTGTAATGTACTGTTTCTACACCAGGCTGACTATTGTCTGCACTTATACCTGTTTGTTGTCTGCCTAGTATATAATCGGGTGTAGCAGTATCAGAATAGTCACTTGGTTCATGCAGAGCAAAATCTACACTTGTATCTCCATCTGAGACAAACTGAACAGCAATATTATTTGCTGTATTTGGACTCTCATTTAAATAAATTGGCCAATCTGAAAACTCTACCCGAACATCACTTGTAGTTGCTATGCTCCAAGTACCATCTGCTCCTGTAGTAGTTGTACTTGTGCCTCCATCATAATAGGCTGTAACTGTTACACCAGCAACTCCCAATTCATTACTATCCTTAGAACCATATGTATTTAATGCTGTACCATCTACTGCTAAATCTCTAAAAACTAGACCATTTACATCTGCTTGCAGTCCCGTTACAAACAGTAAAAATATTAGGTGTGAAAAAATAAATTTTATCCATTTATTCATGATATACTTCCCTCCTAAGGAAATTATTTCTTATTAACGTAGGTAGTTACTACCAATCATTTCTAATATTATCATAAGATTGTCATTGAAATGTTTCACGTAGGAGAAAAGAAGAGATGTTTCTTACTAAATCTATTTAAACACCCAACTTTTTAACTTTTCATCCCAAGCTGTAAGATAGTATTTACGGTCTTTTTTTGCAGTTTGGGTGATAAGTGAGTACATAAAAGGGATAGTTTGTAACTCTAGGGTATTTTTAGCTTTTACTTTTATTTTACGTATGAATTCGTTTGCATTTGGTAAAGTGAGGAGTGTTTTAGCTCTGTTTTTAGCTCTATTTTTGACTATTTGATACGCATACAATACACTTTTTCTACTGCCTCCTACTAAAAGATGTTTCTCTTTTTCACTCCGAACCAATGCTAAGCTCAAGGCATCTAAGCCCTCTAGTTTTTGTAGTATCTTTTTTGTTTTTATATCTATATGGTATATGGTTCCTCTCTGTTTGTCATAGCTTGTCTCATCTATGGCAGAGACCCACAATGTTTCATCGTCACAGTCATAGACAAGAGCATTTATGCCGTATGGGTTTTGTGCTGAGGGGTGAACATCTTTTAAGTGCATAAATCGTTCTATTTTACCTGTTTTAGAGTCTAGTTTATAGATGTTAGTCTGTAACGCAAAAGTGTTTGCTCTTATGCTTATAAAAGGAGAGGGAGCTAAGAAGATGTTGCCCTCTTTGTCTAAAGCGTAGGTACTAAAGTGTTCATACTTTTCCCACATTTTAGGGTGTAGTACCTTTTGAAGTTTTTGCCCATGATAGAGGGCTATACCCTTAAAGCGTTTTTGAGAGAGGTCTATCATAACAGGTTGTGTAATGTGCATACGTTTGAGAAACTTTGGTAACCTTGCACAAGATCTTTTAGGCTTAAACTCCCCTAGACCTAGCTCTTGAGTGGTAGCTTTTACGGCTAATGGCTGTTCACTCTTTTTTTGAACCACTACAAAACCTACGCACAACACGATAACCATAGAGAACCCTATAGGCAATAACTTTTTCATACTCTACTCTCCTATAGGAACAAATTTAGGACCTACAATACATGGCCACACTTTCACTTCTAAGTTACCATCTTTGCCTATGACTGTATCTGCCCAGCAGTACTCATGCCCTTCTCTCATATCATTGGTTATGCGAGGAACATACCACAGTACGATATTTTCTCCCTCTATACTCTGATCTTCATCTATATAGTTCTCTACACCATCTTCATCTAAGTTACAGCATGAACCAAGAGTTAAAAGGTCAGTATCTCCCTCATTTTTCTTAAATACTGTTGCAAAAATATTGGCATTATCTCCACGGCTACCATCTGAAAACTGCCCATAATTTGGCTCTATGTAGTAACCTCTTGATGGCTCTTTTTTAGAACTTATTTTGTAGGCGTATGGTGTTGTGTTATGTTTTACTTTTTCATATGACTCTTTTTCCCACAGTTTCCAACGCTCATCGTAGCCATAAAACTGCTCTTTGTCGTCTCCTAAGCTCATGTCTATACGCATTACAGGTCGGTAGATAGCGTTGTCTCCACAACCTCTTCCTTTGTTGACTGCTACGACACGAAATGAACCATCGTTATAAAATTCAAATCTATTTTCATAACGATAATTACACGCCATTGGCCATTTGGGGTTTCGGTAGTCTTGGGTTAACATAAACCCATCTTCACTCTTAAGCTTTTTTACTTGTGGAGCATTAAAAGGTAATACAACAGAAGTAGAGAACATAGGACAACCCATCGCATCGTTATAACCAAAGAGGTAGTTCTCTTTATCTAAGATGTTGTACTCTACCAACCTACCCTCTATAATAGTAGGGGTAGAGGTATTTAAATTTTCTGCTCCTTTTTGCTTATAACTCACATGCCAATCTACAATTTTTGCCGATTTAAGTACAGGCTTACCTTTGTAAGAAGCATCTATAATTTCTAAACCATCTGAACCTGTAATACGGTAAGAGAGTTTCCAATCACCCTTTATAAGTTCGGTATCTTTTTGGCAAAAGTTTTCCATTATATATCTATTTTGTAAACTTCTCTCCGATATACAAGCAGGTGTTGCTGTTTTTCCTAACCCTGCCCATTTGGCAGCTGCTAATGTAAGTTCACTCAAATCTACAATAGCCCATAGTGCTTGTTCTTGTTTATGGTCAGCAAAAGTGGGTGCTACACAGAGATGTTCAGAGTTTTGACAAGGAGAACCCTGCAAAGAACCTCTTACATTTGCCATCGTTATGTCTTTCTTAGAGGGGTTAAACCCTAACTCTTCTTTAACCTCAGGAGCATGTAGTGCGATAGCTTGTGCGATGTAAGTAAGCCGTAACGAGATATCTGGTTGCATGTTTGCATAGCGTTGTATGTCTAAAATCTGCATCTTCTTGGCATCTACTATGGCTCTTGTTGTGGTGTTGGTTACATAGTTGTACATCTCTGCTTTATAGCAGATACCTCTTTTGCATTGCTCTTTACTCTTTGCATCTAACAAGCTCTGTATCACTGGTAATATACGCATCATGTCATTATGTAAAAGTCTATTACCTTGTTTTGTCTCTTTGAGGAATTGGCTATCATTTAGTAAGAGTTGTTGCACTTTTGTGGCATACGCATCTAGTTCAGAACTTTTTAAAGGTACAACAGCTTTACCTTGAGCCATGAGTGCTTTTAACTCTTCTTTGTACGCATGAACTAGTGGTATGTTTTGATAGGTATCTATATCATGCTTAGGTAGAAGTACCCTCTCTTTAGTGTTTGATACAGTAGAAGTATCTGTTTGGGAAAGGGGCATAAACCAATATAGTGCTATAGCCATAAAACCTACAAGAAGTATTAGCATACTTATTTTTATCTCTTTATTCATCAATTTTCCATTTCATAATAATAAGGTGGTTGACTCTGAATGAATATTATAACACTTAGTGCTAAGAGAAAGATGCTTATAGTAAAGATAAGTAATCTTTTTTTGTTTTTACTCTCTTTATAGGTTGTCATTATGGGTACAAGAGGGGTGAGTAAAAAAAGTACCATAAAAAGGTGCTGTACTCTAAAACCGTATATTCGGTCTAGTAAAGTAGCACAAAAAGCGATAAGAAGAGCAAAAACTAACTGTAGATGTAAGGCTTGAGGTGTTGTTTTTGGGTCAGTAAGCATAAACAAGATAAACAGTGTAAATGAGACAGAGTAAAAACGATGATACAGATCTTCCATAATAAGCACAGGATCATAACTTATAACAAAGTGGTACTGAAAAAACAGATAAAAGAGTGTAAAAGATAAAGGAATAACCCATCTGTCAACACGTACCAATATAGACATAGCAACCACAATAAGAACCAACTTTAACCATAAAGTATCGCCTAACTGCCCTAGTACAATGTGGGCATCTTTATAAAAAAGTGTCAAGGCTAAAAGTAGAGCAAAATTGGAGGGATTAAAAAAGTGTTTTCTTTCTACAGTTAAAAACTGTTTTTGAAGTAACGCAAAAAAAGTTACAAACATCGTTATCCACACATAAGGAGTAACCATCATAAGCATCACACCTAATGCTGTAGATAAAGAGGAGAAAGAGATGTAGCTAACGCTTTTTTCTTTTACATATATAAATAGATGTTCAACCAACATAACAAAAATAAGTACAGTGAAAATACTCCCTAACGAAAGATACAAAGTACCCATATAAGTACTTAAAAGTACAATAAAACTTAAGCTAAGTAGTTGTTGAAACTGAAAATGCATCGTTAAGGGTTGATACTGTTACTATGGTTACAAATCATCTTATAGACTTCATCTAATCTCTCCATATCCCATGGTACAGTGACACGGTATAGTGGTACTTTCTTTGCTAAGTTTGCTAAAAATGTAAAACGTTTACTCTTTAAAAAAAAGAGATTGAGTTCACTTCTGTAGCGTAAGATTTTAAATTTTTCTATACCAAAAACCTCTTCAAATACTACACTTGCATTTTCATCAGATTTTACTAACTCATAAATAACATGAAGAGGTTTCGCTTCTTTTGCTGTATTTTCTACATAAAAGCCTAAATCTTCCATTTTTCTATGGGGTCTATGATGAGGGTGAGAGGGTACGACCATATAGTTACCATCTTCTTCGAAACAGCCTACTTTATCATCAGATACCATAGTGATACCTTGCTTTAAAAAATAGTCTGTCATCGTTGACTTACCACCAAAAGACTCAGCAGTAAAGAGTATGGGTTGTCCCTCTACTTCAACAGCCCCCGCATGTAAAAAGTCATACTTCTCTTCAATAGTTAAAAAAGTAGGCAGACAGATATGCAAACACCAGTACTTCAAAAGTGCATCCGTAAAGTTTTCATGAGCAATATATGCTATTTTCATAGTACCACTGTACCAAAATAGTGTTACCACATCTTTAACTTCAAAACTCCAAAGTTGCCCCTCTTGAGTGGTTACAAACTTTTTATCTGTGTAGAGTGTTAACTCTCTACCTTGATTGTTGAAAAATTTTAGTTTAAACTTTACTTTATCTTTTACACTCAAAAGTACTGATTTTTTTATCTCTATGGTTTCATAAGAGTTATCTTCAACCTCTGTTAAAATCCCTTGGCATTTGATATTATATCCATATGCTAACACTACACACTTTCCTTTTTATCTATATTAGCTAGACTCTCTTTTTCAAAATTAAATCTATACCAGTACTCTAAATTAATTACTCCCCAAATATGGTAAGGTCTTTTAACCCTTTGATTATCATATCTTTTCCTAATAGCATCAATATCTTCTTGATTAACAATACCTAATTTTACAATAAATGCATTATCAAGAAGTCTGTTCATATTTATAGCTTCTATTTGCTGTATAACTATTTCTGAAAACTCTGCTTTATCTTTTCTATGCCTAATCATTTCAGGCAATATTCCTTTCATTGCCTCCCTAAATATCCATTTACTTTTACCCTCTGTATATTTAAATGCAGGAGGCAAAGAGAGTGAGAATTCTACAAGTTCTAAATCGTAAAATGGATGACGAAACTCTACATTAAAATTTGACTCTATAGG
>JAMOTA010000059.1 GCA_027068435.1 Sulfurovum sp.
AGCTTCACATATCTACAGTTGATGGAGATATACCAATCACCGCTATTTATAGTGGAGCCAATGTACATGACAGTTCTGTAGCTCTTCCTCTCATGAAGGAGACAAGCCAAAGAGTGAACTATCTGTACAACCAAAGAAGTATGGTGGAGAGAGTCAATAAGTATCTTAAAGATGATTTCGGTTGCGATAAAATTTATTATCAAGGATCAAACAAAGTAGCTTCCGTACTGGCATTTGGAATATTATCTATTTGTATCCATCAGAGCCTGAAGCTTATAACCTAACTTTTTAAACAATGGTAAAAGAGTGAAATATTTGTTAGCTTACCACTGCTAGTGCTTAAAAAAAGGCTTTTCAGGTAATTTATCTAAAAAATGGAGTAAATGATGAAAGATTAGGCTTAGTAGGTTTTTAAAACTTGCAGATTCAGTTTATCTGAAAATTGACTATATTGGATGTTTGAATTTGCAAGTGACTCTATAATAAAGTAATTTAAGGAGCCACTTGCAAATTAACAAAGAAAGTAGTTAATTTAGAAATATAGTAGAACAAAAGTTGAAATCTAATTTCAGATAAGTTATAATTTTTCACGACAAAAATCTAACAGAAAAGAGAAACAACTAATGTCTAAAAGTATAGCATCACTTTCTAAAATGTGGCATAAAATCTTTAATATGGAGAATACACTCTTTCCTGCATTAAAAGAGACATTAATGCTAGAAGAGTTATCAAACAAAGAGAGTAAACTTATTCGTATTTTAGACTTTGCAGAGATAGAAAAAAATATTACAGTTGTATCCATTACAAATAGTAAAAAAGATAGAGAACAAATAGCAAGAGCCTTTGTGGCAAAGAGTGTGTATAATTTTCAAACCGCAAGAGATTTGATAGATAGATTACAGATAGATAGAACGTTACGCATTATCTGTGGATGGAGATATAAAAAAGATATTCCAAGTGAAGCGACATTTAGTAGAGCATTTGGTGAATTGAGTGATTTGAAGATAGCTCAAAAGACTCAAGAGAAGTTTGTGTCAAAATATCTTAGTGAAAAGACATTCTTTTATAATGCAACAGATGCGACTAAAATACCATTAAGACAAAAGCCTATTAAAGTTGAGAAAGAGAAAGAAAACCAAAGAAACGAGGACGACCTAAAAAAGGTGAGAGAAGAGAGACCATAAAACCAAGTATCCTACAAAAACAAAAAGAGATGACAACAGTAGATGAGATGTTAAACTTGGTTTCTACAAAGTGTGGTATAGGTGTAAAACAAAACTCCAAAGGTAATAGAGAAGTGTGGATAGGAGGTAAGCTACATATTTCTGCTGTAGATGGAGATATGCCAATATCAGCATTTTACAGTGGAGCTAATGTCCATGATAGCTCAGTAGCACTACCACTTATACAAGAGACAAGCCAAAGAGTAAACTATCTGTATGACTTACAAGATGCAGGATATGATGCTGATATTATTAGAGAATTTTCCATAAAATATGGTCATAGACCACTTATAGATATCAATCCTAAAAATTCAAAAGTACTTAAAGAGAAGATTGAACTTATAAAACATGAGAAAGAGATATTTCAAGAACTCAACCAACACTTCACTCTTGATAAGGAACACTGTAACCAAAGAAGTATGGTGGAGAGAGTCAACAAGTACCTAAAAGATGATTATGGTTGTGACAAACTCTACTATCAAGGTGCTACAAAAGTAGCTTCAGTGTTAGCATTCGGAATTTTAGCTATATGTATTCATCAAAGCTTAAAACTTGTGACTTAATTTATTCCAAAATCACTAAAAAAGAATACAAATGTAAATGAAACCATCGCTCATGCTTTAAAAATAGGATTTTTAGAGAAAAACTATATGAATTGGAGTTAAATAATATAAAAAAGAACAAAAGTCATTTTTTTGATAAATTAAGTCAGCTAGAGTTTAAGCTACTTGCATGGTGTGGTTGAATTTGCAAGTGGCTCTAAGTATAAAGGATTTAAAATGTTAGCTTTAAAACAAGAAGAATTATTCAATGAAATAGATATCTTGCCAATAGACTTAAAAACTAAAATTGTTGATAAGATATTAGCTAGTATAACACCTTTAAACACTTCAATAGATGCAGTATGGATAAAAGAGGTAAATAAAAGAAAAACTGATATTGAGACAAACTGTGTATCTCTTGTCGATGGGGATGAGGTTTTTCAAAAAATAGTTAAAAGATTAAATTCATAAATGACATACTCATTTCATCCAGATGCTGAACTTGAACTAAATGCTTCAGTTGATTACTATGAAGAGTGTAAAACGAATCTTGGCTCAGAGTTTGCCTATGAAGTTCAAAAAACAATTCAAAGAATATTAGCATTTCCAACTGCTTGGCAGAAACTAGATGGAGAAATACGAAGATGTTTAACAAATCGTTTTCCATTTGGAGTAATCTACTATCAAAGAGATAATGAGATTGTTATACTTGCCGTTATGCAACTTCAAAGAAAACCTAACTACTGGAAAGAGAGAAAGATATAACAAGAACGAGGAGCATTATATAGTATTAAAAAGGGGTTATCATGAGTGAATTGCAATATATGCCACAACTTAATTTTGATTATTTTAAATCATTAGATACATTAGACTCTATAGAGATACAAAATGTTATTAAAATTTCATTGATGATGGTTGAGGGGTTTCGCGATATTCTTGATGATTTAAACTTTGATGAGGAGAAATTAAGAACTTTACAGTTTAATCTTGATGATGATTATGATGTGGTAGAAGAGATTTTTCAAAATAGTAAAAATCAGGAGATGAAAGAGATTCTTGATAGACTTCTAGTTCAGATAGCAAAGCTAGATATGGAGATTGGAGATTTAATTTTAGAGCATACTAATGTATCTTAGATTTGATGATAAATATATTAGAAGTAAAAATAAGATTTCTAAAAAAGTTTCATTAAATTTTATCAATGAAACTGAAAATATCTTCAAAAATAATCCATCTCATATAAAACTAAATCTAAAGAATATTATCTGTAGACGAGATAAAGATAAATAGTCTATACGTGTAGTTGGAAATAGGGGAGTGTAAATAATTCTGTGTCAATTAGATAAAATGTTAAACACAGAAGGATTTAAAGATGAAAATGGAAATAGACGTTACAGAGTTTGCAACACAGCTCAAAGCAGGAAAAGGTATTGGAGGGAA